>NZ_BAAGQD010000025.1:0-477974 GCF_054783655.1 Nocardioides salsibiostraticola | reverse complement strand
CCCCGCAAAACCCTCGGCTTCAAGACCCCCGCCGAAGCCCTGCAAGAACTACTCTTCAACCACAACAACAACCCCGGTGTTGCGCCGACCGCTTGAATCCACCCTGGCGGCCTTCACACCTCAACCACCGCCGTCGCCATGCCTGGCGGCCTTCACACCTCAACCAGCGCCGGGGTGAGACCCTGACCCGATGAGCTTCGTCCTCGGCGACCCCATCCGGATCGAGACCACCAAGTGGGGTGGCGCCGCTCACTGGGTCCACCCCGGGCAGTACCTCGGGGCTGACGACCTCGGGGTGTGGGTCGGGTTCCCGACCGGCACCCACCACTGGCGCCCGGGCCTGGCCATCGACAGCCCGGTGGATTCGGTGACCCTGCTCCCCCACGACGACTGGTGCGCGATGACCTTTCACGCGCCGGGCATCTGGGCCGACGTGTACGTCGACCTCGCCACCCCGACCGTCTGGGAGGGAACCACGGCCCGGCTGGTCGACCTGGACCTGGACGTCATCCGACGAAGCGACGGGTCGATCTACCTCGACGACGTCGACGAGTTCGAGCGGCACCGCGTCCAACTCGACTATCCACAGAACGTCGTCGACCGCACCCAGAACCGCGCCGCCACCCTGCAACGCGACCTCGCGGAGGCCCAGGCACCGTTCGACGGGCGAGCACAATCGTTCCTCGACCGGGTGACTGTGCTTGGCTGACTCCTGTGCGGATCGAATTCACCCCTTCCGCAGCACCCACCCTCGGCGTCGAGTGGGAGTTCGCCCTCGTCGACCGGATGACCCGCGATCTGCGCAACGACGCATCGCACCTCTTCGCCCGAGCCAAGCCGAAGTTGGATGACCCGAGCCGGGTTCACGAGGAGTTGCTGCGCAACACCATCGAGATCGTCACCGGCATCTGCCCCACCGTGGGCGACGCCATGGCGGACCTGCGCCGGACGCTCGAGGTCGTCGTACCGGCTGGGGAAGCGTTGGGCCTCGATCTCTACGGCGCCGGCACGCACCCGTTCGCGTCCTGGACCCAGCAGGAACTCAGCGCCGGGGACCGGTACGCCGAGCTGATCAACCGCACCCAGTGGTGGGGTCGGCAGATGCTCATCTGGGGTGTCCACGTCCACGTCGGGATGCCCGAGAAGTCCCGGGTGCTGAACGTACAGACGGCGCTGCTTCGCTACTACCCCCACTTCCAGGCCCTGTCGGCCTCCTCCCCCATCTGGGGTCACCACGACACCGGCTACGCCTCGACGCGCGCCCTGATGTTCCAACAACTGCCCACCGCAGGGCTGCCGTTCCACTTCGAGGAATGGAGCGACTACGAGCGGTACGCCGCCGACCTGCTGAAGACCGGCGTGATCGACGAGCTCAACGAGATCCGATGGGACCTGCGCCCCGCACCGCACCTGGGCACCCTCGAGAACCGCATCTGTGATGGCCTGTCCTCCTTCGAGGATCTCGCGGCTGTGGTCGCGCTGACCCAGTGCCTGGTCGTCGACCTCGACGAGCGGATGGCCGCCGGCGAGCGCCTTTCCACGATGGCGCCCTGGCACGTGCAGGAGAACAAGTGGCGGGCGGCGCGCTACGGCCTCGATGCGATCGTCATCGTCGACGGGGAGGGCGAGGAGCGCCTGATCACCGACGACCTGCGTGACGAGGTCGAGCGACTGGCGCCCCTGGCGGAGCGATTGGGTTGTGCCGCCGAGTTGGCCTCGGTCCTGGACCTGGTGGAGCGCGGACCGTCCTACCGTCGCCAGCGTGCCGTCGCCGCGAGCACGGGTGGTGACCTGATCGCAGTGGTCGATTCCGTGGTCGCCGAACTGCGGGCCTCGCTGGGCTGATCGTCCCGCCCACTGGGGCCATGCTTGTGGCCTGGGTCACGGCGAGCGAAGATCGACCCCTCAGCTCCCCGACGAAGGGCTTTTCTCGTGGTCACACCGATCGATCCCACCTCGGCCGCATTCCTGCTCACCGAGAGCCGCAACATGCCGATGCACGTCGGCGGCCTTCAGCTGTTCAAGAAACCCGAGGGGGCCGGACGCAACTACGTCCGCGAGATGTACGAGTCGATGCGGGACACCGAGGAGATCGCTCCGCTCTTCCTCAAGACCCCACACCGGTCGGTCAAGACGGGCGGGCAGTTGGTCTGGCGTCCCGACGAGCAGTTCGACGTCGAACACCACGTCCGCCATAGCGGCCTGCCCAAGCCGGGGCGGGTCCGTGAGTTGTTGGAGCTCTGCTCCCGCCTGCACAGCACCCGCCTGGCCTGGGAGCGACCCTTGTGGGAAGCCACGGTCATCGAGGGCCTGCGCGACGGCCGCGTGGCGCTCTACACCAAGATGCACCACGGTCTGGTCGACGGAATCTCCGCCTCACGGCTGCTCCAGAGTTCGCTCAGCACCGACCCCGACAAGCGCAACATGCCCGCCCCGTGGGGCGCGCGGGGGCCGGCGAAGGTGACCAAGGCCGTCGAGCAGGCGGAGAGAAACCTCGCCGCCGTTCCCATCTCGGCCCTACGCACGGCGTACGGCATCAGCGCGGAGGCGGCTGGTATGCCGGGCGCCCTGGTCAAGACGATCTCCAAGGGGCTGCGCAACGAGACCTCCGCCCTCTCGCTCTACGCGCCTCGGACCCTGCTGAACGAGAACATCACCGGATCACGCCGCTTCGCGGCCGACGACTGGCCCATCGAGCGGCTGCGTCGGATCGGCAAGTCCACCGGGACCACCCTCAACGACGTCGTCCTGGCCATGTGCTCGGGCGCCATGCGGACCTACTTGCTGGAACTCGACGCACTCCCCTCGGCGCCGTTGGTCGCGATGGTGCCGGTGGGATTGAACGCCAAGCAGTCCCAGATCGCCTCTGCCGAGGGCGGCAACGCCGTCGGGTCGGTGATGGTGCAACTGGCCACCGATCTCCACGATCCGGGCAAACGACTCTCGACCATCCACAAGTCGATGAAGGACGGCAAGGACGCCCTGTCGACGATGACCCCGTTACAGATCATGGCGATGAGCGCCATCGGGCAGGCCCCGGCGATCCTCGGCCCGCTGCTGAAAATGCAGGGGATCATGCGGCCGCCGTACAACCTGATCATCAGCAACGTCCCCGGCCCGCGCACCACCCACTACTGGAACGGCGCGCAACTCATGGGGTCCTATCCCTTGTCGATCCCGATCAACGGGATGGCCCTCAACATCACCTGCAGCTCCTACGACGGCCAAATGGCCTTCGGCCTCACCGGGTGTCGGCGTACCGTCCCCCACCTGCAGCGCCTGCTGGGTTTCCTCGACGACGAGGTCAAGGCGTTGGAGAAGGCCGCCGGGATCTGATTCGTGGCGCGAAAAGCGCCCCGTTCACGCACTTCGAGGCGCTTTTCGCAGCACGACAATCTGGGTTGTCCACAGGTCGCGTGGCACGTCCTTGCGACGTACGTCGGACCGCGAGATAAGAGATCCATGCATCGTTGGGATCCGATCATCAGCCACCCCCCGGCCCTGACCCGGCCGGTGCGACTCGACAACTCAGGGGTCGCGGGCCCGACCAGAAGCTCGGCCAGGCGCTCGAGGTGGCGACAGACGAGCCACGGCTTCTACGTGCCCAGTCACGTGGACCCCCACCTTCCCGAGCAACGCATCCTCGAACAATCGATGCGCCTGCGCTCAGGTGCCGTGACGGGGTGGTCCTCGCTGCGGATGCACGGCGCTCAGTTCTTCGATGGCGTCGCTGGGAACGGCACCACCAGACTTCCCGTTCCGCTGTCGCTCGCGAACGACGGACTCCGACCCAATCCCGCCACGACCCACACGCGTCACCGCCTGGAGGCGCACGAGGTGGTCACCCTGTGGGGCGTCCGTTGCACCTCCCCCGATCGGGCTCTGCTCGATGAGCTTCGCTCCATCGATGACCTGGTCGAGCAGGTGATCGCCATCGACATGACGCTTGCCGCCGAGCTGACGACCATCGAACGCTTCGGTCACTTTCTCCGTCGAAGTCGTGGTGGCGACCAGTACCTCGTGGCCCTCGGGATGGCGGTCGAGGACAGCCGGTCACCGATGGAGACACGGTTTCGCCTGGTGTGGGAGCGGTCAGCGGGTTGGCCTCGGCCCTTGTGCAATCAGGCCGTCTTCGGCCTGTCGGGTCGGCTGCTCGGGACCCCTGACCTCCTCGATCCTCATCTCGGGATCATCGGGGAGTACGACGGGGCCGAGCACCGGTCGCGTCAACGACATACCCAAGACATCCGTCGAGAAAGCGACTTCCGGGGCGCGGGTCTCGAGTACGTCGCGGTGGTCGGCGCCGACGTCTATCAGCCCGATCGGATCGTGGCTCGCATGGAAGCCGCGCGATCCCGTGCCCGTCGCTACCAGCCACAGTGGACGCTCGAGCCTCCGCACTGGTTCGTCTCGCCTCGCCCCTTGGCGGAGCGGGTGGCTCAGCGCGAGCTGAGGCGCCTCCGCGTCGCTTCGTGACGCAAAAGGCGCCTCCTTGGCCCTTCAGGTGGCGCTTATTGCGTCGCGTTCCTCAAAACCCTCCTCGAACCCTCCCCCCACGGAGGCATCCACGGCCCGAAGGCGGGCCCGGGTGATGTCGGCGACCGTCGCGAGACCAGCGAGGTCGGCGTTCGAGCCGCGTCGGGTCGGCTCGGCGACGTTGACCGAGACGCAGGTGCGGGTGCCCCCGTCCTCGACGTTGAGCAGCGCCACGGCGTGACCCGTCGTGCCGGACCCGGCGAAGAAGTCCAGGACGCGGGCATCGGGGGGCATGGTGGCGAGGATGCGGCGTACGAGTCCGGTCGGTTTGGGCGATTCGAAGACATGGCCGACCAGGGCCTTCAACTCGGCCACCGCGGTGTCGGTCGACCCGATCTCCTCGGCCAACCAGATCGTGCGCAGCTTCTTCCGCCGGCCCGGGTGCAGCCAGTCTCGTTGGAACACGTCCACCCGATCACCCCGGACGCCGCGGACCCACCGGCAGACCAGGTCGTCGGGGCGCTCCTCGATGCGCGGTCGGCTCCACCGCCAGACCGCCGGGGTCCCGTCGCCGAAGATCGGGGAGACCTCGACGGCCCCCTCGAAGGGTGTCGTGCGCACCTCCCCCGAATCTGGCGATCCCCATACGGGGAAGTGCAGCGTCCGGGCGGTGACGGGGTTGAACTTCTTGTTCGTGTTGCGCAGCGGTAGGTGTCGGAACTGGCGGCCGTCGGGGGCAATCAACGGGAAGTCCGCGGGATCGACCGTGTCGGTGGTGCTGGCGTCCAGCACACAGGCCGCGGGATCTTTCGCGTAGGCCAGGACGTACTCGTGGCTGGTGGCGAATCCCCCGCCGAGTTGGCGTCCCTTGGGGTTCAGATTCACCACGATCTGGGCCAGTCGCGAGGTCTCGCCGAAGACCTCGTCCATCAGCAGCCGCAGGTGAGCGGCCTCGATGTCGTCGATGCTGACGAAGATGGCTCCGGTCTGGCCCAACACCCGGTGGGCGGCCACCAGCCTGGGGCGCATCATCTCCACCCAGGCCGAATGCCGGGCCGGACCGGGTGCGCCTCCGGTGTTGTCGCGATAGGCGAAGTCGTTCCCGGTGTTGTACGGCGGGTCGATGTAGATGAGGTCGACGCTCCCGGGGTCCATGGACGCCAGGACATCGAGGTTGTCGCCCTCGACGAACCGGTTCCACACCACGCCGCGACCCTAGTTCCTCCAGACCCGACAACCGGTTCGGGCGCGCGCTTTGGTCGCGGCAGGGAACATGGGGGCGTGGGGTTATTCGGTCGGGGGTCACGTGAGCGCGAGCTCGAGCGCACCCAGCGCGAGTGGCGCCGCCAACTCGAGGAGGATCTGCGTCGAATCGAGACGGCGCCGGGTCATGAGGAGGTCGAGCCGCTCGGTCGCGATCCGCAGCGCTACTACCCCCTGCACGGCCACACCCCTGCGGCGTACGACGCCCCGAAGCAGCGAACCCTGAACGACCGGTCCCGCTCCTACCTGGCCGGATTGTTGGCGCTCGTGGTCACCGTGGTCGTGCTGCTCTTCGACGGCGGCACAGGCGGCAACGCCTTCCGGGGGGTGCTCGGCATCGACGACCGGATCATCGACGCCGTGGCGCCGGGCGGCGAGGGGAGCTATGAGTTCTTCGAAACTCTCCAGGGCTCGGACAAGCCGGTGACCTGGAGCCCCTGCGAACCCATCCGGTACGTCGTCAACTCGGCTCAGGCCCCCGACGACTGGGCGAATCTGGTCAAGGATTCGGCCGCCGAGGTGAGCGAGGCCTCGGGACTCTCGCTGAGCTATCAGGGGACCACGACGGACCGGAACTTCTCCAACCGTGATCCGGGCCCCAACCAGGTCCTCATCGGATGGGCCACCGCGGAGGAGGTCCCGCGGCTCGAGGGCAACGTTGCGGGACTCGGGGGTCCGGTGAAGCGAACGGTCAACGGCCGGAGCAAGTACGTCGCGGGCACGATCGTGTTGGACGCCGATGCCTTCGACAGCCTGGAGTCCGCCCCGGCCGGCCGTCGGCAACAACAGGCGATCGTGATGCACGAGTTCGGCCACCTGCTGGGGCTGGACCACGTCGAGGACAGCAGCGAGTTGATGTACGCCGAGAACGTCGGCCGCTCGGACTTCGGCCCAGGAGACCTCAAGGGGCTCGCCCTGTTGGGGTCCGGCTCCTGCGCCTGACCTGGGCGTCGCTGATCCTGGCTAGACCCGGCGCGGACCCCGTCGCGGCGTCTACCCTGTCCGAGTGTTTCCTCTCGGACCCCGACTGCCCCACGCCGTAGCGACAGCGATTGCGCTGGGCGTCTCCCTGCTTCCCCTCCAGCCCGCTGCCGCGGGCTCCCCGGACGACGAGTTCGTCGGCCCACGCCGTCAGCAGACCTCCGACGGCGTCGTCGGCGAGATCGCGGCACCGCGGGCGGCCGGCCAACGGGCCGCCATCAGCACCACCATCCGCAAGCAGTGGGAGGTCGTGCCCGGCGTCCAGGCGACCACCTACGACGAGACCACGCCCCGGGGGCCGGTGCGCGGGTCGCTGCTTGTCGTCGACCTCGCGACCAAGGGCCCCTCGCTGGACTACGCCTACTCGGGGCAGCTCTCCAAGCCGGACAAACTCACCCGGATCCTGAAACGCCACGACGCCGTCGCAGGCGTCAACGGCGACTTCTTCGACATCGGTGACACCGGAGCACCTCTCGGTGTGGGCCAGGACCGGCAGGAGAACCTCCTCAACGCCCCGCGCGGCGGCTGGAACAACGCCTTCTCCATCGACCGTCAGGGTCGCCCCGACATCGGGCGTCTCCCCATGCGCGCGGTGGTCAAGGAGCACCCGCGCTTCAAGATCACCAACGTCAACGCACCGGAGATCCGCCGCGGGGGCATCGGGGTCTACACCCACGAATGGGGCTCCACGAACGGCTATCGGGTCACCGGCGGGCAGCGGAAGAACGTCCGGATGGTCGTCGTACGACGTGGGCGGGTGGTGTCGAACTCGGCCCGGCTCACCCACGGCAAGGCCATCAAGGGCAAGGTCCTGATCGGGCGCGGCAAGGGCGCCCGGTCGTTGGCGCGGTTGAAGAAGGGCCGCAAGGCGACCGTGCGAGCCTGGCTCAAGGGACGTCCCACGGTCGCGATCACCGGGAACCGCTTCCTCCTGCGCAACAACCGGGTGGAGGTCGTCGACGACCGCGAGATGCATCCCCGCACCGCGATCGGCATCGACTACGACGCCAACCGGTTGTTCCTCCTCGTCGTCGACGGGCGTCAGAACTTCAGCCGCGGCCTGACGATGGTCGAACTGGCCGAGCGGATGGTCACCCTGGGTGCGGACGAGGCCCTCAATCTCGACGGCGGCGGATCCTCGACACTGGTCGCCCGCAAGACGAACGGCCGCGTCGGGGTGGTGAACTCGCCCTCCGACGGTGGTCAGCGTCGGGTTCCCAACGGCCTGGAGATCACCGTTCGCTAGCGGTCACTCCGCGGCGGGGACCTCCACGATCGCCACGCTGGTGACCGGAGCGAAGCACTCGGGCAGCGGCTTCGGCACCTTGACCGCTCGGATCATCCCGTCGACGTACGTCACCTCGGTCGGTACGTCGCACCCCAGCGCGACGACCGCGGCCGCCACGAGGTGCCCGGGCCGGGGGTCGGCGGCTTCCACCGCGCCGGCCACCTCCGCCGCGAGCGCCTCGGACGCGAACTGGTCGGTGAAGGTGGAGAGATCGTCCGGATCCCCGACCGGGGTGACCTCGGTCGACGTGGACCCGCCGGCCGCCGTCACGGCGACGATGTCGACCAAACGCCACTCGTCGGCCTCCGGGGCTGGTGTGGCCGGTGGCGATGATTCGGCCGACGCGGACGTGGACGTTGCGGTCGGGTCGGTCGCCGTGTCGGTCTCGTCACCGCATCCGGCGAGGAGGACGAGGGTCAGGCTGGCGCCAATCAGGGCAGCTGGGGTGGATCCGAGAGGGATGCGCATGATGATGGGACGGTACTGCGGCCGGCCAGGTTCCCTCCAGTGTTCGGGCACACCCCGGTCCGGGGGCGATGGAAGACTGTCTCCATGGCCCGGTTCACCCGTTCAGAGCTCGAATCCTTCCGGGACGCCGAGGTCCCCGACCTGATCGGCCCGGACGTCCGGCTCCTCATCGTCGGGATCAACCCGGGGCTGTGGACCGCGGCGACCGGCACCCACTTCGCTCACCCCGGGAACCGGTTCTATCCGGCGTTGTTCGCGGCGGGTGTGATCGAACGCCGCATCGATCCTGGCGCCGGGATGTCCGATTCCGACCGGGATCACCTCATCGCGCGCGGAGTCGGACTCACCAACCTCGCCCGTCGAGCCACCGTCAAGGCCAGCGAACTGACGGCTGATGAGCTGCGCGCCGGGGTCGAACAACTGCGGTCCACCGTTCGCGAGGTGTCGCCGAAGGTCGTGGCCATCGCCGGCATCACGGCGTACCGGACCGGCTTCGGAGTCCGTGGGGCTGCCCCCGGTCGCCAACCCGAGGACCTCGAGGGCGCCGAACTCTGGGTGGTCCCCAACCCGAGTGGGCTCAACGCCCACGAGACGGTTCAGACCTTGGCCGAGGCCTACGCCGCACCCGCGCGTGCTGCCGGCGTGATCGGCTGATCAGTCCCCAGGTCGGATGATGGTCATCCCGCCGGCCCCGGCTCCCGGGTCGTTCAGCGCCGCTAACCGAGCTGGCGCCTGATCCAGGTCGATCCGGTCGCGGATCAACAGATCCGGTCGCAGTCGGCCCTCGGCGATCTCGGTCATCATCCGGGGGTAGCTGGTCGCCGCCATCCCATGGCTGCCCAACACACGCAGCTCGGAGCCGATCACCACGTCCATCGGCACCGGTGGTCGAGCGTCGGCGCCGGCCAGCAAACCGACCTGGACGTGGGCTCCTCGCGGACGCAGGCACTCCAGGGAGTTCCGCATGGTCGTGGCCGCGCCAAGGGCGTCGATCGAGACATCGGCCCCGCCACCGATCAGGTCCCGAACAGTGGCCACGACGTTGACCTCGCCCGCGTTGACCGTCGCGACGGCCCCGAAGCTGACCGCCCGCTCGAGCGACGCGGTGGCCACGTCGACGGCGATCACGCGGGCTCCGTGGGCGGCGGCAATCATCACGGCCGACAGACCCACCCCTCCGCACCCGTGCACGACGACCCAGTCGTCGGCCTGCACGGTCGCCAATTCGACGACGGCCCGATAGGCGGTGGCGAACCGGCACCCCAGGGCGGCGGCGACGTCGTACTCGTCGATATCCGGCCGCGCCTCCCAATCGGACGGAAGTCTCACCAGATTCACCTCGGCCCGGGGCAGGGCGACGAACTCCGCGAAGGAGCCCCACTGGGTGAATCCCGGTTGGAGCTGACGCTCGCACACCTGGTGGTCCCCGCGCCGGCACGTCGGGCACTGTCCGCAGGCGCAGACGAAGGGGGTCGTGACCCTGTCGCCCGGCGACCACGAGGTGACCTGCGCGCCGACCTCGACGACGCGGCCGGCGAGTTCGTGACCGGGGACGTGGGGCAGGGCGATGCCGCCGTCGTGACCCTGCCAGCCGTGCCAGTCGCTGCGGCACAGACCGGTGGCCACCACCTCCACGACCACCCCATCCTCGGGGCACTGCGGGTCGGGGACGTTCCGGACCTCCGGCGTTTGGGAGAACTGATCGAAGATCACGGCACGCATGTCTAGCGCCTACCCGTCGGTGTCTCGGAGAAGTCGTGGGTACTCACCGAAGAGAAACTACTGGGCGCCCTCCACTCGAGCCGCAGTGTGGTTGGGTCGACCCATGGCCGCCGAGTACGACGTACAGACCCCGATGACCCCCTACGCCGACACGGGCAAGGTGATGTTCGCCCTCTGGGGCGACCAGGTAGCCGAAGCGCTACAGGCCCAGACCCTGCGCGATGACCTGGCGCAGGCCGGAGTGACTCGCCTTCAGATCAATGTCGATGACGGCCCGGTCGCAGAGGCGATGCGGATCCCGAGCGGGCCGCCGATCAACGCCCTCGTCAGCGTCTGGGGTCCTAGCGACCCGGCCGTGACCGAAGAGGTGGTGGCGGTGCTGGGCAAGGTCGCAGACCGGCTGGCCGGCTGGCGAGTCGATGAGCGTCGCCCACTGGCGCCACCGGAGACGTGGGACGGCACCCGGGTCGACGCCCTGGCGAACATGGCGGTCCTCAGGCGTCCCGAAGACCTCGCCGAGGACACCTGGAAGCAGCGCTGGTTGACCGACCACACCACCATCGCCATCGAAACCCAGGCCACCTTCGGCTACATCCAGAACCTCGTCCTCGACGCGGTCACCGAGGATGCGCCCGTCGTCCACGCGATCGTCGAGGAACTGTTCCCGAGTGCCGGAATCAGCGACATGCACGCGTTCTACGGAAGCGGTGGCGACGACGCCGAGCTCAGTGCGCGCCTGACCCGATTGATGGCCAGCGTGAGTCGTATCGGTGCCGACCGCGGCATCGACCTCGTGCCGTCCAGCCGCTACCTCTACTCCCTGACTGCCGAGTCGGCGTGACTTGACGCAAGACGCGCCGACTCACCCGGTCTGACGCGTCAAGATGCGCCGACTCGCGGTCAGACACGTTCCACACAGGCGAACGGGACCCGGAGGACGACTCGGCCGGTCTTCAGGTGGTAGTTGCTGCGACCCCGCTTGACGATCCTGCCCACCGCACCATGGTGCGTCCCCGGAACCGTCACCCGGCCGCGGGCCCCGACCGGCAGCAGTCGCACCGACCGCCCCTCACGCAATGCGGTGAGTTCGGCCTCGTAGTTCGGGTGCATGGGGACCGGCCGGCCGTGATGGGTCCAGGTGAACGCGTGCCGTACGTCGAAGCCCGACCGGGCACAGATCGCGCAGACGCTGACCCGGACCGGCCGCTTGAACCGATCGACGGTGTGCCCCTCGGGACACACCCCCAGCCAGGGCGCCGGAACGCCGGGCGTCTCACCGGAGACGCACCGCTGGCCCGTGCAGCCGATCTCCACCGCTCTGGCCCGCCACGTCGCATCGTGTCCGTGGCGGGGCCCGACGAGGGCGTGAGCGATCTCGTGCAGGATCGTGTCGCGCACCTCGTCGACCGGATGCACCGCAGTCACCGGCGCACTCAGACCCAGGGTCTTGGTGGAGTAGCGGCACACCCCCGCTCGACGTTTGGCGTTGTCGAACTCCACGTCCCAGCCGTCGAGGCCGTGGAGTTCGAGCAGGTGCTCAGCCATCGCGAAGGCATCCCCCAGATCCATGTCCAGAACCCTAGGAGTCGCTGCCGACACTGCCCCTCGGGGTGACCATCACTGAGGCCATCACTGGGGCCATCACTGGGGCCATCACTGGGGCCATCACTGGGGAACCGCCGTGATGACCAGGTTCGAGGCGTAGTGGAATCCCCCACCCGGCGTACGCCGACGGTTCGTGCATGTCACCAGACGCAGGACCCGATCCCCCGTGGTGTCGAACACCGACGCGGGCACCCCCTTGGCCCGGGAGTACGACGCCCGTCCGGTCACCCGGAAGGTGCGGGTCCGGCCGTTCTCGACCCATTGGATCCGGTCCCCGACCCGGACCCGCCCCAGTCGCGCGAAGGCGCCGGGGCGGTCGCGACGATCGCTGACGTGTCCGGAGACCACCGAGGAACCCATCACGTCACCGGCCCGTGCGCTGCGGTTGAACCAGCCCAACCGGGCCGGGTTGTTGGGGATGGCCATGGTGCGCCCGTCCAACCCGACGGCGTCGATCGGAGCGTCGATCCCGGCCGAAGGGATCCGGAGTGCGGCTCCGGAGCGAGCGGTGACCAGATTCTTCGGCGCCTCGTAGCGGCGGTAGAGGTAGCGCGGGTCCGCCTGCGCAACGGTCGCTTCGTCGCCCTCATCGCCCTGGTCGGCGTCACCCGAAGGGATCGAGGGCGTGCCGGGGACGTCGGGACGCGTGGCGAGGAACGTCTCCACCGCGATCCCGGGTCGGCTGGTGGCTGGCTCGGTGGTCGTGGTCGCCGCCATTGATTCGCTGTAGGTGTAGCACCCCGGTTCTCTGATCAGAGTCGTTCCCGAGCGGTAGTCGCGGTTGTCTGCGGCCGAGAAGACTCCCTGATCGGCGATGGCCGCACGCGACCAGGCGAGTCCCTGACAGGACCCCTTCCGAGGGGCCATCGGTCCGTGTAGCCGCCACTGGATCCACACCGAGTCGCCCGGGCTGAGCCCACGAACCTTCACGGTGTCGTAGACCCGATCGCCGGTGGTCGCGCGCTGGGTCGAGGCGACGGTGGACAGCGACGGGGTGGACAGGACCAGAGCCGTCTCCGCCGGAATCCCCGGAGGGCTGCTCGCCGGATGGGTGGTGTCTGTCTCGGCGATCTCCTCGCTGTAGGTGTAACACCCGGAGGCGGTCACCGTCGTCGATGGCGTGCGATAGCGTCCGTCATCCGCGACGTCGATCGCCCCGTGATCCGCCACCCTGGCCCGGGACCACCGGAGGTCTGCGCAACCTCCGTTGCGAGGCGCCACCGGGCCCCGCAGCATCCACTCGATCCGCACCGGGCGCTGACCGATCCCGGTCAGGTCGATCGTGTCGTAGATCCGGTCACCCACGTGGGCGCGCTGATCCGAGGCGACGGTGGTGACGTGCGGGGTGAGCTTCTCGACCCGGGTGGTCTCCTCGACGACCCCACAGGGCGTCGTCACCAGCACGGTTCGTTCGTCGCCGGGCAGAGTCTCGGTCCAGACGTAGTAGCCCACCTGAGACACCGCGATCCCCGGAGTTTCATAAGTCCCGTCTCTGTTGACCTCGAAGGAGACCTCACCGGCCAAGTCGGCCGGAGCGCAGTCGCCCGGTCCGGGCTGATCGGCGTACGGGCCGAAGAGTCGGGCGGCGACCTGCTGGCGATACCCCGCCGGAACGCCACGCACGGTGACGACGTCGTAGATGGTGGCGCCCGGAACGACCAGCGCCTCCGAGGTGACCGTCGTGACCTCGGGGCGCCCCTTGGCCACGGTCGCCCGATCGGCGACCGCCACCTGCGCGGTGTTTCGACGGGCGATCCAACCGCGTTGGGTCCCGGCACGACGGGCGCGGGTGCCGTTGTGTCCCCGCCAGGAGCCGACGACGTACAGCTTCCCGTCGGCGGCCGGTCCTCGGACGATGGCCTTGATCCGGAACCGGCCGGTCCGACGCGGCTTCACCGTGACCCGAACGGGTTTGGCTCGAGAGCTCAGGGTCTTCGGGCACGAGATGGGACCACTACACCGGAAGCGGATTCGGACCCCGGGGACACGTTTGCCCGCGGCGGACCAGACCGACGCGCGATAGGTCCTGGTGCGGCCCAGGCGGAGCCGCTTCTGTCGGGTGGTCAGCTCGAGTCGGTAGCCGCCGTAGAACTTCGAGGCGGCCCTCCACATCTGGTTCGCGGCGCCCATCACGGCATCACTCAGTCCACCTCGCGGTCGCCGAACCGACTCCCCTACCCGCAGGCCACGCGGATAGACCACGACGCCGTCGCCCCGGATCCCGTCGCTCATCACCTCACGGATGATCAGCGCGATGGCGGCGTCACGGGTGTCGCTGCCCGTGGATCCGCGGGCGGCCCACCGGGAGATCAGGTAGTTGAGCGCTGCGATCTCGGACGGTCGGATCCGGTCCCCCATCTGGTTGCGCAGGTCGGTGGTGGGCCTGGTCTGGGCCCGACGCGGCAGCCGGGAGTCGTAGAGGTAGTCGATGCAGAAGAAGATGCGCCCGTTCGCGGCCCGGTAGGTGCCGATCCAGGTGTACGCCGTCCCCCCACGTGCGGTGGGGTAGCGCAGGCAGACCCCGTTGACGAGGTTGGGATCGATCCGCTTGCAGGTGCTCTTGGGGACCGCCGCCGCGGGCGCCGGCGACGGCGACGACGCCTGTGCCACCGCGGCTGTCCCGATTCCGTGGGTCGGCGCTGACCACGCTGGCGTGACCATCACCAGCAGACCCGCGACCAACGCGAGGGCCATCGCCGTAGCAAGTCGCTTCATGGCGCGACCACCTGCAGACCCTTGCGTCGGCACAGCCGGGCCAGTGTCCGGCAGTGTCCACTTATCGGCGCCTCGGTCGCCTCCGCCAGGGCGTCCCAGACCTCGTCGAGATCGGGTTCCACCAGCGCGATCTGGACGACCTCGAAGGTGTCCAGATCGGCGAACGCGACACTGATGTGTTCCGCGGCCGGGCCCAGGAACGACGGCATCTCTCGCAGGGCGACCACGACCACCGTGATCAGGGTGAGGCGGTGCGCCACCCGTCGCTCCAGACCGACTGCGGCCAGTTCGTCGACCCAGTACTCGAGGTCGTCGCAGAGCGAGGGCTGTCCGGTGGTCAGATCGATCAGAGCCTGGCGCAGAGCACGCTGACCACGATCAGCGCGGGGATGGGGGTCCGGGGGGCGGGACGAGACACTGGACATGAGAACTCCCTCGATGAGGTGGCTGGAGCAAGCGGTTGTGCCGACCCTGCCCCCTCCTCGGCCACCGACTGACGACCTACTCGGATGCCTGTGGAGAGAGCGGTTGTCCACAGGCCGAGGGGTCGAAAGTGGGCCGCTTCGAACGTGCCGCGGCGCCCTGTGGAGAACCGTTCGCGGAGCTACGTCGAACGAGGCACTCTCCTGCCATGACCTACGAGATGGATGAACCCGACCGCCCCGAACTGTTGCCGGACACGATCCGCACCCAGGCCGACCTGGAGGCGACCTGGCGACACCTGATGGAGCCGCTGGGTTTCAGCGGACACAGCATCTGGATGCTGTTGATCACCGCAGATGACGTCCCGGTCCCGCATCTGACCCAGGTCGAGGACGTGGTGGAGGTGCCCCGTCCCGACGATTTCGCGTCCCTGGCCGATATCGCCCGGGACGTGCTGTGCGGGATCGCTCCGGGTGGCCGCGTGGCATTCCTCCGCACCCGGCCCGGCCGCGACGGCGCCGACCAGGTGGACCGGGAGTTGGCCGCCGGGCTGGTGACAGCCTGCCGTCGCATTGGGCAGCAGGTGGAGGTCGTGCACTTCGCCAACGACGTACTACTCGCCCCGCTTCCACTCGACGAGCTCCCCTTGTCCGCCGCCGGCTAGGCCATCGGTTGGGCCGCCGGGTTCACTCCTGGCGGCGCCCCGCTCCCTCATCGTCGTCGAGGGCTGCAGCCTCGGCCTCAGAGCAGATGAAGCGATGGCCGCCCACCCGCTCGACCAGGTCGCGCGCAATGTCGTCGACCTCGCTGCAGAACGACTCGAGAGCCACCTTCAACTGGAACGGCACGAACGGCGTCGCGATGAGCATCTGTCGCATCACCACCACCCCGTCCACGAGGTGGAACGAGTAGGACAGGTGGTTCCGGTTCAAGATGTTGAGCTCTCGGGCCAGGGCCTGTGGGGCCGCTGCCTCCAGGCTGAGCACCAACTCGGCGAAGAGCTCGACCCCCGGCCGGTTGTTCAGGACCTTCACGAAGACCACGGATCGTCCCGCTTGGATGGGCACATCACCATCGCCGTCCTGGCGGACGGGTTCACCGCGGATCGCTCCGACAGTGTCCAGAACCACCGCTTGCAGTTCGCTGCGGCTCGACGGCCAGCACGTCTCGATGTCCTCGAGATCGCGGACCTCGGACTCTGCCTCACACGCACAGCTCGCCTCGGGATCCACGGCCTCGTCGGCGTAGACCCCGCTCGTCGCCAGCAGCGAGGGGTGCAAGCAGCCGTAGACCTCACGCAGGGCGCGGACCAGCAACACCGCCGCGAGATCCGCCTCGCGGGCCTCGACGTCGAACCAGAAGTTCGACGACCCCCCGTCCTCGTCCTCGTCGGGGGCGCAGGTAGGCTCGAACCAGCCGAGATCCGTCAGCGCATCGGCACAGCCGCGCCCCAGGATGTGTCGCTCGTCGAGGTAGTGGTTGCTTGCGGCTTCGATCCGCACCATCCCCTCCCCCCAGCCGGTGGCTTGGACGTACGGCGCACCGCCCGGCACCCCGTCGAGCAGTTCAGGACCCCACTCGACCAGGACGCACTCGCCCTCATCCAGGTCGGCCAGAACATCGGCCACGTCTCCGCGCAACTCACCCCACGCCGCTTCCAGAGCGGCCTCCCACTGGTGTTCCTCCGCCATCGCCACGTCCCCTCTCGACCCACGCCATCGCGCCCACCTGGGCCGACTATCAGGACACTACGGCCGAGCACCGACACTCCCGGTCGGTTCGATCACCGCAGGTCAGAGGCAGGTCAGCGCGCGTGAGCGGCGGCGAGGTACGCCGCGACGAGACGTTGCGGCACCCGCCCGCGGTCAGACACGTCGTACCCCGCGGTGACCGCCCAGGCGCGCACCTGAGCACTGGTCGGAGGGGCCGGCGCGAGAGCGGGAGGAGCCGCCAGCGAATCCACCGCCACGCCACCGGCGTACTCCTCGTCGACGCCGACCGCTGCTGCGGCCAGGAAACGGTAGGTCCACTCCTGAGCGAGCTTGCGGGTCTCGCAGAAGACGATGGGCACGTTGGGCCAGCGAACCTGGCACTCGGCGAGCCCATCGGCGACCACAGCGGGTCGCACCCGGTCGAGCTTGAAGACGGCGGAGTACCGGTCCTCGACGACCAGGGCGGCTCGAGGTAGGGCGGAGAGCTCGGCCAACTGGTACTTCAGCCGCCCTCCGGTCAGGCTCGAGACCAGGTCGGCAAGGCTCTTGCGCTCGACACTGGCCAGGAGATCCGCGCCCCGCAGGAGTCCGTAGTCACCGGCCGCCAACGATGCGCGGACTGTGCTCACCTGGCGATCAGCGAAGGTATAGCCGTAGCGCTCACGCGAGTCGATCGTGATCACTAGGTCGGACAGACCCGAGGCGCGGGCCGTGGGAGTGATCACCGCAGGGCGCGCCTGTTTGGCCGTGCGCGCGGTCTGCCAGAAGATCGCCGATCGGCCACCCTTGACCCGGGTGAAGACCAGTTGCGACCGGTTCTCCCGAGAGCGGTCGAGCACGAGGTCGACCGCCGCACCCCGGCGTACGCACTGTCGCACCGGGACGCGCTCGATCACCTCGGCGTCCGATGGCCACTCCTCGACGCGATGACAGTAGATCTTCGCGGTGCGGGGCCAGGTGTCCTTGGCCTTGAGGATCACGCCGGTCTCACCGAGGGGGATGCGCAGCAGGTAGGGCAGGGTCGAGTCCGGGTCGGGGTTGCGTGCGATCACGAAGTCGTCCGGCACGCCGCCAGTCTCGCAGCATCGACAGCCGGCCTGTGGACCTCCGACTACCGTGGCGCCTGAGAACCGGGACCGACCGCCGACCCCGGTGACCCGACGACCCAGAGGAGAGCCGTGCGTCTGCGTCACCGAATGCCCGTGGCCGTTGCCGCTGGACTGCTGGCGTCGGGGCTGCTGGTGGCCTGCTCTGGGGACCGAACCGAGCCCAGCGGTACGCCGGTCGCAGACTTCACTCCGGCCGTTCTGCCGGACATCCCTGCGGGAACCGAGGAGATCAGTGAGATCCCCGCAGCCTCCTTGGTCGAACCGCCCCCGGAGGCGAAGCCTGCCGACGAGAAGGATCTCGCGGCGTTGCGTCTTCGGCGCAAGGCGGAGGCTGCGGCCGCCGCGTTCCGCAAGCAGAAGCGGCCCGAGCCGATCCGGGTGGTGGGGGCGACCACCTCCTGGCAGCCAGGGTCGTCCTATCAGGGGTACTTCGCCGATCCGGACATCGTGCGCGACGGCGACCGGTGGTACGCCTTCGCCACCAACACCAGTCAGATGCACCTGCCCGCCCTCACCTCGACGGACCTCACCACCTGGCTTCCCATCAGCGACGGGAGCGGCCGACGCTACGACGCCCTGCCCGTGGTGGGCGACTGGGTGCAGAACCGCAACCGGGGGGCCGGGTTGTGGGCGCCCGGGGTCGCCAAGATCGGCGGCGGGTGGACGGCGGCGTACTCCGCGCAGTTCACGACCATCGGCGGCGAACGCAACAACTGCATCGGCCTGGCGCGAGCCGGCAGCGCCACCGGCCCCTACCGCCATCTCGGTGCGCCGTTGGCGTGCGCCCCGGAGTCGCGTCAGGGCGTGATCGATCCCGACATCTACCTCGACGCATCGGGGACCCCGTGGATGACCTGGAAGTTCTCCGGGATCCTGAACCGGCGCCCGGCGGGCATCTTCAGCCGGCAACTGAACCCGGACGGCACCGGGTTCGCGGACGGGTCCCAGACCTACGAGATCCTGACCCTGGCCGGCGGATGGGAGGGCAACACGATCGAGAACCCGGGCCTGGTGCGGTTCCGGGGAGTGACCTATCTCTTCTACTCCGCCAACGCTTACCGCGGCGCGGACTACGCGACCGGGTACGCCATCTGCGATGGCCCGACCGGACCGTGTGTGCGTCCCGAACCAGGACCGTTGCTCAGTACGACGACCACCGGGCACCCCGGCCCGGGCGGGGCGGATGCCTTCGTTCACGACAACTCGCTGCGCCTGATCTACCACGCCTGGGAGCCGGGACAGGTGGGCCAGTTGCGGCGGATGCGGATCGCGGGGCTCTTCCAACGCGAGGATCTGACTCTGGAACTGGTCGACGCGGGCTGAGACGACGTCCCACTTGCGAAAGCAGGTCGTTCGGGGGCCACACAGCCCTACTAGCTGGCCGTTTACCCCTCCCCCTTGAGCATTCGCTCAAATTGAGCGTATGCTCAAACAATGAGTGAGCCCCGCGATCCGATCGCTTTCGTGTCCCCACAGCCCGACCCCGGCCCGGCCGACCCGCCGCCGGTGAGCGGTGCTCGGAAGGCGTGGCTGGGGGTTGTGGTCGTGGGCACCGGACTCCTGGGCGTGTGGATCTCCGCCGTCACCGGGCGCCTGGACTCAGCGTTGCTCTTCGTGGGTGTCCCGGTGCTGCTCGCCCTGACGGTGGGCCTGGCCCGCCTGCGCGGGGCGGGCGCGGTCTTCCAGGTGGTCACCGTGGTGCTGCTGCTCACGTCCGCCCTGCTCCATGAGGCCGCGATCTGTGTCCTCATCGCTTCCCCCCTCGTCTACGGGGTCGCCTTCGCGACGTACGGCCTCATGCGGGCAGCCCGCCACAGCCCCACGACCCACGCGTTCGTCCCACTCCTGCTGCTGCTCCTGGCGATGGAGGGCACCGCGCCGGGGCTCCGGGTGAACCCGATCCAGCATGCGACGGCAGACCAGGTGGTGGCCCAGACCTGCGCCGCCTTCGAACAGTCGTTGGCGCGAGGACCTCGCTTCGCAGCCGGCCAACGCGGGCGACTCCTCGACGCCGCCGGGTACCCGACCCCGACAACGGCTAGCGGCACCGGGCTCGCAGTCGGCGACGTATGGCGCCTGGGGAGCGCCGGGGGCGAGATCACCACCCGAGTCATCGAGGCAGGACCAGGTGCTCTGACCTTCGCGGTGGTGACCGACACGTCTCGCATCCAGCGGTGGGTGGGTTTGCGCGATGGTCAGCTGCGTTGGACCCAGCGCCCCGACGGCTGCCACGCCGAGGTCGGCATCAACTACGAACGCCGCCTGGACCCGGGTTTCTGGTTCGGCCCGGTCAGCGCGGTGTTCATGGATGCCGGCGCCCGCACTTTCCTGCGCGGACTCACCTGAGGGCCACCCCATGTCCACTCTCGACATCGATGTCCTCCGCAACCTCAGTCTGGCCCTCCCCCTGCTCGGAACCGTTGTTGCGGTGCTGGTTCTGCAATGGCTCGACCGAACCCGTCCGGCCGCCCGACCCCGGACCTCGCCACGGGTGGTCGGGGCCGCATTCCTCGCTACGGCGTACGCATGGTGCGGGGTGCTCGCCGTGCACGCCCTGCCCGTCACCGCGACCTGGTGGCGTGTGCCCGACGGCCCGACCACCCTGCTCGGTCTCTCGCTCGAGACCTCATTGGGCTGGGCGCTGATGTGGGGGTCTCTGCCGGCGCTCCTCGGTGGTCGGGTCCGGTGGTGGGTGGGCGCGTTCGTCTGGCTCGACGTCGTGCTGATGCCCCGGCTGGGACCCCTGGTCGTTCTCGAACCTGATTGGTGGCAGGGCGAGTTCCTGCTACTGATGGTGGTACTCCTGCCCACCACAGTGCTCGCACTGGCTACCCGTGAGCGGCGACTGCTCGGCGTACGCGTCGCACTCCAGGCCGGACTCTTCGCTGCCCTGGTGCTGTGGTTGCTGCCCAGCATTGCGATGGCACGCACCGGCGACACCTGGGCGTCCCTTCTCGAGCACAGCACCCCGGTGCGCGCGGGGTTGCTGGCCGTGGCAGTGGGCTGCGCGGTGCCCGCCCTGGCGGCCGTCGCCGAGTTGGCGCGTGTTGGCCACGGGACTCCGTTCCCCTGGGATCCGCCCGAGCGACTCGTCACCACCGGGCCCTACGCCTACGTGGCGAACCCGATGCAACTCGGAGCCTGCGGACTCCTCCTGGTGCTGGCCGCCGGCGTCGGGTCCTGGTGGATTGTCCTCGCGGCCCTCACCGCCGGCCTGTTCTCGACGGTGCTCGCCGAGCGCCACGAACGCTCGACGATGGGTGCGCGATGGCCTGACCATGCGGCCTACCGGCGCGCGGTGCGATCGTGGCGACCACTATGGCGTCCGTACATCGCGACTGGCGCCGACCTCTGGATCGACGAGACCTGCGCCGTCTGCCGCGCCACCGGGTTCGCGCTGACCGCGCTGCAGCCGACCGGGCTCATCGTCCTCCCGGCGGCCCGCGCTCCGAGGGGACTGACCCGGGCGCGTTGGCGGTTGCCGCTCGAACCTGAGCCGGTGATCGACCGCGGAATCGCAGCGCTTGCCCGCGCCCTGGAACAGACCACCCTGCCCTGGGCCTGGTGCGGCTGGGCGGTTCGTCTGCCCGGGGTCGTGCACGTGCTCGGCGTGGTCGTCGACGCCTGCGGTCTCGGGCCCCGCGCCGCAGGAGGTGCCGCAACGTCGTACGGTCCTCACGTGGCGGACCAGCGAGCGGCGAGCAGTCGATGAGCGCCGAAGAGACCCGAGCCGCCTTGCGCAAGGCGGCTGTGCGGCTCGTGGGTCGTGAGGGCCTGCGTGGCGCCACCGCGCGCGCGATCGCGACCGAGGCCGACGTCAACCAAGCGCTGGTGTTCTACCACTTCGATGGGGTCGACGGGTTGCTGCGAGAGGCCTTCGACGAGGGGACTCGGGCGATGCTCGACACCTACGCCGCGGCACTCGCAGGCGCGACCTCCATCGCGGACCTCCACGCCGTCGGGCTATCGATGTCACAGGCCGCGCGCGTCGACGGCAGCGCAGCCCTGCTTGCGCAGGTGATCGCCGCCGCCCACACCGACCCTGAGCAGGCCCGGCTGCTCGGTCGTTCCTTGCGCCTGTGGCACGCGGCGGTGGGGGACGCCGTGCGACGCCTCCTCGCCGAACGCGGTGTCGTGCGGGAGATCGACGTCGAGGCGACCACGGCGGCTCTGTCCGCCGCGACGATCGGCATGATCATCCTCGACACCCTGGATCCGGCGCCTCTGGGACAGACCCTGCCCTCGGTGGGCCGACTCGCCCAGCTGAGCGACCGGGTGCTGCGCCTGGTGCCAGCTCCCCTGTTGCGCCGGGTGCTCGACCGCGTTGGATGAGCGCTAGGCTTGCCGTCGGTCACCCACGATAGACATCGCCACGATGCTCGACGGTGACAACCAGCACCGTTCGACACCTGCCTAGGCCGTACGCGGTCGACGCCGAGAAACACTTGCCGCCGCCAGTTCGGCACACACCGACCGTGCCGGTTCCGGCAGTCCGTCGGTCAACGCGACCCACCCCTCGTGGAACTCGGGGAGGGCCAGCAGGGCGCGGCCTCGGGCGTCCATGGCCTCCACGACAAGAACCGACAGCAGCCACCGGATCGGCTCGATGACCTGCGGCTCCACAACGACCACTCGCAGGATGTCCTCACAGCACAGCATGGCCAGTCCTCCTCGGCTCACCCGCTCCTCCGGCTCTGCCCGGACCAGCTCGATCATCCGATCGCTCAGCAACGCCAACGTCGCCTCGACCTCGAAGTCGCCGAGCATGGAGGTCCGCCATTCGTCGCGGGACCACAGCGCGGGGAGGATGCCCTCACGCTCGCGCCGGCAGAGCACGTCGAACCAGTCCTCGCCATCATCGGAGGCGCACGTGGCCACCTGTCGCGCCGTCACCTCGTCCACCTCGAGCGGCATCCACTCGAACATCCGACCCGGCGACGCGCTGATCGGGACGACGCGACCCACCAGACACTGGCCGGGTTCGTACTTCTCGGCCAGACCCAGATCGAGCAACACGACCTCCTCGTCCGTGGCCAGGTCGGTGAACGTCAGACCCGTCGAGTCGGATGCTTCCAACCGCCATCCGCCCATCGATGCGTGCGTCCACTCCTCGATGTGGTCAGCTCGATCGGTCAACGCGGCCTCGGCCTGTGTCAGGACCGCGGCCAGCCCGCCCTCGTCGTACAGCGTCAACTGCCGCAGCGCCCAGTCGTACTCGTGAGCGGTGGCCAGGAAGACGCCCGCCGGGACACCGTCGGGCAACGGGTGCTCGCAGTACAACCGATCGACGACCCTCTCCAACGCTGCACAGGAGGCGTCGTCGGAGACCCGCCGAGCCTGGACCGTCAGCCACCGCGAGATAAGCCAGCCCGGTGCGTCGTCTCCCAAAGCGGCCAGCATCCCGAGCCGAGCGCCGTGCGGCGTGTCCGCGGCCCGGTCGAATCCGCAGTAGAGCCGGAAGGCTTCGACGGCGTCTCCAGCGAGTTCGGCGCGGGACGACTGCTCGATGCTCGCCGAGATCTCCTCGAAGTCGGAGGGCCAGTCGGGATCCGGCGCCGCGAGTCGGCTCGGCTGATGATGCGCGTGAGCGCGTCCCGGGTGACCGGACCCTCGGCGCGATCGGGTCGGAGACTTGGCTAAAGGACGACGGCGTTTCCGAGACTGAGGCATGCCGACAGCCAAGCCGGAGAAATCATTCCCCGTCGGAGGGCGCCGGGGAACTGTGGACAGCGCCTCGTCTCCGGGTGCCTGTGGACGACTGATGGCCTGCGCCCACTGCGGAACTACCCCTGGTACTTCGCCAGCCACCGCCGGTCGATCCACCGCTTGAGCCAGAGCGCGGACCGGCCGTACCACCACCTGTCACCCCGTACCGCGAGTCCGATCCCACCGCCCAGATCGAGAATCGCCAGCGCCTTGGCCTGAGGCTCGTAGGTCGGCAACTCCTGTCCGAAGCGACGGGCCAGGAGGCTGGCGAGCAGCACCGGACCCTGGCGTACGCCGTGCACTCCCACCCGCGGCAGTGCCTGCGGCAGGAAGTTGGCACAGTCACCGCCCGCGTAGATGTCGTCGTGGTCGCGGTGCTGGAGGGTGCCACGGACCGGGATCCCGTCCCGGTCGCCCAAACCTGTCGACTCGACGATCAGGGGTGCAGCAAGACCTGTGGCCAGGATCGCGACGTCGTGATCGATCGTGGTGCCGTCGACGCACGTCCCGGTTCTTCCAGAGAGCTCAGCCAGGGGCGTGGACAACAGGACCCGAACACCGCGTTGGTCCAGCGACCGCTGGAGTCGCCGCCGGGCCCCTGCAGGCAGGTCACGAGCGATCGCGCCCTCCGCGTCCACGATCGTCACCTCACCGACATCGGATCGAAGGGCGAGGTGGGCAGCCAACTCCACGCCGCTCGAGCCGGCACCGGCGACCGTGATTCGAGCGGGCGTGGACTGCGCCGACAACCGGTGGTCCAAGCCGGCCAGACTGCTCAGCGGCTTCACCCGCATCACGTCGTCGCCGACGCGCATGCCGTGGGGCGACACGGCGCTGCCGATGTTGAACGAGATGACGTCGTACCCGATCTCGGTGCCGTCGTCCGTGGTCGCGACCCGGCCGGCGTGGTCGAGAGCGGCCAACAGGCCTTCGTGTTGCAGGACCCCGTTCTCCCCGGCCAACTTCTTCACATCGATCTGTCCATCGCTCTCGGGCAACACACCGGCTGCCGTCGCCGACGCGACTCCGCTGTAGTGGAAGGTCCCCGGGGCGAGCAGAGTGACGTCGTAGCCCGCGTCCCGCAGTTCAGCCGCGCTCTTGAGCAGGAAGAGGTGGGCATGACCGGCCCCCACGAGGAGCAGTCGCGACGTGGTGGCGGAGATGGTGGGTCCTGACTGTTCGACGGGTGGATGTGCTGGGTGGAACGCGTCGACCCCGTCCCACGATTCCCGTCGGCACCCAGATCCCCGTCAACGGGTCAGGTCGCTGAGGATCCCCTCGCAGGTCCGTACCAGGATCCTGGCCGCGGTCGCGGTGCTGGGGTCGCTCATCGGGCTCTCCGATCGGCGCTGCCACTTGGCCATCGACGTGTGTGCTGCCGCCCCCACCGCGGACGCCTCGGCATCTGGCGGCAGCCCCAGACGCGCCGCCGCACTCGACCCGCTCGTACCGATCAGTCGCTCGATCTCGGCGACATCCGCGTCCTTGACCACCACCGAGCCCGTGCGCAGGGAGTTGAGCAGTCGCAGTTCGTTGAACTCGTGAGCGCTGGCCGAGATCCGCTCCACGTCCGCCGCGAGGGATCCGTCGTCCGCGGAGGGGCAGCGGCGCAGGGCGGTCTCGATGGCGAGAAGTCCCGATCGGGCCTTGAGGACGTTGCGCCGTTCTCCGAACTCCGCCAGGAGAACGGCGCGTAGTTCGTTGAGTCCGCTGCGTTCGACCAGCGCGGCGGCGAGCTGGGAGGCGGTCTCGACCTCTCCACGCCGAATCAGGTCCACCGACAACCGGATGCCGAACAGACCGAAGCGCTCGAGGAGCGCCTGCCGCTCCAGGGAGGTCAGCCCCGCCGTGGTCGGTAGATCGACGAAACGGTCGACCGAGACGAGCATCGCCTGCTGCTCGGACTCTGGCAGGTCGGCCAGCGCACGGAACGCCTCGAACTCCACCTGCCGCAGGGTCGCACCCGAACCGGCGAGCAGCCCGGCCACGGGAACCACGGTCTGGGCGAGCCGTCGTACCTTCGGGTCGTGCCGGTAGCGCGCGGCGATCCGCTCGGCGGACTCCATGGCGTCGAGCCGGCCGACCCCGACCTCGTCGGCACGCGACAGGACGGCGATAGCGTTGACCGGGGTGGCCTGTGAGACCGCTTCGTCGTGGAAGGCTTCCAGGAAACCGACGTCCGAGGCGTGCAGGTGTTTCATCAGATAGAGGACGGCGTCGGCGGCGGTGACCCGGTCCTCTCCCGGGGTGAGGAAGGCGACCGTCCGCTCGGACACGTTCTCCGAGAGGGAACCCAGTCCCGGGGTGTCGATCAGGGTCATGGCCTCGAGGCGTTTCGTCGGCCAGTCCACGACGAGGCGTTCGACCTCACCAGGGCTGCTGTCTCCGAGTTCGACCGCGATGGCCCCGCCGTCATGACGGAACGGAACCTGGCGTGGCTGACCCTCCCTGGGTTCCAACATCACTTGGTAGGTGGTGCCGTGGCGGTACCAGGTCACGATCTTGGTGCACTCGCCCTCGTCAGTCGGTGCGAGTTCCTCTCCCACTAGCGCGTTGAGCATGGTCGACTTGCCCGCCTTGACCTTGCCCGCGATCGCGACGCGAAGGGGCTCGTCCAGCCGCTCCAGGACCGCCCGCACCTCGGATTCCTCAGCGGTGCCGGCGAAGGTTTCGACGGCGTGGTTGAGGAGGACACGGACCGTCTCCAGCAGCGGAAGGGTGCCTGACTGCTGGCTCATCAGCGGGTACCGACCAGGTCGACCTGAGCCCGCAGCCCAGCGATGCGACCTAGCTCAGCCTTGACGTCGGCGGACTGTTTCGCCCGCCCCTCGGCGTCGGCGCGGGCCGCGGACTGCAAACCCTGGAGCATCTCGTTGATGGTCACGGACTGCTCTTCGGCCCGGATCGTGAAGTGGTCACGGACCAGTCGGTGGATCCGACGCAGAGAGTCACGAGAGTCCTTGCTGGCGTGGAAGGAAACCTCATCGAGGTACTTCCGCTGCGAGTTGCGCGCCTGGCCCCGTCGAGCGACCAGTTGACGTTCCCGCTCGTCGCGCACTTGTTTGCGACCCATCAGGAGGCCGATCCCGATCGGGATCGGGCCCAGGGCCAGATTCGCCATGGCTCCCAGGGCGCCGAACATCAACATCCCGTAGTAGGTGCTCTTCACCCCACTCATCGCCTGCGTCACCGCGCTGTCCTTCGAGACGTCGAGGTCGGCGTTGACCCCGGCCGACTCGATCGCCGCCGTCGCGTCGCGCGGATCCAACGCGAGGTCCAACGATTCCGATCCCCGCTCGAAATGGCCATCCACCTCCTCGACCAGCGCCCGAGCACGCCCCTGGAGGAACTGGTAGTTCCCCACCAGGTCCTGCGCGGCGCGGCGGTAGAGCCACGGTTCGAACTCTGCCCAGGTCTCGGCCGGGTCGGTGACGTCGAGAGCCTTGTCGGTTTCCAGGTTGATGTTGCGAAAGCGCAACCGCAGGTCGTGATCGACCTCGGTGTTGAGGTCGGAGACCCCGTCGTTCAGCGTGGTCTGCCACCGAGCCGATCGGCTTTTGAGTTCGTCGGCGTGTTCCTTGGTCGCCAGCATCTGGGCCTTCTTCGCCTCGATCTTGGCCGGGTTGTCAAGGGCGTCGGCGATGCTCGTGAAGTGCGCCTCCAGTTGATCGGTGACGTGGTGCAGGTCGCGAGCCACCGCAGCGATCGCGAGATCCTGTGCCCGTCCCAGTACGTCGACCCGCAGGTGTTCGAGGACGGCGGGAATCCCCGACTCTCGGTCCAGGACCTCGTCGCCGGTCTCACGCGCCTGACGGTGGACGTCCGAGGACACGGCGAGGATCTCCGCGTCGATCCCTCGCGCTGCTAGGTGGGCCGCGTTCAGATCCCGGATCTTGCGCCACGAGGGATAGAAGTCCGTCTTCGACAGGACACAGACGAGATTTGGACACATGGAGCGCGCCAACGTCAGGAACTCCATCTCCGAGGCCGTGAACTCCTGACCGGCGTCGGTCACGAAGACCACGGCCTCGGCCATGGGCAACGCGCCGACCGTGATGGCTCCGTGTGCAGAACCGAGACCACCCACACCCGGCGTGTCGATCAGGATCATCCCGTCCCGCAGGACGTCACTGGGGATCCCGACCTCGATGGAGGTGATGTTGGCGGCGTACCCCGCTCCCCCTTCCACCACATAGCCGTCGAGACCTGCGAACTCGATCCTGACCCGCTCCGGCGCCGGACGTTCGTCACCGGACACATCGGCCTGCGTCCGGATGACATCCGCCGTCGGTGCGGCCGACCAACGCAGCGCCGTGGGCACGGCGGTGCTGATGTCGTCGTCCACCGGGCACACCTCTTGGCCCACCAGTGCGTTGACCAAGGTGCTCTTTCCCTGCTTGAACTCCCCCACCACCAGGACATGGAACTGGGGATCGAGCAGCCGTTGCACCGATCGCTCGATCCGCTGAGCGAGGTCAGGGCGGCCGTACGCGTTGGCTGCGGCGCGCCCCTGGCCGGCGGTGGCCAGGGCACGCTCGACGGCCGGGGACCGAGTCGGTTCAGCCATCGGAGTGGGTTCAGTCATCGGATGTGGGCGACGAGATCACCGGTGCCGACTGCTACTCAGCCCTGGTCTGTCGGATCGGTACCGGATTCGGATGGCGCAGTGAAGTCCTCGGCCGGAGCCTCGTACGCCGCTTCCACCACCGGCTCGACGACGGGATCAGCAACCGGTTCCACAACCTCTTCGACCAGATCCGCAGGGGCGGGGTCGGCCTCCGCCACCGGGACGTCCGCGAGGGGATCGCCGGCGGCGCCTTGTCCGAATCCGGACTCGGGCGTGTCTGGCAGCGAGGGGTCTGTGGTGCCGGCTGTCGGGTCCAACCCGGTCTCGCCCGCTGCGTCGGATCCAGGCACCGGTGCCGTTTCCGGAGTCGATCCCTCGCCGAAGGCGGGGGTCGGAGTCTCCGGGGCGTCCGCATTCGGGTACGGGGTCGGGATGGGGCCCCCGGGCGACGGGTCGGTCGAGGAGTCGGGCTCGGGGTCAGGCTTCGGGTCAGCCCTGCCGGGGACCATCGTGGCCGTCGCGGGGCTCATCTCGATGGTTTCCGCAGCGCCAGCCGCCTCGGTCGCCGTACCCATGTCCTGGGTCTGCGTCTGCGTGGTCGTCGTCGGCGGAGCCATGCCCGGAGGTTCCATGCCGTCCTGAGTCGTGGACCCGGTGCCGGTCGAGGAGTCCCACGAGTCGACGGGGGCGTCCGGGTTCCAGGACGGCACGTCGTCCGGGTAGAAACAGCCGAAGTCCTCATCGATCTCGGTGGTGGTGCACGGTGTGCGGTCGCCGAAGCAGTCGGTGGTCGTGTCCTCGTGGTGGGTGTAGATGTTCGTCTGGTGGTAGACGTTCACGGTGTAGCAGATCTCGTTCACGACCGTGTCGGTCGCGCAATGGGAGCCGGAAGTGTAGGTCGTGTCCGACGAACTGCTCGAGGAGTGGTAGGTGCTCGAGGAGTTCTGGGAGAAGCTGCCGCAGTAGCGAGCGAGTTCCTGGGAGGAACCGCTGTCGCCGCCCTCCTGTGCGCACCGTTCCACGATCTCGGGCATACAGCGGGAGATGTCCTGGGGACCGCAATCGGGCGGAAGGTTCGTACCGCACCAGGCCTCGGGGTTCTCGCCGAAGGAACGGATCGTCTCCTCGTCCCCGGAGAATAAGCCGGTGCAGTTCGACACGATCCACTCGGTGATGTCGAGGTTGCCGTTCTCATCGCGGTACTCCGGCCCGTCGGGCTTGGGCGCCATGTCGGGAGTTTCCTCAGCGACCTTTGCCCCGCCGTACCCGTCGGCCATGTCGGGAGTTTCCTCAGCGACCTTTGCCCCGCCGTACCCGTCGGCCATGTCGGGGGTTTCCTCAGCGACCTTTGCCCCGCCGTACCCGTCGGCCATGTCGGGGGTTTCCTCAGCGATCTGCGCCCCGCCGTACCCGTCACCCGTGTCGGAGGTTTCTCTCGTGTAGATCGGGGTCTTGGATACATCACTCATATGAGCTCCTGCGGTCTTCCGAGATTCGGTTTCGAACGTACCGCACTTGGATCTGTGGGGTTACTCGTCAGCCGAGGGACGCTTCGATGGTTACAGTGATCGGACATCCACCAGAGGAACACATATATGACTTACGTCCTCGGCGTTGACTTGGGAACGACCTTCACCGCAGCCGCGATTTTCAAGGACGGACGGGCGAGCATCGCCAGCCTGGGTAACCAATCGGCTGCGATCCCGTCGGTCCTACTGCTCAAAGAGGACTCCTCGATCCTGACCGGCGAGGCAGCCAACCGGCGTGGCATGACCGAGCCGGGACGGGTGGCGCGCGACTTCAAGCGACGGGTGGGCGACACGACGCCGATCTTCCTCGGTGGTGCCCCTCAGTCCGCAGAGGCCCTGATGGCCCGGCTCCTGCGCTGGGTGGCCGACGAGGTCACCGCACGCGAGGGACGCGAACCCACGCACCTGGCCGTGTGCCATCCCGCCAACTGGGGCCAGTACAAGCAGGATCTCCTTGCGCAGGCGGTGCGGATGGCGGATCTCGGCGTAGCCACTTTCGTGACGGAGCCCGAGGCCGCGGCCATCTTCTACGCCAGTGAACAAGCCGTCGAGCCCGGCAAGGTCGTCGCGGTGTACGACCTCGGCGGCGGCACCTTCGACGCCGCGATCCTGCGCAAGACCGAGGACAGCTTCGAGCTCCTCGGTCGCCCGGAAGGCATCGAGCGCCTCGGCGGGATCGACTTCGACGCCGCGATCTTCGCCCATGTGGCCCGCAGCCTTCAGGGCAAACTCGCCGAGCTCGACGAGGACGACCCGGTGGCCATGTCAGCGGTTGCCCGACTCCGGCAGGAATGCGTCGAGGCCAAGGTGGCGCTGTCGACGGACTCCGATGTGTCGGTCTCGGTCCTCTTGCCCAACATCCAGACCGAGGTCCGGATCACCCGGGCCGAGTTCGAGGCGATGATCCGCCCGAGCCTGGCCGACACCATCGGCGCGATGCGTCGTGCCTTCGCCTCAGCCGACCTCACCGCAGACGACGTCAGTGCGGTGCTGCTGGTTGGCGGGTCCTCACGCATCCCGTTGGTCGCCCAAATGGTCGGAGCGGAGCTGGGTCGCCCGGTCGCAGTCGACACCCACCCGAAGCACGCGGTCGCCCTCGGCACCGCCTACGCGGCAGCGGCGGCCGTAGCAGGCCCTTCCCCGATCGTCCCAGCACCCGCCAGCGCCACCCCGGTGGCGCCCGTTGTCGCATCCGTGGCAGCGCCGGCTCCCGCGCCCGAAGCGCCTTCCGCTCCACCACCAGCGGCCGCACCCACAGCGCCCCCGACACCAGCGCCTACGGCAGCGCCCCCAGTAGAGCCCCCGTCACCAGCGACACCCGCCGCGCAGCCGACAACACCGGCAGCGCCTGCGACGCCCGCCGCTCCGCTCGAGGCCGTCCCGGGTACCCCGACACCAGCAGACCCGCTCAACACTGTCCCAGCGGCCGACGGTCCCCATGAACCGCCCCCGGGCCTCCCGGTCGCGTCACCCACCCCGGAGGCGAGTGGCAAGTCCAAGCGCCCCCTGCTCATCGCGGCAGCCGCCCTGGTGGGCGTGGCAATCGTTGGTGGGGTCGGCTTCGGGCTCGTCGGGTCCGGTGACGACTCATCGACGGATCCTGACGCGAACGCCTCCGACGGCTCCGGCTCGGCCCAATCGTCGCCCGCGTCGCTCGAAACTGTCACGAAGGCCGTCGAGGACGCCTACGACCCAGAGCTCAGCACCATCGGCATCGACTTCGCAGATGACGTCGTCACCCTCACCGGTTTGGTCTACGACGAGACGACTCGGGAGAGCATCCTCGATGCCGCGGCCGGGGTCGAAGGAGTAGCCGACGTGAAGCACACGACACCGATCCAGTCGCCCAGTGAGCAGTGCAACGAGACGGTTCGCGGCAAGGACACCTGGGCCTGCTTCCAGGACGTGAGCTGGGACGGGAATTCGATCACGGCCACCTTCACGAGCAGCGCCTCGACCGGTGGTGCAGACCTGGATCTGAGCGGCTCCCACCTGCACATCTTCGGAAGTAATGTCGCGCCCGAGACGGCCGGCGCTCCGGGGTCGTTCTCCATCGGGGGCGGGTCGTGGCGCGTGTGGGATCAGCCCACCTCGTTCGAGGGAACCCTGAGCGACATCGGCAGTCCGGACGGGGTGCCCGACGCCCTGTGCGTCCGAGCGGCCGACGGGAACCACCAGCTCGAGCAACGGACCAGCGGCAACTGCTGGCCCATCACCGACGCCAGCTGACGGCGGCGGGCCGCTGGGCCGCAGCGCACCCTCGGTGGCACAGTGACGCTCATGAGTGAACGCAATGTGTTGGGCGGCGATCTCGAGCCGTGCGGGACCGACCCCGTCACCGGCTTCTACCGGGACGGTTTCTGCACCGTCGGTCCTGAGGATCAGGGGTTGCACGCGGTGTGCGCGGTGATGACCGAGGAGTTCCTCCAGCATCAGGCGGCCGTCGGCAACGACCTGTCCACCCCTCGTCCGCAGTGGAACTTTCCTGGCCTGGCTCCTGGAGACCGTTGGTGTGTGGTCGCGGTTCGTTGGCTGCAAGCCGTCGAGGACGGTGCCGCGGCACCGGTGGTGCTGGCCTCCACCAACGTCCGGGCCTTACAAGTCGTCCCGCTGGAGGTACTCCGAGCCCACGCGGTCGACGTTCCGGACAGTCCCGGTGACCTCATCTGATCCGAGGGACCGAACCGATCAGGGGAGCAAAATCCGCAGCCTGCGCGGATCTTGCTCCCCTGATCAGTGACGGACTAGATCCTCAGCTGCAGCCGGAAGTGCTCCCGCATCCCTCGCACACGTAGCACGAGCCGGCGGGACGCATCTTGGTGCCGCAGGTCATGCAGAGCGGGGAGTCGACCGCCGTGCCGGTGAGCTTCTCCAGAAGCTCAGCCGTGGTCTGGGCGCCCTGCCCAGAGGTGGCGGGGTCGACGACGTCGACCTTCGGGGTGGTCGCGACCGGCTCCACCAGGGTGACCTCGGCGGTCAGTTCGGAAGGCGACCCGGTCTCCTCGACCAGTTCGTACGAGCCGGTCTCCAGGTGGCGTTGACGCTCCTCGGCGGAGTAGATGCCCATCGCGGAACGCTCCTCGAAGGACAGGTAGTCCAGGGCGAGGCGGCGCCATACGTAGTCCATCAGCGACTGGGCCATCCGGATGTCCGGGTCGTCGGTCAGACCGGCGGGCTCGAAGCGCAGGTTGGTGAACTTGGCGGCGTACGTCTCGAGGGGTACGCCGTACTGGAGCCCGATGCTCACCGCGATCGAGAAGGCGTCCATCACTCCGGCCAGGGTCGAGCCCTGCTTGCCGAGCTTGAGGAAGACCTCGCCCAACTCACCGTCGTCGTGGGCGCCAGAGGTCATGTAGCCCTCGGCTCCGCCCACGGTGAAGGAGGTGGTGCGCGAGACCCGCGACTTGGGCAGGCGCTTGCGGGTCGGGGCGTAGACGACCTTCTCGACGACCTTGGTCTCACCCTCGTCGGTGTCGGCGGCCTTCTTCTTGCCGTCCGAGAGGGGCTGACCGACCTTGCAGTTGTCGCGGTAGACCGCGGTGGCCTTCAGACCGAGCTTCCAGGACTGCAGGTAGACGTCCTCGATCTCCTCGATCGTGGCGTCCTCGGGCAGGTTGACCGTCTTGGAGATGGCACCGGAGAGGAAGGGCTGGCAGGCCGCCATCATCCGCACGTGGCCCATGGGCTTGAGCGAACGCGCACCCATGGCGGTGTCGAAGATGTCGTAGTGCTCCAGGCGCAGGCCCGGGGCGTCGATGACGTGACCGTGCTCGGCGATGTAGTCGACGATCGCTTCGACCTGCTCGGGCTGGTAGCCCATCTTGCGCAGAGCGCGGGGAATCGTCTGGTTGACGATCTGCATCGAGCCGCCGCCGACGAGCTTCTTGAACTTGACCAGCGAGAAGTCCGGCTCGATGCCGGTGGTGTCGCAGTCCATCATGAAGCCGATGGTGCCGGTCGGCGCCAGAACCGAGGCCTGGGCGTTGCGGAAGCCGTTGACCTGACCCAGGGACTGGACATCGGCCCATGCGGAGGTGGCCAGCTTGTGGACCTGCGCGTCCGCGATGGTCAGAGGGCGAACGGTGTCGTTGGCCGCCTGGTGCTTACGCATGACGCGCTTGTGGGCGTCGGCGTTGCGGGCGTATCCGGCGTAGGGACCGACCACGGAGGCCAACTCGGCCGAGCGACGGTAAGAAACACCGGTCATCAGCGAGGTGATGGCCCCGGCCATGGCCCGACCACCGTCAGAGTCGTAGCCCAGGCCCATGGCCATCAACAGCGCGCCGAGGTTGGCGTAGCCGATGCCGAGCTGGCGGTAGTTGCGGGTGGTCTCACCGATCGGCTCGGTCGGGAAGTCGGCAAAGCAGATCGAGATGTCCATCGCGGTGATGATCACGTCGACGGCCTGAGAGAACCGCTCACCGTCGAAGGTGTCGTCGTCCTTGAGGAACTTCATCAGGTTCAGAGAAGCCAGGTTGCACGAGGAGTTGTCCAGCGACATGTACTCCGAGCACGGGTTGGATGCGGTGATCCGGCCGGTCTCGGGGTTGGTGTGCCAGTCGTTGATGGTGTCGTCGTACTGGAGGCCGGGGTCGGCGCACTGCCAAGCGGCGGTGCTGATCTTGCGGAAGAGGTCGCGGGCGTCGACGCGCTCGATCTCTTCGCCGGTCTTGCGACCGCGCAGGGCGAAGTCGGTGCCGTCCTCGACCGCGCGCATGAACTCGTCGGAGACTCGCACCGAGTTGTTGGCGTTCTGGTACTGGACCGAGGTGATGTCGACCCCGCCGAGGTCCATGTCGAAGCCCGCGTCACGCAGGGCCCGGATCTTGTCCTCTTCCTTGGCCTTGGTTTCGACGAACTCGACGATGTCGGGGTGGTCGACGTCCAGGACGACCATCTTGGCCGCACGGCGGGTGGCGCCACCGGACTTGATGGTGCCGGCGGAGGCGTCGGCGCCGCGCATGAAGGACACAGGGCCCGAGGCGGTGCCACCGGAGGAGAGCAGTTCCTTGGAGGAACGGATACGGGAGAGGTTCAGACCGGCACCGGAGCCGCCCTTGAAGATGAAGCCCTCTTCCTTGTACCAGTTCAGGATCGAGTCCATCGAGTCGTCGACCGAGAGGATGAAGCACGCCGAAACCTGCTGCGGCGACTGGGTGCCGACGTTGAACCACACCGGGGAGTTGAAGGAGAAGTACTGGTTGACCAGCAGCCAGGTCAGCTCTTCCTCGAACAGCTCGGCCTGGGCGGCGGAGGTGAAGTAGCCGTGGTCCTCGCCGCCCTTGCGGTAGGTCTTCACGACCCGGTCGATGAGCTGCTTGAGGCTGGTCTCGCGCACGGCGGTGCCGACGGCGCCGCGGAAGTACTTCGTCGTGACGATCGTGGAGGCGTTCAGCGACCAGGTGGCCGGGAACTCGACCCCGCGCTGCTCGAAGACGGACTCGCCGGTCTTCCAGTTGGTCTGGACGACGTCGCGACGCTCCCAGGTGAGTTCGTCGTAGGGGTGAACGCCCTCGGTGCTGAAGACCCGCTCCAGATTCAAGGTGGAGTTCTGGCCGGAGTCGTGGGTGGTGTCAGCGTGGTTGACCGTCTCGGTCATGGGCAGATCTCCTCGGGTGTCCTGATGCGGGCGCTGGTGTTCGTTCGTGAGTGTTGCGAGGTGCACCGACAGTCCGTGTTGCGTTGCTGCATTGGGGGGTCGGACTCGATGCGTTGGGTTTCAATTGGTGCGCCCGGCAGGCAGCTTCCCCACTACCTGCCGGGCGGTCTGTGGTCAGCCGGTATTGGCTGAGGTGGCGTCGACCAACTCGGGAGCCGACGGCTCATCCGCGGTGGCGGCCAGGGTGCGCTCGGCGCGCAGCACGGCGATCTCGGCCTCGAAGTCCTCCGCGGACTCGAAGGCGCGGTAGACGCTGGCGAAGCGCAGGTAGGCGACTTCGTCCAACTCGCGCAGGGGGCTCAGGATGGCCAGCCCGATCTCGTGGGCCTGGATCTCAGCAGACCCTGCCTGTCGCAGCGTGTCCTCGACGCGCTGACCGAGAACTGCGAGCTGGTCCTCGCTGACCGGTCGGCCCTTGCAGGCCTTGCGTACGCCGGCCACGGCCTTGCGTCGGTCGAAGAGCTCGGTCGTGTGAGAGCGCTTCGCGACCATCAGTTGCATCTGCTCCACCGTGGTGAAGCGCTTTCCGCAACCGCCGGAATCGGCGGGGCAGGCGCGGCGGCGGCGAATGGCCCATCCGTCGTCGGCGACGCGTGAGTCGAGCACCCGAGTGTCGGTGTTCCGGCAGAAGGGACAGTGCACGACGGGGCTCCTCTCGGTCGCGAATCCCGGTTGTGGCGCGCCGGGCTGTGGATAAAGACGGTCTTACCTGTGGATAACAACCAGCAACCTGTGGGGCTTCCCCATCCGGCTTGTGAACTAGATGTGGATAACTACATCGGTGTAACTACTAGATGTTGTGGTAACCGTACGCTGCTTGTCGGACCCACCGCAAGGGGGGTCGAGGACCAAAATGCGACGCGGCTCACAGCTGTCGCGAAACCGCAGGTCAGCCGTGGTCCGTGCGCCGAACGGCCGACAACGCGAGTCGCGAAAGGCGGGTTCGAACGACTTCGGGACGCTCCGAATCGGGTTCTCGACCGTCGAAACGAGCCCCGAAAGGTCTCAGCCCACGAGTCGGGGTCGAGCGGTGATCACCTCGAGGCTCACCGGGGCCCCAGCGACCGTCAGGTCTCCGGGCACCGGGCGGCTGGGACCGCCGTTGAGTCGGTACGTCGCCGTCCAGGTCGTGTCGACGCTCGGCCGAGCCTCCTGCCTGCTGGTGTAGACGTGGGTCACGTCCAGGTCGGGGTACGCCGACCCGGGGCTCGGCCCCTGCTGCACCGCGCCATCCCCGAAGCGCCAGGTGTACGTCGCCGGAGTCAGCCGCAACTCGACCCGCTGACCCAGCAGCGAGAGCTGGTGGGTGAACGGTTGGGTATCGGTGTAGAAGTTCGTCTCGAAGTTGACCAGCGTCGTGCCTCCGGGCGGTTGCACCACGACCTCGGCGCCGGGAACGGGCACCCGTCGCATCGCGGCAGCCACCAGATCCGGCGTCACGTCCGCGACGTCGACCTCCTCGGGTGGGATGTCGCAGAAGTCGAAGATGTCGAGTCCCTGCTCGATCGCCTCGCGAACGCAGACCGTGTCTAGATCGGATTCTCGTGGAGGCTCAGGGTTGCCGACATTCGATGCCGTCTCGGCAGCGCCTTTGTCTCCACTGCAGGTCCACACCAGTTCGACTTGAGCGAAGCCCTCGAAATAGGTCGTTTGCTCGTCGTAGCCGCATCCGGCAAAGGCCGTCGGAGGGGCGAGGAAAATCGCTCCGACGACCAAGAGAAGTACCGTACAAAGTCGCCTCACGAGAGGAACCCCAAGAAGGAGACCACCCAAGCCCCTTGGCCATTGGTCAAGCGAAAGGTTGCAATGCGCTTGGACTCCTCGAACCGGACGGGCGGGGCCCCCTCCTCTGTGACGGTAACCCCGGGTGAGTAGACCAATCCGACACGAATCTCGGCTCGATCTACCGACTTGGCCCCAACACGACTGGAGACGATCTTCCACCCATCGCTCTCGATAGACCCGCCCGCCGCATAGATATCGGCAATGGCTTGAATCGACGCGGCGCAGGGCTCACATCCGGCATCGCTAAGCGCGGTGACCTTCGAGACATCACCGCTCAGCAGAGCCGTGTTCCTGGCCTCCACCCAGGCCCGCACCGTCTCCTCCGGCCCCAACGCGGGCTCGGTCGGCTCGGCGGTGGGCGCAGCGGAGGACGAAGAAGCCGTCGGCGACGGCGTGAAGGTGGACTCCACCTCGGGTTCGCCGCTTCCCGAGCACCCGGTCAGCACGAGTCCCGTCAGGGCAGCAGCGATCACGGAGCGACGCATACGACTCATCTGGTGGTCCTTTCCGAGAACTCATCGCCTCGGAACCGCGCGGCGACGAGCCGAATCTAACCGCTCAGGCGGCAGAGCAACAGGCCCGATCCGAGACCTGTGGATAAGTTCTGCGCGCCTCCCCTGCCCCAGGTGACACCCAGGCCACCTCCGCCACCTCGGTGGAGGTGCATCCGGGGTCACAGGTGGTTGTCGATCGTTCACCCACGCGGCTGGGGGCGAGACAACCGGACCGATTGGCCGAGATTGCTCACCCCATCAGCCACAATGGTGCCGTGGCCCATGGGAAACGCGCAGGTTCTCGCCGAGGGGCGAGGCCTCAACAGAAGTTTCGTCCCGTCCTGCTCGCCCTCGCGGGCGGCGTGACGCTGGCGGTGGTGGCGTGGGGATATCTGGTTTTCGCCGCCATCGACTTCGGCACGCAGGCGCGTGCCGGCCGGTCGAGCGCGTGGTGGCTCCTCGCGCTCGCCTCCATCGGAGCTGTGGCGTGCCTGTTCGTCGGACTGATGCTCATCGCCCAACTCTCGCGCGCTCTGGGCATCACCAGCCCTCCCCCTGACGACCTCCGCGCCCCCAGCGCCCCCGAGGCCGACCCGCTCAGCGCCATCACCGCGTCCACCCAGCCGACCGTCCCCCCGCGTCATGCAGGCCCATCCGGCGCGACCCGCAGCGAGTGGCCACCTCCGGAGCACGATTCCGACCCGCCGACCGGCGAGCACCGCGCTTTGGGTTGACCCTCAGCGGTCGGACAGTTGTCGGACGAACTTCAGCCCGACCAGGTGGTGTCGAGGGCGGCTACCTTGACGTCGCCGAAACCTGCCTCGAGCCCCGCACGCCGAGAGTCCTCTACCTGAAATGCCGCAGGGGGCGAAGCCGTGCGCGACGGCTTCGCCCCCTGTCTTCCCCGGCCCGCCAGCCTGGGTCGAAGAGGCTGGCGAAGTATGTGGGTTGGCTGCCTCAGGCAGGCACGCGAAGTCGCTGGCCGGCGTAGAGACGGCTGCTGTCGAGGCCGTTGAGGTCCTGCAGGTGAAAGATCATGTCGCGTACGCCGCCTATTTCGGCGTGCTCAGAGGCGATCGCCCACAGGGTGTCCCCCGCGTCGACGACCACGACCTGGGTGGACTCCGGCGTTTCGTTGGCTGCGGAGACCGAGGAGAGCAGCACCCCGAGCACCAGCGCCCCCACGAGAGCCACCATCAGGACGGCCCAACGACCGCGACGCGTCAGTCGGTAGGCGGGCATCGTCGCCCGCGCACTAGCGGGGCGGACTGGGAACGAGGTGGCTGTGGTCATCGTGAACTCCTGGGGAAGGGGTGCGTCTCTGTGTTCCCCGATGTCTAATCGCCGCCACCGACAGTCCGGCCGATCAATCCCGATCCGAACCTCGTTGGCGGTGAATCGATCAGACGTTCGATCGAACACATGAGCGAGACTAGATCAGGTGTTCGAACGAATGCAACCCCTCAGCCGAACATTTGTTCTAACGACCTCAGTTCACGATCGTGCCGAGCCCCTCTTGATCGCACCCTTCCCCTGCGCTGCGAACACCTTCAAGGCGCCGCCGGCCAGCGAGGGAGTCAAGGACGTGGCGCGCATGGCTGCACCGCGCCACGTGGGCACGGTCCGGATGACGCGACGAGATCCGACCAGTGCGACCGCCTTGTCGGAGATCTCGTCGATGCTGAGCAACCCACCACCGGAGTTGACCAACCGAGCAGCTAGACCGTCCTGCTTCATCTCCTCCACCATCGGAGTGGCCACCCCGTCGGGACACAACGCGTGAACCCGGATCGAGCGGGGCGTCTCGAGATCGACCGACATGGCCAGCGACACCACCGCTGCCTTGGTCGCGGCGTACGTCGACAGCCCGGGCACCGGGCCCAGTCCCGACAGCGAAGCGGTCATCACGATGTCGCTCCGGCCACCGTGTGCCGACATAGCCGCTACCGCGGCCCGTGTGCCCCACATGACGCCCAGGACGTTGATCTCGACCAGGCCCCGGACCTGCTCCTCGCTGAGTTCGATCAGCGCTCCGTCCCAACCGACCCCGGCGTTGTTGAACCACGCAGTGAGTCGGCCGTGTTCGGCGGCGACCGCGGCGACAGCACTGTGGGACTCCGGGTCACGCACGTCCTGAGCGATCCCAGCCACCGCGCCGATGGCGAGCGCAGTTGCCGCCGCACCGTCGCCGTCGATGTCGGTGATCACGACCCGATGGCCGCGAGCGATCATCTTCTCGGCGATCCCACGCCCGATCCCCCGAGCGCCGCCGGTGACGACACAGCTCGCCGGGTCGGGCTTCGTCGTGGAACGCGTCAGTACGGAGGGAGTCTTCATAGATCGGAGTCTGGCACCGCTCACCGTCTCGCGGCGGGGGTGAACGAACCGCGACACGCGGTTCGAACAGGTGTTTGAACAACGCCGTGGATCGGTCTAGGTTGCTCTCAGATCACTTTGACCGATCTTTGACCGACCCTTACCGGCACCGCCCCGGCGAGACTCGGTCGTCATACCTCACCGGAAGGCGCCCCCATGGCCAAGAAGACCGTCACCGAACTCCCCGACGGACCTCCCGACGCCACGGGCTTGACCCCGCGCCAGTTGCGGGTCCTCGCCCACATCAAGGACAGCATCGAGAGCCGGGGCTACCCACCCAGCATGCGGGAGATCGGCGGCGCCGTCGGCCTGACCAGCACCAGCAGTGTCGCTCACCAGCTCAAGGTGCTCGAGGAGAAGGGCTTCCTCAGGCGCGACCCGAACCGTCCTCGCGCCCTGGAGGTCTTCCTGCCCGAGGTGATGGCGGCGCGTCGGTCCCTCGGTTCGGCCGACGAGTCGTCCTACGACGAGACGGGGGTCGGCGACGCCCACCCTGCCGCCAAAATGGTGCCGGTGGTCGGTCGGATCGCCGCCGGTGGGCCGATCCTGGCCGAAGAACGGATCGAGGACGTCTTCCCGCTTCCCGCCCAGCTGGTCGGCGACGGCCAACTGTTCCTGCTCGAGGTCAGTGGTGAGTCGATGATCGACGCAGCCATCTGCGACGGCGACTACGTCGTGATCCGCCAGCAGCCCACGGCGAACAACGGCGACATCGTGGCCGCCATGATCGACGGGGAAGCCACCGTCAAGACCTTCCAGAAGAAGGACGGCCAGGTCTGGCTGATGCCGCACAACACCGCCTTCGACCCGATCGACGGCACCCACGCCACGATCCTGGGCAAGGTCACCGCCGTACTCCGCAGCCTGTAGGCCCCCACACCGACAGAACACCCGCGCGGCGCGGGGTCCGGCGCCTTCGGTTCCACAGGTCCGACGCGTAGTGTGAAAAGGCACCCCGCCCGCAATCTGACGGAGTCCCGTTGCTTCACCTTCCCCGCACCGCGCTGTCGCGCACCCCAATGGTCGCGTTCGTCGCGATCGCGGTCCTCCTTGCCGCGCCCCTGGCTCCTGGCGTTGCCGACGAGGGCACGCCCGAACCCCTCGAAGCAACCGAGGCACAGACGGCCCAGACCGCCCTCGAGGAAGCCACCGCGATCCTCGAGCCGAACGCCGTGTCCGGGCTGCTGCGCCGAGCCCTGCCCGATACCTTCCGGGTCGAGGGCACGATCGCTTTACGCGAACTCGCGCTGTCCCAGGAGGACCTGGATCCCCAGAGTCAGCGGCAGGCCAGCAGCCTGCTGGCCCGGCCTACAGACGGAAGCTCAGACGGTTTCGGCAACGGGTACGACGTCCCGGAGGCGCCTCCCGAGTGCTCCGAGGACGTGTGCGTGCACTACACGACCAGCGGAAGCCACGCGGTCGCTTCGACCGACACCAACAACAACACCGTGCCCGACTACGTCGAGACCGCGCTGGCCACGGTCTCGACGGTCCACCGGACCTACGTCGAGGCCGGCTACCGCGCGCCCAAGGCGGACGGCACCCGCGGCGGTGATGCTCGCACCGACATCTACCTCGCCGACATCGGCCGACGCGGGCTGTACGGCTACTGCACCAGCGACGAGCCCACCGCGACCCTCAACGCCAAGCCCTACGACACCTGGGCCTACTGCGTGCTCGACAACAACTACTCCGCCGCGGAGTTCCCGAGCAACACTCCCCTGGAGAATCTCCAGGTCACCGCGGCCCACGAGTACTTCCACGCCGTCCAGTTCGGCTACGACGTCGCGGAGGACCCGTGGTTCCTCGAAGCCACCGCCACCTGGGCCGAGGACGAGTTGTTCGACAACGTCAACGACAGCGTGCAGTTCCTGCGTGACAGCGCGATGACTCGACCCCAACAACCCCTGGACTCCTTCGACGGCTACTACCCCTACGGCACCTGGTCGTTCTTCCGGTTGCTGACCGAGCGCTACCGGGCTCGCACGGGCACGATGCCGAATCTGATCCTCGACATGTGGAAGCAGGCCGACAGCTCGACCGGCGCACCGGACAAGTACTCAGTCCAGGCGGTCGACGAGGTGCTGAAGGCACGGGGTTCCTCCCTCGGGGAGTGGCAGGCGAAGTACGGCGCAGCGAACCGCAAACCGGCCTACTACTACGACGAGGCTCGTGCGAACAACTACCCGCACTCCAAACTGGATGGCAAGACCTTCCTGCGCGCGGGCAAGCGACGTACCCCGGTGTTCTCGAAGTATCTCGACCACCTGACGACCGCGACCTTCCGCATCAGGCCGGCCAAGAACCTGCGAGCCAGCAACTGGAAGCTCAACGTCACCGTGAACATGGCCGATCGGGTCAAGGGGTCGGTGGCCCTGATCCGGATCCGCAAGAAGTCCGGTCACCTCGGCACCAAGATCGTCCGCCTCGACCAGCGTGGCAACGGCTTCAAACAGGTGAAGTTCTCCCGATCGAAGGTCAAGTGGGTGGAGGTCACGCTGGCCAACGCCTCGCTTCGCTATGACTGCAACAGCAGGACGCAGTACTCCTGCCAGGGTCAGTCCCGCGACGACTTCCTCAAACAGAAGGTGCGCGCGTACGCCGTTCAACGCTGAGCCAGCCGCCTGGGTGTCGGGCTCCCCGCACGCGACCTACAGGTGACGACGAGATGAACGCTCGCGTTCAACCGGCGTGACCCCGTCACTCCACCCTGATCTCATCGTTCTATAGAGCGTGACCACTCCATCTCCCGCCCCTTCCGAGCCCCGGCCTTCGGACGCTGTCCACCGGGGCGTCGACCGTCGTACTGTTCTGGCCACCGGCGCCACTGCTGTCGGCGTCGCCGCCGCCACGTCCGGCGAACGGGCCGATGCCGCGACGGGGCGACGCTTCTTCAAGCACGGCGTCGCCTCCGGGGACCCCCTCCCCAAGAGCGTCATCATCTGGACGCGGGTGACCCCGAACCGGTTCGCCCAGCCGGGCTCTGGCAAGGGACCTGAGGCGACCGTGGCTTGGCAAGTCTCCCCGGATCGTCGGTTCCGCTCTGTGGTTCGTTCAGGATCCTTCACGACGCGCGCGAGTCGCGATCACACGGTCAAGGTGGACGTGCGTCGCCTTCGGCCCGACACCGAATACTTCTACCGGTTCCGCTACCGCGGGGTGTTCTCGCGCACCGGGCGTCTGCAGACCGCCCCCTCCCGGCAGTCGCTTCCGTCCAACCTGCGTCTGGGCATCGTGTCGTGCGCCAACCTTCAAGCCGGTCACTTCAGCGCCTACCGTCACCTTGCGGCCCGCGATGACCTGCAAGCCATCGTGCACCTCGGCGACTACCTCTACGAGTACGCCCCGGGCGAGTACGGCTACGGCCAGGGCGACATCGACATCCGGCGGCACCGGCCACCGCGCGAGATGGTCGCCCTGTCCGACTATCGGCAGCGTCATGCGCAGTACAAACAGGACCCGGACCTCCAGCGACTGCACGCCCGCTATGCCTTCATCGTCACCTGGGACGACCACGAGATCACCAACGACGCCCACGCCACCGGTGCTGAGAACCATCAGCCCGACGAGGGCGACTACGCGGCGCGCAGGGCTCGCTCCCACAGGGCGTACGACGAATGGATGCCGGTGCGGATGAACGCCACCGCCAGGCTCGGCGACGGCGCCCGCCTCTACCGACGTCTGAGGTTCGGGCGGCTGGCCGAACTCAGCATGCTGGACCTACGCACCAATCGCAGCGAACAGGCCTCACTCGGCTCTCCCGCGGTCAGCGATCCGGAACGCACCATCACCGGACGGGCCCAGATGAATTGGCTGAAGACGTCGATCAACCGCAAACGGGTGCAGTGGAAGATCATCGGCAATCCGGTGATGATCTCGCCGGTCACCTTCGGGGCGCTTCCCAAGGACCTCATCGGCCCGGTCAACGACGTGGTCGGCCTGTTGCCCGATGACGGTCAGCCCTACAACGTGGACCAGTGGGACGGCTACACCGATGACCGACGCGAGGTGTTCGACTACATCCGCGACCATCAGGTGAAGGACGTCGTCTTCGTCACCGGCGACATCCACTCCGGCTGGGCCTGTGACCTGCCCTACGACAACGCGACGTATCCGGCCCAGGGTGAGACCGCGGGCGTGGAGTTCGTCTGCTCATCGGTCACCTCGAACAACCTCAAGGACATCCTGGGCGTCCCCCGGCGTACCGGCAGTGTGGCCGTGGAGAACGCGGTCAAGGCCAACAACCGGCACGTGAAGTACCTCAACTTCGACGACCACGGTTTCTCGATCCTCGATGTCACCCCCAAACGGGCCCAGATGGACTGGTTCATCATCGGCGATCGTGCCGACCGACGGTCCTCCCTGACCCACGAAACCTCCTACGCGACCGCCAGCGGGACCTCCCGGGTCGTCCGACAGAACGGACCGGTGCGCTGATGTGCGACCACCTCCCCTCGGATGCCTTCGAGCGCTCCGAGATCGACCTCGGCACCGGGCGCCGCACGCTTCTGAAGAGCGCCGGCGCGGGCTTGGTCTTCTCCACCGCGGTGGCCAGCCGGGCCACGCCCGCGGCCGCCGCCAGGAGCAGGCTGCGTGGCGCCCGGAAGCGGGCCTACGTCCTGGTCGTGGACGGCTGCCTGCCCGGGGAGATCGACAGTGGCCTGATGCCGAACCTGCGCGCTCTGCGCGAGGGCGGACTGCACCACCCGAAGGCGTCCTCCATGCCCATCATGGAGACCATCCCGAACCACGTGATGATGATGACCGGCAAGCGACCGGACAAGACCGGCGTGCCGGCGAACTCGATCTACGACCGAGCCCTCGGCGACATCCGCACCATGGATCGACCCAGCGACATCAAGGTCGACACGATCCTCGAGCGACTCAACCGCAAGGGCTACCGGACCGGGACGGTGCTCAGCAAGGAGTACCTCTACGGAGTCTTCGGGGAACGGGCCACCCACCGGTGGGAACCGTTCCCGATCATCCCCGTCTCGGGGCATGCTCCGGACGAGGCGACCATGTCGGCGGTGTTCGACATGATGGACGAGTTCGACCCCCATCTGATGTTCATCAACCTCGGAGACGTCGACCGAGTCGGCCACAGCGACTTCACCGGACCCAGTCTGCGGTTGGCCCGCCAGGCCGCACTGCGTAACACCGACCGTCTCGTCGGAGACTTCGTCGCAAAACTGAAGTCGTCGGGTCGCTGGCGAAAGTCGATGGTCCTCGTCCTGGCCGACCACTCCATGGACTGGTCCCAGCCTCACAAGGTGGTGTCGCTCGCGGCGATGCTCGAGGCCGATCCCGTCCTGGCCGGGAAGGTCCAGATCGCCGACAACGGGGGCGCAGACCTCCTCTACTGGACCGGCCCCACCGCGCAGAAGGCCGCCGCGATCACCAGGATGCGAGCCATCGCCAAGACCCACCCCGGAGTCCTACGCGCAGAGCCGCGCACCAACCGGTGGCTCAAACTCGGCCCCGAGGCGGGGGACGTCATCGTCTTCTGCAGGGCCGGCTGGCGCTTCAGCGACCCGGACCCGGTCACCAGCAACCCGATCCCCGGCAATCACGGCCACCCAGCCACTCGTTCCATCCCGTTCTTCGTCGGCGGCGGCCACCGACGCGTGCCTAAGGGCCGCTCGAGCAGCGCCCACGCCCGCACCATCGACGTTGCCCCCACCGTGGCGTCGTTCTTCGGGGTCAAGGGGCCGAAGCGGAAATTCGACGGCGTCGCGCGTCTATGACCTCAGCTTGAGGCGAGTCGCGCCAGCGCCTTGCGGACCACCGCGGGATCCGTGGTGCTCCACATCGGCGGCAGGCTGGCCTTGAGGAAGCTGCCGTAGCGGGCCGTCGCCAAGCGTGGGTCGAGGATCGCCACAACCCCACGGTCCGAGGTCGTGCGGATCAGGCGCCCGGCGCCCTGGGCGAGCAGCAGGGCGGCGTGGGTGGCGGCCACCTGCATGAAGCCGTTGCCGCCCGCCTGGTCGGCGGCCTTCTGGCGGGCACTCATCAACGGGTCATCGGGGCGCGGGAACGGGATCCGGTCGATCAGCACCAGCTGACACGTCTCCCCGGGGACGTCGAGGCCCTGCCACAACGACAGCGTTCCGAACAGGCACGTGTGGGGGTCCCCCACGAACTGTTTGGCCAGCTCAGGCAACTGAGCGTCACCCTGCGCGAGGGTGGTCAGGTGCGGCAGCCGCTCGCGCACCACCTCGGCGGCCGCTTCCGCTGCCCGGCGGCTGGAGAACAGCCCCAGGGTGCGCCCCTCGGCCGCGTCGATGAGCTCCACGATCTCGTCCAGCTGGGCCTTGACCAGGCCGTCACGCCCCGGCGGTGGCAGGTGACGGGCGATGTAGAGGATCCCCTGTTGGCCGTAGTCGAAAGGCGAACCGACGTCCAGACCCACCCACGGCAGGGTCTCCTCGGTCTTGGCCACCACGGGACTGCCGTCGACCAGCCGCTCGGCCGGCTTGAGCCCGACGGTCGAAGCGACGGCCGAGAAATCGCCACCCAGCATCAGGGTGGCCGACGTCATCACCACGGTCTTGTCGCTCAACAACTTGTCGCGCATCTGGCCCCACACCTGGAGCGGCGCCACACACAACCGCGGCGGCATCCGCTCGCTGCCCTCGGTCAGCCACAGGACGTCAGAGTTCAGGTCGGCCGCCATCCGGTCGGTGGTCGCGAAGACCTCCTGCACCGAACCCTTGGCCTGTGCCCGACCCGCGTCGCCGTCGGCCTCGCTGCCCGCCCCACCGGACTCCGCCTTCGGGTACGCCGACACACACGCCCTGGCGGCGTCGCGGACCAGCACCAGCGCGTCGGAGAGCTGCTCGGGGATCGACTCGAACCGGCCCGGCCGTGCGTCGGCCATCGCATCGCGTAGGGCCCCGGCCGCGTCGGTGAGTTCGTCGGCCTGATCACCCTCGACGTGGCGTTGGGAGCGACGGGCGGCCCGCTCGACCTCCGCCACCCACAACTCGTCGGTGGCGGCCTGGGTGACCCGCGCGGTCAGCTCGTGGGCCTCGTCGATGACCACCGCGTCGTACTCCGGGATCATCGGCACACCCTCGATGGCGTCGATCGCCAGCAGCGAGTGGTTGGTGATGATCAGGTGCGACTTCTGCGCCTTCTCCTTGGCCAGCTCGGCGAAACACTCCTGCCCGAAGGGACACTTGGTCGCCCCCAGACAGTCGCGGTGGTTGACGCTGACCTGGCGCCATTCCTTGTCGGTATGCCGCGGGGCGCTGTCGCGCTCCCCGGTGCCGGAGCGTTTGGCCTCGTCCTCGGCCCAGGAGCGCAGCTCCAAGACCTTCTTGGCCATCGACCCCTGGGGAGCTTCGACCAGGACGCCTTGTTCGTCGGGGACGCCCTCCCGGATCCGGTGCAGACACGCGTAGTTCGAGCGGCCCTTCAGCACGGCGTACGACGTGTCCACACCGTCGGGGCGATCAGGGTCGTTCTTCACGGCCTCCACCAACCGGGGGACGTCGCGCTCGACGAGTTGGTTCTGCAACGCCAGCGTCGCGGTCGCGATCACGACCCGCTTCTTGTGCAGCAAACTCGGGACGAGATACGCCAGCGACTTCCCGGTGCCGGTGCCGGCCTGGACCAGCAGATGCTGGTCGTCACGGAACGCGGTCGCGACGGCCTCGGCCATCTCCACCTGCCCGGATCGCTCGCTCCCGCCGAGCGCAGCGACGGCACGCGCCAGGACAGCAGACTCGGGAGAGGACCGGACGGTTTCAGACACCCGAGCACCCTAGAGGAGGGTTCGGACAGTCCGTCAGTCGCGCGCCACCGTCACGGCGTACGGCGCCAGCTCGGCCGCCAGGTCCTCGTTCGCGCGGCCGAGGATGACCGTGCCTTCGCCGGTGTGATCCATCGAGTCGATCTCGCCGTGCTGGTGAAGGCGGTTGACCAGATCGCCGCGCTCGTAGGGCACCAGGGCATGGAAGTCGACGTCCGGGCGAGGCAGCTCGCCCTCGACCTGCGCGAGGGCGTCCTCGATGCCGGCGCCGGTCCTGGCGCTGACCACCACCGAGTGGGGTTCGCGCTGCTTGAGGCGGGCGAGCACCATCGGGTCGGCCGCGTCGGCCTTGTTGATCACGATCAACTCCGGCACCGTGTCGGCGCCGATCTCGGCGAAGACCTCGCGCACCGCCGCGATCTGACCTTCGGGGTCGGGGTGGGACCCGTCGACCACGTGGAGGATCAGGTCGGAGTCCCCGACCTCCTCCAGCGAGGAGCGAAACGCCTCGATCAAGCCGTGGGGCAGGTGCCGGACGAACCCGACGGTGTCGCTCATCGTGTAGACGCGCCCGTCGGCCGTGGTCGTACGCCGCGTGGTCGGGTCGAGCGTGGCGAACAGGGAGTCGTCGACCAACACCCCGGCGTCGGTGAGCCGGTTGAGCAGGGAGGACTTGCCGGCGTTGGTGTAGCCGGCGATGACCACCGAGGGGATCTGGTGCCGCTTGCGGGAGCCGCGCTTGACCTCACGGGTGCCCACCATGTGCTTCAACTCGCGACGAAGCTTGGCGATCTTGTCGTTGATCCGGCGACGGTCGGTCTCGATCTTCGTCTCACCGGGCCCACGACCACCGATACCGGCGCCATCGGCGCCGACGCGTCCACCGGCCTGGCGGGACAGCTGTCCACCCCAACCACGCAGACGCTGCTTCATGTAGTTCAGTTGGGCCAACTCGACCTGAGCCTGGCCCTCCTTGGACTTGGCGTGCTGGGCGAAGATGTCCAGGATCAGCGCCGTGCGGTCCACGACCTTCACCTTGAGTCGGTCCTCGAGGTTACGCAGCTGGCTGGGGGCCAACTCGCCGTCGCAGATGACCGTGTCGGCCCCGGTAGCGGCGACGATCTCGGCCATCCCCTCGACCTTGCCCCGCCCGATGTAGGTCGCCGGGTCGGGCTTCTGACGGCGCTGGTAGATCGCCTCGAGCACCTCAGAGCCGGCGGTCTCGGCGAGCAGGGCCAGCTCGGCCATGGAGTTCTCGGCGTCCTCGGTCGTGCCCTCGGTCCACACCCCGACCAGCACCACGCGCTCGAGGCGCAGCTGGCGGTACTCGACCTCGGTGATGTCCTCGAGCTCGGTGCGCAGGTTCGCGACCCGGCGGAGTTGGTGCCGCTCGGCGAGTTGCATCGCCCCCTGGGTGGGGTCCTTGGTGTTGTCCTCGGGGTCGGGCTCGTCGGCGTACCCGGACTCGAAGCCGTCCTCGGCGTTCTCGTCCCAGTCGTCGGTCTGGGCCAACTCGGATTCCAGGGTGAACTCGTCAGCGTTGCTCATATGCCTCCAGGGTAGGTCTGATTCAACGCTGGGACGAACGACTTTCATCCTGGCCTTGCGGGTGGAGCTCACGAGCGCTGCCTCGGATGAGTGACGAGGTGCTCCACGGCGCCGCCTCGACCGCTCGGCAGCGCACTCTGATCAGTTGGGTTCTCGAGCACCACAGAACCCTATCCGCGACCTGCGAAGCGCCTTGCCGGGCAGCGCTTCGGCCAAGGGCCGGCGACCCCCCATGCCACAGTGTCAACGTGACACCCGTCGATGCCGTCCCCTTCTCCCTCACCGCCGCACCCGATGATGGTGAGGCGACCCATGCCTGAGCCGAGGATCACCCGACCACTCGGGGTCGCCGTCATCGGCTACTCCTTCATGGGTCGGGCCCACTCCAACGCCTGGCGCAACGTCGGCGCGTTCTATCCCGCAGGCCCTGCCGTGTCCCAGCAGGTGCTCGTCGGTCGCGACCCCGTCGCGGTGAAGGAGGCAGCCGGACAGCTCGGCTGGGCCGATTGGGCCATCGACTGGACCCAGGTGATCGGACGTGACGACATCGACATCGTCGATATCTGCACGCCCGGCCATCTCCACGCCGACATCGCCCTCGCCGCCCTTTCCGCCGGCAAGCACGTGCTGGTCGAGAAGCCCCTCGCCAACACGGTGAAGGAGTCGGAGGCGATGGCCGCTGCCGCCGTGGAAGCCGCGGGCCGCGGCATACGCTCGATGATCGGCTTCAACTACCGCCGGGTTCCAGCTCTTGCTCTGGCCCGCGAGTTGGTCGCTGCCAACCGGATCGGGGCCGTGCGCCAGGTGCGGGTGGCCTACCTGCAGGACTGGCTGGCCGACGAGTCGACCCCGATGACCTGGCGGTTACGCCGCGAGACCGCCGGGTCGGGTGCGCTGGGCGATCTCGGCTCCCACCTCGTCGATCAGGTGCAGCACCTCCTCGGCGACACCGTGACCACGGCCCGAGGGCACCTGCACACGTTCGTCACCGAGCGCGGCAGCGGCACGGTCACACAGCCCTCGCTGGAGCAGGTCACCGTCGACGACGCGGCCTGGGCAACGCTCGAGACCACGTCCGGAGCGGTGGTCAGCCTCGAGGTGAGCCGGATGGCCACCGGTCGCAAGAACGGCCTGACCATCGAGCTGTACGGCACCCGCGGGTCGATCAGCTTCGACCTCGAACGGCTCAACGAGCTGCAGCTCGACGACGGACCCCGCGGCCGCACCAGCGGGTCGCGGCGGATTCTCGTCACCGAGGAGGACCACCCCTATCTCGAGGCGTGGTGGCCGCCGGGGCACGTCCTGGGCTGGGACCACACGTTCACCTCGCAGGCGGCCGACCTGCTGGCGGCGATCGAGAATCGCCACGATCCCTCGCCATCGTTCGCCGACGGGTTGCGCGTCCAGCGGGTGCTCGCGGCGATCCAAACCAGCTCGGATCGCGGTGGCGTGCGCACCGACGTCTGACGATCAGAGCCGAGCGACGAGGGCCTCTCCGAGCGCCAGCCCCGAGAGGTAGGCACCTTCCACCTTCGACTGCGGTCCCCATCCGTCACCGCAGACGCCCAGGTCGTCCTCGGTCAACAGGTACCTCGCATCCCGCTCCCCCGTCGGTCGGGCCATCGACCACCGCTTGACCTGGCTGGACACGGGGTCCGCCTCGATTCCGAGCCGACGTAGTGCGCTCAACAGATGGGGTTCGGCCCCGTCGGGGTCGTCGAGGTGCCGGGCCGCGAGCTCGGGGGTGCTGTGGGCCACCAGCACAAGCGCGGCATCCCCTCGTCGGGAGCCGTCGTCGGCGATCCACGCCAGGTCCGGGTCCCCGTTGACGAACGCCCCGTCGAAGTCCCAGGCGCGTTCGGCGTACGTCGCCACCAGGGCCAGGACCGGCTCCGATCCCCGATCCAGATCACCTGCGGTCGACTCCAGGCCGGCACCCAGCAGTCGGGCCGCCTGCCCGTCCGGCATGGCCAGGACCACCGCAGCGGCCGGCATCGCGTCCACTCGGAGCCCGGAGGTGCGGGTCACTTCGGCGACCTCATGACGGCGTACGTCGAGCCCCTCCGCGAGGTCCTCGACCAACGTGCGCAGGCCTCCCGGCGTACCCCACCGCATCGGTCCGGGTTTCTGCTGCGGTTCCTCGTCGGGGGCGAGGACGGCGATCGTGTCGGTCCAGGGGTGCGCCAACCCCGCGCGCTGCCACCGCTCGATCTGGTCACCGAAGCGGGAGTCGGAGACCGTGAAGTAGGACGCCCCCAGATCGACGGTCCGACCGTCGATGCGCTTGGTGGCCATCCGGCCGCCAATCCGGTAGCCGCGGTCGAGCAGCACCACCGGGACGCCGTGGTCATGCAGGGTGCGGGCACAACGGACGCCGGAGATGCCGGCTCCGACGACGATGACGGGGTCCATGTCGGCCATTCTCCCCGCGTCGACCAAGGTCGTGTGCCGCAGGCCCACCCGGAGGTCGGGCACAGGCACACGACCCGCGGTCAGCGCGGGCGGTGGCGGGCGGCGACGCCCGGACGACAGACCGGCCCGCCGTACGTCGTACGGCGGGCCGGTCCGGGTGGTGCGTGGTGACTACTTGGGGGGCATCCGGATGCCGCCGTCGACGCGGATGACCTCGCCGTTCATGTAGGTGTTGGTCAGACACTCCATGACCATGCTGGCCAGTTCCTCAGGGGTGCCGAGGCGCTTGGGGAACAGCACGTTCTGACCGAGGTTGGCCTTGAACGCCTCCGAGTCGGGGCCCTCGCCGTAGATCGGGGTGTCGATGAGGCCGGGGGCGACGGTGTTGAGTCGGATCCCGGAGGCCGCCAGGTCGCGGGCGACCGGGAGGGTCATCCCGACGACGCCGCCCTTGGACGCGGAGTACGACGCCTGGCCGATCTGTCCGTCGAACGCGGCGACGCTGGCCATGTTCACGATCGAGCCGCGGCCGCCGTCGGCGTCGGGCTCGTTCTGGCTCATCACGGTGGCGGCCTGGCGGACCATGTCGAAGGTGCCGATCAGGTTGATGGCCACGACCTTGGTGAAGGCCTCCAGCGAGTGCGCGGACTCGACGTTGCCGTCGCGACCGATGGTGCGCTGGGCCCAGCCGATCCCGGCGGAGTTCACGACCGAGCGCAGTGGGGCGATGTCGGAGGCCGCCTTGACGGCCGCGGCGATCTGCTCGGTGTTGGTGACGTCGACCTGGGCGAAGACACCCTTGATCTCGGCGGCGAGGGCCTCGCCCTTGTCGGCCTGGAGGTCGGCGACCACAACGGTCGCGCCGAGGGCAGCGAGGGCGCGGGCAGCGGCGGCACCGATGCCGGACGCGCCGCCGGTGACGATGGCGGAGGTTCCTGTGAGAGTCATGCGGGCGAGGTTAGCGGGTCCGCGCAGGGGTCGGCGCCGTGGTTCAGGGTTCGCTCTGATTCAGAGTTCGCCGCGGTTCAGAGCTGGCCCGGTTCAGAGCTGGCCCGGTTCAGAGCTGGCCCGGTTCAGAGCTGGCCCGGTTCAGAGCTGACTGGTCCCGCGGGCCACGATGACGCCCGGGCCGGTCATCAGGAGCCGACCCTCGCTCGTCTGCCGGATCGTGAGGGTCCCCCCGGGCAGGTCGACCCGGTAGTCCACGTCCCGCTCGGCCCCGTCCGCGGCCGCCGTCGCCACCATGACGGCGCACGCACCGGTGCCGCAGGACATCGTTTCCCCCGAGCCGCGCTCGTGGACACGCATCGCGACGTGCTGTGGCCCGCGTCGTACGACGAACTCGACGTTTGCGCCGTGTGGATAGACCCCCGCGTCGTACGCCGGCGCCTCGAGCAGTGCTCCGGCGTCGGCGAGGTCGTCCACGAACGCCACCGCGTGCGGGTTGCCGACGTCGATGTGTCGGGCCGGCCAGTGCCGGTCGCCGACGGAGACGTCGCTGTCCCCGAGGATGGTTGGTGTCCCCATGTCGGCGGTGATCTGGTCGCCGTGGACGGTCAGCACCTTGACCCCGTCCCGGGTACCGATCGGGATCGGCTGGCCCGCGTCGGCGAGCCCCTCCTCCACGAGGTGTCGGGCGAAGACGCGGATCCCGTTGCCGCACATCTCGGAGAACGAACCGTCGGCGTTGCGGTAGTCCATGAACCACTCGGCGTCCCCGGTGCCCGGGTCGATCCCCGGCTCGAAGCCGAGGGCCGCGGTCCGGATCACCCGCAGCACCCCGTCCCCGCCGATGCCGGCGCGGCGGTCGCACAGGGCCCGGACCCGGTCGGCGGAGAGCTCGCCGTGGATGGTGCCGTCGTGGTCGGGCAGCAGGACGAAGTCGTTGCGGGTGCCGTGTCCCTTGAGGAAGGGATAGGCGGTGTGCTCAGCCATAGAGTTCACGCCCGTTGTCTCCCGACAGGTAGTAGTCATCGAGTTGGCCCACCATCATCCCCGCAGGCTCGACCTCTGCGGCGAGCACCGCGCGCCGGGGCACCGAGCCCTCGGGATCCCAGGTCTCGGGCTTCCACAACCCGGCGCGCAGGAACGCCTTCGCGCAATGGAAGAAGACCTCGTCGGTCTGGACGACCAGGGCCAGGATCGGCCGATGACCCTTCACCACCAGGTCGTCGAAGAAGTCGGCGTCGCTGACCAACCGGGCGGGGCCGTTGATCCGCAGGGTGTCCCCGCGGCCGGGGATGAAGAAGTTCAGACCGACCTGCGGGTTCTCCAGGACGTTGCGGTAGCCGTCGACGCGTCGGTTGCCCGGTCGCTCGGCCAACGCGATGGTCCGGTCGTCGATCACGTGGACCAACGATCCGGCCGGATCACCCTTGGGCGAGGCGTCGCACTGACCGGCGGCGTTGGCCGACGCGACGATGCAGAAGGGACTCGCGCTCAACCAGTCGCGGTCGATGTCGAACAGAACCGATCGCACCTTGTCGCGCACCCGATCCGAGGGCTCGCCGACGAGTGCGGTCAGTTGCTCCGGATCGGAGATGTCGACGTACCTGGTCATCCTCGGAGACTACTGCCGTACCGGTTCGAGCCGGTCCGATCCCTCCCGAGACCCGCAGATCCCCGACCTTGGACGAGAAAACTCCTGCTTGGACGAGAAAGTTTCCTCGTCCAAGGTCCAGTTTCACCGGCCGGCCGGTGAAACTCCCGCGCCCGGCATTCCGACGTAGGGTCGAGATACCCTCCACGCCCCACCCGCCAGCAGCACCCCGAAGACAAGGAGCACGCATGACCACCTTCCTGATCCTGGGGATCGTCGGCCTCCTCCTGCTCACCGCCTCGCTTCTGCTCGGCGATCTCTTCGACGGCGTACTCGACGGTCTCTTCGACGCACTGGCCGGCGACATCTTCTCGACCGCAGTGATCGGCGCCTTCGTCTCCGCCTTCGGTTTCGGCGGCGCCATCGCCGTCGGTAGCGGGCTCCCCGGGCTGGTCGCCATCCCGATCGGGATCGCTTCCGGTGTCGGCTTCGGTTGGTTCGCGGTGTGGCTGACCCGGCTGATCCGCGACGGCGGGAGCGACGGTACGCCGCACACGTCCGATGTCCTGGGCCGTGACGGGACGGTCATCTCACCGATTCCCGCCGATGGCTACGGAACGGTCCGGGTGCTCCTCGGCGGACATGTGCTGCGCCTCAACGCCCGCGCGGATCGACCCCTCGACACCGGGGTCGAGATCCACGTGACCAACATCCTGTCCCCCACCGCGGTCGACGTCGCACCGCTGTGGGACCAGATCGAACTCCCCAGCTCGCCCTAGTAGTTCCCTCAGGCCCCGAAAGGTCATCTCGTGAACCCTGTCCTGATCCCCGTCGTCGGCTTCATCGCCCTGGTCGTTCTCCTGCTGTTGTTGGTCACCAGCCGCTACAAGGTGGCCGGACCCAACCAGGCCTACATCGTGACCGGCCGCAAGGGGAAGGCGGTGCTGAACCCGGAGACCGGCGCGCTGACCACCGACCTGTCCGGGCAGAAGGTCATTCTCGGCGGGGGCACCTTCGTCATCCCGTTCGTCCAGAAGCTCGCGACCATGGACCTCTCCTCGCGCCGCATCTCGGTCCAGATCCGCGGCGCCGTCTCGGGACAGGGCATCAAGCTGAACGTCGAGGGCGTCGCGATCGTGAAGGTCGGCGGCAACGCCGACCAGATCCGGCTCGCCGCCCAGCGCTTCCAGAGTCAGCAGGCCGATGTCGAGCCCTTCACCCAGGAGGTCCTCGCCGGGGCCCTGCGCTCGATCGTCGGTGGACTGACCGTCGAGCAGATCATCCGCGACCGCGCCGCGTTCGCTCAACGGGTCGCCGACGAGTCAGAGAACTCCCTGACCGGTCAGGGACTCATTCTCGACACCTTCCAGATCCAGGACGTCACCGACGACGGTAGCTACCTCGCCGACCTGGGACGCCCCGAGGCCGCCCGGGTCAGCCAGACCGCTCGGATCGCCGAGGCGAACGCCCGACAGGCGGCCGAACAGGCCACGATCGCCGCGCAACAGGAGATCGCGATCTCCCAACGCACGCTGGCGCTGAAAGAGTCGGAGATCAAGGCCGAGACGGACGCCGCCAGCGCCCAGGCGGCCGCAGCCGGTCCGCTGGCCCAGGCCGATCGCGACCAGGCGATCCTCACCGAGCAGGAGAAGGTCGCCGTACGCCAGGCGTCCCTGACCGAGCGCAAGCTGGAGACCGAAGTCCGCAAACCCGCCGACGCCGCGCGTTACAAGATCGAGCAGGAGGCGGAGGCGCAGCGCAACGCCGACATCGCCGCCGCCGATGCCCGCAAGGCCGCCACGATCGCTGCCGCCCAGGCCAAGGCCGAAGAGACGAAGCTCAGCGGTGAGTCGGAGAAGGCCCGCCGGTCTGCCCTCGCACAGGCCGAGGCGATCGAGGGTGAACGTCGCGGTGCGGCCGAACGAGACCGTCGCGTGGCCGAGGCCGACGCCACCCGCGCCGAGGGTGAGGCCACCGCAGCGGCCACCCTCGCGGTGGGCCATGCCGAGGCCGAGGCGATGGACAAGCGCGCCGAGGCGTTCTCGCACTACAACGACGCCGCCGTCCTCCAGATGCTCATCGAGATGCTGCCGCAGCTGGCCCGCGAGGTGGCCGCCCCGATCGCCGCCATCGATCAGCTCACGATCGTGTCGACGCAGGGCGCTGGCGCGATCCCCGCTCAGGTCACCGACAACATGGTGCAGTCGCTGGCGATGCTGAAGACCGCCACCGGGCTGGACCTCGAGGGCCTGATCAAGAGCGCGGTCGACGGCGCCATCAAGGGCGACGGTTCGACCAGTCGCGGCTCGACCGACGTCGTGAAGGGCTCCGCCAGCTAGCCCCCGCTGGTGCGGCCCGGGATCGACTACTTCAGACTCGGGTGACTCTTCGCGAGGAACGGCACGAGCAGCGAGCGGGGCGCGAACCTGGTGGCCAGCACGCTGATCTGGTTGGCCGCACCGGGTACGACGACCATCTTGCCCTTGGCCAGGCCCGCCACCGCGGCCTTCGCCACGTCCTCGGGGGTGACCCACATCGCGGCCGGGAGCGAGTCCTTGGCGTCGTCCATCGAGAACCCGGCCGCCTCACCGAAGCCGGTCATGACCGGTCCCGGACACAGCACCGTGGAGGTGACCCCGGTGCCCTTCAGCTCCCCGGCCAGGCTCTGGCCGTAGGACAGGACGAAGGCCTTGCACGCGCCGTACCCCGCCTGTCCCGGCAGCGGTTGGAAACCGCCCACCGAGGCCACGTTGAGGATGCCCCCACGTCGCCGCGCCACCATGCCGGGTAGGAACCGCGCGCACAGGTCGACCACGGCAGTGACGTCGAGTTCGATCATGGCCATCTCGGCAACGGGATCGGCCTTGCTGACGGGCCCCATCGTGGTCAAGCCGGCATTGTTGACCAGGATGTCGACCGTCGCGCCGAGGGCCTCGACCCGACCCAGCAAACCCGCCCGAGTCTCGCGATCGGTGAGGTCCGCGGGGACGACGTCGGCCATGCCTCCACGGCTGCGGAGCTCGTGGGCGAGGCTCTCCAACTTGTCGGCCGACCGGGCCACCAGACTCACCCGGTGGCCGCGCCGCGACAGGTCGCGGGCGATCTCGACCCCGATCCCCGAGGAGGCGCCGGTGACGACGGCGGTGCGATCAGGGGCGGGGGCAGGCAGGCTCATGAGGGGACGATAGGGCTGCGCCGGGCGGACGGAGGGGCTTTCCTCTGTGGTCTAGACGTGTGGCCCCACCACGGCGTACCTCGCACACACGAAGGCCCGGTTCTGCGCCACCTCGATCAGTCGCAGGTCGAAGGGCCGCGGGAACAGTGGCCGGCCCGCCCCCAGGGTGACCGGGGCAATGCTCACCAGCACCTCGTCGAGCATCCCGGCCGCCGCGAACTGAGCCGCCAGGTCGCCTCCACCGACCACCCAGACACCGCGCTCGCCGGCCGCCTCCTCCAGTCGCGCGCGATGCTCCCCCGGCTCGCCCTGGACGATGTGCACGGTCTCGACCGCCGGGCTCAGCTCCCGGTGGGTGAACACGAAGCAGGGTTGGTCGTAGGGCCACGGGTTCCCCTGGGCCACCTCGTGCTCGAGAACCCATTCGTAGGTCGTCGCGCCCATCACCACAGCCCCGACCTCTGAGATGAAGTCGGCGTAGTTCATCGCGCCCGCCGCATCGATGTCCTGGGTGAACAACCAGTCGAGCGAGTCGTTCTCGTCGGCCAGGTAGCCGTCCAGGGTCGTTGCGGTGTAGTAGCGGTACGTGGTCATGAGGTCCCCTCAGTGGTCAGGCTCTCGATGATGGAGGTGGCCGCCGACAACAGGTCACCCGAGTCGTAGGGCACCCACTCGATGCGGTGATCCCGCTTGAACCAGGCGTCCTGCCGCCGCGCGAACTGCCGGGTCCGGATCACGGTCCGCTCCTGTGCGTGCGCCAGGCTCATCTCCCCCGCGAGGTACGCCGCCACCTCCCGATAGCCGATCGCCCGCGACGCCGTCCGGCCCTGCGCGAGCCCCATCGCGAGGAGCGCTTCCACCTCGGCGACGAATCCGGCGTCGAACATCTGCTGCACCCGCTGCTCGATGCGCGCATCCAGCGTGGGCCGGTCGATGGCCAGACCGATCTGGACGGTGAGCGGATCGGCGTACGCCAACTCCGGCATGCTGGCGGCGTACGGCTGGCCGGTCAGTTCGATCACCTCGAGTGCGCGAACGACTCGGCGCCCGTTCTCCGCGGGGATCGTCGCCGCGGCCGTCGGGTCCACCGTGGTCAGATGCCGGTGCAGGGCCTGCTCCCCCACCCGCGCCAGTTCGGCCTCCCAGCGGGCGCGCACCTCCGGGTCGGTTTCTTGAAAGGCCAACCCATCGGTGATCGCGCGGGTGTAGAGCGCCGATCCCCCCACGAGCACCGGGGTGCTCCCCGCCTGCCGCAGAGCGCTCACCGACTCCGTGGCCCAGCCCTGGAACTCGGCCACGGTCAGCGGCTCGGTGACGTCCAACAGGTCGAGGAGGTGATGGGGGACACCCCGGCGCTCGGAGGCGGGGAGTTTGGCGGTGCCGATGTCCATCCCCCGATAGACCTGCATCGAGTCGGTGTTGATGACCTCTCCACCCAAGGCCTGCGCGAGATCGAGAGAGAGCCCCGTCTTCCCGGAGGCGGTGAACCCGACGATCGCGATGATCGGGGGTTTGTCCGGGGTGCGAGGCATGTGGGTAGTGTCGCAAGCACCCGGCTTCGACCGCGGAGCCGACCGACCACAGGGGGAACACCGTGGGATTTCTTGATGACGCGAAGAACAAGTTGACCGATGCTGTCGACGAGCACGCCGACAAGATCGAGGACGGCCTCGACAAGGCAGCCAACTTCGTCGACGACAAGACCGGCGGCAAGCACAGCGACAAGATCGCTGGCGCCTCGGAGAAGCTCACCGACGCGCTGGACAAGCTCGACGGTAAGAACGACGACCTGAAGTGAGCGAGTCCCCGACGACCGACGACGACCTGACCGGCGAGCCGAAGCAGACTCCGCCCGGGGAGCACGACAGCGAACTCGCCGACGAGAACAGCGGATCGGACGCCGCGAAGAAGCAGGCGGAGAACGCAGAGTCCTCCTTGGACCAGCCGTCCCAGTGAATACCGACGCCTCGGGGCGTTTCGTCGTGGTGCCGGCGTCGTACATCTATCTGATGCGCGACGCCGGCGCCGACGTCGAGGTCCTCCTCCAACTGCGGCAGAACACCGGCTACATGGATGACCACTGGGCCGCGGCCGCCGCCGGCCACGTCGAGCGGGGCGAAACCGCGGCGCAGGCCGCGCAGCGCGAGGCCTTCGAAGAGATCGGTGTCGCCGACCTGGACCTGGACTTCGTCACCACCATGCACCGCACGCAGCACGACCTGCCGATCGACGAACGGGTGGATTTCTTCTTCCAGTCCTGGTCGTGGAGCGGCGAACCGCAAATCGTGGAGCCAGCGAAGTGCGCCGATCTGAGATGGTTCCCGCTCAACGAACTGCCCCACCCGGTGGTGCCCCACGAACTGTCGGTGCTGGAGTCTCTACGCACCGGCACCACGACCGCCTATTCCACCTTTGGATTCGAGAGGACCTCATGAGCGACGACAACCTGGGCCCCAAGCCCGACGCGAAGATCGAGCCCGGCGAGACCAACCCCGGAGGCGCGGACGCCATCGACGCGGGCGAAACCACCCCACCCGTGCACGATCTCGACCCCGACCACAATCCGGCGGTGGAGGACGCCCTTCCCGACGAGATGAAGAAGGGCGAGGACACCTCGACCAAGGCCACCGAGTCCGACGGCGAGGAGGACGAGGACGACACGGGCGACGAGGGCGAAGCCGACGAGGAGTCTCCGGCCTGACTGTCGTAGCCAGACATACACAATTCAGATCGCAGGATCTCATCCCCCGCAGTGGCAGGGTCTGGCGCCGCCGAGATCGAAATGTGTATGTCTGGCTACGAGGCTGCGTTGCCGGACCGCTGTGCAACGGCCCGCTGGAGCACCGACCGCACCCACTCCGGTTCGAACATCACGTCCTCCCAGGCGAAACGCAGCACCAACCACCCGTGCACCACGAACTCGTTGTAGCGCCGCGTGTCTGACCGCAGCGCCGCGCGTCCGCCGTGCCACTCGAAGGAGTCAGCTTCGACGATGATGCGCAGTTCTGGGTCTACGAGGTCCGGCCGACCCAAGAAGTTCACACCGTAGATGGGCACCTGGGGCCGAAGCTGCAGCCCGACCACCTCCGTCCCGATGGCCCGGAGAACTGACTCGAACGGATTTGCCGCGAGGGGCGAGGCCGACGCTGCCACCCGGCGAGCCCGAAGGGCGTGGGGTCCTCGGACGTCCCGGGCGAGCGCCAGCATCAAGGGATGCGAGAAGCCCGCGCGTACAGCCGAGTCGGCGACGGCGAGGCCGGAATCGAACTCCTCTCGTTTGAGGCAGTCCATCAGGGTCCGCTCCTGGGTGGTCACCCCGTCCCGCACGTCGTCCGGCCCCAGGTCGGCGCGCATGATGCGAGCCGAGCGACGATGCTCAAAGCCGATGCGACGGCCGCGGGGCAAGATGATCTCCGGCTTCTCGGGAGGCACCTTGACCGCCCAACCATGGTGCAGCGCGGCGCTCAGATGGGACAAAGTCCCCGACATGCTGCCGGCTACGCGCAGCGCGTCATCAGCTGCCGCTGACGCATAGACCCCTCGCTGAACGGGGACGATCGATTTCGCTCGAAGGGCCGCGTCGACCGCGGCTCGTGAGGTCACTTGCACCAACTGACCTCGACGCGCCACACCACCGAGTCGAAGCATCGCGTCTGAAACCGAGAGGGGCACCAGTGCAGCATCGCCGCGATCCGGCTGCGCCGCATCCGGCTATCCACAGGCCTAGCCCCGGGCCTGCATGACATTCGCGTACCGGGGTACCGATGCCCCATGAGCAACGATCCGCAGGAGTACGACGTCACCGCCACCGACCAGAACGTCGAGGGCGACATCGGGGTCAGCAGTGGGCGACCGGGCCACACCAGCGAAGGTGAGATCGCCCCCACGGGGAGCCGTGACACCAGCGAGGGCGAGCCCCGCGAGGAGACCGACGCCATCGAGGACCAGCCCCACCAGCAGAACTCCCAGGCCGGCCTTCCCCCGAAATCGGGGTACTCGAGTTATGACCCGCGCTCCGACGAGGCGGCCTATGAGCCAGGTCGCCACGACGGGGTCTGAGGGCCTCAGCCGCAGGCGGGCGCCGGCGGTAGGGCTTCGGGGACTCCGAGCGTCGGCATGCCCAGCGTGACTCCGGGGGTGGCCACGGGGTGGCCCTGTCGGATCGCCCAGGCGTCCCCGGATCGGGTGTGCTGCACGTCCAGCACCGGCCCGTCGGCGACCAGGTGGTGCGGCGCGGCATAGGTGATTTCCACCGTGACGCGGTCACCGGGTCGGATGCCGTGATCGGCCTCGGCACCCGAGGGAGGCAGGAAGTGGACGAGGCGGTTGTCGGGTCCTCGCCCGGACAGCCGGTGTGTCTCGCGGTCCTTGCGACCCGCACCCTCGGCCACCATCAACTCGACCCGGCGACCCACGAGTGGCTTGTTCTCGGCCCAGGCCACGTCGTTGACCAGCGCGGCGAGACGGTCGTAGCGGTGACGCACGACGTCGGGCGGCACCTGATCGGGCAGATCCGTGGCCGGCGTCCCAGGTCGCTTGGAGTACTGGAAGGTGTAGGCACCGGCGAACCTCGCCGCCGCGACGACATCCAGCGTCCCCTGAAAGTCCTCCTCGGTCTCGCCGGGGAACCCGACGATGATGTCGGTCGTGATCGCCGCGTCCGGCATGGCCGCACGGACCCGGTCGATGATCCCGAGGAACTTGGTGGTGCGGTAGGAACGACGCATCGCCTTGAGGATGCGGTCGGAGCCCGACTGCAGCGGCATGTGCAACTGCGGCATCACGTTGGGCGTGGCCGCCATCGCCTCGATGACGTCGTCGGTGAACTCCGCCGGGTGGGGTGAGGTGAAGCGGACCCGGTCGAGTCCCTCGATCTCACCGCAGGCACGCAGCAGTTTCGAGAAGGCCTGGCGGTCCCCGAACTCGACGCCGTAGGCGTTGACGTTCTGCCCCAGCAGCGTCACCTCGCAGACACCGTCGGCGACCAATGCACGGATCTCGGCGAGGATGTCCCCGGGTCGGCGGTCCTTCTCCTTGCCGCGCAGGGCGGGGACGATGCAGAACGTGCAGGTGTTGTTGCAGCCGACCGAGATCGACACCCAGGCGGCGTACGCCGAGTCGCGCTTGGTCGGCAACGTGGAGGGGAACACCTCCAGGGACTCGAGGATCTCGACCTGCGCCTCGGCCTGGACGCGGGCCCGGTCCAACAGCGCGGGCAACGAGCCGATGTTGTGGGTGCCGAAGACGACGTCGACGTGCGGCGCCTTCTCGGTGATCACCTCACGGTCCTTCTGCGCCAGACAGCCACCCACCGCGATCTGGAGGTCGGGGTTGGCCTTCTTCATCGGCGCCAGTTGCGAGAGGTTGCCGTACAGCTTGTTGTCGGCGTTCTCGCGGACCGCGCAGGTGTTGAACACCACGATGTCGGCCTGCTCGCCCGCCGCGACGGGCCGGTGTCCAGCGTCCTCGAGCAACCCGGTCAGCCGCTCGGAGTCGTGGACGTTCATCTGACACCCGTAGGTCTTGACCTCGTAGGTCCGGGCGGCGGCAACAGGGGTGGCAGTCATGACCGTCCAACTGTACGGCGCACCCCGGCCCATCACCCATCTCGGAGGCCCCGTCCTCGGACGCACACACGGTCGGGTCCACGCTGTTAGAGTCACCGCGCCTGTAGTTCCGCGCTCCGACCGCGCTCTATCCGCTCCAGGAGCGCCCGTTGTCCTTCGCCGCACCACTGTTCTTGTGGTACTTCCTGCCTGCGGTCCTCGTGGCCCACTGGGTGCTGCCGCAACGCTTCCGCAACGGCGTGCTCGCGGTCTTCTCCCTCGGCTTCTACGCCGTGGGCGGCGAGGAGTTCGTGCTGCTTTTGTTGACCATGATGGTGGTCAACTACGTCGCCGGACTGAGCATCGGTAAGGCGCGCGAACGGGAGGCGGCCGCACCCCCCGAGGCACGAGGCTCGGTGATCGTTCGCCCGCCGATGGTGCGGGCGAAGTGGATCCTGCTCCTGACCGTCATGGCCGATCTCGGCGTGCTGGCGATCTGGAAGTACCTCGGCTTCGCCAGCGAGGCGATCGACTCCTTCGGGCGCGCTCTGGGTGGCACGGGCTCGCCGGTGATCGCGGTGGCGCTGCCGATCGGGATCAGCTTCTTCACCTTCCACCACCTCTCCTACGTGGTCGACATCTACCGCGGCGAGCGCCCGCCGATGCGCAACCCGCTGACCTTCGCCACCTACATCGCGATGTTCCCGCAGCTGGTCGCCGGCCCGATCGTGCGCTACCACGAGATCGCCGACCAGCTCCGCCACCAGCAGCACGACAAGTTCGACGACTTCCTGCTCGGCTTCCCGGTGTTCCTCTGGGGGTTGACCAAGAAGGTCGTGATCGCCGACTCGCTCGCACCCATCGCCGACGCCGCGTTCGCCGTCAACGACCCCAGCTTCACCACCGCCTGGATCGGCGCCATCGCCTACACCGGTCAGATCTACTTCGACTTCTCCGGCTACTCCGACATGGCCATCGGGCTGGGCCTGATGTTCGGCCTGCGCCTGCCCGAGAACTTCCGTCGCCCCTACTCCGCGGTCTCGGTCACCGACTTCTGGCGCCGCTGGCACATGTCACTGTCCCGCTGGTTCCGCGACTACCTCTACATCCCCCTGGGCGGTAACCGCGGGGGCGGCGGGGCGACGTACCGCAACCTGGTGATCGTCTTCCTCCTCACCGGCCTCTGGCACGGCGCGGCCTGGACGTTCCTCCTGTGGGGCGCCTACCACGGGGCGCTGCTGATCATCGAGCGTGCGACCGGGCTGGGCCGGCTCGAGGGCTTCACGGTCGTACGCCGCGCCGCCACCTTCGTGCTGATCGTCTTCGGTTGGGTGCTCTTCCGGGCCGCCGACCTCGGTGAGTTCGGCCGAATGGCCGGCGCCATGCTGCGACCCGATCTGCTGCGAGAGCCCCTGTTCGGCCTCGACCCGGACGTCGCCATCGGGATCGGTACCTTCCAGATGGTCCTGCTCGGGCTCGTGGTCGCCAGCACCCTGATCCCAGGTCACTGGGTCACCGGACGGGTCCTCGACGGCCTCGACCAGTGGCCCGACCGGGTCCGTATGACGTTGCGCGGTGGCACCCTCGTGATCTCGCCGTACGTCGCCATCGCAGCCATCGCGGGCACCTTCAGCCCCTTCCTCTACTTCCAGTTCTGATGCCATGACCCACCGCAAGGAGACGACCCCGATGAGCCTGCGCCGCGTGCTGACCGCCGTCGTGGCGTTCGGGTTCGTCTTCGGACCATTGGGGAGCTATGCCCTCGGGTTCCGTCCTGAGGCCTTCGAGAACCGCCCCCTTGCGGCCCGACCCGACCCGTCCGACGGCTTCAGCGCCTTGGCGGACCTCGCGCCGTGGGCAGCCGACCACCTACCGATCCGCAAGCCGGCCGTGCGCGCCAAGGCGTGGTCGGACTTCAACCTGCTAGGCACCCTGCCGCCCAGCGGCCCGCCACCCGTCACTCTCCCCCGTATCCAGGGCCCGGACGGACCCCTGCTCACCTCCCCGCTGGTGGTGCGCGGCGAGAACGGCTACCTCTTCTTCGGCCAGGACTTCGACCGGGGGTGTGACGACGGTGCCGCCTTCGCCGAACAGCTCGACCGGCTCGCGCTGGTGGCACGCCGTATCGAACAGTCCGGCCGCACCGTGGTCTTCTCGGTCGCTCCCAACAAGACCGCGATCGTCGGCGACGAACTGCCCGACGTCGTCCCCCACGGACAGTGCGCCCGCGCCGGGATCCGGGCCCAGAACCGCGTCTTGGACCGGTACGACGACCCGCGCTACCTCCCTTTGCGCCGGCCCCTGGCCGATCAGCACGCAGCAGGCGTCCAGAACTACTGGAAGCAGGACACCCACTGGACCACCGTGGGCTCCCTGACCTACGCCGAGGCCCTGGCCGCCGCGCTCGACCCGGCGCTCGCGGCCCGGATCACCGTCGAGAGCGGCACCCGCACTCAGGTCAGCGACCTCAACGACCTGATCGGGCTCACCGCGGCGGAGACCGCCCCGTCGGCCCAGCTCAGCGTGGGGGCGCCCGCCGTACCCACCGCGGACAGCGAGACCTACGACTACTACCAGGAGTACGGCGGGGTTCAGCGCTGGCGGACTCCAGGCGACGCGGCACTGCCCGGCGTCACCACCCTGATCGGGGACTCCTTCACCTACTTCGGCCTGGAGAACCTGCGGCCCCTCTTCGCCGACGGCCGGTTCCTCTGGGACCGCAACACCGCCGATGATCAGGACTTCATCGACGCGATCCTCGACGCCGACACGGTCATCATCTCGACCTCCCAGCGCAACGTGACCGCCAACAAACTGCTCCGTCCCGGCTTCGTCAAGCGCCTGACCGAGGCGCTGCAAGCCGTCTAGACCCGCTGATCGGCAGGTCACGGTTTGGTCGCGATCTGTGACCCAGCCCATTCCGGTGATGCCCTAGCGGGCCCCGCGCGGTTAGGTTCCGGGTATGAGCGCGCAGCAGCAGGAGGACATTCAGGCCGGTCGCGGCGAACCGCTCGTCGTCTTGGACGGCGTCGAGAAGTGGTACGGCGACCTCCACGTCCTCCAGGACATCAACGTCACGGTCAAGCGTGGCGAGGTCGTCGTGGTGATCGGTCCCTCCGGTTCGGGCAAGTCGACGCTGTGCCGGGCGATCAACCGCCTCGAGACGATCGACAAGGGTTCGATCACCCTGGACGGCAAGCCGCTGCCCGAGGAGGGCAAGGAGTTGGCCAGCCTGCGCGCCGAGGTCGGAATGGTCTTCCAGTCCTTCAACCTCTTCGCTCACAAGACGATCCGCGAGAACGTGACGCTCGGGCCGATCAAGGTACGCAAGCAGAAGAAGGCCGACGCGGACAAGAAGGCCGCCGAGCTGCTCGACCGGGTCGGCATCGGCCACCAGGCCGACAAGTACCCCGCCCAACTCTCCGGCGGCCAGCAGCAACGCGTCGCGATCGCCCGTGCGCTGGCCATGGAGCCGAAGGTGATGCTCTTCGACGAGCCGACCTCGGCTCTGGACCCCGAGATGATCAAAGAGGTCCTCGACGTCATGGTCGACCTCGCCGAGCAGGGCATGACGATGGTCGTGGTCACCCACGAGATGGGCTTCGCCCGTACCGCGGCCGACCGGGTGCTGTTCATGGCCGACGGCGCCATCGTGGAGGAGAACACCCCCGAGGAGTTCTTCACCAACCCGCAGAGCGAACGCGCGCAGGACTTCCTCGGCAAGATCCTCAAGCACTGATCCACTTCACCGCTCCACATGCACCGAACCCCAAGTAAGAGGAGAAACAACATGCGATTCACCCGATCCAAGACGGCCGCGGCCGTGGCCGCGCTTGCTCTCACCCTGGCTGCCTGTGGCAGCGACGGTGGTGACACCGAGGTCGAGGTCGCCGACTCGCCCGAGTTCGAAGCCGGAACGACCATGGCCACCCTGTCCGAGGCCGGCGAGATCCGTGTCGGCACCAAGTTCGACCAGCCGGGCTTCGGTCTGCTGGGCCTGGACGACACCCCTGAGGGTTTCGACGTCGAGGTCGCCAAGATCATCGCCGGCGCCCTGGGCATCGACGACAGTGGCATCACCTACACCGAGTCGACCTCCGACATCCGCGAGCAGGTGATCGAGGACGCCACCGTCGACATGGTCGTGGCGACGTACACGATCAACGACGAGCGTGCCGATCGGATCACCTTCGCCGGTCCGTACTACACCGCAGGCCAGCAGCTGATGGTGGCCAAGGACGACGACTCCGTCTCCAGCCCCGAAGACCTGAACGACGCCAGCATCAAGGTCTGCTCGGTCACCGGCTCCACGCCGTCTGAGCAGATCAAGGAGTTCCTCGCCGACCCGAACCAGCTGGTGCTCTTCGACACCTACGACAAGTGCGCGGACTCCCTGGCCAACGGTCAGGTTCAGGTCGTCACCACCGACAACGTGATCCTGCTCGGCTTCGTCGCCGCGAGCCCCGATGACTTCAAACTCGTCGGGGAGCAGTTCACCGACGAGCCCTACGGCATCGGTATCGCCAAGGGCGACGTCGCGTTCTGCGAGTTCATCAACGAGACGCTGGCCGAGAACGAGGACGCCTACGTCGCCGCCTGGGAAGCCACCGCGGGACAGAACGAGGGCACCGAGACCCCGACGCTGCCCGAGCCCAACGAGTGCAAGTGAGCTAGTCCGCACCTAGCCCTCACGTGAGCCGGGGTACGCCGAACGGCGTACCCCGGCACCGTGCCCCTCGATCGGAAAGTGCTGAGCATGATCGATTACTTCGACCCGGTCCTGTCGAACCTCGACCTGTACTGGGACGGGCTGCTTCGTTCCTTGGGCATCTGCCTGTGGGCGATGGTCGGCTCACTCGCGCTCGGCACCCTCATCGCCGCGTTCCGGGTCTCGCCGGTCCCCTCGCTGCAAGCCTTCGGCACCGCGTGGGTGAACGTATGGCGTAACTGTCCGCTCTCGATCGTCTTGTTCTTCATGGCCTTCGGGCTGCCCGAGGTTGGGGTCAACACCTCTTTCTACGTCTTCGGCATCACCGGGCTGATCATCTACACCTCCGCCTTCGTCTGTGAGGCGCTGAGGTCCGGGATCAACTCGGTGCAAGCCGGGCAGGCCGAGGCCGCCCGAGCCATCGGCCTGACGTTCACCCAGTCGCTGGGGCAGGTGATCCTTCCCCAGGCCTTCCGGGCCTCTGTTCCGCCCTTGGGCAGCGTGATCATCGCGATGTTCAAGAACTCTGCGGTCGTGGGCGCCTTCGGTGTCGGTCGCGACCTGTTCAGCCTCGGCGGCACGCTCACCAGCGCTCAGGGTTTCGCGTTCATCCCGGTCCTGACCGGTGTGGCGATCGGCTACCTCATCATCACCCTGACCGCCGGGCTACTCCTGGAGGTCATTGAGCGAAAGGTGGCGATCGTTCGATGAGTGCCTCCGTCCTCTACGACATCCCCGGCCCCAAGGCCCGGCGTCGTGCCCTCATCGGCACCGTCGTGGGCGCCCTGGTGATCCTTGCCCTTGTCGGCATCGCAGCCAAGCGTCTGAACGACAACGGACAGTTCGCGGGCGAACTGTGGAGCCCCCTGTTCAATCCGGGTGATGAGAGCTTCGTCCCCGTCTGGAAGCTCATCGGCAAGGGCCTCACGAACACCTTGGTGGCGGCCGTGCTCGCTATCATCCTGTCTTTGGTCGTCGGGGTCCTGCTGGGCGTGGCCCGCATGATGTCCGGGCGTTACTCCCGGATCCCGATCCTGATCTTCATCCAACTCTTTCGCGGGCTGCCGGTCATCGTCACCATCGTCATCGTGTGGCGCTTCATGTTCGAGTTGGGGCTCGGCGACCTCATCGCCCCCCTGCCCGGCAGCAACGCGTTGTGGTACCTCGTCCTCGGGCTGACCCTCTACAACTGCGTCATCATCGCCGAGATCCTCCGCGCCGGGGTGGCGTCCCTCCCCAGCGGCCAGGGCGAAGCGGCTCTGGCGGTCGGAATGACGGGTTGGCAGGCCATGCGCGAGGTGCTGTTGCCGCAGGCGTTCCGGGTGATGCTCCCCGCGCTCATCAGCCAACTCGTGGTTGTCCTCAAGGACACCTCGCTGGTGGCCTTCCTCAGCCTGGGCTACCTGGAGTTGCTCAACCGCGGTGGCCTGATCTCCCAGAACCTCGACAACACGATCCAGACCCTGTTCCTGGTCGGCCTGATCTTCATCACGATCAACTACGGCCTCTCGAAGCTGGCTGTGTGGATGGAAGCCCGCCTCAGCCGCGCCTCCGGCGCCGACACCTCCGCCATCGCCGACCAAGTCCCCGCGACCTGAGCCGGACGCTTGTTACTGACCGTCGTTACTACTACCGGACCGTTATAACCGTCACCTAGTAGTAACGACGGTCAGTAACAAAGGGACCCGTCAGGACTTGGGGGTCACCCAGAGCCGGATGACGCCCTCGATGACCACGGTGCCGTCGTCGCGGACGCCCTTGACGCGGACGGGGAGGTCGGGGTCATCGGAGGTCCACTGCTCGGGGTCGGTCTCGGCGATGCAGGTGATGTCGCTGGTCGCCTTGGCGGTGTAGGAGATGTCCATGCCCTTGGGGATCCATCGCTTGTCGGAGGGGATGGTCGCCTCGGCGAGCGCGCCCATGGCGGCCTCCAACCCGTTGCACAGCGCGATGGCGTGCACGGTGCCGATGTGGTTCTGTACGCCGCGGCGCTTGGGGATGACCAGTTCGGCGTGGTTCGGGCGCAACTCGGTGAAACGCGGACGGATGGACGCGAAGTACGGCGCCTTCTGGCTGAACGCCAACGAGAAGACCCGACGACCCAGGATCGGGCCCACGACGGGCAGGTCGGTGGCGGTGTTCCACAACTTCAAGACTTGGCTCATGCCCAGAACATTACCGCTCAGTAACATGATCGGGGGCGAAACTGTCATCGGCATCACACGAGACTGCTAGTTTCCGATCGTGACCGCTGCAATCCCCGCCTTTCCCGAACTCGCCTGCTACGGCCTCGCGGGACACAGCAACTCCCCCGCGGACCTCTTGGACGAGGCGCGTTTGGCGGAACGTCTCGGCCTGGGGTCGATCTTCCTGTCCGAGCGCTTCAACCTGAAGGACGCCGGGGTGATGGCGGGTGCGGTCGCGGCGGCCACCACGTCGATCGGGATCGGCACCGCGGCGACCAACCACAACACCCGCCACCCCCTGGTGACCGCCACCATGGCCACCACGATGCACCGCCTGTCCGGGGGCCGGTACGCGCTCGGACTGGGCCGCGGGATCCGCATCCTCTTCGACCTGATGGGGCTCCCCCAGGTCACGGGCGCCCAGATGGAGGACGCCGTCGGTATCTATCGCCGGCTGTAGCACGGCGGGGCCTTCGACCACGATGGACCGGCCGGGAAGTACCCCTTCCTCTGTCAGGACGGGTCCTTCGACGAGGACATCCCGATCCTGATGATGGCCATCGGCAACAACAGCCTCGACCTCGCGGGCCGGATCGCCGACGGCGTCGTCCTGCACACCTTCCTCACCGACGAGACCCTGGCCCGGATGGTCACGCGTATCCGCACGGCCGCCGAGCAGGCCGGCCGCGACCCCGCCTCCGTGCGCATCTGGTCGGTCCTGGCCACCGTGGAGGACTCGGTTCCCGAGGAGGTCCGGCTACGCAAGTTGGTCGGCCGCCTGGCCACCTACCTCCAGGGGTACGGCGACGTCCTGGTCGCCGCCAACGGCTGGGCCCCGGCCGTCCTGCAGGCCTTCCGCGAGGACCCGGTGGTCACCGGTCACGCTGGAGCCTTCGACGCCGTGGGGAGCATCGAGGACCTCACCTACCTGCGCGATCGGGTCTTCCCGGCGTCCTGGACCGGCGCGTCGGCCACCGGCGACGACGCCACCTGCGCGCAGCGCGTCCTGGCCCAGTTCGAGGCGGGCGCAGACAGCGTCGTGCTGCACGGCGCGACTCCCACCGAGCTGATTCCCGTCCTGGAGGCGTGGCGCGGCGTACGTCCCGCCGGACGCTTCGACCACCTGCCCGCCAACCCCGGATGGAGCCACCACCGATGAAGCCCACCACCCCTCCCGAGCCGTCGGTGCGTTCCGACATCGCGGACCTGAACTCGGAGTGGCTCAGCGCCGCGCTCGGGCGCCCCGTGGTCCTCAAAGGCGCCAGCCCGGTCGGCACCGGCCAGATCGGCGCCTGCTACCGCCTACGCCTCGACGGCATCGACGGCGAGAGCACCGTGCTGGCCAAGCTGCCCTCACCGGACGCCGCCGCCCGCGAGATGTTGGCCGGCGCCTACCTCTGCGAGGTCCGGTTCTACACCGAGATCGCCCCGACCCTCGACGTACGTGCGCCGGAATGCTTCTACGGGTTCGGCCTACCCAGCGGCGACTTCACGCTGCTGCTCGAGGACCTGGCGCCCGCGGAGCAGGGTGACCAGATCCAGGGGTGTACGCCGGACCAGGCCCGGGCCGCGGCGGTGAACCTCGCTGGACTCCACGGGCCCCGCTGGTGCGACACCACCCTCCTGGACATCGAGGGGATGAAGATCCAGGAGCAGGCAGACGCCGACCTGTTGGCCGACTTCTACGGACCCGCCACGGATCTGTTCCTCGCGAACCTCAGCGATCTCGTGAGCACCGAGGACACCGCCACGCTGCGGGCGTGCGTGCCCGTCGTCGCGGCCTGGACGCTGACCCGGCCTGAGCGGTTCGCCCCGGTGCACGGCGACTACCGACTCGACAACCTGCTCTTTGCCCCGGAGGACAGTGAGGGCGTCGGGGGCGTCGACCCGGTCACGGCCGTGGACTGGCAGACGCTCTCGCTCGGCCTCCCCGCCCGCGACCTGGCCTTCCTGATCGGCACGGGGCTCAGCATCGAGTTGCGCCGGGAACACGAGCGCGACCTCGTGGCGGCGTACCACCAGGCGCTGACGGCCTATGCCCCCGTGGCCGCTGCCGACTACTCGCTCGAGGACTGCTGGGAGGACTACCGGTTCGCGATGATGCAGGGGCCGCTGATCGCGGTGTTCGGGTGCGCCTACGGGACTCGCAGTGACCGTGGCGACGCCATGTTCGCCGCCATGGTGGCGCGCTCGTGTGCCGCGATGCGGGACCTGGGGACGCTCGACCTCATCTGAGGCGGGCGGGCGCCAGCAGCTCCACTCGGTTGCCAGCCCCGTCGAAGGAGTGACAGCGCTCGTGGTCGTCGAAGGTATGACGTTGGGTCCAGTCGACCTCGAAGGACGCGGCCGTCAGTCGCGAGGCGACCTCCTCCAACGCCGCGACGGAGTCCAGCACGAGCGCCGGGTGCGCCTTGCGCGCCGGGCTGAACGGCTCCTCGACGCCGACGTGAATCTCGGCCGCGACCTGCCCCTGGTCGTCGTGCGCGCGGAACCAGGCGCCTCCCCTGACCCGCAACGCCTCGGGCTTCTCCACCTCGGTCATGCCCAGTCCGGTCGCGTAGAACGCGCGAGCGATGTCCTCGCCGCCCGAGGGGCAGGCCACCTGCACGTGATGAAGTCTCATGCGAAGTATCTTGACATCAAGATATAGCGGGGTCAAGAATCTCGATGCCCTTCGCTAGACTCGTTCCCATGGTGGGCACCCAGGACGACGAGGTCGACGCGCTGGTCGCGGCCTGGGCTCATGAGCGGGACGATCTCGATCTCGGGCCGGTGGCCATCTTCAGCCGGATCCACCGCTTGGCCCGCCACCTCGACCTGGCCCGCCGGGAGGCCTTCGCCGCCCGGGACCTGGAGTCCTGGGAGTTCGACGTGCTGGCGGCGCTGCGACGCGCGGGGGCGCCGTACGAACTCTCGCCGGGGCGCCTCCTGCGCGAAACCCTCGTCACCAGCGGCACGATGACCAACCGGGTCGACCGCCTCGCCGGACGCGGCTTCGTCGAACGACACCCCGACCCCGACGACCGGCGCGGCGTCATCGTGCGCCTCACCGACGAGGGTCGCACCGCCGTGGACGAGGCCTTCGAAGGTCTGTTGAGCGCCGAGGCCGTCCTACTCGCCGACCTCCCGACCCGCGACCAACGTCGCCTGGCCGACCTGCTGCGGTCCCTGCTCGCGCCCTACGCCTGATGAACCACCGGGGTAGTCCCTGACGTTTGTGCGAACTTTGACGGCGTGTCGTCGCATAAACGTCAGGGACTACCTTTCATTCCAGCAGTTCGGTGGCCTCCAGCCATTCCAGCTCGAGGGTTTCGCGTTCCTCGGCGAGGGACTTCAGCTGGCCGCCGAGTACGCCGAGGCGGTCGAAGTCGGTCCCCGCTGCGGCCACCGCGGCCGATTCGGTGGTCAATTCGGCCTCGGTGGTGAGGATCCGCTTGAGTTGCTTCTCGATCCGGTTCACCGCCTTCTTGGCGGCGCGCTCCTCGGCGCTGCCCGGCTTGGCCTTCTTCGAGTTCGTGGGTACGCCGCCCCCCTGGCTCGGGCTGTCGGCGGCGGCCTCCGCAGCGAGGCTTTCGGCCCGTCGCTCGAGGTACTCCTCCACCCCGCGCGGCAGCATCGAGATCTGCCCGTCGCCGAGCAGCGCCCAGGTGGAGTCGGTCACGCGCTCGAGGAAGTACCGGTCGTGGCTCACCACGATCAGGGTGCCGGGCCAGGCGTCGAGGAAGTCCTCCAGGACGTTGAGGGTGTCGATGTCCAGGTCGTTGGTGGGCTCGTCGAGGAGCAGCACGTTGGGCTCCTCGAGCAGCAGCATCAGCAGCTGGAAGCGGCGACGCTCCCCGCCGGACAGTTCCCCGATCCGGGCGGTCAGCTTGTCGCCGGTGAAGCCGAACCGTTCCAGCATCGAGGTCGCGCTGACCTCGCCGTCCTTGGTCTTCACGACCCGACGGAACGACTCGACCATCGGCAGCACCCGCATGGTGGGGTCGAGGTCGTCGAGTTGTTGGGTCAGGTGCCGCATCGCGATGGTGCGGCCGTGCTTGACCTTCCCCGCCGACGGCTCGAGGGTGCCGGCGATCAGCGAGAGCACCGAGGTCTTGCCTGCTCCGTTGACCCCGATCAGCCCGATCCGGTCTCCCGGTCCGATCCGCCAGGTCGCCTGCGTCAGCAGACTGCGCTCCCCGCGCTGGAGGTCCACGTCCTCGACGTCGATGACCTGCTTGCCGAGGCGCTGGGTGGCGAACTTCTGCAACTCCAGCCGGTCCCGCGGCGGCGGGACGTCCTCGATCAGGGCGTTGGCGGCCTCGATGCGGAACTTGGGCTTCGCCGTACGGGCCGGAGCACCGCGGCGCAACCAGGCCAACTCCTTCTTGGCGAGGTTCTGCCGGCGCTGCTCGGTCGCGGAGGCCTGACGGGTCCGCTCGGCCTTGGCGAGCACGAAGGCGGCGTACCCGCCCTCATAGGCGTCCACGACCCCGTCGTGGACCTCCCAGGTCCACTGGCAGACCTCGTCGAGGAACCACCGGTCGTGGGTGACGACCACCATCGCGGACGCCCGCTTCTTGAGGTGGTTGGCCAACCACGCGACGGCTTCGACGTCCAGGTGGTTGGTGGGCTCGTCGAGCACGATCAGGTCGTGGTCCCCGAGCAGCAGCGCGGCCAGGGAGCAGCGTCGACGCTCGCCACCGGACAGCCCGTCGACCGGTCGGTCCAGGGCGACCCCGGCGAGGAGCACCTCGACGATCTCCCGGGTGGTGTAGTCGGCCGCCCACTCGTGGTCGTCCATGCCGCCCAGGACGGCCTCGCGGACACTGTGGGTGTCGTTGAGCTCGTCGCCCTGGTGGAGGTAGCCGATATGGATGCCGCGGGTCTGCGAGACCCGGCCGGAGTCGGGTTCCTCCTGACCGGTCATCACCTTCAACAAGGTGGTCTTGCCGTCCCCGTTACGACCGACGATGCCGATCCGCTCACCGACCGCGAGCCCGAGGGACACGTCGGTCAGGAGGGGGCGGACGCCGTAGGACTTCGAGACGCGTTCGAGATTCAGCAGGTTGACCATGAGTTCTCCACTCGGTTCTTCATTCAGATCACGACGTGTGCGCCGGCGACGGCACCGTTGGCCACCAGGACGACGGGGCGTCCATCGGCCTGGAGGCCACCCGCCACCTCGCGGGCAGCGTCGGCCGACTCACACAGGAACACCACCGTCGGACCCGATCCGGACACGAGGCCGCGCAAGGCGCCCAGATCCTGGCCCCTCGCGATCAACTCCTCGAGTGCCGGACGTAGGTCGAGGGCAGCGGGTTGCAGGTCGTTGTAGAGCAACGGCCCCAAGGCGTAGGGGTCGCCGGCGGCGACCGCTTTGAGCAGATCGGTGGCCCGCGGCGGCACCGCGGGCGCGTCGGGGAAAAGACGATCGAAGTGGCGGTAGACCTCCGGGGTGGACAACCCCTCGGAGTCCGGGACGATCACCCACCACCAGGTGCCGTGGTCGGGCACCGACTCGACGATCTCACCGCGGCCGGTGCCCAGCGCCGTACCCCCGACGAGGGCGAACGGTACGTCGCTCCCCAGCTCGGCACCGAGCCTCAGCAGGTCCTCGTCGGTGGTCTCAACCCCCCACAGGCGATCGAGGGCGACCAGGGCCGCGGCTGCGTCGGCGGATCCGCCGGCCAGTCCACCGGCGACGGGGATGGCCTTGTCGATCTCGACCCGGCCGGAGCGTTCGCGGCCGTGGTGGGCCGCCAGCAGCCGGGCCGCGGCGTCCACGATGTTCCCACCGGTCAACGGCACGGTGGTCTCGTCGATCCAATCGGCGGCGGCGACGCCCACGGACCACTCGCCCTCGGCCTCGGTCGCGGTGAGGTCGTCGCACAGGCCCACGGCCTGATAGACGGTGGTGAGGGGGTGGAAGCCGTCGGCTCGCGGCGCTCCCACACCGAGGTGCAGATTGATCTTGGCGGCGGCGCGCACGCGGATGGTGTCCATCGATCGTTTCATCGTCATCCTCCCTCCCCTCCACTCGACGTTCCGGCAGCGTCGACCTGCAGTTCCTCCGCGATCCGGACGAACTGCCCGATCCCGAGTGACTCTCCACGAGCCAACGGATCCAACCCGGCCCGCTCCAGGGCGGCCTGGGCGGCCTCGGTCGACCCGGCCAACTCTCTCAGAGCCCCTCGCAGTCCCTTGCGGCGCTGGGCGAATGCGGCGTCGATGACCGCGAACACGCGTTGGCGCGGGATGTCGGTGACCGGTGGATCCCGGTGGGTCCACGCCACCAGTCCCGAGTCGACCTGAGGCGCGGGCCAGAAGACGTTGCGACCGATCGACCCGGCCCGGCGTACGTCGGCGTACCAGGCGGCCTTGACCGACGGGACGCCGTACACCTTGGAACCTGGCTTGGCGGCGAGCCGGTCGGCCACCTCGGCCTGCACCATCACCAGGCCCCGTTCGAGGCTGGGCAGCAGGGCCATCAGGTGCAGCAGCACCGGCACCGAGACGTTGTAGGGCAGGTTAGCCACCAACGCCGTCGGCCCCGGCCCGGGGACCGAGGTGACCCGCAGGGCGTCGGCGGTCACCACCTCGAGACGATCCGCGTACGCCGGGGCGTACTCCGCGATCGTCTCGGGCAACAGCCCAGCGAGCCGTTCGTCCAGCTCGATGGCCACGACCCGGTCCACGACACCCAGCAGTTCCAGCGTGAGCGATCCCAGGCCGGGCCCGACCTCGAGGACCACGTCCGTGGGTCCCACCCGGGACTCCCGCACGATCCGGCGCACCGTGTTGGCGTCGATGACGAAGTTCTGGCCGCGCTGTTTGGTGGGCCGTAGATCGAGCCGAGCGGCGAGCGAACGCACTTCCGCCGGTCCGAGGAGTCTCGGGCCGGCGGGAGGTGTGTTCACGTGGAGAACCGTAGTGGCTACCTGGGAAGTCCCAGCTTCGAGGCACAGCCCGGCCAGGCGCCGTACCCGCCGGAGGCGTCGCGCAGTCGGGTGGCGACCGCGATCTGCGTTTCACGCGAGCTCTGGTGCGGCAGGCCGGTGCCGCCGTAGGAGCGCCACGTGCCGGGGTTGAACTGCAGGCCGCCGTAGTAGCCGTTGCCGGTGTTGATCGACCAGTTTCCGCCGGACTCGCACTGAGCCAGGCTGTCCCACACGGTCCCGCCGCTGGCGAAGTTCGGGGCCGGGGTGGGCTCGACGGGCTTCTCCTTGGTGCCCACGCTGACCACGCGGTCGGTGGCCTGGCGGGTGACCTTGGCGGTCAGCTCGCGGCGGATCGTGCGCTTGCCGTCGCGGAAGACCTCGCGGTAGGTGACGTTGCGCAGACCCACGCGGCCCTCATCGAGAACCTCGTTGTCACCGACGAACGCGGAGTCGTCCTGCTTCTCCACCGTGCGAAACGGGATCGTCTGGTTCTTGACCTTGTTCTTGGTCACCTTGATGTCGGAGAACATGAGGGTGTCGCCGTCGCTGAGCGTCTTGTCGAGCGCCGGGCGGACCTTGTCGTTGCCGTCGGGGTTCACGCCGAGCATGGCGAAAGCGTCGGCCGCGGTCAGCGCGACGATGGTCTGCTTCTTCTGCTTCTTGTCGCCGAGCTTGACCTTCAGCGTCTTGGGCGTGATGACCTGGAGGTCCAGGCCGCCGCGGTCGATGTCCAGGCTCCGGCTGGCGGAGAGGCGGGAGTCCTCGAAGGACTTGCCGATCTCGCCGAGCGCCCCGTCGACCTCGGTGGAGGTGACGTAGTGGGTGGTGGTGACCCCGTCGACGGTCAGTTCGAGCGGGCGGGCGTAGCGCACGTTCACGCGGCTCCCCTCGACGATCTCCTCGTCGAGTGCGGGCGCGACGATGTCGCGGTCGGTGACCTCGATGCCCTCCGCCTCCAGCACGTCGGCGACGGTGCTTGCGCGAACCGAGAGCTGCTCCTCCGAGCCGTCCACCGAGAGCACGACATTGGTGCCCATCGAGGCGTAGCCGACGGTCGTCCCGGCGAGAGCCAGGGCAACCACGCTCACCAATCCGATGAGCAGCTTCTTGCTGTTGAGCAGGCGGGCAATCGGTCCGTGTCCAGTGCTGGGCACACAATCTCCGTACGTCGGTCTTTCCGGGCCACGGGGCTACGGCGCGGGAGGCTCTTGAGTCAGCCACCACAGCGCGCCGGTCAGATCGTTCCCCCGATCCCGGCCTTGGATGTGAGACCACCAGACCAGCCCGCAACGCGGATTGGCAAACCCCGGACCCCCATTTGGGTGTGATTTCGCCGTGAAGGCCCATGCCCTCGCGGGTTACGGGTGAGCAGGAACACGCGCCGGGTGCACTAACAGGTCCTACCAGGAACCGCCGAATGCAGCGTCCGTATTGGCGTCCACGGCCCGGCAGAGCTCCTCGAGGTCCTCGCCACGCACCTGCGCCATCACGCGCATGGTCAACGGGATGAGGTAGCTGAAGTTGGTCTGACCGCGGTGCGGCATCGGGGTCAGGTACGGCGCATCGGTCTCCACCAGCACCCGGTCCTGCGGGGCGATCGCGAGGGCGTCGCGCAGAGGTTGGGCGTTCTTGAACGTCACTGTCCCGGCGAAGGACAGATGGGCCCCTCGATCCAGGCAGCGGCGGGCCACGTCGGCGTCCCCGGAGAAGCAGTGCATCACCCAACGATCGGGGGCGCCCTCCTCGTCGATGACCGCCAAGACCTCGTCGTGGGCGTCGCGGTCGTGGATGACCAGGGTCTTGTCGAGTCGCTTGGCGATGTCGATGTGGCGGCGGAACGACTCCACCTGCGCGGCGCGGCCTTCCTCGCCGGTGCGGAAGTGGTCCAACCCGGTCTCCCCCACTGCGCGCACGTGGTCCCCGGACCCGGCCAACCGTTCGATCTCGGCGAGCGCGTCGTCGAGTTCACCGAGCGCCGCCAACCGGGGCGCCTCGTTGGGGTGCAGGGCCACCCCGGCCACGAGGGCGTCGTACGTCGCCGCGGCCTGGACCGCCCACGCCGAGCCGGCCAGGTCGCACCCGATCTGCACGATCCGGGGCACCCCGACGGCTGCTGCTGCGGCCAGCGCCGACGGCACATCCCAGGCATCCTCGCCGCGCCCCATGTCGAGGTGACAGTGGTTGTCCACGACGGGGTGCGGCAACGGCTCCGGTGCCGGGGAACGGTCCTGGGCGCTCATGCGGTGATGCGTTCGAGGATCGCCTCGGCGCAGGCGTCGGGGGCCTGGGTGGGGATCCAGTGACTGACACCCGCGAGGGTCACGAACTCATAGGTCCCCGTCACGAACTCCTCGTTGCGTTCGCAGCTCTCGCGGCCCACGAAGTTGTCCCCGTCGCTCCACACCAACGTCGTGGGGACACCGACCTTGGTGGCCAGCAGCGAACGGTCGGCGAAGGGGAGCGCGCGGTACCAGCTCAGGCCACCCCGCATCGCGCCGTACTCCACGATCTCGGTGCGGAAGCGCTCGACCTCCGCGACCGACCATCCCGAGGTCCGCAGCAGCTTCTCCATGAACCCGCCGTGGCGGCTGGCCAGCCACTCCGCGAGCCGTGGGATCTGAAAGGCCAGGACGTACCACGACTTGAAGAACTGTCGCGAGGTCACCGTCGAGCGGAGGTACGCCGTGGGGTGTGGCACCGACACCGCGGTCAGCGTCCGCAGACGATCCGGGAATCTTTGCGCGACCACCCAGGACACGACCGCGCCCCAGTCGTGTCCGACGAGGTGCACCGGTCCGCCGACGGCGTCGATCAGGGCCGCCACATCGTCGGAGAGGTGCGTGACGCTGTGGTCCCGGCGCCGTCGGGGCCGTGCGCGAGGTGAGTAGCCGCGCTGATCCATGGCCACCGTTCGGAAGCCCGCGGCGTGCAGCTGGGGCGCCACATCCCGCCAGCAGGTGCTGCGTTCGGGGAACCCGTGCAGCAGCACCACGACCTCACCGTCGAGCGGGCCCTGGTCGAAGACGTCGAAGGCCAGACCGTCGTGCCGCAACGTGGTCAACCGGCCACCGAAGGTCCGCTTCGCCTCCGGGGAGGTCATCCGACGTGCACCACTTGATAGACCTCACGCTTGGGCACACCCGCCACCTTCGCCACCTCCACGATCGCGTCCTTTCGAGTCATCCCGATCTCCTCGCGCTCCGCCACGGCGGCTCGCAGGCTCTCGGCATCCTGCCCGATCTCGACCACCGGCGAACCACCCGACACCACGATGGTCACCTCACCCCGGACGCCGCCCTCCTTCTCCGCGGCCCAGGTGACGAGCTCGGGGAGCGGACCGCGGCGTACCTCTTCGTGGGTCTTGGTCAGTTCTCGGCACACCGCCGCCGCACGGGTCGGACCCCAGGTCTCGGCCATCGCGGCCAGGGTCGCCTGGGTGCGGTGAGGTGCCTCGAAGAAGACCATGGTGCGTTCCTCGTGGAGCAGACCGGCGAGTCTGCGGGACCGTTCCCCGGCTTTGCGCGGCAGGAACCCCTCGAAGCAGAACCGGTCCACCGGGAGTCCGGAGACGGCCAGCGCGGTCAGGACCGCGGAGGGCCCCGGGACGGAGGTGACGGTGATCCCGGCCTCGACGGCGGCGGCGACGAGGCGGTAGCCCGGGTCGGAGACGGACGGCATACCGGCGTCGGTGACCAGCAGGACCCGCTCGCCCGCCAGCAACGCCTCGACCAGCGACGGGGTGCGGGCAACCTCGTTGCCCTCGAAGTAGGACACGACCCGGCCGGTGATCTGCACGTTCAGGTCCGTGGTGAGTCGTCGCAGGCGGCGAGTGTCCTCGGCCGCGATCACCGCAGCGGTCGCCAACTCCTCGGCCAGCCGCGGTGGTGCGTCCGAGACCCGACCGATCGGGGTGGCGGCGAGGACCAGGACGCCGTACCCCGCTCCCTGGTCGGTCCCGTGGTCAGTCACGTCTCGATCATGTCAGCCCCGTACGCGGCCCCACCAACCGCGAGTAATCTTCGGGGGTGACCTCGGACGTGCGGACCCGGATCACCGAGCGCCGGTGGTTCGCCTGGGCCGCCGCCATCGGGGTCGCCGTGCTCGCTTTCCTGTTGCGGCTCTACCACCTCGGGTCCCCGGCCCGGTTCGCCTTCGACGAGACGTACTACGCCAAGGACGGGTGGTCGCTGGTCAACCACGGGTACGTCCTGAACTACCCCGAGACCTTGGCCAACCAAGGCATGGGCAAGCAGGACATCAACGACGCGATCCTCGCTGGGCGGACCAGCGGGATCTGGGCCGACGACCCGTCGCTGATCGTGCATCCGGAGGTCGGCAAGTGGCTGATCGGCTTGGGCGAGAAGGCCTTCGGGATGGATCCGTTCGGCTGGCGGATCGCCGCGGCCGTCGTCGGGTCGTTGATGGTGTTGGTGATGTGTCGGCTGGCGTTGCGGCTGACCGGGTCGCTGACGCTCTCGCTGGTCGCCGGTCTGCTGCTGAGCCTGGACGGCCTCCACTTCGTGCTGTCCCGGCTGGCCCTGCTCGACATCTTCCTGGCCTTCTTCATGCTCTGCGGGGTCACCTGTGTGGTCAACGACCGCTACTGGATGCGAGCCCGGCTGAAGCGGCTGCTCGAGCCGGTCGACGGCGTCGTACGCTCCGCTCGGTCGTGGGGGCCCGTCCGCGGGCTGCTGTGGCGGCCGTGGCTCCTGCTGGGTGGGATCAGCTTCGGGCTGGCCCTCGGCACGAAGTGGACCGCGATCTTCCCGCTGGCCGCCTTCGGGCTCCTGACCTGGCTGTGGAGCGCCGGCGCCCGGCGCGCCGTGGGGGTGCGGTACGCCGTGGTCCGGTCCGCGGTCACCGACGGACTGCCCGCCTTCGGCTACCTCGTGGTCGTCGGCTTCATGGTGTACGTCGCCACCTGGACCGGGTGGCTGGTCCACGCCGGGGAGTACGAGGAGAACCTCTCCTCCACGCAGTACACCCGCTTCGCCAGCGAGGTCGGCTGCACCGAGGACGGTGAACCCGACAACGAGTTGAACGACAAGGAGTGGTCCACGGCCAGCGAGCCGGACGCGAGCGGTCTGGGCGAGGTCACCCAGTCCCTGCGGTCGCTGGCGTATTACCACCAGGACCTCTACAACTTCCACGCCCACTTCTTGAACTGCTCGACCCACAACTACCAGTCCGACCCCCTGGGGTGGCTGCTGCTGAACCGCCCGGTCGGGGTCGCGGCGGACACCGGGATCGAGCCCGGCACCCGCGGCTGTGACGCCCCCGAGGGCAGCGACTGCATCCGTCAGGTGCTGCTGATCGGCAACCCGATGATCTGGTGGGGCGGCGTGCTCGCCCTGCTCTACTCGGTCACCCGGTGGCTCGGCGCCCGCGACTGGCGGTTCGGCCTGGCGGTCGTCGGCACGGGGTCGACGTGGCTGCCGTGGTTGCAGTACGACGACCGGCCGATCTTCCTCTTCTACGCCATCGCGATCCTGCCGTTCCTGATCATCGCTCTGACCCTGACGCTGGGCCGGATCATCGGACCCTCCCGGTCGCCGTCCCGGAGGCGGACGATCGGGGTGATCGTCGCGGGGTCCTTCTTCGTTCTGGCGTTGATCAACTTCGCGTGGTTCTGGCCGATCTGGACCAACGAACTGCTCACCAAGTCGGAGTGGCTGGACCGGGTCTGGTTCGAGCGCTGGATCTGAGGCGCCGTAATCTGCGACCCATGACCTCGTGGCGCCCCGGCTGGGATGACTTCCCTCCAACTCTGTTGGACTTCTGGACCGTGCGCCACCTGTGCACCCTGACCACGGTGCGGGCCGACGGCCGACCTCACGTCGTACCCGTCGGGGTGGCGCTGGATCACGAGGAGCGCTGCGCGTGGGTCATCACGTCGCAGGCCTCGGTCAAGGCACGTCATCTGGCTGAGCCGGGTCCGGTCGCGGCCTGTCAGGTCGACGGCCCCCGGTGGTCCACCGTCGAGGGCACGGGGGTCGTGGTCAGCGACGCGGCGTCGGTGGCGCGAGCCTGCGAGCGGTACGCCGCGCGCTACCGCGTGCCGCGGGAGAACCCGGCACGCGTCGCCATCCGGATCGAGATCGACCGGTTCCTGGCGTCGAAGAGCCTGCTAGAGGTCTAGCGCACCGAGGCGGACGCGGTGCCGAAGCCGGCGTCGACGCACGAGTTGGCGAAGTCGACGACGTCGAAGTTGTTGAAGTGCGAGGGGTCCATGTGCAGGCCCTCGGCCTCGAGCAGCGACACCGCGGCGCCGTTCTCGCGCAGGGTCCGGATGAGCGGGCCGGCGTTCTGGTCGTAGAGCACCCAGTGGTCGTCGGGGGAGGCCACAACGCGGTAGCGGGTCGCGATGGACAGCGACTCGAGGTTGCGGATGGGGTCACGCTCGCGCGGGACGCGACCGGCGTAGGCGTTCTTGATGTAGCCCGGGCCGCCGGGAACCTTGTCCATCTGGGTCAGGGAGATGGCCGGCTTCACGCCGTACCAGCACGTGGGGGCCTCGATGCCGAAGTTCATCGCGTTCAACGAGACCGCGCCGCCCATGGATCCGGAGACCCACACGCTGACCGGGAGGCCGGATTCGGCCTCGGCCCAGTCGATCAGGTTGCGCACGTCCTCGGTCGAGGCCGCGTTGCCCCAGGAGGTGACGTGGAGGTCGCCGGAGGCGATCGCGAACCCGTTGCGGCTCAGCGACTCCAGCCAGGGCTCCTCGATCTTGTTGCTCGCGGTGCCGCCCTGGCCGTGGAAGAACAGGACGAGGCCTTTGGGGGTGCCGTCGCCTGCGGGCAGGGTCAGCAACGCCTCTTGACCGTTCAGAACGGTGGTGACCTGCTTGGCCTCGAGTTCACCGGTCTCGGCAGTTGCGAAGCCGACCAGGATCGAGGACAGGAGGAGCGTGCTGATGGCCACAGCGATCAGCGAGACAATCCGTCGCATCATGTGTCCACCCCCAGGTTTCGTTATCAACGCGTTGCAACCCCCCGGAGTATGCCAAGTCGAGCGATGATCCGCACATCCTTGCGCAGCGAATCGGGGTCGCGACCCGGCCATTAGGGTCAGTCCATGTCGATCCGCCCCGAACTCCTGGACCTCCTGGCCCGTCGCGCACTGACCGAGGACGCGGCCCGACCCGAGGCGGTCGCGAAGCGTGCGGCGGCCGGTGGACGCAGCGCCCGCCGGCACATCGCAGACCTCGTCGACCCCGGCACCTTCGTCGAGTACGGCCGCTACGTCACCGCCGGGCAGGAGCAGCGCCGCGACCTCGACGATCTGCTCGACCGGACCGTCGCGGACGGGATCGTGGGCGGCCTCGCCAAGATCGGGGAGGCGCAGTACGGCGAGCAGTCGGCCTGCGCGGTGCTCTCCTACGACTACCTGGTGATGGCCGGGACCCAGGGGATGCGTGGTCACCGTAAGACCGACCGCCTCTTCGACATCATCGAACGACTGGCCCTGCCCACGGTCTTCTTCGCGGCCGGCGGTGGCGGACGCCCCGGGGACACGGATCTGCCGTTGGTCTCCGCCCTGGACGTCACCACGTTCGCAGCGTGGGCACGGTTGTCCGGCAGGTCGCCGCGGATCGCAGTCGTCGACGACAACTGCTTCGCGGGCAACGCCGTCATCGCCGGTTGCTCGGACCTGATCGTGGCCACCCCGCGCGCCTCCCTGGGGATGGGCGGACCCGCGATGATCGCCGGTGGGGGCCTCGGCGAGATCGACGCCCGCGAGGTCGGGCCGCTGGACGTGATGACGGCCAACGGGGTGGTCGATGTCGCTGTGGCCGACGACGACGAGGCGATCGAGGTGACCCGACGCCTGCTGGGCTACTTCCAGGGGCGGCAGGCCACGTGGACCGCCCCGGATCAGACCTGGCTGCGGGAGGCGATCCCCGAGGGCGAGCGGACGTCGTACGACGTGGTGCCGATCATCGAGACCCTCGCCGACGACGACTCGGTCACGGTGTTGCGCGAGTCCTTCGCGCCCGAGATCGTCACGGCGCTCGGACGCATCGAGGGTCGACCGGTGGGGTTCGTGGCCAGCCAGACTCTGTCGATGGCCGGTGCGATCACTGCCGACGCCGCCGACAAGGCGGCCCGCTTCCTGCAGTTGTGCGACTCCTGGGGGTTCGCCGTGATCTCGCTGGTCGATACCCCCGGGATGATGGTCGGCGCCGACGCGGAGCGGACCGGACTGGTGCGCCACACCTCACGCCTGCTCGTCGCCGGGGCTCACCTCACGGTGCCGATGGTCGGGGTGGTTCTCCGCCGCGGCTACGGCCTCGGGGCGCAGGCGATGCTGGGTGGCAGCACCCACGAACCCCTGATGACTCTCGCCTGGCCCGGTGCCCACCTCGGGGCGATGGGTCTCGAGGGTGCCGTTCGGCTCTCGATGCGCAAGGAGTTGGCGGCGATCGAGGACGACGACGAGCGTGAGCAGCAGGTCCGTGAGCTCACGGCGTACGCCCAGGCGCACTCGACCGCCCTCAACGTGGCCCGTCATTTCGAGATCGACGACGTCATCGACCCTGCCGAGACCCGGGACATCCTCGCCTCGGTGCTGGGCGCGGCCGCCTCCCAGGGTCAGCTCGTCGGCAGTCGGCGTCCCGTCGACACCTGGTAATCGCCGAGTCGGCGCAACTTGACGCCGGAAACGGCCCGAGTCGGCGCTAGTTCGACAATTAGCGCCGACTCACCGATCAACCCAGGCCGACCATCAACCCGGGCGGACGACCAGGGAGTCGGGGGTCAGCTCGTGGTGGCTGGAGTACCCGGCACCGGCGAGGGTGAGGTCCAGCTCGGCCAGTAGGCAACGCAGCACGTGTTCGACGCCGGCCTGGCCACCCAGGGCGAGGCCGTAGAGGTACGGGCGGCCGAGGAAGATCGCGTCGGCGCCCAGCGCCAGGGCCTTGAACATGTCGGCTCCGGTACGGATGCCGGAGTCGAACAGGATGGTCAGGTCGTCCCCGACCGCCTCGGCGATCGCGGGCAGCGCGTCGAGGGAGGCCAGCGCCCCGTCGACCTGGCGACCGCCGTGGTTGGACACCACGATCCCGTCGACCCCGTGTTGGCGGGCCAGCATCGCGTCGTCGACGTGCTGGATCCCCTTGAGCAGGATCGGGCCGTCCCAGTGCTCGCGCAGGAACCCCAGCTGGTCCCAGCTGAGACCGGGGTTGGGGAAGACGGCGGCGAACGCAGCCCCCGCAGCGCCCGGGTCCTCCTCGGCGGGCTGCTCCAGACGGGCGTTGAAGACCGGGTCGGTGGTGTAGTTGGCGATCCCCTGGTTGGCCAGGAACGGGAGGAACCCGCGGTCGAGGTCGGCGGGCCGCCAGCCGAGCAGGGTGGTGTCCACGGTCAGCACGAGGTGGGTGTAGCCAGCGGCCTTGGCCCGATTCAGGAAACTCAGGCAGAGGTCGGGGTCGCTGGGCCAGTAGAGCTGATACCACCGCGCCCCGTCCCCACACGCCTCCGCCGCCTGCTCGATCGAGTGACTCGCCTGGGTGGAGTGGACGTAGGCCAGGCCCATCTCGGTCGACGCTCGAGCCGACGCCAACTCGCCGTCCGGGTGCGCCAGGGTCTGTACGCCGACTGGCCCCAGCATCACCGGAGCGGCCAGGTCGGTCCCCAGCACCGTGGTCGAGAGATCCCGCACCGCGTGGTCGCGCAGCATGCGGGGCACGATCCGCCACCGCTCGAAGGCGGCGACGTTGGCCCGCGCCGTCGAACCACCTCCGGCGCTGGGTACGACGTACCCCATCGCCTCGGGCGCGAGGACCGCAGCAGCGTGGCTCTCCAACTCCGCGAGGTTGGTGGTGATCTCGGGGACCTGTCCCGCGAACATGCCGTTGAGGTAGATCAGGGACTGATGGTCGCCGAAGTGAGTCACGGCGCCGATAATGCCACCACCTCTCGCGCCCGCTCCTCCAGCCGCTCGATCCGGGTCGCCTGCTCGACCGTGAGTACGTCGCACACCCAATCCCAGTGCAGGGCGACCACGTCACCCACAGTCGGAGCGTCCATCAGCCCCAAGCCGTCTACCGCCCACCGGGCCCGCTCCACCCCCAGCGGAGCAGGGGCCAGCGCCGAACCCGACCACTCCAGGAGGCGTGTCGTCGCGGTGATCCACTCCCCCTCGACCGCGGTCACGGTCCCGGTCCGCACCCGGCACCGGTCCAACACCGAGACGGCGGGACCGGGCGGTAGTCCCGCGACCAGCATCCCCGCCCAGGGGTAGACCTCGAAGACCTGGAAGCTGTGATGAGCCAGTGCCCGCGATGACGCGTCCTGCCAGGTGCCGCCGTACTGCCCCACGAACCGCTCGCGCAACCGTTCGACCAGCACGTCGGATGCCACGTCTTCCAGGGCGTCGGTCCCGATCCAGTAGGCCTCGACGACCGCTTCGGACAACGGGTCGTCGTCACCGAACGCTTCGGCCAAGAACTCCAGGTAGACCCAGGCACCTTCGAACCGGCGGGCCCGCGCCTCGATCTCGCGGATCGCTCCGGGGACCAGCATCTCCCGAGCCCCGGCGGGTCCGCAGTACCCCAACTCGTTGGGCGGGAACGCGTACCGCGCGAACCGCAGGGCCCCTAGTGCCGACACCGCCGCTCAGCAGATCCGGGGCAGTTGCTCGCCGATCGGGAGGTCGATGACGCGCGTGCCGCCCAACCCAGTCCGGGCCACGACCATCCGAGGATGCTCGGCGACCACGGTTCCGATCCGGCAGGCGTTCGCGCCCACCGCATTGGCCCGCATCGCCGCCAACACCTCGTCGGCCTGCGCGGCCGGCACGATGGCCAACAGTTTGCCCTCGTTGGCGACCTGCAGTGGGTCCAGGCCCAACAGCCCGCAGGCGTCCTTGACCTCCGGTGGGATCGGGAGGTCGCTCTCGACCAGTTCGATTCCCACGCCCGAGGCCGACGCGATCTCGTTGAGGGTGGCCGACACCCCGCCACGGGTCGGATCTCGCAGGACGCGTACGTCGACCCCCGTGGCCAGCATGTCCGCCACGAGCAGGTGCAGCGGCGCACAGTCGGACTCGATGGTCGTCCCGAAACCGAGGCCCTCCCGCACACTCATCACCGCCATGCCGTGCACGCCGAGATCGCCGCTGACCAGGACCGCGTCACCCACCTGGGCGCGCTCCGGGCCGATGTGAACCCCATCGGGGATCACGCCGATCCCGGACGTGTTGATGTAGATGCCGTCCCCCGAACCCGCATCGACGACCTTGGTGTCCCCGGTGACCAGTTGGACCCCGGCGACCTCGGCGGCCTTGCCGATCGCAGTGGCCACCCGACCGATCGTCGACATCGCGGTGCCCTCGGCCAAGATGAACGCGGTGGAGAGGTAGAGCGGGACCGCCCCAGACATGGCCAGATCGTTCACCGTTCCATTCACAGCAAGGTCACCGATGCAGCCGCCGGGGAAGAACATCGGCTTGACGACGAACGAATCGGTTGAGAAGGCCAACCGGCCGGGCGGCATCTCGAGCACGGCAGAGTCGCCCAACTCCGCGCGCGCAGCTCCCCCGTAGGCGGGTAGGAAGAGATTCTCGATGAGTTCGCCCGACATCGCCCCGCCACCGCCGTGCCCCATCACGATCGTCGGGGTGTCCCGCAGCGGAAGCGGACAGGTCCAGCCGTCGAAGTCGAGGTCGTTCTTCGCTTCGCGATCAGCCATCAGGACTCCACCAACTCCAGGCGTCGATACGTGAAGTACGCCGCGCAGGCTCCCTCGGAGGAAACCATCGTCGCTCCCAGGGGGTTACGTGGGGTGCACTCCTTGCCGAACGCCGCGCACTCGTGCGGCTTGATCAACCCCTGCAGCACCTCACCGGAGCGACACAACGCCGACTCCTCGGTGTGGATGTCGGTCACCGAGAACCGGGTCTCGGCGTCGAAGTCGGCGTACTTCTCCGACAGACCCCACCCGGATTGGGGGATGTTGCCGATCCCCCGCCAGGTGCGGTCCTTGACGGTGAATACGTCGCGCAGCATCTCCATGGCCGGGAGATTTCCGGCGTCGGTGACGGCTCTGGCGTAGGCGTTCTCGACCTCGTGGCGTCCCTCCTCCAACTGAACGATGGTGCGACGGATCCCCTCCAAGATGTCGAGGGGTTCGAAACCGGTGACCACGATCGGCACCTGGTACTTCTCCGCAAGCGCGGGGTACTCCGAGGTTCCCATCACGCTGCACACGTGCCCAGCGGCGAGGAAGCCCTGCACCCGGCAATCCGGCGACTCCATGATCGCCGCGATGGCCGGTGGCACCAGGACGTGGGAGACGAGCAGGGAGAAGTTGGTGATGCCACGCTTCTTCGCCTGGAAGACCGTCATCGCGTTCGCGGGCGCCGTGGTCTCGAAGCCGATCCCGAAGAACACCACCTGCTTGTCCGGGTTCTCCTGCGCCAGTTTGAGCGCGTCCATCGGCGAGTAGACGACGCGTACGTCGCCGCCGGCGGACTTGATGCGGAAGAGGTCTTTATCGCTCCCCGGGACCCGGAGCATGTCGCCGAAGGAGCAGAAGATGACGCCCGGTTGCTCAGCGATCGCCAGGGCACGGTCGATCAACTCCAAGGGCGTGACGCACACCGGGCAGCCGGGCCCGTGGATCATCTCCACGCCCTCGGGCAGCAACTGATCGATGCCGTGGCGGATGATCGAGTGGGTCTGCCCGCCGCAGACCTCCATCATCGCCCAGGGCCGGGTGGTGGCGGCGTGGATCTGGTCGACCAACTTCTTGGCCAGGTCGGGGTTGCTGAACTCGTCGAGATACTTCATGTAATCCCACTTCCCACGTGCTCCAAAGAGGCTCGGGCCTGCTCCCAGCCGTCGCCGAACTCCTGCTCGAGGATCCCGAGTTTCTCGAAGTTCGCCAGGGTTTCGATGGCCGAGGCCTCGTCGAGTCGCTGGATGGCGAATCCGACGTGGACCACGACGTACTCCCCCACTTCGATGTCAGGGATGTACTCCAGACACACCTCCTTCTGGAGGCCGCCGAAATCGACCTGGGCCATCGTCGTGTCGTCTTTGGTGTGGACCGACAAGACGCGTCCGGGGACTGCTAGGCACATCAGGTTCTCCTCTGTTCGGCGGTGGCGGTTGCGGGATCGAGAGCAAGACTGGGTTCCGGTGGGACCCGGGGATCCGAGACGGTGTCGAGGAGACCGACCTCCCGCATCAGGTTCAGCGTGCGGTGGGCCTCATCCGGGTCAAGGCGGTTCAACGCAAACCCGGCGTGCACGATCGTGTAGTCGCCGACCGCGAGATCGGGCAGGTAGTTCAGACGGATCACGCGCACCTCGCCGTCGAAGTCGGCGTCGGCCAGCACCTGACCGTCCGCGGCCAGCCACGTTCTGGTGATCAGCCCCGGAACTCCCAGACACATGGTCAGTTCCCCCCGTTCCCCAGCGTGCGGACGCCGATGGCGACTTGGCCCAGCGACAGGCCTCCGTCGTTGGCCGGAACCACCCGGTGGAGCAGCGGCTCGAGGCCCGCTTCACCGATCATGGCCCTCATCACACCGAGTAACAAGCGATTGCCGAACACGCCGCCCGTCAGTCCGATCACCGAGGCGCCCGCGCCTCGGGCCAGGTCGACCGCCAACTCGGTGGCGGCAGCAGCGAGCGCCACGTGGAAGGCGTAGGCCAACTCACCCGCCTCGGCCCCGGCACGTTGACGCAGCGCCAACTCCCGGACCAACGGGTCGGGATCGAGACTCGGAAGGCCGGTCGTGGCAGTCGTTTGTGGGAGCGGCAGGTCAGGAACACTGGCGTGCGGGTGCGCGGTTCGCCAGCGCCGGGCCGCCGCCTCCAGTTCGATGGCGGCCTGGGCCTCGTACGTCGTGCGAGCCCGCACCCCGAGCATCGCGGAGACGACGTCGAAGAGCCGGCCCACGCTGCTGGTGGTCTCCACCCCGACGCCGGTCCGCAGGAGCCCGGGGAGCATGCTCCGCTCGAGGTCACTGAGGCAGGCGTCCACCGGGGTCCCGGCGAGTTCCGCGCCCGCCGACAGCATTGCCAGCGCTGCGGTACGCACCGGGTTGCGCACGCCCTCGTCTCCGCCGGGTAGTCGGACCGGGCCGAGGTGTCCGACCCGGGTGGCCGTCGTACCCCCGGAGCCGAGGAGGAGGAACTCACCACCCCAGATCGAGGCGTCGCAGCCGTATCCGGTGCCGTCGAAGACCACCCCGAGGATCGGCTCGTCCATCCGGCCGTGTTCGGCGGCCAGCGCCGCGAGGTGGGCGTGGTGGTGCTGCACGTCCAACAGGGGTACCCCGAGGTCCTGCGCGAACTGTTTCGCCCAGGCCCGCGAGGCATAGCCGGGGTGCCGGTCGGCGACCACGAGATCGGGTGAGGACCGGTGGAAGCGGAGAAGTTGGGCGGTGGCGCGCTGGTGGGAGATCCGGCTCTCCAAAGTTCCCAGGTCACCGAGGTGGGCGGAGACGAAGGCCAGGCCGTCCCGCGCCAGGGCGAAGGTGTTCTTCACCTCTGCACCTGCGGCCATGACGGTCTGAGTGGCGCTTCCACCGAGGCCGACCGGGAGGGGCGCGTAGCCCCGCGAACGCCGTACCGGAATCGGATCGCCTTCCAATGCGCCGGCGTCCCAGGCCACCACGGAGTCTTCGCACGGTACGGCGATCTCGCGGTCGTGGACGAGGAACACATCGGCGATCCGTCCCAGGCGGACGAGCGCGTCCGCGTCCTGGAAGCACAACGGTTCCCCGGAGAGGTTGCCCGAGGTCATCACCAAGGCCTCGGGGGCACCGGGGGATCCGTCGGGCAGATCGGCGAAGAGCAGGTGATGCACCGGCGCGTACGCCAGCAGCACACCGAGTTCGTCCAGACCCGGCGCGACGCACGCGGCGACCGGCGCGTTCGGCCTCGCCGGCAAGATGACGATGGGTCGTTCGGGTCCGGTCAGGATCGGCGCAGCGGAGCCGACCTCCACCAGGGACTCCGCGGTGGCCAGGTCGCGGACCATCACCGCGAACGGCTGGTCGGGGCGCTGCTTGCGGGAGCGCAGGACCGTGGCTGCCGTGCAGGAGGTGGCGTCGCACGCCAGGTGGTAGCCACCGATGCCTTTGATGGCCAAAATCGCGCCGGCTCGTAGGGCGGCCACGGCGGCGCGGATCGAGTCCTCGGCGCCGGTGGCCAGCACCGTGCCGTCCGCGGCGGTCAGCGACAGGCGTGGACCGCAGTCGTGGCAGGCGATCGGTTGCGCGTGGTGACGGCGGTCTTCGGGGTCGGCGTACTCCTGCGCGCAGGAGGTGCACAACTCGAAGCCGGCCATCGTGGTGACGGGCCGGTCGTAGGGCAGGTCGAGGGTGATGGTGAACCGCGGCCCGCAGTGGGTGCAGGTGATGAAGGGGTGCCGGAAGCGTCGGTCGTCGGGGTCGTTCATCTCCGTCAGGCAGTCGGCACACACGGCGGTGTCGGGTGGCACCAACGTGCGGGCTCCGGTCGCTGCGGTCGACTCCACGATGGTGAAGTCGGTGGCGCCACTCGGTGTCGCAGGGGCCTCCTCGACGCTAAGGATGCGCGCCAGGGGTGGGGCGTGGTCGACCAGCAGACCCCGGAAGCGGTCCATGAGGTCCGACTCCCCCTCGATGTCGATGATGACGCTGGTCGCGTCATTGCGGCAGGTGCCGGCCAGACCGAGAGCCCGGGCGATGCTCAGCACGTGGGGTCGGAACCCGACGCCCTGGACGACCCCGGTCACCAGGATCCTGCGCGCGCTCACGCCCGACACACTGGCCTCCACCCGGCTCGTCACGCTCGCTCCCACAGAACGATGCGGTTGTTGCCGGAGTCGGCAATCGCGATGATCTCGCTGTCCTGGCCCTGGTGCCAGGCCAACCCGTAGGGCCAGCAGAGCGTGTCGCCGGCCACCGACTCCCACCGGTTCTCACCGTTGGCTGCGGCCGTGGGCTGTCCCAGCACCACGTCGGGTGTGCGGTCGTGGATGACGTCGAGGTTGTCCCCGCCGACCTCGTAGATCAGCACCCGGTTGTTGGCCGTGTCCGCCACGGCCAAGCTCCCGGGGACCGAGCACACCGCGTAGGGGAAGCGCAGTCGACCGGCCTGTGAGATGTAGGGGAATTCCATGCTCCCGGAGAAGTCGTCCTGCCCGAGTACTGCGTCGGCCGGGCCATCGCCCAGAGGTGCGACATCCCAGCGCAGCAGACGGTGGTTCCCTGCGTCGGCCACCCACAGGCCTCCGCTACCCGTGGCGGTGACCGCGTGGGGCCACCGGAACGAGTCCGCGCCGACCCCCACGCCGCGGTTCTCCTCGCGCCCACGCTCGTCGGGTTGTCCCAGGACCACGTCCGCAGGCTGACCGGGCTCCGGGATCGGGCAGAACCAGATCAGCACCCGCCGGTTCCCGGTGTCGGTGACGTGGAAGCGTCCGTCGATGATCGCGATGCCGAACGGCCAGTAGAAGGTGGTCGCATCCGGTTCACCACCGGCGTTGGGTTCGGTGGACTCCAGATCCGGCTGACCCAACACGTGATCCGGTGGGGTGCCGGTCTGCGACGGCAGGGTGTCCCAGATCAGGATCCGGTGGTGCCAGGCGTCGGCGACGAGGAGGCGGCCTTCGTGGAGGAGGACCCCGGTGGGCAGGTTCATTCCGTTGGCCGGTCCGACGCCGCCGGCGGCCGGTCCCTCGGAGTGGGAGTCGGTCTGACCGAGGACGACGTCGGCCGACACCCCGCTCGTGGTCGGCACCTGGTTCCAGATCAGTACGCGGTGGTTGCCGGTGTCGGCGCAGATGATTCGCTCACCGTCGGTCCACACCGCTCGGGGTGCATACATGTGGGCCGCGGTCGGCATCGCCGGCGGCAGCAGTAGCCCGCCGGGCGACTCGGCCCCGAGCACCGCGCGGGGCCGCCACCCGCCGTACGTCGTAGGCGGAGACTCCTCGGTGTCGGGTCGGCCGAAGCCGGGCACGACGCCGCTATGGGTGGACCCGGTGGTGAGGATCTGGACTCTCACTGCGCGATCATCCGCCCGGTCGGATCCAGATCCGACCCTCTTCCATCCGCAGCGGCAACTGCTCCAACTGTGCTCCTGGCATCGACGTGCACTCACCGGTCCCCGCGTCGTAGCAGAAGCCGTGCCACGGACAGGTGATCGATCCGGTGGCCGAGTCGACCTCGGCGTCGTCGAGCGGGAGTCCCTGATGAGCGCAGGAGTTGAGGTAGGAGGTGAGCTGTCCCGAAGCGTTGACGACGATCGCCTCCACGGTCGGCCGTCCCTCCGGCTTCAGGGTGATGGCCCGCAGCTGGCCGAGTTCGATCTCGTCCACGGCGAAAGCCGGACACCACCCGGCCCCCACCAGGTCCTCTTCGGAGTCTCCGGCGCCGTGAACGCTCACACCCGGCGGACCGAACCCGATCTCGGAGAGCGGGATCAGCGTGGGGGTCGGCTCGTTGGGGAGGACCTCCACACCGGTTATCCCCGGAACTCCCTCGACCAGTGCCTTCTCGACGCCGTCGCGCATCGTGACCGAGGCCATCGAGCAGCCGTTGCAGGCGCCCTCGAGGCGCACGTAGACGATCCCGTCCCGGACGCTGTCGAACTCGACGTCCCCACCATGGGACTGAAGCGCGATCCGGACCCCGGTGAGCACCTGCTGGACCTGGGTGCCGAGGTCGGGCCGGATCAGGCCGTGGAGGGACAGGATCATCCGGACGTCGGGTTCATCGACGAGGTCGAAGAGAATCGGCTTCCCCGCCGGGTCGTCCTTGAGCCGTCGTACGACGGTCGTCAACGCCGCCTTGTGCAGGGCGTTGAGCGCATCGACGGCCGCCGTCACGCTCTGGCGCGCCTCGGGCTCGAGAGCCGCAACGCTGACCATCGCCTCATCGAGGTCGCCAGCGAGTACATCGAGGTCGATGATCGGGCGTTCGGAGAGTTGTGTCATCGCGGGTCACTTCCTGCGGGGGTGGCCGGCAGCCGGGTCACCGTGGGCTTGCGAGGCGGTTGAGCCTGATCGCCTGCGAGGCTTCCCCTGTCCGCGTTGGGTTGAAGACCGATCCCTGAGGTGAAAGCCGCATCGGTCTGGGGCATCCGTCCCATCTGCTCGGCCTGTCGGGCCAACTCCTGCATCGGGTCGGCTCGGTGCTCGGCCGCGTTGGCGGCCTCGGCCTTGGCCAACTCATCGAGCAGGGACCGCACGGCGCCAGCCGAGTCGTGGTCCATCTGCTCCTCGAAGACGTACCTGGCCTCCACCAACTTGCCGCGGGCCACGTCGAACATCCCGAGGTGGGCCAGGGCATTGCCCTGGTTGGAGAGGAGCCTGGCCCGCCCGAGGGGGTCCTGGCCCCGGATACCTGACTCGAGGACCAGTTCGTACAACTCGACCGCCTCGACCAGGTTGTCCCCCTGGTGGGTCGAGGGCGTGTAGATCAAGGCGTTGGCCAGGTTGAGGGTGGCCGTCGACCACGGTCCGGGGTGCTCCTGCGGGGTGTACACCCGCCGGCAGGCGCGCAACGCCTGTGTGGCGATCCCCAGACGCAGTTGGTCCGAGGCCATCGTCATCGGCGAGGCCAGGTGGGCGATCGCGAGATTCATCTGAAGCCCGGCCCACAACAGAGGGTCGCTGGTCTCGGTGACGAGGTGGAGCGCGTCGTAGTAGTGCTGCATCGCGGCTTTGAGGAGATCGATCTCGTCGCCCCGACCCGAGGCCGCGGCCTCGTGCGCCAGGCTTCCCCGTTGGGAGAGCAGTGCAGCGTGTACGTCACCCAGGTCGGTTCCACTCAGGGCAGCGCAGGCAGCGGCCAAGAACTCCTCGGCCTGATCAGCGAGAGCGGGATCACCGGTTTCGGCGAGCAGGGTTCCGGCGTTCCCGAGCAGGACGGCGGCTAGTGCCGGCGAAGAGCCTCCTGCCAGGTCCGATCCAGCGGCCAGGCCGCGCGCCGCTTCGATGCGGTCCCCCTGCTCGAGCAGCAGGGTGGCGCGGGTAGCCAGCACCAGCGCCGCGACCTCGGCGGCCACCCCGGTCACGTCTGCGCTCGGCGGTCCCGAGTGGCCTGTCGTATAGCCGACCACGTCGACCAGCGGCGCCAGTTCCGGCGGAAGGGCCGCGCGGACCTCGTCCACCGAGGCACTGTGCGGATCGATTACCCAGCGGTTGAAGAAACCCGTCGGATCGGCGGCCGTCACCCCGGCGTAGTAGGCCAGGGCGCCATCGAGGTCGTCGGCGTGGGTCAACTCGAGCGCCCGCAACTCATCGGGCCAGGTGACCGGTCGTCGACCTGCGAGAAGTTCCGCGCGCGCTGCCGCGACTGGTGAGGATCCTTCGGAGCTCGCGTCGATGAGCAGGAAGCCCGCAGGGAACCCGAAGGCCCCCAGCGGTTGGGGAGGGTCAGTGATCAGGTCAGTGATCGGGTCAGTCATCAGGGTTTCCTCCCGGATCGGACGTCGTGGCGCGGGGGCTGCTCACCGGTCTGGTGGACCAAGGGGTCCTCTACGTCTCGCCGCGGTACGACGAATCACGTCCGCGGCCTGGTGGGCCCGCAGCTCGGTCCGGAAGTTGCGCAGCGGTCGACGATCGATCCCCTCGGGGCTGAGCACGATCAGATACACCGTCCACTGGCCCGATTCCCGCACGACCTCGGTCTGGACCTCGTACTCCATCAGCCTGCGCTCCCCCCGTTGGTTCACCGACCAGCACCCGCAACGACCCCGAGGCCTCGTCCCACCGCACCGGAAACCTCCCGATCGCGGGCGCGAACGCGAAGACCTCGCTCACCAGGAGCGACCGGTCTCCGGCTGCGTTGCACTGTTTGAGGACCAACCCGCCGTAGCCGGACCCGGCCAACGGGACCAGGTCCAGGTCGGGGCCCTCCATCCGGGCCACGCACACATCCTGGGGAAACCAGCGGGCGGCGAGGGCTGCCGGGACGTGCAGGTAGCCGTCTTCGGTGATCTCCACGGTGGGGGCGGCGGGGAAGAACTCGCTCACGATCAGCTCCAGCACCTGCTGCATGCCCTGCGCGACCGGCGTACTCAACTCCGTCCCCGGCTCCAACTGTTCGGCCTCGACGAGGAAGACCGTGACGTCGGTGGGGCGCAAGGGCCCCAACAACCATGAACTGAACGAGATGGCGTGGTTCCACCGGAAGTTGTGGGTGTGGAGGCCGTCGATCGGTGGCAGTTCCGCCAGGTGCTCAGCCGGGACCCGGTAGACCGTCCCAGCCGGGTTCTCGGTGCTGGCCGCATCGACGATCACGACCCGCTCGGCTCCCCGCATGCCGAAGGCGACATCCATCCCGGACGTACCGCCGTCCACCACACGCACACCGTCCGGGATACCCCGCTCGTGGAGGTGGCGGACCAGGATCGGGCCGACCGCGTCATCGCCCCGCAGGATGTTCCCGCAGCCGATCACCAGCAACTCGCACGGCTCCGGAGCGAATCCGTCGTCGAGTAGTTCGTAGGGCTGCTGCACGGCCGGCGCCATGTCGATTCTCGGCCTCACCTCGGCCCGTCTCACACCATTCCGTTGATGACGAACTCGTTGAGTTGCTTGCCGGTCTTGCCGTCGTAGGCGTGCACCGTGCACACCAGGCAGGAGTCGAAGGACCGAGCCACGTGGCCGAGTTCCACCGGGTCCTCGATGTCCACGATCGGGGTGCCGAGCAGCGCCTGCTCGATGGGTCCGAGGGTGCCCGTGGAGTCGCGGGGTCCGATGTTCCAGGCTGTCGGCGTGACGATCTGATAGTTCTTGATCTTTCCGTCCTCTAACACGATCCAGTCGGACAGCGCCCCACGAGCGGCCTCGGTGGATCCGAATCCCTTGCCCGACGCGTGCTCGGTGGGTTTGGTGTAGAAGGAGCCCTGGAGATCGATCTGGCTCAGCCACTCCATGCACCATGCGAAGTACTTCGGCGCCTCGTGCATCCGCGCCATCTGCCGGGAGAACACCGACGGGCCGATGTTGTTCAGGATGTCGACGAACAACGGGTCGTCATCCTGGTGGGGCAGCGCTCCGGGTGCGCCGGCGGCCATTCGCCGGGCCAGCGGCCCGGCTTCGAGGGGCATCCGACCGAGGTCGGGTACGTCGTACCGCGGAGACTTGGCCCAGGAGTACTTGCCCTGCTCGCGCCCATCCTTCGGGTCGACCGGGTTGGTCTCCCCCTCCCACGGGTGCAGGGGGCGGTCGCCGGTGTAGAAGGAGTGGCTGACGTCCTCGGTGACGCGCATGTGGTCGAAGGTCGACCACTTGCCGTCCGCGTAGATGCCAGAGCGGCCCTTGAGCGCGTCGTTGCGGCCGTCGATGGTCGGGTTCTCATACAACGCCGGATCAAAGTAGGTCCCCGTGGCGAAGTAGTTGCCGCAGCCCGCGCCGTACTTGTCCAGGCCGACGTCGAGGCAGTAGCGGATGAAGAACCCGCAGTCGGAGTTGTACTGCGACTCGTTCTCCTCGACCCAGGCCAACATGTCCTCCCAGGACTTGACCTCCAACCAGCGCTCCACCGAGCACCCGAGCCACATGCCCTCGAGCCAGTTGTCCTTCCAGTGCTGAAGGATGGCGGTGGCGCGGGTGATGTCGGAGAGGTTGGGGGCACACATGACCCCACCCGGGACCATGAACGAGGAGTGCGGCCATTGGCCACCGAAGATCGCGTACACCTCCACGGGCTTCCCGGAGAGCACCACGCCCTTCTGGTACGACGTGCCGACGTACGGTGCGAACCGGCGGACCGCCTCGTCGTACATCGGGGACGCGGCGTAGTTCTTGTTCACCAGATCGACCGCGAAGAGCGCATAGAAGTAGCGCGGGATGGACTGGAGCGTCTCGCAGGCCTGGGCGATGTTGCGGATCAGTGTGGCGTTCTGCGGAACGTGAGTGCTCCAGGCCGTGTCGAGGGCGTAGCAGGCCTTGTAGAGGTGGCTGCCCCCGCAGATCCCGCAGACCCGGGGCGTCACGATCAGTCCCGCCTGCGGGTCCTTGCCTTTCAGAATCATCTCGAACCCACGGAACATTGCGGCTTCGGTCCAGGCGGAGGTGACGACACCGCCCTCGATGGTCACCCGGACGTCGAGATCACCTTCGACTCGTCCCAAAGGGGACACGAAGAGATCCACGGCCTCGCTGGAGGATTGCGTTGCGGTCATGGTGAGTACTTCCTTCTCGACTTGATCCCCATGGCGTCGTGACGGCGTCTACGGGATGAGCTCGGTGCTGGCCTACGTCTTCCCTGCGGTGAGGTGATCGGCTACTCACCTCACACGACGAACATGTCTTCTTTCGACCACTGCGGAGCGGCGATTCGCGCCGCCGCCGCATGGGCCATATAGGTGAGATGGTCGGCGCCTTCGGGCACCTCCTTGGGGATCGTCCCGGAGACCTTCTGGGTCTTGAAGACGGTGCCAGCCGCGAGGTCGAAGAACGGGAACTCCGGTTCGGTGCACCCCAGACACGGCATCCCGGATCGGGTCTTGGAGGACTGCCGGTTCCACAGGATCCGGTTGCACGGCGAGTGCGTCATCGGGCCGCGGCAGCCGAACTCGTAGAAGAGGCAGCCGGTCCGGGTGCCCTCACCGAAGCTGGTGGTGGATTGCTTGTATTCGAAGAACTGCACCCGGGTGCATCCGGTCTGGGTGAAGGTCTTGAAGAAAGTCTGCGGACGATGCAGATCATCAAGGGCGATGTCACCGGCCCGACCGGTGGCCAGGGCGACCAGGATCTGCGTGATCCAGTCCGGGTGCGCGGGGCAGCCGGGGATGTTGATGATCGGCAACCCGGACTTCGATCGCCAGTCCGGGCCGAGGAAGCCGCCGCGTTCACGCTTGTGGAACTGCAGACCGGTGGAGTCGCTCGGGTTCGGTTCCATCGCCGGGATACCACCCCAGCAGGCACAGTCGCCGATCGCCACGACGATGCTGGCGGCATCGCACAACTCAGTGATCCACTCGATCATCGGTCGATCGGCGAACATGTCCATCCGACCCGATCCGTCGGGACCCTGGATGACGGTCCCCTCGAGGACGAAGATGTCCAACTGGGTGTCCCCGCTGACGCAGTCCCGGAAGATCTTCTGCGCCTGATCGCCCAGCTCGACGCCGAGCGAGGGATGCCAGAGAATCTCCAGCCCGAAGTCGAGGATCAGATCCACGACATTGGGCTCCTCGGCATTGAGGAAGGACATGGTGTTGCCCGAACAAGCTCCTGCCTGGAACCACAGCACTGAGGACATCTGGTTGCCTGCCTAACTCTGGAAGATGTTTTGCTACTAGGAGGGAGCGGAGTTCTTCGCGGTGGTGCTGGTGGTGCCGAGTTCGCGGCCGACTGCCTTGGCGACGGTCGCGAAGTAACTGAGCGTCCGATTGATGTCGGGGTCCTTGAGCAGCTTGAGCAGTGAGAACGCCCCACCGATCTCGACCGGGCCGGCCGCGTAGTCGGCGTTGCCCTGGGCCACGCCGGCGCCGATCTTGGCCAGCTCTTCGGGGGCTCCGCCCTCGAAGGCGGCGACGAGTGGCGGCGTCACCTTGGGCAACACCTCGGCCAGGCTGGTCGCGGCGGCGAGAAGCGCCGGTACGTCGACCTCCGCAGCAAGATCCGCGAACGCTGAGCCGCCGGCGATACCTCGCAGTTCGCTGACCCCGTCGGCGAGGCTGGCCCCGATGACCTCGCTGCGGGCGATAAACCCGTCGAGCCCCTCGAGCATGACCGCCAACAGGTCGGCATGGTCGAGCAGCGTGGCCAGGGATGCGGCGACCTGAGGATCCTCCAAGCGTGCCTGCAGAGCGGCCTGAGCCGAGGCTTCGCGGCTGGGAGCGAGCGTCATCCTGTCCTCCTGACCAGGCCCGAAGAGTGCCGGGCCGAGGCCAGGAATGTAGGACGCCACGTATCGGACGAACTATCACCCGAACGACAGCGCTATCCGAATTACGCAGGTTTCTTGCTCGTAAGGCGCAAGAAGTCGATAGTGGTCACACGCGCAGGTCGACAAGGACTGATCAAAACGGAAGGGCGGAGGTGAGACTGGGTGGTCGATGGCCTGTCGCGACTGCGGTTCATGAATGTGGACCGGACCCGCTTGGACGTGCACCGACGCATCCAGCCGCGAGGCGTGCCGGCCGCTCTGCACAACCACCCGGTGCTCGACACCGAGGACCTCGTGGAGGCGACCGACGCGACGTCCCAATTCCTCGGACACTGCCAAGTGACACCGGAGCATTCCTTTGCGGACCGCCCGGGAGAGGGGTTCCACTGTCGGCTCAACGCCGTACAGCTTCTCGACGTCACCATGGCCTACCTCGACTTCGCCGTCGCCACGACGGTGCACGTTCCCCAGGCCACCACCTGCTTCACGGTCCACATGACCAGCGCCGGGCAGGCGCAGGCCCGGATCAAGGGTGTCACCCACGAGCTGACCCCCTACTTCGCCCTGGTGATCTCACCGGACACGGACTACCACCTTCATCTGGACCACGATTCGCCCCAGACCATCATCCGGATCGAGCAGAAGGCGGTCGAGCGGCAGCTCTCCCGGATGCTGGGCCGACGACTGACGGGCCCGGTGGTTTTCGAACCGGTGGCGGACCTGACCACCGACACGGCCGCTCGGTGGCACGGCGCGCTCCAGATCCTCTTCAGCGAGGTGCTCTCGGAGCAATCGCTGGTCCGCCAGGGGTACGGCGCCGGATCCCTGGAGGAGCTGATCGTCTCGACGTTGCTGTACATGCAACCGTCCAACTACAGCGAGACCCTGCGCTCCCGGCCCCGGCGCTCGGGCCGCGCGGCGGTGACCCGGTCGATCGAGTTCATCGAACGTCACCTCGCCGAGCCGATCAGCCTGGAGGACATCGCGTCGTACGCCCGGATGAGTCCCCGGTCGGTGCAGGTCGGTTTCCGCGAGGACCTCGGCACGACCCCGATCACCTTCGTCCGCGACCGACGCCTCGACGCCGTACGCCGCACGCTGCTGGAGGCGGCCCCGCACTCCGGGGTGACCGTGACCGAGACCGCCACCCGATGGGGGTTCACCCATCTGGGCAACTTCTCCGGCGCCTACCGCCAACGATTCGGGGAGACCCCCTCCCACACGCTGCGAGGGTTCCGCAGTGCATGAACTCTCCCTGTGCCGCGGCATCTACGGCATCGTCGACGACGCCCGGAACGGGCGTGAGGTGCAGGTGGTGCACCTCCAGGTCGGTCAGATGCGGCAGGTCGTACCCGCCACCCTCGTCTACTGCTGGGAGATGGTCACCGAGACCACCGCCCTGGACGGCTCCCGATTGGAGATCGATCATGTGCCGGTGGTCCTGGACTGCACCGACTGTGGGGCCCGCACCACCGTTGAGCACGTGTTGGTTCTGACCTGTTCCGCGTGCGGCAGCGGGGTGATCAGCCTGCACAGCGGCGAGGAGTTCATGGTGACCTCGCTGGATCTCGCGCTCACACCCACTAAGGAGTCCTGATGGGACGTTTCCACCGGCACGACGAAGGCACCACCCACGACCACGACCACGAGTCGGGGCACGGGGACCACTCGGCCTACGACACGGGGACCGAACGGGTCAGCGTGCTGGAACGGATCTTCGGCGAGAACGACAAGTCCGCGGAGGCCAACCGCGCCGCTTTCGATGCCGCTGGGGTCCGGTGCGTGAATCTGATGTCGTCACCCGGAGCCGGCAAGACGACGTTACTGGTTCATACGCTGCGGCACCTTCAGGAGGCCGGGATCAGGGCCGGGGTCGTGGAGGGCGACATCGAAACATCGATCGACGCCGACCGGCTGACCGGCTTGGGGGCCCAGATCGCCCTGCTCAACACCGGCAACGGCTTCGGCGGTGAGTGCCACCTCGACGCCCCGATGGTCGCCCGGGCTTTGGGGAATCTGGACCTCCAGACCCTGGACCTCCTGCTGGTCGAGAACGTGGGCAACCTGGTGTGCCCAGCCGAGTTCGACGTGGGGGCGCACGAGTCGGTGATGGTCTACGCGATCACCGAGGGCGAAGAGAAGCCGCTGAAGTACCCGGTGATGTTCCGCTCCGTGAGCGTGGTGCTGGTTAACAAGATGGACCTTCTCCCCCACCTGGACTTCGACCTCGCGCTCTTCCGCGCCAATCTCAGACAGATCAACCCCACCGCGGTCGTGATCGAGGTCAGCGCCCGCACCGGAGAGGGGCTCGATGCCTGGCACCAGCGGCTGACGGGCACCCCCTGATGCTGCCTCGGATCAACACTGACCCAGCGATCATCGGATTCCATTGGAGTTCCTCCGAGGGCGACCCCCTACGCCTGGTCGACGTGGTCGATCTCCCGGGGGCCGAAGCGGACCGGTGGCTGCCCACCCACCTCGAAGCACTGGACGACGTACTCATCGAGGTGGCCGGACGCTTCGGCGAACTTCTCGGCGGCGGTCGCGGACCGAGGCCGGATGAACAGGACGATCTGGCGGCGTCCTACCGGGCCATCGACCGAGCGTGCGAGGAGTACGACACGGCGCGACTTGCTCCCGTCGCCGCGGACCTGCCCGACGACGTACGGGCCGGACAGATCATCGGAACCGCCGCCCTGATGAGCATCCGTGCTCGTCAGGCCATCGGGCTCATGGGGCCCGCGCCGTTCGACGGGGCGCTCGATGTCCCGGGACCGGGTGTGGTCGGCGGTCGCGCAGGCCTGCACTGGGTCGACGACGACCAGGAATGGGCCGGTGCTCGGTGGCTGGTCGTCAGCGACGAGGGCCGCCGGCTGCCGGCGACGCTCTCGATGCTCCTCTTCGATTCCTCTGGCGTCGACAAGGACGCGACCCTGACCGAGCACCGTGAAGCCCTGAAACGAGTCACCTCGTCGGTCACCGAAGCCGACGTCGAGCCGTTGGCCGCCTCGGGAGCGGTGGATTGGCTGCTCTTCGACTGGGTGATGGCGCACCGTGAGTCCGCCGACTCCGGCGCAGTGGAGATCACGTCCGGCAAGGAGTCTGACGCGGTGATGATCGTCGCTGCTACTGCCGCCTCCACCCGAGTCCGGTCCCGCTTCGACCTGGGGTTGTTGGCTTTGCCGAGCTGATTCGCGATGAACGGGTCGTGTGCCCCAGACCTACCGCAGCACCGGCCTCAGACACACAACCCAGATTAGCCCCGACGGCACTAGGTAGGCCAGTCAGGTCGTGTGCCCCACACCTACCCAAACACCGGCGCCAGGCACACGACCCACGGACGTGTCGCGAGGCTGACAGCTCGTTCAAGCAGCGGTCGCCTGCTTGAGCAGGATCGCGGTGAATTGCTGGTTGGTGCCCCACGGGGTCACGTGCTCCTCGCCGCTGGTCGAGATCAGTTCGAAGTCGGGGAACTCCGCGGCCAGTTCCTCGTGGGTGTAGCGCACGATCGGTAGTCCGCTACAGGTCAGCGGGCCGTCGGGGCCGAAGGTGGCGACCACGACGTACCCACCCGGCTCGAGGCACCGCATCAGCGACTCGCGGTACTCGTCGCGTTCCTCGGGTTCGGTCAGGAAGTGGAAGACGGCGCGGTCGTGCCAGATCGTGTAGGTCCGGCCCGGGCGGAAGTCGAGGATGTCGGCGACGTCGAGGACCACGTCGCTTCGATCAGCCGGGATCCGGTCGCGGACGGTCTGCAACGCGGTGGCCGACAGGTCGATGGCGGTCAGGTCCGCGTAGCCCCGCTCGATGAGGTGATCGATCAGGGTCGACCAGCCGGCGCCGACATCGATGACACCGCGGTCCAGAGCGATCTGGGTCTCGTCGACCAGGCCCAACGACAACCCCGGCACCGACTGCCACCACGACACCCCATCGACGTCCTTGTCGTCGTGCACGTTCTCCCAGAACTCGCTGCGGGACTCGGCGTCGGTGGGTCGGTAAAGCGGCTCGTCAGTCATGACGCGACCCTACGTCCCCGCCCCACCCTTAGAGTCGAACCATGAAACACGATGATCGGCCACTGATCGTTCCTCAGGGACCCCAGGACACACCGGCGGGACACGTCAAGACGCTGATCGACGGCGGTGACATGGACTGCGGCAGCGGGTTGCTCCTGCTGATCACCCGGGCGATGCGTCGCCTCGAGCCCGGTGACACCCTGGGCATCCGCAGTGCTGAGCCCAGTGTGGAGATCGACCTCCCTGTCTGGGCCGAACTGGTGGGCCACCAGATCGCCGCCCGGGTCGCGGAGACCGATCAGGGTCCGTGGTGGTTCTCGGTCGCCAAGGCCGGGGTTCCCGCCCAGGACGCGACGGTGTTCAGCCTCGGCGGTCGTACGCCGGTCGGGAGCCGACTGTGGGCCTATACCAACTTCGACTGCAACCTGGCCTGCCTCTACTGCTGTGCCGAGTCCTCCCCCAAAGCCGACGCCCGTCGACTCGATGTCGACGTGTGCCGCGATCTGTTCGCCGAGTTCCGGGAGCAGGGCGGCAAGGAACTCTTCCTCACCGGCGGTGAGCCCTTCATGCATCCCGAGTTGGGACAGTTGGTCGAAGCCGGCGAAGGACTCTCGCGCACGATCCTGACCAACGCCATGGTCTTCGGGAAGGGACGACGCCGAGAGACGCTCGAGAACATCGACCGCTCGGTGGTGATGCAGGTCAGTCTGGACTCTGCGGCGCCCGGCCCCCACGACAAGATGCGTGGCGCCGGATCGTGGGCCCGTGCGATGGACGGCATCGACCTGGCCCGTTCGCTGGGCTTCCAGGTCCGCGTGGCCGCGACGATGTTCGACGAGGATCCCGTCGGCGTCGCCGCGCTGCACGAGCGTCTCGACATCATCGGGATCGACAAGGAGGACCGGGTGATCCGTCCGGTGGCCGACGAGGGCTTCGCCGAAGGCGGGGTCCACGTGTCCATCGACAACCTCGAGCCCGAGCCGGTGATCACCGCGGACGGCGCCTGGTGGCACCCTGTCGCGATCACGAACCCCCACATGCGAATCGCGGACGCGCCGTTGGTCCTGGAGGAGATCTTCGGCGTCGTACGCGACACCCTGAAGGTCCAGGACGCCGCCGCGGCCTCGGGCCGCGAGGTCTTCCGCTGCGCGTAGAGCTCACCCGCCTAGGTTTCGACCCCGGTGGTCGCTCAAGAGATCCGCAAGATCTGCCGCAGGCCACCCGTAGCCGCTGAGCGAGGAGCGAACGTGTTACCGAACGCTTCCCCGCTCGTGCCCCAGATGTGGGCCGTCTGTTGCGGCGCCGTCCGTAATGTTCTCTTTGTCAGCAGCGATTGGGGGATAGCCGCTGACAGAGTCGGACTGGCCGCAAATCTGGGGGGATTGCGGATGTCTTGCTCCAGCCGGGCCCGGTCGATGCGTGTCAACGCCTCGAGCGGGCCCTGCTGCGATTCAACGTAGGGGTCGCTCGTCGACGATCCGTCGCATCTTCCCCATCGACCGTTCGATCCCGTCCGGCGCCAAGACCTCGACACCGATGCTCACCCCGATGGTGCTCTTGACCAGGTGTCGCAACTCGGCCGCGGCCCGATCCGTAGCGCCCGGCTCCGCGTCGCCGCGTCTCTCGACCCGGACGATCATCTCGTCGAGCGTCCCGGGTCGGACCAGGACGCACTGGAAGTGCGGGGCCAGGGCGGGGACGCCGAGCAGGAGCTCCTCGATCTGGGTCGGGAACAGATTGACCCCCCGCAGGATGATCATGTCGTCGGTGCGACCGGTGACCTTCTCCATCCGGCGCATCGGCCGAGCGGTGCCGGGAAGCAGTCGGGTCAGGTCCCGGGTGCGGTAGCGGATCACGGGCATCGCCTGCTTGGTCAGGGAGGTGAACACCAACTCGCCCTCCTCCCCGTCGGGCAGCACCTCCCCGCTCAACGGGTCGATGATCTCGGGGTAGAAGTGGTCCTCCCAGATGTGCAGACCGTCCTTGGTCTCCACGACCTCCTGGGCGACTCCTGGCCCCATCACCTCGGAGAGTCCGTAGATGTCGACGGCATCGATGCCGAGGGTCTGCTCCAGTTCGGTGCGCATCTGATCGGTCCAGGGCTCGGCACCGAAGACGCCTATCTCCAACGAAGTCGAGCGCGGGTCGATCCCCTGGCGACGCATCTCATCGACTATCGCGAGCAGGTAGGAGGGCGTCACCGTGATGACGCGGGGACGGAAGTCCATGATCAGGCGGACCTGGCGCTCGGTCATCCCACCGGAGACCGGGACGACGGTGCACCCGAGTCGCTCAGCTCCGGCGTGGACACCGAGACCGCCGGTGAACAGCCCGTAGCCGTAGGCGTTGTGCAACAGGTCTCCGGGCCGGGCACCGGCCGCGCGGAGGCTGCGGGCCATGACGGTGGCCCAGACGTCGAGGTCCTCGGCGGTGTAGCCGACCACCGTCGGGGTCCCGGTGGTTCCGGAGGAGGAGTGCAACCGCGCGATCTCCTCCCGCGGCACCGCGAACATCCCGAAGGGATAGTTCTCGCGTAGATCCGCCTTCGTGGTGAACGGGAGTCGTGCGAGGTCCGACAGATCGGTCAGGTCGTCAGGATGCACGCCGACCGCGTCGAACGACGCCCGGTAGTGGGGAACGTTCTCGTAGGCGTGTCGAACCGACCACTGGAGCCGCTGCCACTGCAGTGTCCTGAGTTCGTCGACCGAGGCGTTCTCGATGTCCTCGCCCTGCGTCACCTCATGCATGCGCTCACTTGATCAGAACCAGCGGCGGGCAACAAGGGGGCAGCACGATTCGACCTACTGCACCACTCTCGGCAAGCGACACGCCACCACTAGATGTGGTCCCACACTTCACCTCGATCCCTACATATGGTGCTGAATGCAGCTGGTTCGTGGCGTCAACCCAGGCGTCACGTGGCAACAGGGAACCCGGTGAGAGACCGGGACTGCCCCGCAGCGGTGAGTGGGAACGACAGTCGTCAACAGCACTGAGCAACTCCCGGAGAACCCCGGAACGCTTGGGAAGCGGCGGCCAGTAGGAGTCCGCGTCGGGAGACCGACCACGACAGGCCCGCGAGTCCGAAGACCTGCCAGCGCACCGTACCCACCCCGGGTGCGGTGGTCGAAGGCCTCGTGGGACGGCCGACGCCTCGTACGACGCGCGCCGGAGAAACCGTCAGCGTCGTCCTCGACGTCACCCTCCTCGCGGCACTCCGACCGGTCCACGACCGAACTCGCGAGGAGAGACATGACGGTCACAGAGAATCCCCGACGCACCACGATGGGCGTCCGCAAACGCAACGGCGACACCGAATCAGTCGACGTGAACAAGATCGTCCGGGCGGTCGACCGCGTCAGCGGCGACCTGGCCGACGTCGACCCGATGCGCGTCGCCACCCGCACCATCAGCGGCCTCTACGACGGCGCCACCACCGCCGAACTGGACCGGCTCTCCATCCAGACCTCCGCAGAGATGATCGGCGAGGAGCCGCAGTACTCCCGCCTCGCGGCCCGCCTGTTGGCCGGGTACATCGAGAAGGAGGTCCGCAACCAGGGGGTGATGTCCTTCAGCCAATCGGTGGCCCTCGGTCACGCCGAGGGTCTGATCGGTGACGACACCGCCCGCTTCGTCAAGGACAACGCCCGCAAGCTCGACTTCGCCATCGACCACGAGGCCGACCATCGCTTCGAGTACTTCGGCTTGCGCACCGTCTACGACCGTTACCTCCTGCGGCACCCGACCTCCCGGTTGGTCGTGGAGACGCCGCAGTACTTCCTGCTCCGGGTGGCCTCCGGTTTGGCCCAGAGCCCGTCGGAGGCGGTCGAGTTCTACCGGCTGATGTCGTCCCTGGCCTATCTGCCCAGCAGCCCGACGTTGTTCAACTCCGGGACCCGGCATACCCAGATGTCCTCCTGCTACCTCATCGACTCCCCGGTGGACGACCTCGAGTCGATCTATTCGCGCTACACCCAGGTGGCGAAGCTGTCGAAGTTCGCCGGCGGCATCGGCATCGCGTTCTCCCGGGTGCGCTCCCGCGGTGCGTTGATCCGGGGCACGAACGGTCAGTCCAACGGGATCGTGCCGTTCCTGCGCACGCTGGACGCCTCGGTGGCCGCGGTCAACCAGGGCGGACGGCGCAAGGGTGCCGCCTGTGTCTACCTCGAGCCGTGGCACCCGGATGTCGAGGAGTTCCTGGAGTTGCGGGACAACACCGGTGAGGACGCCCGCCGCACCCACAACCTGAATCTGGCGCACTGGATCCCCGACGAGTTCATGCGTCGGGTCGAGGCGGACCAGGTGTGGTCCCTCATCGACCCCGATCAGGCCCCCGAGCTGCCCGACCTGTGGGGGGCCGCGTTCGACGAGGCCTACCGACGGGCCGAGGCGGAGGGGCGCTACGTCCGTCAGGTTCAGGCCCGCGATCTCTACAGCAGGATGATGCGCACCCTGGCCCAGACCGGAAACGGGTGGATGACCTTCAAGGACGCCTCCAACCGGACCTGCAACCAAACCCGCGACACCCCCGGCGGCCCGGTGGTGCACCTGTCCAACCTGTGCACCGAGATCGTCGAGGTCTCCTCCAACGATGAGACTGCCGTGTGCAACCTGGGGTCGATCAACCTGGCCCAACACCTCACCCGCGACGGGGATCACCACGACATCGATTGGGACAAACTCCGCGAAACCGTGCGGACCGCGGTGCCGTTCCTGGATCGCGTCATCGACATCAACTTCTACCCCAGCGCCGAGTCGGCCGCCTCCAACCCTCGGTGGCGACCCATCGGGCTGGGCCTGATGGGTCTTCAGGACGCATTCTTCGCGCTCGCTCTGCCCTTCGACTCCCCCGCGGCGCGGGAGTTGTCCACCCGGATCTCGGAGGAGATCTACCTGACCGCCCTGGAGGTGTCCTGCGACCTCGCCGGGAAGCACGGGCCGCATCCGGCGTACGCCGAGACCAGGGCGGCCGGGGGCGACCTGCAACCCGACCTGTGGGGGGTCACCGGCCACCAGGAGGCGCGGTGGACAGCGGTACGCGCCGCGGTCGCCGAGCACGGGTTACGCAACTCGCTGCTCATCGCCATCGCCCCGACGGCCACGATCGCCTCCATCGCCGGGTGCTACGAGTGCATCGAGCCCCAGGTCTCCAACCTGTTCAAACGCGAGACGCTGTCCGGTGAGTTCCTGCAGGTCAACGCGGCTCTGACCCGTGAGCTCAAGGCTCGCGGGCTGTGGACCGCCGAGGTCCGGGAGGCCATCAAGAGGGCCGAGGGGTCGGTGCAGGGCGTCGTGGCCATCCCCGAGGACATCCGCGCCCTGTTCCGCACCGCCTGGGAGCTGCCGCAACGGGCGCTGGTCGACATGGCCGCCGATCGCGCGGCGTACATCGATCAGAGTCAGTCCCTCAACCTGTTCATCGCCGGGCCCTCCATCGGGAAGCTCTCCTCGATGTATCTGCACGCCTGGAAGTCCGGGTTGAAAACGACCTACTACCTGCGGTCCCGCCCTGCGACCCGGATCCAACAGACCACCACATCGGTTCGCGAGACCGCGACCGTCCCCGATCCGGAGACCCAGGCGTCCGAAGCGCTCGCCTGCTCCCTGGAGAACCCCGATAACTGCGAGGCCTGCCAATGACCACGACTCCCACCACCACCACCGAGCGGATGCTGCTCGACCCCGGGATGAATCTGACCCTGCGCCCGATGCGCTACCCGCACTTCTACGACCGCTATCGCGACGCGATCAAAAACACCTGGACTGTGGAGGAGATCGACCTCCACTCCGATCTGAAGGACCTCGCCAAGCTCAGTCCAGCCGAACAGCACCTCGTCTCCCGACTGGTGGCCTTCTTCGCCACCGGGGACACCATCGTGGCCAACAACCTGGTGCTGAACCTGTACCAGCACATCAACTCCCCCGAGGGTCGGCTCTACCTCTCCCGGCAGCTCTTCGAGGAGGCAGTACACGTTCAGTTCTATCTGACCCTGCTCGACACCTACGTGACCGACGAGGATGAGCGGCACGAGGCCTTCGCCGCGGTGGACAACATCCCCTCGATCAAGGCCAAGGCCGACTTCTGTTTCCGGTGGATCGACACGGTCTTCGACCTGGACGCGCTGGAGACGCGTGAGCACCGGCGGGCGTTCCTGCTGAACGTGATCTGCTTCGCCGCGGTCATCGAGGGGTTGTTCTTCTACGGCGCGTTCGCCTACGTCTACTTCCTACGCAGTCGTGGCCTGCTCAACGGGCTGGCGTCGGGGACGAACTGGGTCTTCCGGGACGAGTCGATGCACATGGCCTTCGCCTTCGACGTGGTCGACACGGTGCGGGCGGAGGAGCCGGACCTGTTCGACGACGTGATGGCCGCCCAGGTCCGGCAGATGCTCATCGACGGGGTCGAGGCCGAGGCCCAGTTCGCCGAGGACCTCCTCGAGGGAGGGGTCGCCGGGTTGTCGACGGCCGACATGAGGTCCTACCTGGAGTACGTCGCGGACCGCCGAATGGAGCGGTTGGACCTGCCGGTGATCTACGGGTCGAAAAATCCGCTGGCCTTCATGGAGCTGCAGGACGTCCAGGAGCTCTCGAACTTCTTCGAACGGAAGGTCTCCGCCTATCAGGTGGGGGTCACCGGCGACGTCGGGTTCGACGAGGAGTTCTGACCCACATCTAAGGGGTGGCTGGTCCGCGCGTCAGTACGGTGACGTGCGGGCCAGCGCCAACGCTCGCTGCGTCACGAAGGGGTCGGCCTGGCGGTAGAGCCACGGGCGCCCGAACCAGAGGTAGCCGTCGACGTGCTGAGCAGCTCGCTCGCGAGCCACTTCCGAGAGACCCCAGGCCGAGTTGGTGACGTCGGTGGTCGGGGGGATGCCGAGCTTCAGGCAGATCCGCGGGTCGGTCTTCCGGCGGCAGACCCGGGCGTTGTTGTCGTCCTTGCCGTCGTACTTGCCGAACTCGAAGGGGTTGCCGCTCGAGGAGGTGTTGATGACGATGTGCTTGTCGGTGATCCCCCGTGCGGCCAGCGCCTCGACGATCGCGGTGCCGCGTTCGATCTCGAGCTCGGTGTCGGAGTAATGGGTGCTGTTCAGGGCGATCCCGCGGATGAACCGGATGCCCCCGGGAATGATGAACCGCAGGACCGCGTCCACTCCGCCTTGGGAGCGGTGCGGCCAGTCCCAGGCACCGGCGTCGATGTAGACGCTCGTGTTGGGTAGCGCCGCGAACCGCTTGGCGGCGTACTTGACCAGACGGGACGGCACCTTGGATCCACCCGGCGCGCACAGGGCGAACGGCCCATCCGGCTGCAGGATGATCGCCGCGTGGGTGTCGCCCGTCGCTTGGGCGAATCGGCGGATCCACTGCCGGTAGGACTTCTTCTCCGCCTTGGTCGGAAGTCGACGGCAGGCCTCACCCTCCCAGGGGTCCATCCGGAACACGGCCATCTGCACCAGCGCTTCGGGGTCGCCAGCCTGCGCATTGGAGATGTAGTCGCGCACCTTGCGCTTGACGCTCGCGTTGGAGATCCAGTCCCCGAACCACTTGGCCTTCGGGGCAAGGGCGATTTTCCCGAGCAGGTCCTTCTTGCGACCGGTGGCGTTCACGTACGGCGCCCACGTCTGCTCGGCATACCCCTTGTAGACGCCCATCGTCCGTCCCGCGAGCGGGTTCCCGCCGACCGCCTCCGGCTCGGATGTGTCGCCGACGGAGGCCGGGGTGACGAACAGCAGACTGCACAGCAGCGCAAGCGGGAGAAGCCGCAGGAGGGGTGACATGGGGATTCCTGACGTTGGGGGGTCCCCCGATTGTGCGACGCCGGACCGGCCTGTGTCCCCGGAATGACCCCGAAGGACCCAGCCGCGCGGAGCCCAGACGCCGGTGGCGCACCCGAGCGGAGGTGAGATTGACTGGTCGCATGGGCCTGCGACTCACCTCCCGATTTGGGTCTCCGCTGGGGTGGCTCCGCTCCCCCGCGAACCAGACCGACCTGATCCAGATCTCCAAGACGGTGCTGGCAGCGGTCGTGGCCTGGCTGCTTGCGGTGGAGGTCTTCGACCTGGCCCAACCGTTCCTCGCCCCCTGGACCGCGCTCCTCACCGTGCACGCCACCGTCTACCGGACCTTCTGGCGGGGCGCTCAGTCCGTATCGGCGACGGTCCTGGGAATCGGATTGTCGGTGCTGGCCGTGGCGGTCACCGGCAACGGGGTCCTCGCCTTGACCCTGGCGTTGCTGATCGGTCTGCTGGTCTCGCGGATCAAACCCCTACGGGAAGAGGGCGTGGCCGTGGCCACCACCGCCCTGTTCGTCCTCACCACCGGGTACGAACAGCAGGCGCAGCAGCTAGGAGAGCGATTCCTCGACGTCGCACTGGGGGTCACGATCGGGGTCCTGGTCAACCTTCTGGTCCTCCCACCGTTGAACGATCGCAGCGCCCGGATGCAGGTCGATCAGGTGAACCGCGAGATGGGCGGACTGATGCGGAGGATGGCGCAGGAACTGCGCTCGGACTTCGGTCCCGAACTGTCCGGCGAATGGATCGAGGCGACCCGGGACATGGATCGGCATCTCGACGACGCCTGGGCCCTGGTCGGCCACGCCAGAGAGAGCAGCTGGTGGAATCCTCGCCGTCTCACGGGCAAGACGGCGGCCGAACACGACACGACCCTGGAGGACGTCCTGCGTCGGCTCGAGGACGGGGTCGCCCAACTACGCAATATCGCCCGCACCGTGGATGAGTCGACCCGCAGTGCCCACTCCTGGGACGAGCGGTTCCGCGACCCCTGGGTGGGTCTCCTCGACGACTTGGGGCGACGCATCACCGAGCCGGACCAGGAGGTCGCCGGGGTCCGCACCCGAATCGACACCCTGACCAGGGATCTGTCGGTCGAGGACCTTCCGGGGCTCTATTGGCCGCTGTACGGCGCACTGATCACAGCACTGCGAAACGTGATCGATGTGGTCGACGACACGGCGAGCCGCTCGAATGCGAGCACCTGAGGGACCGTTGCTCCCCATTCCCGGGACCAAGGACCCGTGCCACAGCGGCGTCGCGGGTCCAGACTGTGAGGCATGAGCGAACAACATGATGCGGTGACCGTCGGCTCGATCGTGGTGGGTCTGGATGGCTCGGAACACGCCCAACGCGCCTTGGACTGGGCGGCCGAACAAGCCTCCCTGGAGGGGCGGACCCTGACCCTGATGTGCGCGGGGGTCGAGGTCTCCATGATGTACGAGGGCTGGATCGCGCAGGCCGCGATGAGTAGCGCGGAGTTGCGGCGCGAACTCGAGGAGGCCTCCCGTCAACTCATCGAGGAGGCGACTGCCCGCGTGGCTGAACACTTCCCCAAGGTCACGGTGGAGTCGCGCATCATCTCCGCCGATCCACGCAACGCGCTGATCGACGCCTCCGAGGTGGCCTCGTTGATCGTCGTTGGTTCTCGGGGACGCGGGCCCCTGCGCAGCACCCTCATGGGTTCGGTCAGTGCGGCGATCGCCCGATCCTCCGCGTGCCCGGTGGTCGTCTGCCGCCCCCACCCGGAGAACGCGAGCCGCGGCGTGGTCGTGGGTGCGGACGGATCGGCTGCGTCACTGCCGGTGGTCGAGTTCGCCTTCCGCCAAGCGTCCCTGCGCGGGCTTCCCTTGACCGTCATGCACTGTCTGTGGGACGTACAGGGCGCTATCTACGGGGTGATGCCCCGCGATCCGGAGGACGCGAAGTTGATGCTCAGCGAGTCGGTGGCGGGTCTGGGCGAGGAGTTCCCCGACGTGGTGGTGACCTTGGAACTCGCCACGGGCCTGGTCACCGACACCTTCGCCGAGATCGCCCATCAGGTGGACCTGCTCGTGGTCGGCCGGCACCAGTACGGCCTGTTGTCCCGGATCGTCTACGGCTCCCTGTCGATCGCGATCCTCGAACGATCCGAGACGACGGTGGCCCTGGTCCCGGAGGCCGACCCGGACGGGGCGTCATGACGTACGGCGGGCGGCTGGTCGAACTCCCCACGGAGGAGGCCTGGGCCTACCTCGCCAGCACCGAGACCGGACGAATCGCTTGGAACGGGCCCGAGGGGCTGAGCATCATCCCCCTCAACTTCACGGTGGTGGACGGTCGGGTGTGGCTACGCACCGCGCCGTACTCGACTTGGCTGCACGACGTGGTGGGTCAGGAGGTCGCCTTCGAGGCCGACGAGACCGACGCTTTCACCCGGTCGGGGTGGAGCGTGCTGATCCGTGGCGTGCTTCAACTCGCCGACGGGATGGAGACACCGACCGAAGCCGTCGATGCGCCCGCCTGGCCCGCCGGTAGCCGAATCCAACACATGTACGTCGCGGCAACCAAGGTGACGGCTCGGCAACTGCTGCCGAGCTGAGGCGGCTAGAGCACAGGATCAGAGCACGGGGTCAGCGTCTGCCGAACACGGCGGCGTAGTAGGGCACGCCCTTCTTCGACAGCGCCATACCGACGCCGATCTTGTTGAACTTCCGCTTCAGGATGTTGGCCCGGTGTCCCTTCGAGGACATCCACGCCCGGTGCACCTTCCAGGCGGTGGGATAGCCGTAGGCGACGTTCTCGCCGACGATCGACATCCCGCACGCTCGGATGACCGGCGACAGGTCCTGGTGATAGAGCTTCGTCTTGCGGGCCTGTCGACGGGCCTGCCTCTCGGCGAACCGGTCGAGGCAGTTGTTCGCCTTCAACGTCCGCTTGATGCCCTTGGCCGCCCGGGCCTTGTTGTGCAGCTTGATGATCCGCTTCTCGGTCCGCTCCTGACTCGGCCCCGCCTGGGCGACAGGCATGGTGGCCGGGAGGCCACCGACGAGGAGTAGTGAGGCGAGGAGGGCAAAAAGTGCTCTGCGCATGGGGTGATTTCCTTGATACGGGGGGCGGTCGAACGACGGGTGGTTTCGACTGTAGGCCAGAGATGGCCTCCGCGCTGTGGCTTGGCGTTCCTGGTCGTCGACCAGCACCCGACGGGAGTGTCGATGCCCGGGACTACAGTTCGCCGGGTGATGCAGTCATGAGCAAGATGGACAACCTCCGCGCGATGCGCGAAGCCCGCTACGAGGCCGCCCAGAAAGCCGCGAAGAAGCCGGGCGCCGCCACAGCCAAGCCCGCCAAGGCCGCGCCGGTGGCACCGAAGGAGGCTTCCCCCTCGGCTGCGACGCAGTCGCCCGCCGACGCGGAGGAACCGACCGAGGCTCTGTGTGGACACCGGTCGATGAACGGCCGCACGTGCACCCGGGAGCAGGGGCACTCGGCGAAGAACCACCGCTACAACTGAGGGCGCCTCAGACGACCGCCCTCACCCCGTGGCAGAGGGCAGCGGCAGGGTCCGCTCGCTGACGAACCTGCGTTGGGTTCCGTCGACCGGATCGATGAAGGCCAACTCGCTGGCCAGCAGTTGGAGCGGCCGGCTGAAGTCGTCGACCGAGCGACCCCATTCGTAGGGGTAGAGCGGGTCGTCGACGATCGGGATCCCGAGCCCGTTCAGGTGCAACCGGAGTTGGTGAGTCTTGCCGGTGCGCGGGCTCAGCCGATAGACCGCTTGATCGTCGACCCGATGATCCAGCTCGACGAGGGTCTCGGCATTCGCCGGGGCGTCCGGGATCACGGTGGCCTGGTGAACGCCCGGCTCCTTGTGCAGGTGGTTGCGCACCGTGAGCGGGAGGGTCAGGTCTCCGCGCCAGCCCGCGAGGGCGAGGTAGGTCTTGGTGACGCGACGGTGCTCGAACATCAGTTGGTAGTGGGATCGCCAGCGGCGTTCGGTGGCCAGCATCAGCACCCCGGAAGTGACCCGGTCCAGGCGGTGCATCGGGGAAAGCTCGGGCAATCCCAGCTCGGCCCTGAGTCGTACGACGACACTCTGCTGGACGTGTTTGCCTCGGGGAATGGTGGCCAGGAAGGCCGGCTTGTCGACCACGACCAGGCGATCGTCGTGGTGCAGGATCCGCAGCTCCCCAGGGACCGGCGCCTCCTCGCGCAGGTCGCGGTGGAACCACATGAAGGTGTGCGGCGCGTAGGCGTCTTCCTCGCGGACGGGTTGCAGGTCGTCGTAGACGAAGCGTTCGCCGGTGAGCATCTCGTCGACCTCGACGTGCTCGGGGAGCCGGTGGTGCAGCCACTCCCCCATGGTCGCCCATTGCGAGACCGGCGATCGGTCCGGCGTACGCAGCCAGGCAGCGTTCAGCCCGTGCCGCGGGGGAAGGGGGGATCTCGGCGGCACCGACTCAGGCTAGTGGTCCTGTCTCAGTCCGAGGCCAGGGCTGCCTTGAGTGCGGTCTCGGGGTCCGGGACGGCTTGGGGGGCGCCGCTGATGAGGTCGACCCCGACCAGCTCACCGGTGAAGGGGAACGGCGGGGCGTAGTCGCTGCTCACCGGGAATCCACGGTCCCGACCGACCAGCATGCCGCTGGCTGCGGTGGAGAGGTTGGGGAAGAAGAACAGTCCCGGCATGGGGGCCGAGTCGACCTCGACACCGTCGACGAGCAGGGCGACGATCGGTTCCATGCCCGGGACGTAGCGCAACGAGAGGTCGTGGGCGCCGGGCGTCAGCGCGTCGACGCCGGCGAGTCGGATGGGGCCTTCGTACATCGCGAAGGTCGCGACGGGACGACTGTCGAGGAGGTACCACCCCCAGCCGCCGTGCCGGTCGCCCAGCGCGGTGAGGACGCCTTCGGCCCCGTCGTCGGGGACGACGATCCGGGCGCGTAGTTCGAAGCCGCCGATGGTGGCGGGCAACTGGCAGTCCTGGACCGGTCCGCCGCCGGGGGTGAAGTGGACGCGGTCGGGTTGCGGGTAGGCGCCAGGGTGCATGTGGGCCATGGACTCGGGGAACTCGAAGAGCGGGAGCACCTGGTTGCGGCCGGCCTCGGCCCACCAGAGCTGCTCGAGGCGGCGTACGACGTCGGGGTGGTCGGCGGAGACGTCGTTGGCCTCGGAGAAGTCGTCGGTGAGGCGGAACAGCGACCAGTGGTCGGTGTTGAAGTCGTAGCTGCCGGGCAGGACCTCACGCTCGCCGAACTGGTTGGCGACGTAGTCGGTCACCGCCTTCCAGCCGTCGTGATAGATCCCGCGGGAGCCCATCATCTCGAAATATTGGAGGCGTCGGTGCTCGGCGGCGTCGGCCTCGTCGATCGAGGGGAGCAGGGAGGCGCCGTCGATGGGTTGCTGGGTGATGCCGTCCACGGCGGTGGGCGCGGCGATGCCGGCGGCGTCCAGGACGGTGGAGTAGACGTCGACCGCGTGGCAGAACTGGTCGCGGATGGCGCCCTTGGTCTGCACACGGTCGCCCCAGGTGAGGACGAGCGGGGTGCGGACCCCGCCGAGCCACGCGTAGCGCTTCCACAGGCGCAGCGGAGTGTTACCGGCCCACGCCCATCCGAAGGGGTAGTGGTTGTAGGCGTCGTGGCCGCCGATGTCGTCGGACTTCTCGACGGCCTCCTCGACCGACTCGCCCTGGCCGAGCCAGGCGGCGGCCTCGTTGAGGGTGCCGGTGACGCCGCCCTCGGCGCTGGCGCCGTTGTCGGAGAGCACCATGACCATGGTGTTGTCGGCGATGCCACGCTGGTCGAGGTAGTCGAACAGGCGGCCGAGGTGGTGGTCGGTGTGGGTCATGAACCCGGCGAAGACCTCCATGTAGCGGGCGAAGAGGCGGCGCTGCTCGGGCGGCAGGGTCGACCACTCGGGGACCCAGGAGGGCCGAGGGGTCAACACGGTGTCGGCGGGTACGACGCCCGCCGCGACCTGGCGTTCGAAGACCCGTTCGCGCCAGGCCTCCCAGCCGTCGTCGAAGGCACCCTCGTAGGGAACGACCCATTCGTCGGGGACCTGGTGGGGGGCGTGGGCGGCACCGGTGGCGAGGTGCAGGAAGAACGGCTTGCGGGCCTCGGCCTGCTGTTGGTCCTGGATCATCCGGATCGACTCATCGACCAGGTCCTCGGTGAGGTGGTAGCCCTCCTGCGGGGTCCTCGGGGGGTCGATGTGGCTGTTGTCGCGAACCAGATCGGGGGTCCACTGGCTGGTCTCAGCGCCGAGGAAACCGTAGAAGCGCTCGAAGCCGACGCCCAGGGGCCACTGGTCGTAGGGGCCGGCGGCGGAGTAGTCGGTCTTGGGGGTCATGTGCCACTTGCCGACCGACATCGTGTTGTAGCCGCCGTCGCGCAGGACGCGGGCCAGGAACGCGGCGGACTTGGGGATCCGACCGGTGTAGCCGGGGAAGCCGAGGGCGGCCTCCTCGGTGACGCCCATCCCGACGGCGTGGTGGTTGCGGCCGGTGTGGAGCGCCGCGCGGGTGGAGGAGCAGACCGAGGTGACGTGGAACCTGTTGTAGCGCAGGCCGCCGGCGGCGAGGCGGTCGATGTTGGGGGTGTCGATGGTCGCGCCGAAACAGCCGAGTTGGGCGAACCCGACATCGTCGAGGACCACCATCACCACGTTTGGCGCACCCTCGGGGGCTCGGGTGTAGTCGACGAAGCGGGGTTCGGAGCCGGCGACGTACGACGTGAGCAGTTGGCGGTCCGGCTGGGAAGTCATGCCCGCAGACTAGAACGTGTTCTAGGCTACTGTCACGGAGTTGGTGCCAGGTGGGCATCGTTGTCGGCCGTTCGTTTCCAGTACGTCGACAACCCGAACCCGGTGATCAGGTCCCACAGACCCCACAACGCGACGGTGACCGCGACCCCACCCTGCTCGGGGAAGAAGGTCAGGGCAAGGACGAGTCCGAGCGCGGTGTTGCGGATGCCCATCTCGAGGGTCATGGCGCGGCGGGCGGCGGTGGGGAGTCGGCAGGCCGAGGCTGCGGCGTATCCGATGCCGAGGGAGAGGAGGTTCTGGCCGATCACGGCCAGGGCCACGATCTTGATGTAATCCAGTGCGGTGGAGGCGTTCCCTGCCAGTCCGCCCACGATCAGCAGGGTCAGCAGCGTGACGACGGCGGGTTCGACGAACTTCTTGGTGCGCTCGGAGAACTCGGGGAACTTGTGGGCGACGAGGACTCCGGCGGCGAAGGGCAAGCCGATGAGGAGTCCGACGTCGATCAGCACGTCGAGTGGTGAGAGGTCGACCTCCTCGAGGGTGTCGGCGACCTGCGGGGAGAGCGAGCCCCAGAAGGCCAGGGCGATCGGGGTGATCAGGACAGCACCGGCGCTCGACAGGGTGGTCAGGGAGACCGAGAGCGCGACGTCACCGCGGGCGCGGAAAGTCAGCAGGTTCGACAGGTTGCCGGCGGGCAGACACACCACGAGCAGGAGACCGAGCGCGACAGACGCCTGGACGTCGAGCAGGGCAATCAGCCCGAGGCTGACGGCGGGGATGACGACGAACTGGGTGGCCAGCGCGACGGCGAAGACCCCTGGGCGACGGGTGATGTCGCGGAAGTCGGAGAGCTTGACGCTCAGGGCAACACCGAAGAGGAAGACCGCGATCAGGATCTTGGTGCCGAGGGTCAACCCCTCGGGGATGTTGAGGGCGATGTCGTCGATGTCCGCCGACTGCCAGACGGCCGAGATGGCGTGGGTCATCAACTGCGCGGACACGGATCCCCTGGTTCGTCGAAGGTGGGGGTGAGACTAGACCGTCATCGGTGATTGCGCCGTAGTTCACTCAATCGCGTACGCGAGGGCGACTTACCCACACTGGCGAGGTTGAGCGGAGGGTCCAGTTCTGCGAGGACCTGCCGCTCGAGTTTGCCGAGTGTGTCGGGATCGTCATGAGCCAGCGCCACCACCTTGAGGTGGGCGTACATCCACTCGGTAAGAGCGGTCTCGTCGATCTCGGTCTCTTCTCGAGCGTTCGCGAGGATCGCCCCCAAAGTCCGGCGAAACGTGGAGAACTCGTGGCGACCACCTAGGTGCATGTCTCGAACCCGTTTGCGCAGCGTGTTGGTCGATCTCTTTCCACTGGGCCACTTGGTCGCCCCGGCCAGGCCGGCGTAGATCATGCCTGCGGTCAGCGGGAACTCAAGCCCGCGAGCAAGTTCATTAGCGCCGGGCTCATCCACCCACCAGCTGTAGAGACCAGCCTGGTCGATGTCGATGGACACGTTGCCCGCCACGAAGTCCGGTGGAGTGATGGCCGACTCGTGCGCGCGAAGATCGGTCACGAATCGGGCGACCTCGTCGTTAAAATCGTCTTGGACGAACTCGGCCCCTCCGGACTCAGCGTCGCCTGCGGAGGCCCTGCCCAGGTACCAGGCTAAGCGCTGCCCTTGACCCAAACCCGCCAGCGGAGTGATCACTTTGGCGCCCAGGCTCTCTAAGTGTGGGCGCAGAGCAGTCACGTAAGTGGAACTCGCGTGGACCTCGACCACCGCACCTTCGAGTGCACCCGCAACGACGTCCAATCGAGCGGCGACCCAACTGGCCCACGCAGTCCGGTACGCCGAACTCATGTCCGGCAAGTAGCGCTCGTACGGGGAGAGCCAATCTTCAGGCTGCACCAGACCATGCTCAGCCGAAAGGATGAACCATGGAAGCGCCCGCCCTTCGGCATAGCGTCGCTGCTTCTTGAAGAGATCCGAGATGTAGAGATCCTTCGCCGCCGCCGGCGTTGATCGCTTGGTCTTTACGCAGGTGACCAGGATCAAATCCACATCGTCAGTACTGATCGCATCCATCACGGGCGCCATCGCAGATTTACCATGCGCTGATCCTGCCGTACACGGACTGTCAGGCGGCAGTGGATGATCCTTCGGGTCTGTCTTCGCCTGGGATGACCGTCATGTCGATGGTGCCGTCGCGGGTTCTCAGGAAATGCTGGCGATGGGGATCGGTCCACCGATAGATCCCGGGTTCGACCACTCGGTATCGCCACCCCGCATGGGTTTTCAACTGGTGGTGATGTCGACACAACGGAGCCAGATTGCATTCACATGTGACCCCCGATTCGCGGAAGGGGCAGATGTGGTCCAGGTCGCAGGCCCGGGCGGTCCGGCGGCAGAAGGGGAACACGCAGGTGGTGTCGCGCAGGATCACCGACTCACGCAACGTCGTGGACGCGACGTAGGCATCCTCGCCGTCGTGATCGTCGTGGTCACCGAGGTCGGTCAGGTCGATCAGCCCCCGGACACTGACCGAGGTGTCGGGGCGGGAAGCCCACTCCGCGACTTGGTCGGCGAACCAGACCCGACCCCCATCGTCGGTGACCACGACATCGCGGCCGGCCAACGTCTCGGGGGTCAGGTGCAACACCAACTCCAAACGGCGGCGGGGTTTCCCACCGGCCGCCTCATGATCCTTGAGTAACTGAGCGGCGGCCTCGGGGTCCGCCAACACCCCCACGGCCATGGAGCGGCGGGTGTCGAGTGACTCGTGCTCCCCGGCCTCGGTGTGCTTCAACGCCTCAGCAACCGCAGAGACGGTGAGGTCGAACTCCTTGAGGTCCAACCAGTCACCACAGACCTGGAAGTAGGCCAACCCGTTGGTCAACGACAAGTCTCCCTCTTCGAGGGTGGCGTGACGTTTGCCTAACGCATCGAGGCGGTCGTGTTCGTGCTGCTCGGGATACAACCGCAGCATCGCCTCGTCCAAGAACTCCTCGAGCTTGCCCAGACCTGAGGACGCAGCGAGGGGTGCGTACTTCTCATCGACGTAGGCCACCACGTCATCGGGTCGACCCAGGACGGCGACGGCGACCTTGCGGGCCTTCCACAACGGCACCATCCCGTGCACCACCCGGCGATACAGCTTCGGCAGGCGGTGGAACAACACCAACGCATCGCGCAACAGCACCCGACCAGCGGTCGTGGACATCGCGTTCGCGGCCGCGAACGGGGCCGCGGCGTCCCACCGGATTTGTGGGATCGCGAACCACTCCAACTCCTCGAAGTCCGCCACCGTGGTCGGATCCGGAGACCCGTCCTCGTCCATCGCCGCACCAACCGACTCGGCGTAGGCCTGGCCCTTCTTGCCCGGCCGCCACCACACCACCTCGTCACCATCGAGCTCGGGATGGGAGTGCGCCCACTCCACAGCCAACCGCAGGATCTGGGCCTCAGCTTTCGCGGCCACCCGACGCTGGCGACGGACCTCCACGATCAGGTCGGTCGGCGTGGGGGCGGAGTCGGACGGCTCCTGAGGTGGCGTGTTTTCCGTGTCGTCCGAGTCCATGAACAAACGCTAATAGAACACCAGTTCATAGTCAAGAGGCATCGACCAACTGGCTCAAATCTGTGGATAACGCGACGCAGACAGTCCTCCGAGCGACCCCCGCGGCCGCCTGCCACCGTGTACGTTCCTGGAACACCAACAAGCTGCGGGTGAACGCGCGATCGCTCACCCGCCTCGGTCGAGGAGAACCCCATGTTGAGCACCATGCAGGACGAACCACTCTCCCTCGCCACATTGCTGCGCTACGCCAGCACCGCGAAGGCCGACTCCGAGGTGACGACCTGGACCGGGTCCGGCGTACGCACGCTGACCTACGCCCAACTCGGTGTCGAGGCGGCGAAACTGGCCAACGCCCTGGCCGGGCTGGGGGTCGAGCGCACCGAGCGCGTCGCGACGTTCATGTGGAACAACAACGAGCACCTGGTCGCCTACAGCGCCATCCCGGCGATGGGTGCGGTACTGCACGCCCTGAACATCCGGCTCTTCCCCGAGCAGCTGACCTTCGTGGCCAACCACGCCGAGGACAAGGTCATTCTCGTCGACGCCACCCTGGTGCCGCTGCTCGCCGGGGTCCTGCCCGGCATGACGACCGTGCAACACGTGATCGTCATCGGCGGGGACGCTGCCTCACTCGACGCCCCGGCCGGGGTCAACGTCCACTCCTACGAGCAACTCCTCGACGGCCAACCGGAGGAGTACGACTACCCGATCGTGGACGAGCGGTACGCCGCGGCCATGTGCTACACCTCCGGGACGACCGGCGACCCCAAGGGTGTCGTCTACTCCCATCGCTCCAACGTCCTGCACTCGATGCATGTGTGCAGCGCCGACGGCATGGCGCTGTCCGGCCACGACAACGTGCTCGCGATCGTGCCGATGTTCCACGCCAACGCCTGGGGCCTGCCGTACGCCGCCCTCCTCTCCGGCGCCAACCTCCTGATGCCCGACCGCTTCCTCCAGCCCGAACCGATCCTCGAGATGATGGCGACGCAGAAGCCGACCTTCGCGGCCGCCGTACCCACCATCTGGACAGGGGTCCTGGCCCAACTCGCCACCCACCCCCAGGACATCACCCACCTGCGCGACGTGGTCGTCGGCGGATCCGCGGTGCCGCCGTCGATGATGAAGGCCTTCGAGCAGGAGCACGGCGTCCGCATCCTGCACGCCTGGGGGATGACCGAGACCTCCCCGCTGGGCAGCATCGCGCACCCTCCAGCCCGGGCGACCGCGGAGGAGGCCTGGGACTACCGGATCAGCCAGGGCCAGTTCGCGCCCGCCGTCCAAGCACGACTCATCGACGACGACGGCGGCATCGTCGCCCACGACGGCGAGAGCCTGGGCGAGCTCGAGGTCAAGGGCCCCTGGATCACCGGCTCCTACTACTCCCCCGACGGCAGCGTCCTGGATCCCGAGAAGTTCCACGACGGCTGGCTGCGCACCGGCGACATCGGCAAGGTGACGCCCAACGGATACCTCACCCTGGTCGACCGGTCCAAGGACGTCATCAAGTCCGGCGGCGAATGGATCTCCTCAGTCGACCTCGAGAACGCCGTCATGGCCCTGCCCCAGGTCGCCGAGGCCGCGGTCATCGGCGTCCCCGATCCGGCTTGGGACGAACGCCCCCTGGTCGCCGTCGTCCTGCGTGAGGGCGAGACCACCGACGCCGAGACCCTGAGAGCTGCACTCGAGGACAAGTTCGCCAAGTGGCAGCTCCCCGAGCGATGGGCCTTCATCTCCGAGGTCCCCAAGACCAGCGTCGGCAAGTTCGACAAGAAGGTCATCCGGGCGCAGTACGCCGACGGCGAACTCGAGATCACCGAGCTACAGGGGCCCACACCGCGCTGATCTCACCTCGTGAGTGACGTGACGCACACCCTTGTGCCATACCGACGGTATGGGTGACACTGCGGGAACCTCGGCGGTCCCGTCGGGTGGAAAGGCTCCCATGTACGACTTCCATACCGTCGACCGCGCCATCACCGCAGGTCAGAGCGCCGACGAGGCGCTCGACGACTCCTACGGCGCACCCCATCCCCTGCTCACCGCGGCCGAACTTCCCCGTGTGGGCGTCGAGTTCGCCTCCTCATCCGTCCTGGATCTGATCACCCCCCGCCGCAACGAGGGCGACGGCCGCCCGGTGCTGGTGCTGCCCGGCTTCTACGCCACCGACGGCCTCACCGCGCGACTCCGCGGACACCTCGCAGGCCTCGGCTACGACCCGCACCCGTGGGGGTTGGGCCGCAACGTCGGGCTCACCGACCACATCGTCGACGGCCTGCTGACCCGCCTCGACGAGGTTTACGACGGCGATACCCCCGTCAGCCTCGTCGGCTGGAGTTTCGGTGGACTCCTCGCCCGATGGCTGGCCCACCAACGACCCGACGCCGTACGCCAGGTCGTGTGCCTCGGCTCCCCCTGGCGGGCCGAGGGCGAACGCACGCGCGCCACCGGCATGTTCGAACGCGCCCGGGTGAAGTTCGGGATCACCGAGCGCGCGGAGGAGATCGTGGCCGAGTTGCGCGGCCCTGTCCCGGTTCCCCTGACGGCGATCTGGTCGCGCACCGACGGCATCGCCCACTGGCGCGGTTGCCGCGTCGACGACCTCGACCCCGCCGAAGCCACCGCCCTCAACCAGGCTGCGGTCGCCGAGAACATCCACGTCCCCAGCAGCCACGTCGGACTGGTCTCCAACCCCCTGAGCCTGGCCGCGCTGGCCGACCGTCTCGCTCAGGACCCCGACGACTGGCGTCGGTTCGACTGGACCACCTGCCTACAGGCCCGGGTAATGGGCCGAAAGCCGCGCGCCCGCATGCTCGGGGCGGCAGGATGACACTGGTGACCGAACCCGCCTCGTCCACCGACGCCGAAGACCTCAGCCAGCGCGACGGTGAACACGTCAAACGACTGATCCCCCTGCTCCGGTTGGCCATGAAGGGCTACTTCCGCTCCGAGGTCACCGGCATGGAGCACGTCCCGGACGGCGGGGCGCTGCTGGTGTCCAACCACTCCGGCGGCCTACTGGCGATGGACGTCCCGATCCTCGCGGTCGCCTTCACCGAACACTTCGGCACCGACCGACCGTTCTACGTCCTGGCCCACGATCTTCTCTTCACCGCGAGCGGCGGACCCTTCTTCCGACGGGCCGGCTTCCTGCCCGCCACCCGCGCCAACGCTGAGGCCGCGCTGCGCTCGGGCGGGGTCACGTTCGTCTTCCCCGGCGGGGACTACGACACCTTCCGGCCCTCCAGCAAGGCCAACGTCATCGACTTCGACGGGCGCACCGGCTACGTCCGCACCGCCCTGGCCTGCGATGTGCCCATCGTGCCCACGGTGAGCGTCGGTGGTCAGGAGACCCAGATCTTCCTCTCCCGCGGCGAGGGACTGGCCAAACTGCTCCGCCTGGACAAGCTGATCCGGACCAAATACATGCCCATCGGATTCGGCTTCCCCTTCGGGCTCTCGCTGGCCCTCACCCCGAACCTGCCCCTCCCCACCAAAATCCGCACCGAGGTGCTGGCGCCGATCGACATCCGCGCCGAGTTCGGCGACGACCCCGACATCGACGAGGTCGACCGCGAGGTCCGCGCCCGGATGCAGGCCGCGGTCGACGAACTGGTCCGCCAGCGGCGCTTCCCGGTGCTGGGCTGATGGGCGCGCTGCGGACCCTCCGCCACGGACTGTGGGTCTTCGCCATGCTCGTCCGCAGCGGGATGATCGCTCCACTGCGCCCCGACAAGTACCTCCGGATGGGCTTGGTCGTACGCCGCCAGGGCGTGACCCCCACCACCGGCATGTCCCTCGCCGCCGCCCGCCGACCCCACGGAACGGCCCTGATCGACGAGCGTGGCTCGCTGACCTGGCGCGAACTCGAGCACCGCTCGGACGCCCTGGCCGTCGGTCTCACCGGGCTCACCACCAGTGGTCAGGTCCGCACCCTCGGGGTGCTCTGCCGCAACCACCGAGGCTTCGTCGAGGCGCTGGCCGCGGGCGCCAAACTCGGTGCCGACGTACTACTGCTCAACACCTCCTTCTCCGGCCCCCAACTCGGCGACGTCCTCGAACGCGAGGGCGCCGACGTGATGATCTTCGACGACGAGTTCGCCGAGATCGTGGCCACCGCGAGGACCGGCCGTGACGGCCTCGCCTCCCTGATCGAGGTCCACGGCTGGACCGACAGCACGTCGGAGGGCACCCCGACCATCGACCAGTTGATCGCCACCCACCGCGGCGTGCGACCGCCCAAGGCGCCGCAGTCCGGCCGCGTCGTCCTGCTCACCTCCGGCACCACCGGCACCCCCAAGGGCGCCCGCCGTGGCGGCGGTGGCGGCGCGGGTGCGCTCGCGGCGATGCTCGACCGGATCCCGTGGAAGGCCGAAGAGACCGTCATCGTCGCGGCCCCGATGTTCCACGCCTGGGGCTTCGGCCAACTCGCCATCGCCGCCACGATGACCTGCACCGTCGTGATGCGTCGACGCTTCGATCCAGAGGCCACGCTCGCGCTCGTCGAGGAGTACGACGCAACCGGGCTGGCCGTCGTACCCGTCATGCTCGAGCGGATCATCGATCTGCCCACCGAGGTGCTCGACCGGCACCCCGCGCCCTCCCTGCGGTTCGCCACCGCCAGCGGATCGCGGATGCGGGGTGAGGCAGTGATCTCCTTCATGGATCGCTTCGGCGACTGCATCTACAACAGCTACAACGCCACCGAGGCCGGACTGATCAGCACCGCTGTCCCCGCCGATCTGCGCGTCGCCCCCGACACCGCCGGGCGACCCGTGGTGGGCACCGAGGTGCGGATTCTCGACGACCATGACCGGGACCTCCCGGTCGGCGGCGTCGGCCGGATCACGGTGGCCAGCGGCTCCCAGTTCGAGGGCTACACCTCGGGTGAGACCAAGTCCTTCCACGAGGCCTACATGGTCTCCGGAGACGTGGGTCGCCTCGACGACGCGGGACGGCTCTACGTCGTGGGTCGCGACGACGAGATGATCGTCTCGGGAGGGGAGAACGTCTACCCCCTCGAGGTCGAGGAGACCCTCGCCGCACACCCCGCCGTCCACGAAGCGGCCGTGATCGGGGTCGACGACGACCAGTTCGGCCAGCGCCTCGCCGCCTTCGTGGTGCTGCGCTCGGAGGTCAGCGTCGATGACCTCAAGGCGCACGTGAAGGCGCAGCTCGCCGGGTTCAAGGTGCCCCGCGAGGTGACGGTCCTCGACGAGTTGCCGCGCAACGCCACCGGCAAGGTCATGAAGCGGCTGCTCCCCGAGAACTCGGCGGGCTGAGCCGTGGAGCGGATGGACGGCGCCGACGCCGGGTTCCTCTACATGGAGACCCCGACGATGCATCAGCACACGCTGAAGATCTCCATCCTCGAACCCCAGCCGGGTGTCACCTTCGATCGCTTCCGCCGCACGATGATGTCGCGGATCGAGGATCTGCCTCCGCTACGCCGTCGGGTCCTGCCGGTGCCGTTCGGGCTCAACCACCCGGTCTGGATCGCCGACCGTCCGCTGAACCCCGACCGCCACCTGTTCCACCACCATGTCGCCGCCCCCGGCGGCATGCGCGAGCTCGAGACCCTGATCGGCGAGATCGCCAGCACCGGCCTGGACCGTCGCCACCCCTTGTGGGAGATGCACCTGTGCGAAGGCCTCGCCGACGGCCGGGTGGCCGTGGTCGGCAAGATGCACCACGCCCTGGCCGACGGGGCGGCAGCCAACGCCCTGCTCGCCAATGTCGCGGACACCCAGGGCGTCCCGCTTCCGCCCCTCCCGGAGAGCGAAGACCTCCCCGGGACCCTGGAGCCCACCCCGACCCGCCGCACCCTGGTCACCTCGGCGCTACTGGACGCCATCCGCCAACTCGGGGACGTGCCGGCCCTGGTCTGGCGCACCATCCGGGGACTGTTCGCACTCGGCCGCCACCGCCGCGGAGCGACCACCTCCACCCCACGCCCCGTCCTGGACGCTCCCCGCGTCTCGTTCAACGGCCCGCTGTCCACCAGGCGGGTGTTCGCCACCTGCTCGGTGCCCCTCGAGCAGGTCAAGGAGGTACGCCGCACCCACGGCGTCACCGTCAACGACGTGGTGCTGGCCATGGTCGCGGGCGCGTTGCGCAACTGGATGGACGACCGCGGTGAGCGGCCGAGCGGTCCGCTGGTGGCCGGCGTACCGGTCGGAACCGATGCGAAGGACGCGGCACCGCGACTGGCCGGGAACCGGGTCTCCAACCTCTTCACCACCCTCGCGACCGACGTCGACGACCCCGCCGAGCGACTGCAGACCATCTCACGGGTGACGGCGGAGGCGAAGAAGATGCAGCAGGCATTGGGGGCGAACATGCTCACCGACTGGGTGCAGTTCACCCCTCCTGCGCCGTTCGCCGCAGCCGTCCGGCTCTACTCGCGCAAGCGCACGGCCGCTCGACACGCGGCGCCGTTCAACGTGATCGTCTCCAACGTCGCCGGGCCGCGGGAGTACGCCACGATCTCCGGCGCCGGGCTGAGCGACCTGTTCAGTGTGGGCCCCGTCCTCGAGGGCATCGGCCTCAACATGACGGCCTGGTCGTACGTCGACCGCCTCAACTTCTCGGTCCTCTCCTGCCCCGAACTGGTGCCCGACCTTCCCGCACTGGTCGCCTACCTGCGCCCAGCGCTCGACGAGTTGAGCGCGCTCGACGCCCCCGACCACACCTCCGAGAAGTAGGACGACGTGATGACCTTCCACACCGTGACCGACCTCAGCGTCCGAGCCATCCGTATCGGGACCCGCCAAGGAGTGCGCCTGGCCGGCGCCGGCGCCGGAGCCGCCGCCCGCCGGATGGTGCCGCTGCCCGAGGTTCAGGCCACCCATCGAGGTCGGATGATGACGTTGGAGGGCCGCGGCAGCACGTACGTCGTCGACGTCCCCGGCCCGACGCCCGACGCACCGGTTGCGGTGCTGCTCCACGCCCTGGGAGTGACGGCCCATCTGAGCTGGTTCGCGGCGATCAGCGAGCTGTCTCAGACCCACCGCGTGGTCACCTTCGACCAGCGGTGGCACGGCCGCGGGATCCGCTCCGACCGGTTCCGCTTCGCCGACTGCGCCGATGACGCGGTTGCGGTGATGGACGCCCTCGACATCGACCAGGCCGTCATCGCGGGGTACTCGATGGGTGGAGCGATCGCCCAGCTCGTCTGGCGGCGTCACCCCGAACGGGTCGCTGCCCTGGTGCTCTGCTCCACCGCTCGCAACTACCGCGGGAAACTCGGCGAGAAGGCTTTCTTCCCGGTGCTCGGCGCTGCCTCTCATCCGCTGGCCGGCTACTCGCTCAGTCGTGTCGAGCGCGTTGCCCGACAGTTGCCGGAGATCCCCGCCGCGGACCTATCCTCGTTCAGCGCCTGGGGCCGCAACGAGCTGCGTAGCACCAGCAAGTGGTTGCTGCCCGAAGTGCTCGGCGAGCTGGGTCGTTTCGACAGCTCGGCGTGGATCGGTGAGGTCGACGTCCCCACCGCTGTCGTGGTCACGGTGCGCGATAGGACCATCCCCGCCCGTCGACAGTTCCGACTCGCCGAGGCCATTCCCCATGCCGCGCTCCGCAGCAGCCGGGGCGGACACACCTCGCTGTTCCTGGACGCCAAGCGGTGGGTGCCTCTGTTCGTCGACGCCGTCGCGACGGTGACCGAGCAGGCGGATCTGAACGTTCGTGAGGGTGCGCGCATCACCGCCTGATCGTTGGTGGGTGCCTGCCCCTTAGGGTCTGGCTCGACCCCCCATCGATCAACAACGAGGAGCCCCCCGGTGGCCGCAGTGGACGAGAAGTTGGCGGTCCTCTACGAAGAGGTCCTGCAGCGCAACCCCGGTGAAACCGAGTTCCACCAGGCCGTGCACGAAGTTCTGGACAGCCTCGGCCCCGTGGTGGCCAAGCACCCCCACTACGTGGACGCCGGCGTCATCCGTCGCCTGTGCGAGCCCGAGCGTCAGATCATCTTCCGGGTGCCGTGGGTCGACGACCACGGGCAGGTGCAGATGAACCGCGGCTTCCGGGTCGAGTTCAACTCCGCGCTGGGCCCCTACAAGGGCGGGCTGCGGTTCCACCCCAGCGTCTACCTGGGGATCGTGAAGTTCCTCGGCTACGAGCAGATCTTCAAGAACTCGCTGACCGGGATGCCGATCGGCGGCGGCAAAGGAGGCTCCGACTTCGATCCCAAGGGTCGTAGCGAGGGCGAGGTGATGCGCTTCTGCCAGGCCTTCATGACCGAGCTCTACCGCCACATCGGCGAGTACACCGACGTGCCGGCGGGCGACATCGGCGTCGGTGGCCGCGAGATCGGCTACCTCTTCGGTCAGTACAAAAAGATCACCAACCGCTACGAGTCCGGCGTTCTGACCGGCAAGGGGTTGGCCTGGGGTGGGTCCCGGGTTCGCACCGAGGCCACCGGCTTCGGCACGGTCTTCTTCGTCGACGAGATCCTCAAGGCCCGTCAGGACTCCCTCGACGGCAAACGGGTCGTGGTCTCCGGCTCCGGGAACGTCGCGATCTACGCGATCGCCAAGATCCAGCAGCTCGGCGGCACGGTCGTGGCCTGCTCGGACTCCGGCGGCTTCGTCGTCGACGAGAAGGGCATCGATCTCGCCACCGTCAAGGAGATCAAAGAGGTCGAGCGCGGCCGCATATCGACCTACGTCGATCGCCACCCGCACGCGAAGTACGTCGAGGGCACCTCGGTCTGGAACGTGGAGTGCGACATCGCCCTCCCCTGCGCCACCCAGAACGAACTCAACGGAGCCGACGCGGGCCTGCTCATCTCGAACGGCTGCACCATCGTCGCCGAGGGCGCCAACATGCCCTGCACCCCCGAGGCGGTCCAGTTCTTCGAGGAGGCCGGCATCGCCTTCGCCCCCGGTAAGGCCGCCAACGCCGGTGGGGTCGCGACCAGCGCGCTCGAGATGCAACAGAACGCCTCGCGGGACTCCTGGACCTTCAAACACACCGAGGACCGTCTCGCCGAGATCATGTGCGGTATCCACGAGCGGTGCCTGGCCACGGCCGACGAGTACGGGTCTCCCGGGAACTACGCGGCCGGGGCCAACATCGCCGGCTTCACCCAGGTCGCCGACGCGATGATCGCCCAGGGCGTCATCTGACACCCGACTCGCCACGCCCGAGCAACCAAAGTGGCTCCTGTTGCTCACGTGACATACCGTCTAGACCATGCCGACCGAAGGAACGCCTCGGCGACCCCTGCTGAAGGCCTTCGCCGCAGGCAGTGTCGCGCTCGGAGGCATCGCTGTAGCCGCCCGGGTCACCGACTCCTCGGACCCGGATCGGCCTCGGCCAGCCCTGAGCCTGAGTGGTGATTCCTCCTCGGCGGTGAGCTCGCTCGATGTCCGCCTCGGCGACGATCTGCTGCCCGGCTCCGGCCAGGGTCAGTGGCGCTCGGCCCAGTTGCCGACCTCGACCCACTCGATGGTCGCGCTGACCTGGCGGGCCGGCGCCCCCGAACCCGTCATCGAGATCAAGTCCCGCGCCAGCGGCGCCTGGGGTCCCTGGACCCGGCTGTCCACACTCCACGACGCCCCGGACGCTGCGTCCGGCGAGGGCGGCACCACCGTGGGAACCGACCTGGTCTGGATCGGCAAGTCCGACGGCATCCAGATCCGCCTCGACGGAGCGCGACCCCCCGATCTGACCCTGGTGCTGCTCAACCCCGGGCGCCTCGACACCGACCTCAACGCCGAGGCAGCGACCCCCTCCGAACCGGACGGAGCGTCGTACCGCAGCGCGAGGATCGTCGCCCCCACACCGGCCATTCTGACCCGGCGCGACTGGGGTGCCGACGAGAAGATGCGCGACCCCGGACCCCGCTACAACTCCACCCTGAAGCAGGTCCACGTCCACCACACGGTCAGCAGCAACGACTACAGCCGCAACGACGTGGCCGGGCTGATCCGGGGGATGTACCGCTACCACGTGCAGAACCTGGGTTGGTCGGACATCGGCTACAACTTCCTGGTCGACCGTTTCGGACGCGTCTGGACTGGTCGCGCCGGCGGCGTCGAGAGACTCGTCCGCGGCGCCCACACCCTCGGCTTCAACGACACCTCGACCGGCATCTCCGCGATCGGGAACTTCGAGGTCACCCGGCCCACTGCGGCCATGCGCGAGGCCATCGCCCAGGTCGCGGCGTGGAAACTCTCGACGTACGGCATCGAGCCCGTCGGCAAGACCACTGTCACCTCCGAGGGCAGTGACAAGTACAGCCGCGGTCGTCGGGCCACGCTGCCCGCCATCGACGGCCATCGCGACACCAACGACACCGCGTGCCCGGGCATCTTCTTGTACAACGCGCTGCCCGGGATCCGCCGCCGAGCCTCCGCGATCGTCAAGGAGGCCGGAACGCCCGCACCAAAGACCGTGACCGTCGATCTGCGCACCGTGGGCTACACGGGACGTGCGGTGGTCAAGGCCAACCTCGTCTCCCCTGACGGTTCACCCGCTCGGGGCAAGGTGACCGTGAAGTTGGGCTCCCGGCGACGGGTCAAGCGACTCAAAAACGGGCGGGTGCGTGTGGGGTTCCTCCGCGTCCGACCGGGCTCGCACCGCGTCACCGTGACCCATCGGGCCAATAAGGTCGTGACCCGCAAGAAGGGCACCGTACGGACCCGCTGAGGTCCGCTGCTGCACGCATCTGACCGCCCACAGTCGGTCTAGCCCACTCTCTCTCGGGGGGCGGGCGGTTGAAGCCACGCCACACGAGGTCGGACAATCTGACACACATCGGTCAAAATCAGTCACAATGGCTCGTATGCGCGCCGAACTGGTTGACCTTCTCCACACCGTTGATGCTGCGACCCTGGGTGAACGGATCAAAACTCAACGACTCAGGGCCGGGTTGACCCAGACCCAGGTCGCGGGCGGACAGGTCTCCGTGGGCTACATCTCCCGCATCGAGAACGGCCAGCGACGACCCGATATCGCTTTGCTGAGCGGGATCGCTGAGCGGCTCTCGGTGAGCGTGGAGGAGCTGATCAACGGCATCACCCCCGACCGCCTGGCCGAACTGCAAGTGATGCTCGACCACGCGGAGCTCCACCTGGCCACCGGCGCCTGCGCCCTAGCACTGGAGGTGGTCAACGGGGTCCTGGACGATCCTGCGGTCGCCGGGCTCGACGAACTACGACGAAGCGCCGGCTACGTCCGGGCTGGAGCCCTCGAGGCCACCGGCGACCTGCAGTCGGCCATCATCACCCTCGAGGACCTCGCCGAGACCTCACCGCACGACCTGCGGTGGATCGACGGCCTCAGCGCGCTGTGCCGGTGCTACCGCGACTCCGGGGAACTCGGTCGGGCCATCGAGGTCGGCGGCCAGGCGATCCGCCGCGTCGAGGAGATCGGGCTCGACGGGGTCGACGAGGCGATTCGGCTCAGCCTGTCGGTGGCTGCGGCGTACCACGAACAGGGCGACGTGGACTACGCCGCTCGTCTGTGCCGGCGCGCGGTCGACCGGGCCGACGCGCTCGCGTCGCCGGTCGCCAAGGCGATGGCTTACTGGAACAGCTCCGCCATCGAATCGATGCGCGGCGACACCGCCGCCGCCCTGCCCCTGGCCCGCCGAGCCTTGGCCATCATCGAGGCCGCGGATGACGCCCGCAACGTGGCTCGACTGCGGACGCAACTGGGCATCCTGCAACTACAGGTCGACCCACCGCAGGCCCAAGAGTCACTCGACACCCTGACTGTCGCCGCCCGTGAGCTGTCGACGACCGGAGCCGGGTTCTCCGACCTCGCCGACAACCTGCTGGCCCAAGCTCGAGCCCGCTTCCTGCTCGGAGATGTGGAGGGCGCTCGGAAAGGAGCCGTCGAAGCAGCGGGTTCTATCCGCGAGTCGATGCCGTTGCTCGCCGCGGATGCCAGCTCGCTGCTGGGCCAGATCTGCCTCCATGAGGGCGCAGCAGACCAAGCTCGGGACCAATTCCAGCAAGCCGTGCTGCACCTCAGTGGCGCGGGCGCCGACAGGGCGGCCGCTCAACTGTGGTTCGAACTCGCTGGACTTCTCGAGAGCGTGGGCGATTCGATCGGCGCTCTCGACGCCTACCGTCGAGCTGCCGCGGCGACCGGACTGACTACTCCGACCTCACGGCAGCGGACTCCTACGAAGAAGTGACGCTTCGCGACGTCAGCAGCACCACCGGGTGGTCATGACCACCGCGTCGTCCTGGGCTGCGCCGGCCTGGGCGACGCCGAGGCCTCCCAGCAGCGAGAGGGTGGCGACGGTTCCGACGAGGAGCTTGCGTGCACGGTTCATGAAATTTCCTTCCCAAGGCCGCTCCGGATGAGCGGTGTGACTATGTTCTGTCACATCTTGGCAAATGTGTGCCACAATGGGAATGTCCGCGGGTAACGAGTTGCCTACGTCACCGAAATACCCCCACCGGGGATGTCGGTCTCAACCACGCGGTACACGCGTATTCGTCAGCCCTGTCCGGTCGCCCGCACCCCCTTGCGTGGCCCGGGCAGGGTTGGCGAATCGCCGCAGTGATTGAACTACGTCGTCACGACGACCGGCGCGAAGGCCCCCGCGATAGCGGCGTACCCCGCATCGTTGGGGTGGAAGAAGTCCTCGGCGAGTTTCCCGCGCCAGGACGTCGGACCCGAGCTCCGCAGGTCGACCACCCGCACCTGGTCCCGAGCCACGGCCCGTTCGATGTGAGCGTTCGCGCCGCTCGCAGCCGCCCTCGGTTGCGGCAGGGTCGCCACCACCGCGCCGACGGGCAGTCGCTCCAGCAACTCACCGAAGGCATCCGGCAGCCCCTCGCGCAGGGACCGGCCTGCGAACAGGTCGTTTGATCCGATGAGCACCGTCACCAGGTCCGACGGGCGTGGCCCCAGCGCGTCGTACGCCGGCAGCTGCTGATCGAGCAGGTCCCGGGTCCGGGCACCGGTGGCCGAGAGGTTCACGACCCGCAGATCGCGGACGGGCATCTGATCGGCGAGTTGCCCGACCCATCCCTCGTCGTACGCCGAGGCCCCGATGCCCTGGGACATCGAGTCCCCCAGCACGATCCAACGCGGGCCCGCCTGGTCGAGCACCCGGAGGTTGTGGGCGCGCCAGGCGTCGGCGTACGGCTCGACCTGGGACCACACCTTGCGCACCCCGGGCAGGGCCACCCCGAGCGTGCGGACGACACGGCCGGGGCCGCGTCCGGTGCGGTTGTCGTAGGTGAATTCAGTCGTGCTCAACCGGTCAGTCCTGCTCGCTCTGACTGAGGTCGCCGGCCCACGCGGTGTGGAAGGTCCCCTCCCGGTCGGTGCGCTGGTAGGTGTGGGCCCCGAAGTTGTCGCGCAGCGCCTGGATGAGCGCGGCGGGCAACCGCTCGCGGCGTAGTCCGTCGAAGTAGGCCAGAGACGAGGAGAACGCCGGCGTCGGCACTCCCGCCTGCGCCGAGGTCGCCACGACATGGCGCCACGCGTCGACCCCGTCCTTGACCGCCTGGGCGAAGAAGTCGTTGGTCAGCAGTGTGGTGAGGTCGGGCTCCTCGGCGTACGCCTCCTTGATCCGATCCAGGAACTTGGCCCGGATGATGCATCCGCCGCGCCAGATGGTGGCGATGTCGCCCAGGTTGATGTCCCAGCCGTACTGCTCGGCGCCGGCGGCGATCTGATCGAAGCCCTGGGCGTAGGCGACGACCTTGGAGGCGTACAACGCGGCGCGGATCTCATCGACGAAGGCCTGCTTGTCGATGTCGACCGTGTGCGACTCCGAGGACGTGGAGAAGACCTCACGGGCGGCCTCCCGCTGCTTGGTGTGACCCGACAGGCTGCGGGCGAAGGTCGCCTCGGCGATGCCGGTGATCGGTACGCCGAGGTCGAGGGCACTCTGCACGGTCCAGCGCCCGGTGCCCTTCTGCTCCGCGGCGTCCATGACGACGTCGACGAACGGCTTGCCGGTCTCGGCGTCGGTGTGCCGCAGAACGTCGGCGGTCATCTCGATCAAGAACGACTCCAGGTCGCCGGTGTTCCACTCCGCGAAGACCTCGGCGATCTCGGCCGGCTCGAGCCCGACGGTGCTGCGCAGGAGGTCGTAGGACTCGGCGATCAGTTGCATGTCGGCGTACTCGATGCCGTTGTGGACCATCTTCACGAAGTGGCCGGCCGCGCCGGTCCCGACATGGGTGCAACACGGCGTCCCGTCGACGTCGACGGCGATGTCCTCCATGATCGGGCCGAGACGCTCGTAGCTCTCGTCCGAGCCGCCGACCATGATCGAGGGGCCCTCGAGGGCGCCCACCTCGCCGCCGGAGACGCCCATCCCGACGAAGTGAAGCCCCTTCTCATCCAGGGCCTCGGTGCGTCGGATCGTGTCGGTGAAGTGGGCGTTGCCGGCGTCGACCACGATGTCGCCCTCGTCGAGAAGAGGCACGAGCTCATCGATGACTGCGTCCGTGGCCTCCCCCGCCTTGACCATCACCAGGATGACCCGGGGTTGTTCGATCGAAGCGACGAAGTCCTCGAGGCTCTCGGAGCCGACGAAACCACCGCCGTTCTCCTGCGCCTCCTCGCCGAACTCCTCGACCAGATCGGTCATCTTCTGCGTTGTGCGGTTGTGCACCGCGATGGTGTGACCGTGACGCGCGATGTTGCGGGCGAGGTTCTTGCCCATGACGGCGAGTCCGGTGAGGCCGATGGTCGCTGTGGTGTCCATGAAGACCCAACCCCGGGGCGTGCCGTGATGTTCCTTCACCTGTGGCGTGTGTGAGGCTGCACCGGTGACCTGGAGCCCGGAGCGTCGACTTGGCCTACTGCTGTTGGCGGTGGCGACCGGCACCAACGTGCCGACCCCCCTGCTGCTGGTCTACCGCCGCGAGCTCGCCCTCACCGACGCCTCGGTGACCGCGATCTTCGGCGTCTACGCCCTCGGTCTGATGCTCGCGCTCGCGTTCGCGGGTCGGGCCGCGGACCGGTGGGGGCGCCGCCCGGTGGTCCTGCCTGCGGCGATAGTCGCCGCCGTCGCCTCGCTGTTGTTCACCGGCGCGGGAGGCAGTGAACCCCTGCTCTACCTGGTGCGGTTCCTCCAGGGGGCCGCGTCGGGGACGGTGTTCAGTGTGGGCAGCGCCTGGCTGGTGGAGTCCGCGGTCCGGCACGGGAGCATGTCTGGTCCCCGCACCGCGACCGTCGCCATGACCGGTGGCTTCGCGGTGGGTCCGGCGTACGCCGGGTTGATCGGTGAGTGGGGTCCGTGGCCTTTGGTCCTGCCCTACCTCATCCACATTGCGCTGCTCGTGGCCGCGCTCGTCTTCGCCTGGCGGGTGATGGAGTCGCTGGTGCCCGCGCCGTTGACCGTCGATGTGGCACCGCGCAGCGCGTTCGTCCCCGGGGCGCGGCGTACCGGGTTGTTGGTGGTGGCGCCCCTCGCGGTGTGCGTCTACGCGTTCCCGGCCAGCGCGGTGGCCGGGATCCCGGTGCTGATCGGTTTCCCCGTCGCCCCGGTGGCTCTGACGGGTCTGTTGGCAGGGCTCGCGCTGGGGGCCGGCACCGTGGCCGCGCCGTTCCAGGCTCGCCTGGGTGCCCGTACGGCGCCGGTCGCGGCGGCGTGCGGGTTGGTCGGGTTCGGGACCACCGCACTGGCCGCCGCGGTGCCCGCGCTGCTGCTGCTCGCCGTACCCGCCTCCGCGATCCTCGGCGCTGGCGGTGGGCTCGCGCTGGCCGCCGGGCTCTCGCGGCTTCCTGCGCTGGCCAACCCCGGTCGGCTCGGCACGGTCTCAGCGGGCTTCTACGCCACCGCGTACATCGGCTTCGGCTTTCCGTTGATGATCGCCACGACCTCCGAGGTGGTCCCGGTCGCCGCGGTGCTCGCCACGCTGGCGGTCGTGTGCGCCGCCCTCACGGTGCAGCAGGGCCGAGCCCGGCTCTGACCGGCGGCGTCATCGGGTCCTCAAACGATGGCGCGCAGGACGGCGAACGTCAGATAGCCGGCGTACGCCGCCACCAGCGCCAGGCCCTCCCACCGGGTGAACCGATGGCCGGTCCGGCCGAAGACCAGGAGCCCGACGGCGACGACGACCAGCAGCGGGAGCTCCACCGTCACCATCTCCGAGGGCAGGCTGTTCGGCGCCAGGACCGCGGTGGTCCCGCCGATGGCGAGGATGTTGTAGATGTTGGAGCCGAGGACGTTGCCAAAGGCGATGCCGCCCTGACCCTTGCGGGCCGCCACGACCGAGGTCGCGAGCTCCGGGGCCGACGTACCGATGGCCACGATGGTGAGCCCGATCAGAGTGTCAGAGAGGCCGAACGAGGCTGCGACGTCTCGTGCGCCGCCGACCAGGATGTTGCCCCCGATGATGATCAGGACCAGGCCACCGAGGGTGGTACCGAGGTCAACCCCGACTCCCCCTCCGGACGGTGAGGGCGGCCCCCCGGCGTTCACCGGCGCGGGCTGGCGCCTCTCTGAGACATAGGCATAGGTCAGGTAGGCAACCAGGATGGCGATCAGAACCAACCCCATCGGCCGGGAGACGCCGGACGGCGCGAAGACCAACAGCAGCGCGGCCGCCGCCAGACCGAATCCACCGTCCCGCCACAGGGTGCCCCTCGAGGTCGGGAAGGGCGCGACGACCGCCGCGACCCCGAGGATCAGCAGGGTGTTGGCGACATTCGAGCCGACCACGTTTCCCCAGGCGATGGCGGGAGCCCCGACCCGGACCGCCTCGATGGAGGCGAACAGCTCGGGGGCCGACGTACCGAATCCGACGAGCACGAGCCCGACGAACAGGGGCGAGACGCCCATCCGCTCGGCCAACCGCACGCTCCCGCGCACCAAGAGATCGCCGCCGAAGAAGAGAAGCACGAGGCCGCCGAGGATGAATGCGGCATCGAGAGCCATCGGTGAATCCTCCTGCTGGGTCGGGGGCCGCCCGCAACGTCATACGTTCGGATCACCCGTCTGCTCTGACGTACGACCTTATGGCGTAAGGCTCGCCTCAGGTGGACCCAGGCGCCGCCGAGGGTCGCCGCCTCAGTCGTGCAGTTTGAGGTGCAGCCACGGGCGAGACAGTTCGAAGGCCCGACCGGAGACCACCCTCGGCGTGATCTCGACGACGTTGTACTTCAGCGTCGGCACCCAGGGCCGAAGAGCCACCTTCTCCGAGCGATGGGCTTCGTCCTCGGGGAGTAGGCGTGCGGTTCCTCGAACCACGACGCTGCGGGCCGAGTCCTCCCCGTAGGTATCGATCTCGAAGGCGACCTCGGATCCCATCACGACGGCCAGCAGCTTGTTTCCCTCAGCCGTCCGGAACAGCAACGAACCTCCCTCGACCGCATAGTTGATCGGCGTGATGTGGATTTCGTCGACCAGCCGATAGGCGAGCCGCCCGAACTCCTCCCCGCGCAACATCTCCCAGCACTCGTCCGCTGTCAGCTCGGTGACCACATCGTCGTACATGGCGGCGCCTTCTCTCGGTGTTGTGGGCATCAACTCGAAACGATCTTTCATTCGACCGTAGGCCTGCCCACGGGGCGCCTGCCAGAACCGAAGGTCCTGGCTCCCAGGGCCTTCGGCTCCCACGCTCGAACACCGCCAGGACTATCGTGTGGGTGTCGACTGATCGGAGACGACGATGTTTTCAAGGAACCGTCGCATGGTCGGGCTCGTGCTCGGCCTGTCCGCTGCGCTCGCCGGCTGCGGCACCGGGGAGGCCTCTTCCGAGAGCAGTACCGATTTCACCGAGCAGTCCTCCCCGCGCGCTCTGGTCGCAGCCGTCGAAGCCAATCTCGAGCGGCCTGTGAAGCAGGCTGCACCCTTGTTCTCGCAGGACCTTGACTACTACCACCCGGAGCAGGTGGACCCCAGCACCCTCGCCCTCGAGGTGTCCCTGGACGAAGAGGTGGGCGACAACAGTCATGTGCGGCTCGTGGTCTCCCGTGACATGGGGTCCTTCGACGACTTTTCCTGCGACAGCGACGAGGGCTCGAGCATGACCGGCTGCGAGGACTCGACGACCGGCGAAGGAGACGAGCAGCGGCTGGCCTGGGAGGCGTTCGCCCCTGAGGAGGATCCCGGTTACATCTCGGTCACCGTCCGCCGCGACGACCGGGTCATCGCGGTTCTGTACTACGGCGAGGAGGTGCCTTCGGACCTCCCCGACAGCGATCTGGCCGGCCTCGCAGACGCACTCGTCGCTCTGGCCGCCGACCCGGCTGTTGGCTTCACGACGACCGCGGCGTACGCCGAGGCGGGGGCAGCGCTCGACGACGACGTCATGCTCGACTGGTTCGGCCAGGGCAACGGCTTTGCGCCTCCACCCGGTTACGCGGGCGAGGATTGATCCGGTCCCTGGAAGCAGTTCCCGCTACGGCCCTACGCCACGTGGTCGGCGTACTCACGCTTGCTGCGGAAGGGCATCACGTGCTGGGCCACGATGCCCGACGGCACGGTCTCGAGCTTCAACACGCCATACTCCTCGGGCCAACTGCCATCGCGTGGCAACTTGAAACTCCCCATCAGCATGTCCACGAACGGCAGGTGGATCGCGTAGTTCCGGTCCCAGTAGTCGATGTGTCGCGCATGGTGCCAGTGGTGGTAGCGCGGCAGCACCACGACGTACTCGAGCCAGCCGAAGCGGACGCCGATGTTGGCGTGCGCCACCACCGCCTGTAGACCGACGAGGATCACGTAGGCGTTGACCACCGACGTGGAGAAGCCCAGCACGAGCAGCGGAAGGAGCACGATGCTGCGCGTCAGGACGGTCTCGACGAAGTGGACCCTCGACCCAGCCAGCCAGTCGAGGTCCCGACTGGAGTGGTGCACCGCGTGGAACCGCCACAGGACCGAGACCCGGTGATAGGCCCGGTGCAGGGTCGCCTGCGCCAGGTCGGCCACGAACACGGCGAGCAGGAACTGTGCCCAGCCCGGCATCAGGCCCACGAGACCCTTCACCTGCGGAATCGCAAACGAGGCAGCGACGGTGGACGTCGACACGGTCACGAGGATCAAGATGAACTGCACCAGCACGTGACTCATGAAGAAGTAGGAAACGTCCGTCCGCCACCCCGCCCGGAGGACCGGCAGCCGTCGTCGGGCGAGGTACTGCTCGAGCGGGATGAACACGAGCGCCGAGAAGAAGAGGGAGAGGATGAACCAGTCCAGCCCCAAGGAGTACGGCGTCTGTCCGACCTCGTCGACCTGCACGTCGGTCCCGCCGAGCAGGACAGCCAGCGTGGCCGCAGCCACCCCCACCAGAGCCACAGGACGGTTCTGGTCACGCAGCACCGCGAAGGTGCCCAGGACGAAGGTGGCGACGAGGCCGAAGAGCAGGAGCGCCCGGGCGAAGTCGGCCGTGTAGACCACTCGGAACTCTTGACTGGTGAGCAGCTCGGGGAAGTGGAAACACAGCACCGACAGCAGGCTGAGCACCCCCAGCAAACAGGAGACGTACGGCAGCAAGAGGCGGTGTCGGAGCAACATGCCTTCACGCTAGGCAAGGTGCCGCCGCGACGCTTGAGCCTACGTACTCAAGCAGTGGGAAGACGGTTCGCTCAGCGGGTGAGTACCAGCGCCGCCAGTTCCTCCAACGATGCCTGAAGGTTCTCGGTCTCGATGTTGTCCGGAATGGCGAACACGAACACTCGTCCGCTGTCTCCACGAACCAGCACCCGGCCGTTCAAGTCCGCTTGCACCAGCCCCCGGCCGTCGTCGAGGAGCACACCCCCGAAGTTGGGGTCGTACTTCGCGAGCAGCTCATCCATGGCCTGGTCGGCCTTCGCCCCCGAGTACACGCCGACCGTCCCGACCGAGTCGGCCGCAAAGGTGTAGCGGCACTGTTCGCCGGCGCCCGTGATCTCGACCTCGGGTGTGCTGAGGATCGTCGTGATCTCCTCGGCGGTCACCACAGTGGTGCAATCACCCTCAGCGGACGGCACAACGCTCCCAGAGTCCGGGACGTCCGTCGCCTCCGGGGTGACCGAGGCTTCTGCTTCGACGGGAGTCTCGACTGGTGGCGAATCAGACAGCGCTGCCGTCGGTTCGCTCTCCCCTCCGCAGGCGGCCAGGGCGAACAGGCACACGATGATGACGGGTAGCAGCACTTTGGAGCGGCTCATGAGGCACGGTAGCAGTCCTCGTGCCGTCGCTCACAGGACGAACACAGGCGCTACGGCTCGATGATGGATGGTGGATGGTGGAGCTAAGGGGATTCGAACCCCTGACCTTCTCGTTGCGAACGAGACGCGCTACCAACTGCGCCATAGCCCCATCACGCCCGAAGACGCGAGCGAAACGTTAGCACCGCCTGACTGAGCGGCGTAATCAGGCAGTCGCCAGGGCTTCGATGCGCGCCAAGGCCTTGTTCGCCGAGCCCTTCCACATCTTCGCGAACACCGGCATCGCCGCCTTGCCCACGAGGCCGTTGGGCTGGACCTCCCACGACCAGGTGACCTTGGTGCCGGGGCCACCGGGGGTGAAGGTCCACCGGCCGTTGGCCTGGGCGACCAGTGCCTTCATGGGGCCGGTGACCTCGGTGATGACGTACCCGAAGGACTTGCCGTCCTCGACGCTGGTCAGTTCCTCACGCAGGGTGCCTCCATCGGCCAGGACGATGGTGCGGGACTGACCCACCGTGTCCCAGGTCGCCGGCTCGTCGCGGGTCTCCTTGATCGGCGGGATCGCGAGGTAGCGGTCGGCGAAGATGTCCGGGAGCGGGCGCGCCCGGACCAGGTCGTAGGCCTCCTGCTGGGGCAGCGGAATGAGGCGGGACGCTTCGAGGTGGATGGCCATGGGGGTGAGGGTAGCCCCGGTGGTGCCACCCCGCTGGTTGAGGTGCGACGAGCGCCAACGAGGAGCCTCGAAACCAAGGCTCCACACGCGAACCCGCCCCTGCCAGGAACCAGGTTTCGAGGCTCGGGCCTGGCGGCCCTCACACCTCAACCAGCGAGAGCGCCTGGCGGCCTTCGCACCTCAACCAGCGTCAGGAACCGCTGGCGCGGCGTTCCGCCGCAGCGTCGCGCTTGGCCTGCTCGGCCTTCTCGCTGCGCTCGGTCGCCTCGGCCTGGCGAGCCAGCTTCGAGGCGGAGTCGGTGTTGCCCGACGTCCACACGCCGGTGGACTCCAGGTCGATCGTGCGGACGGTACGACGCGGGGCCTGGCTCTTGGAGACGTACGTCGGGAGCTGCTCGGGCATCGGGTCCCAGCTGCCGGGCTCGCGCTGCTCGGCTTCGGCCTCGGCGATCTCGACGGACCCCTCATCCTCGGCTTCCGGCGTCTGGCCGGCCTGCACAGCGAGGATCTCCTCGGTGATCGGATCTCCGGTCGTGCCGGTTTCGTCGGTTTCCGGCGGAACCTCGACCGGGAGTCGACTCGTGACCAGGACCGTACGACGCTCCGACTTCACCATCAGGCGGCACGCCACCAGCCAGGCGATCGTGAGCGCGACCGGAAGGACGACGAAGGGCCACGCGATGACCTGGTAGACGGCCAGTCCGCCGACAACGAGGTTGGCGACGATCAGGAACGAGAACACCCGCATCCGACGCTTCGCGGCGAGCGCTGCTGCCTCGCGGCGGCCCTGCAACTGCGAGCGCGACAGGCGGGAGGCCGGGATGACGATCCGGGACTCGGTCGACGGTGCGTCAGGCCTCGTGACCAGTCGACCGTGGTCGTCGGGGACCGGTTCGCGGCGCGCCAGCACCCGCAGCGAGGCAGAGAACCGGTCGATCGAGGTGGTGCGATCGACGTCTTCGGCGTGCTTCAGCGCCTTGGGGATCAAATAAGCCCCCCAGGCCACCGCCAGGGCCACGAAGATCAACGCACTCAGGTCCACACGATGAGGTTAGAGTTCCGCGGCGTACGGCCCGGGGAGGCTGGGCCGTGTGTCGCGTGGGGTTTGAGTGTTGGGTGGGTTTCTAGGCAGGACTTCGTCCTTCCTCAGCCAGCGGCGTGGCTACTTCGTCCTACTCGGCGCTCTGTTCGTAGCGGCGCAGCAATCCGTGCGGGACCTCTTCGGTGGTGATGGCGTAGATGCGGTGGTCGCGCCACTCACCGTCGATGTGGAGGTAGCCGGGGGCGTAGCCCACCTCCCGCAGACCCAGTTTCTCCACCACCCGTAGGGAGTTGGAGTTCTCGGGCCGGATGCAGACCTCGATCCGGTGCAACCCCGCGGCCGTGAAGCAGTGGTCGATCACCATGGCGACCGCACGCGGGATGACGGCCTGGCCGGCGAAGTCGCGGTCCAACCAGTACCCCACCGAGCCGAACTGGGCCGACCCCCGCACGATGTTGTTGACCGTGATCTGGCCGGCGAACTTCCCGTCGACGTCCACCGCGAAGGGGTACGTCGACCCGCGCCGCGCGTTCACGTGCAACTTGCGCACCAGCGCACGGAAGGTGGTCGGGCGGTCATCCCCGCCGGGAGGCACCGAGGCGTCCCACTGCACCAACCACGCCGCGTTGCGTTGCCGGGCACTGCGCCAGGCGTCCTCGTCGCTGTAGGTCAACGGCCGCACCGTCACCTGCGGCGCGGTCCCCGAGGTCATCTTGGCCGGCCAGGGCCGTTCACCGAGCAGGCCACCTCGCGCCCGCGGCTCGAGCCGTCGTCCGCGAAGCCATCCCCATGACGTGCGTGAGGTCAATGGTCGCTCCCCACGACCTGCTCGACCGCGTGGACCAACAGTGGGCGCAGGACCTCCAAGCCGTCCTTCACCCCGCCTCGAGAACCCGGCAGGTTCACCACCAGACACGTACCCACCACCCCGGCGAGACCACGGGACAGCGCCGCGGTCGGGACGCCCTTGGCGCTCCCGAAGGCGCGGATCGCCTCAGCGATCCCCGGCACCTCGAAGTCGATCACCCGTCGAGTCATCTCCGGGGTGCGATCGGTGGGGGTCAGGCCGGTCCCGCCGGTGGTCAGCACGCACCGGGCCCCACCCTCGGCGGCCGCCGCGATCGCGACCCGCACGGGTTCCCCGTCGGGAACCACGACGGGGTTGCTCACCGTGAACCCCAGGTCCTGCAGGAAGTCGACGATCAGGGGGCCGGTGGTGTCGTCGTACACCCCGGCGGCGGCGCGGTTCGAGGCCACCACCACCTCGGCGTACATCGTCATCGAGCCCAGTCCCCGGACTTGCCACCGGACTTGGTCTCGACCCGGACGTCGGTGATCGTCGCAGCCTTGTCGACGGCCTTGACCATGTCGATCACGGTCAACGCGGCCACCGACACGGCGGTCAGGGCCTCCATCTCGACTCCGGTGCGATCAGTCGTCTTGACCGTCGCGAGGATCTCGACGGCGTCATCGGCCACGGTCAGATCCACGGTCACTCCGGAAACAGCCAACGGGTGGCACAACGGGATCAGCGAAGGCGTCTGCTTGGCCCCCATGATCCCGGCGATCCGCGCCACCGCGAGCGCGTCCCCCTTGGGCACACCCTCACCGCGCAACAACTCGAGCACCCTGGGCGACACCAGAACCCGGCCGGACGCACTGGCCTGCCTGGACGTCACGTCCTTGGCCGACACGTCGACCATTCGGGCCGCGCCGGTCTCGTCGACGTGGGTCAGACGGTGCTGGTCTTGTGGCTCACTCATCAGTACTCCGTATCCAGACGCAGGACGTTCACCATCGCCCCGGCGTCGACCGAGGTCGCGTTGTCGGGCACCACGATCAGGGCGTTCGCCCGAGCCAGGTCACCCACCAGGTGGGACCCGGAGCCGCCGACCGGTGCCACCACGCTCACCCCTCCGTCGGCGGTCAGCAGACCGCGGAGGTACTGCCGTCGCCCCAGAGGCGAGGTGACCGCCGTGGCCAGCCGGGCCGAGGTCGGCTTCTGCGAGTACGGCGTCAGCCCCATCATCTTGCGCAGCGCGGGACGGACGAACACCTCGAAGGAGATGTAAGAGGACACGGGGTTTCCGGGCAGCGTGAAGATGGGGACGTCGCCGAAGCGACCCACCCCCTGGGGTTTGCCGGGCTGCATCGCCACCGGCCCGAACCACACGGTGCCCAGCGGCAGCAGGGCGGCCTTGACCACGTCGTAGTCCCCCTGGGACACCCCACCGGAGGTGACGATGACGTCGGCGCGCACCACCTGCTCGTGCAGCGCCTCGAGGAACGCGGCGGGTTCGTCACCCACGATGCCGACGCGGTGCGCGACTGCTCCGGCCCGGGTGACCGCGGCCGCCAGCAGGTAGGAGTTGCCGTCGTAGATCGAGTCCCGACCCAACTGCTCACCCGGGTCCCGTAACTCGGCCCCGGTCGAGATGATCACGACCCGTGGGCGCGCGTGGGCCGCCACGGAGGCCTGCCCCACCGAAGCCAGTAGGCCCAGATGGCGTGGCCCCAGGACGGTGCCACGCTCGATGAGTACGTCGCCCACGCGGACGTCCTGACCCGCCGGCCGAATGTGTTGACCGATCTCGGGCACCTGGTCGATCCGTACGTCGACCGCACCGCGATCGGTCCATTCATAAGGCACCACGGCGTCCGCGCCCGCGGGGACCGGCGCCCCGGTCATGATCTTGGCGACCGTGCCGGGCGCGAGGGTCTCGCTGCCCTCGCTGGCCTGACCGGCACCGATCTCGCCGGTGACCCGCATGGTGATGGGTGCCTCGGCGGTGGCGGACGCGATGTCGTGGCGGCGGACGGCGTACCCGTCCATGGCGGAGTTGTCGAAGCGCGGCAGCTCGATGCTCGCGGTGACGTCCTCGGCGCAGACCAGCCCGAGGGCATCCATCAACGGATGGTTGAACGCAGGCATCGGGTCGATGCTGCCAAGGATCTTGTCGCGGTACTCCTCGACCGGGATGGGCGCCTGACTCATCGAGGCCGAGCCATCACTCGGTGTCGCCAGTGAGAACCGTGTCGGCCGCCACCCGCTGAGCCGAGGTGGCGTCGAGGTCGACCTCCCCGGTGACCTTCACCCCGGAACCGAAGGTCCAGTCCCCCAGCACCTTCAGCGACTGAGCTCCCTGGAGGGACGGCGCCCCTTGGGGGAACCGCTTGTCGAACTCGCTGACGTGCTTGTAGAACTCCGGGTCGAGGTCGACGAACGGCACCTCCGCCTGGCGTTGGTCCAGGACGAAGTCCTTGCCGAGGTCGTAGACGTCCGAGCGCAGGACCAGCAGGTCGTTGGTGGTCTTCACCGGCACGAACCGGTCGCGACCCACCTCGATCAGGGCCGCACCGTCGAAGGTCTCGATGGCGGCACCCATGGCGGTCTCGATCTGGATCACCTGCGCCGAGGAGGGATCGGCCGGGTCGACGCTCTTCACGTTCTTGATCATCGGCAGACCCAGGATGCCGTGCCGCTGGTCCAGCGCGGACTTCATCGCGGCCAGGTCGAACCACAAGTTGTTGGTCGAGCAGTAGCGGTGTCGGTCCAGGTCGCCCAGCGACTCGACGTCCTCGGGCGGAGTCTGCGCGGTCTCCCGCAGGACCAGGCGTCCGTTGGCCTTGCGGCGAGCGAAGTGGCCGCCCTTGCGGTCCGAGGCTGTACGCCGCACGGCCTCGATCGCGAACGGCGCGCCACTGGCCGCGAACCAGCCAGCGACCCGCGGGTCGGGGACGGCGCCGAGGTTGTCGGAGTTGGACACGAACACGTGCCGGAAGCCCCGCTCGATGAGCAGGTCCAACAGACCACTGCCCCGCAGGGCCGTGTAGACGTCGCCGTGACCCGGCGGGCACCACTCGAGGTCGGGGTCCTTCGGGTAGGACACCGGGGAGAGGTTCTTGGCCAGGAGCTTGGGCTCCTTGTTCTGCAGGAACTCCAGGGGCAGCCCCTCGACCTGCAGGTCCTCGTAGCGCGCGACCGCGTCCATGGTGTCGGCCGACGTGCGGAAGGAGTTCATGAAGATCAGCGGGAGGGTGGCGTCGTACTCCTCGCGCAGGTGGCGGACCTGGCGGCTGATGATGTCCAGGAACGACAGGCCCCGGCCCACGCACAGCAGAGACTTGGCCCGGTCCATGCCCATGGAGGTGCCGAGCCCACCGTTGAGCTTGATCGTCACGGTGTGCTGGATGGCCTCGCGGGCCACCTCGTCGTCCACCTCGGCGTCGCTGAGTTTCGGGATGTCGACCGGTTCGATGGCGTCCTCGGGAATCATCCCGGTCTCACCGTGCTCGAGAAGCCGGAAGTAGTGGGCGAAGGTCTCGATCGCGACCTCGTCCACCTTGGCGTCTCTCATCTTGGCGAGAGCCTTTTGCAATGCTGCGCTACCCATGTTGTTGATCGTAGGCTCGTCGGGTGAGCCGCGGCCAACCGAGTCAGCCCCCAGACAAATCAGCGCGCGATGGAGCAGCGGACAAGACAGCCCTGCGGGACCAGCTTCTGACCACGCGTCGGCGTCGTTCCCTGCTCGAGGTGGGTGAGTCAGCGGTCGAATTGTCGGGGCTCGTGCTGGGCCTTCCGGAGGTACGCCGCGCCGCCACCGTTGCCTGTTACGTCTCCATGGGCCACGAGCCGGGGACCTCGCATCTGTTGGCGGGACTGGCTGCCGCAGGGAAGCGGGTGCTGCTCCCCGTGCTGTTGCCCGATGGAGATCTCGACTGGGGCGTGTACGCCGGCGACGCGGCCTTGCGCCCCGCGCGGATGGGTCTGCTCGAACCCGATGGCCCGCGACTGGGTGTCGAGGCGATTGCCACCGCCGACGTCGTCCTCGTGCCCGGCCTGGCCGTCTCGTCGTCGGGGATGCGGATGGGCCGCGGCGGCGGCTCCTACGACCGGGCCCTGGGCCGGGTGCCGGTCGGCACCCCCACCGCCTGCCTGCTCTACGACGACGAGGTGGGCGTCGCTGTGCCCGTCGAGGCGCACGACCGACCTGTTCTCGCTGCCATCACGCCCACGCGGGTCGTGCGCCTAGGAGGTTGAGCCGGCGGGGTTGAGCATCAGCGTGTCGTCGCCTGCGGCGTCGACGGCGTTGGAGGAGAAGGCCCAGGGCAAGGTTTCGCCGCGGGCCCACAGGTCGGTCTGGTCGGTGTAGTTGTCGCTGAAGGCGTGACCCGACACCCCGGTCAGGTTGATCCAGCGGGAGTCGTCCAGGTCGGCCATCGAGACCACCATCCGCATGGAGGGGGAGGTGGTGACGGCGTACCCCTCGGTGGCGTCCCAACCCGTCGCGTTCACCGTCGAGCTGCTGCCGGCGATGTCCCAGGGGCCCCGGTTGAACAGGCCCTCGATGATGCCGATCCCGGACTCACCCAGGGTGGCCGAACGCAGGTCCAGTTCGTGCAGGCCGCCCCAGGTCCACTCGTCCGCGGTCGGGGACTGCTGCACCGTGAGCTCGTCACGCGCGGCGATCAGGGCCGCGGTCAGGATGTCGTCGCGGTCCTCGGTGACGGACTCGGTGGACAGGTCGTCCCACCAGTCCGCGTCCGGGTCGCGCAGCAGATCAGCGATGACGGCGAACCACCGCGAGCCGCCGGTGGGCCAGACCTCCTCGGGCAGCTCGTCGTGGAAGGTCCGGGCCAGGATCTCACTCCACACGACGTTGAAGTACGCCGCTGCGGCACTGTTGGGACCCTCCGCGGGCTGGGTGTAGTCCCAGTCGGCCAACAGTTTCTGTCCCGCCGAGGCGTAGCCGCGCGGCAGGTCCTGATCCCGGAGGTACGGCGTCAGCGTCGGCGCCAGCGGGTTCAGATCGTCGAGTTGGAGATCAGCCAGGTCAGCGACCGACAGCGTGTCCTGGTCGACGAGCAGATCCCGGATCCGCTGGGCGCGGTAGCCGCGGTCCCAGTCGTCGGTGAGGAAGTAGTCGTAGTCCCGGCCGATGACCGCCTGGTTTGCGGTCACCACGAACCCCTCGTCGGGGTCGAGCACGCTGGGCAGGGCGTCGTACGGCACGAACTCGCCGGTCCAGTCGTTCTCCGGCAGCCAACCGGGCGAGGGCAGACGTCCGTCGTTGCCGGACTGGCGGATCGGGATCTGCCCCGGCGCCTGGTAGCCGATGTGGCCTTCCTTGTCGGCGTAGACGAGGTTCTGAGCCGGTACGGCGAAGTCGGCGGCCGCGGCCCGGAACTCATCCCAGTCCGAGGCCCGGTTCAGCGCCAGGATCGCGTCGGCGGTGGTGCCCGGCTGGAGCGCCGTCCACTCCAGGGCGATGGCGTACTCCGTCGAGGCGTCCGACGTCAGGTCGGCCCTCGGGTCGGTCTGGGCCAGGACCTGGGGCGAGATCTCGGCGATCTCGCTGGTCAGGTCGTTGACGTCGGAGATGAGAGGTCCGTGGCGGGTCGAGCGGACGGTGAGCTCGACATCGTCCCCGCCTGCGACCTCGATCGTCTCGGTACGGGTTCGCAGGGGCACGTCGCGGCCGTCGTAAAGCGCGGAGTCACCCGAGACCTGCTCCACGTAGAGATCGGTGACGTCCGGGCCGAGGTTCGTGAAGCCCCAGGCGATGTCGGCGTTGTGCCCGATGATCACCCCGGGCACACCGGAGAAACTGAACCCCGCGACGTCGTACGGGCACTGCGTGGTCACCTCGGTGCAGTGCAGGCCCACCTGGGTCCACACGCCTGGCAGCCCGATCCCGAGGTGGGGATCGTTGGCCAGGATCGGCTCGCCGGTGGCCGAGCGCTCCCCGTCGATGACCCAGGAGTTCGAGCCGAGGCCCTCTCCGCGGCCCAACCAGGCGGGCAGGCGATCGAGTCCGGCGCGGACCCGGGTCAGGGCCTCGACCGGCTTCGAGGAGTCGATCCCGAACGGCGGTCGCTGCGGGTTGCGGGTGCCGCCGGTGGTGGCGTCCTGCTCGAAGACTCCGTCGACCACGACCCCCTGGTCGACGATCGTGCGGTTGAGGTCGTAGTCGTAACCGGGGTAGAGCACGTCGGTGCGTGTATCCCCCACCGCCGCGAGGGTCAGGGCACGGTCGATCTCGTCGCCCATGTTGCCGCGCAGGTCCCAGGCCATCGCCTTGAGCCAGGCCAGCGAATCGACCGGCGTCCAGAGCTCGGGGAGGTAGTCGAGGCCACCGACGTTCAGCAGCGTGTACTCCAACGAGATCTCGCCGGCACTGCGGTCCGCAAGATAGGCGTTCACGCCCGCCGAGTAGGCGTCCAGCGCAGCCCGGGTCTCGGGATCCAGCAACGGCAACTCCCGTTCGGCGACCCGTCGCCACCCCATCGTCCGCACGTAGGAGTCGCTCTCCACGGCATCGGCGCCGAAGATCTCGGCCAAGCGGCCGGCCGTGGCGTGGCGGCGTACGTCCATCTCGAAGAAGCGGTCCTGGGCGTGCACGAAGCCCTGGGCCAGCATCAGGTCGTCGGCGGTGTCGGCGTAGATCTGCGGGATGCCCGCGTCATCGCGGACCACTCGCACCGTCGACTCGAGCCCCTCGAGGTCAAGGCTCCCCGAGGTCTGCGGCAGCGGCCGATGCACCACGACGTACGCCGTGGTCAGCGAGACCAGCACCATCGAGAGCACCACGACCCCGACGTACGTCGCCACTCGAGCAGGCAGGGACAGGGCGCGGAAGCGTTGGGCTGCGGTGGGCGCGGATGCGGCGTCGGGGCCCGCGTCTGATGTGGTGTCGGAAGTCATGTCGAAGGACATTGTGCCGTGCACTAGGATTAGCAGTCGTCAGCCTAGAGTGCCAGTCACTCACCCCCATCCCGGAGTGCTCCATGCCTACCTATCAGTACGCCTGCACCGAGTGCAGTCACGCCTTCGACCAGGTGCAGAGCTTCACCGATGACACCCTGACCGAATGCCCAGAGTGCACGGGCCGCCTGCGCAAGATCTTCAACGCCGTCGGCGTGGTCTTCAAGGGATCCGGTTTCTACCGCAACGACAGCCGCTCCGCGTCCAGTACGTCGGACCCCGCCGCCCCCTCGAAGTCGGACTCCAGCACCTCGGACTCCTCCTCGGGCGCGTCGTCCGGGTCGTCGTCGGAGTCCGGCAGCGGCTCGACCCCGGCGAAGAAGTCGGAGCCTGCGGCACCCTCGAAGTCCACGAGCCCTTCGGCGCCCGCGGCCTCCGGCTCGAAGTAGCCGCCAAGTAGCGGCGGACTGCTTCTCCACAGGCCTGTGGAGAGCCCGGCTTCCTGCGCGCCCGCTTCACCTACCGTCGAGGCGTGCCTTCTTCCGCTGAGCAGCCCCTTGCTCTGACCGCGCGCGCCGCGTTCGTCGTACGCCGGACCCGCCGCGCGGTGCTGCGGCGACGGCGACCACTGGCGGCGTTGTGTGCCGCCCTGGCCGTGGCGGCCGGACTGCAGGCGGCGAGCCCCTCCCCCACGCCGACCGATTCCGTTCTCGTGGCCGCTCGGGATCTCCCCGCGGGCACGGTCGTCACCGCAGCAGACTTGACCCGGTCCGCCTATCCCGACGGGCTGTCGCCCAGCGGTCTGGCCGCTGACCCGGTCGGAGCGACGCTCGCCTCGTCGGTACGCCGCGGGGAGCCGTTGACCGACGTCCGACTGATCGGACCCGACCTGACCGCAGGCCGTGTGGGTCTGGTCGCGCTGCCCGTGCGGCTACCCGACTCCGGAGCGATTGAACTGCTCGAGGTGGGCGATCTGATCGATCTGGTCGCAGCCGATCCGCAGCAGGGTGAGGCCCGGGTGGTGGCCCGCGCGGTCGAGGTGTTGGCGCTGCCCGCAGCCGACGAGGCGGAGTTCGCGGGAGGCACCGCCGGCCTGTCTGGACGTCTAGTCGTCCTGGGCGCGCAGCCGGTGGAGATCGCGGATATCACCGGGGCCGTGGTGACGTCCTATGTGACATACACCTGGACAGACCGCTAGTTTCACCAACGATCCCCCACTCAAGTAGTCCCATCCACCACAGAAACACCACAAGGAGAAACCCATGAGCGGGTTCAAGAACTTCGTTCTTCGCGGAAACCTGGTCGACCTCGCGGTCGCCGTCATCATCGCCACCTCGTTCGGCGCCGTCGTCACGACGTTCACGAACTGGCTGACGGCACAGATGCCCTCGGGCCTCGACGATGTCTTCACGAACACGGAGAACTCCTTCGGAGCCTTTATGAACGCCGTCATCGCGTTCCTCGTGCTCGCCGCCGTCGTCTACTTCGCGGTAGTGACGCCGTACACCAAGGCCAAGGAGAAGTACTACCCCTCCCCGGCCCCCGGCACTCCCGAAGAGCTCACGCTGCTGAAGGAGATCCGGGACGCGCTGGTCGCCCGCTGATCCCTGCACCATCAGTTGCGCAAGTTCTCCGTCAGCTTCAGGCCGCTGCCGTCCATCCCCTCGGGGTGGGCGGCAGTCGTCATGTGGCCTCAGCCGTGGTGGGGCGGGACCTGTGCCTTGAGCCAGCGGTCGGTGGCGGAATCGCCTCGATCGCCCGCGTCACCCCGATCGTTCTGTGCCTCTTCGCGCTCGTCGCTCGTGGTCTCGGGCAGGACGTCCCCGAACACCGCGGCGATGCGCCGCTTGCGCTCCCAGTCGGTCAGGTCCGGGCGTGACTCAGGCACAGAGACCCGCGGCTTCCCGGGCCGCCACACGATCGGCGTCGGACTGCGCGGCGTCCTCGCTGGGCGAGGCCGACGGATCGTCGCTGGGCGAGGCCGACGGCTCCTCGGTGGGCGAGGCGCTCGGCGTACCGCCGCTGACGTCGTCGCCAGCGGTGATCACGCCGTCCTGCTGACTCTGGCTCAGGGGTTCATCGGCGGCGATCTTCTCCCAGATGCCGTCTGCCTCGGGGAGCCATTCGATCCGGCCGGGCTGGGCTGATGAGTACTCGAACGGCACGGTGATGAACTTGATGTTGTCGAGCCCGATGTTCTTGAAGCCGAGGCCGAGGCGGCCGATGCGGAAGACGTTGCCGAGGCCCTCGTCGACGGTCAGCGACTTCGTCGCGGCGTCGAGGAAGCCCACCAGTCGGTCGAACCGGGCGATGGTGCCTCCGGAGATGACCTTGGCGGCCATGGCGGCGATGAAGGCCTGCTGACGCTTGACCCGGCCGATGTCGGATCCGTCGCCGAGGGTGTAGCGGGCGCGGACGTAGTTCAGCGCCTCGTTGCCCCGGATCTCGCGGGTGCCGGCGGGGATGTTGATGCCGTGCTCGGGGTCGTCGATCTCCTCGGGCACGCAGACCTGCACCCCGTCGATGGCGTCGACCATGTCCCGGAAGCCGGAGAAGTCGACGACGACGAAGTGGTCGACGAAGACCCCGGTGGTCTGCTCGAACTGCTGGATCGTGCAGGCGGGGCCGCCCTCGGCGAACGCGCCGTTCCAGATCGTGTCCTCGGCCCCGGGGATCGTCTCCCCGTCGTCGGTGGTGCATTCAGGGCGGTCGACCAGGGTGTCGCGGGGGATCGAGATGCCGTAGGCGTTCTCCCGGTCGGCGCTGAGGTGGAACAGGATCGTGGTGTCCGAACGGGCACCGTCACCGGTGAGTCCGTCGATGTTGTTTCCTTCGCCGTCTCGGGCGTCCGACCCCATCACGAGGATGTTCAGGGGCTCCTTGGGCAGCGGGCTGAGTTCCTTCTCCGGCCGGTTGCTCAGTTGCTCGGCGAGGTCCAGGACGGTGAGGTTGTCGCTGAAGTGCCGGGCGAGGTAGACCGAGGAGAGCCCGGCGATCATTCCCAGGGCCAAGAGGGTGGAGCCCAACACCTTGGCCACCGTGTGCTTCACCTTGGTGGGCGCTCGGCGGCGTCCGGGGCGCGCCGGATCAGGAACCTGGTCCGGGGTTTCGGACGGCACGGCGTCGGGCATCGGCAACTTTCGCGGGCTTCGGTGGAAGGCTCTGACCGCCTCAAACTACGGCAGAGACCAAATTGTGACCTTGTGCAGGCCCGTTGGCAAAGCGAAGGCACCCGGTCGCCCACACGGGGCGAGGGCGAGCGAGGTCACATGGCAGGATGGAGCCCGACCTGCCCCAGTAGCTCAGTGGATAGAGCAGCCGCCTCCTAAGCGAAAGGTCGCAAGTTCGACTCTTGCCTGGGGCACCGACCGTTTGACCTGGCGTTTTCGCTGTTCACGCAGGCCACGACGAATCTTGGCGACCTACTGAACCATCACAGCCTGTGTCAGTTTGCACCATTTGGTACGAAGTAAAGCCCTGCGAAAGCCGCCTACCGATCCTGAGAATCGGTAACCGTCTTGTACCCCCTGACCGTGGGCATGCCTAGGCTCGATTGCAGGGCCAACCCACCCTTTCGACGAAAGGCATCTTGTGAAACTGAACCTGACTGTTCGACGTACCGCTGTCGCCGCCCTCGCCGTCCCACTCCTCGCGCTCACCGCCTGTGGAGACGACGACTCGGCGTCCGGTGACTCCGGGGACGGCGGCGGCCAGAGCTCCAGCGGTTCCTCCTCGGCCGGCGGCGAGTCCACCGCGGACGCTGAGTACCCGAACGTCCTCAGGGCCGAGCTCAGCGGTGACAGCGAAGACGGCTACTCGCTGAGCGTCACGATGAGCTCGGAGTACGACACTCCCGAGCGGTACGCCGATGGCTGGCGGGTCCTGGACGCCGACGGCAACGAGCTCGGCACCAACGAACTGGGACACGATCACGCCTCTGAACAGCCCTTTACCCGCAGCCAGAGCGGACTGGAGATCCCCGACGGAGTCGACCAGGTCATCATCGAGGGCCGCGATCTGGAGAACGGGTACGGCGGAGAGACGGTCACCGTCGACGTGCCCTGATGACTGCAGACATCGCTGGGCCAAGGGCTGGCCCAGCCACGTAGGTTCCCACCGTGCTGGGTTCTTGGCTCAAGGGGGTCAGCTGGTCAATGGACACCGATGCCGTCTGCACGAGGCTGGGGCGCCGACCGCGCGACCCTCCACGCGCCACCCTCAGCCGGCCTCAGTTCCACGCGGCGAGTCCGATGAGGGGAGATTAATCGGCACCTGGTGCGGATTTATCTCCCCTGATCGAGTGGCGTACCGATGGCCGCGCTCAAAGCAAGCCCGTCGCGCTCTGCCAGGCGGTGTAGGCGGCGACCAGGATCAGCAGGAACGCGAAGCCCTGCTTCAGCTGTGTTGCGGGGAGCCGGTCGGCCACCCGCTTGCCGAGGAACGTCGCAACCATGGCCGCCAGGGTGAAGGGCACGATGACGCCCCAGTCGAAGTTGGCGGCGCCGATCCGGGCAGCCAGGGAGGTCGCCGAGTTCAGGGCCACGATCACCAGCGAGGTCCCGACCGCGAGTTGGATCGGCAGGCGCAGGACGAGCACCAGGGCGGGGACCACCACGAAGCCACCGCCGACCCCGAAGAACCCGGTCAGCAGACCGACGGCCAGGGCGGTCGCGGCGATGGCCAGCCGGGAGGGCTTTCGTGCTCCCGCCTGATCGTCGCTGTCGCTGCTGTCTGCGTCGTCTTCGTCGTCGTCACTACCGGGCGTGATGACCCCGATCATGGCCAGGGCGGCGACGACCATCAGCACCGAGAAGGCCAGGAGCAGCACGTTCTCGTCGACCCGCCGGTTCAGCAGGGTGCCCAGCCATGCGGCAGGTAGTCCGACGATGCCGAAGGTGAGACCGGTCCCCCAGCGGACACGTCGGGACTTCAGATAGGGCAGCACGCCGAAGCCGGCGGTGGCACCGACGATGACCAGGCTGCTGGTCGTCGCATCGGAGGCCGACTGACCCACGACGTACACCAGGGCCGGGACGGTGAGGATGGCCCCGCCGCCGCCGAGTCCGCCGAGGACGGCGCCGATCAGCAGACCGAGCAGCAGGAGTACGACGAGTGTCATGAGCCCTTCCCGGGGGTGGATCGGTCGGAGACCGTGATCGAGGGGTGGTCGGCGTGGCCGAGGTCGGTGACCAGGCTGAACCGGTCGCCGCGGACGACGGTCTGGCGCCATTCGACGGGTTGGCCGCGCACCTCACCGGTGCGGTCGATGGCCAACGCGGCGACGTTGTCGGGGATGGCCAGCAGGAGACGCTCCGCGGAGGTGGGTACGACGGCCCGCACGTGCTCGCGCCCCCCGGTCAGCCGAACCCCGCACCGCTCGGCCAGTTCGCCGTAGAGCGAGGTGCTGGAGAAGTCGGCGTCGAGCAGGGGGGCGGCGATCCGGGCCGGCAGCCACACCCGGTCCATGGCGATCGGTTCGTCGTCGCTGAACCGGATCCGTTCGAGGTAGATCAGCGGGGTCGACTCCTCGAGCCCCAGGCGCGCGGCGACGGTGCCGTCGGCGCGAGCGTCCAGCGCGCGAACGATGCTGCGTTGCCGGTGGCCGGAGGCCTGCACCGAGGCGAAGAGGCTGTAGAGCGCACCCTGCGGCTGGCTGATCTCGCTGTCCACCACCTTGGGGGACCGGCCCCGGCCCGCCTCGACGAGACCTGACTCGCGCAGGCGACGCAGCGCCTCGCGGACGGTGTGGCGACTCACGGAGTACTGCGTGACCAGGGCCAGTTCACCGGGAAAGGAGTCGACGAACTCGCCGTTGCGCAGGCGTCGCTCGACGTCGCGTTGGACCTGGTTCCACAGCGGCAGTGGGCTCTCTCGATCCACCGCGATGATCGTGGTGCGCATCAGCCCTCCGGTTCGTTGTCTTGGGTACTGTCGGCTAATGTACGGACATTCGGACATTCACACAACGTGACGAGGAGCAGACATGTGCAGAGCGGTGACCTGTAAGACCTGCGGCAAGACCACCTGGGCCGGCTGCGGCCAGCACGTGGCCAGCGTCAAGGCCTCGGTGCCCAAGGGACAGTGGTGCGGCGGGCACGCCAAGGAGCCCTCGACCGGGGGCTTCTGGAGCCGCTTGTTCGGCCGCTGAGCGCGGTCACGACCTTCCGGCTAAAGTTCCCCGATCCGACCGACTACCCCTGAGGAGCACATCGTGTGCAAGCCCGTTCCGTGCAAGACCTGTGGCAAGACGACCTGGGAGGGCTGCGGCGAACACATCGCCGAGGTCAAGGCTCAGGTCCCCAACGACCAGTGGTGCGGTCACGAGAACTGATCGAGCCCGACGTACTGTGACGTCATGACGACCGCTCAGTGGCTGCTGCTCTTCATCGTCCTCGTCGGCATCCCGTTGGCCGCGTGGGCCGGCGTACGCGTGCTGCGGGACCCCCACCGCAAGTAGGGGCCCGCGCTCGACTCAGACCACCGAGAAGGTGATCCCGGCGGCGTGCAGACGGGCGAGCAGGTTGTCGCCCATGGCCTGCGCCGTGGTGACGCTGCCGGCGGTGGTCGGGTTGTCGTCGAAGACCAGGCACAGTGCGGACTCGGCGAGCATCTTCGCGGTCTCGCCGTAGCCCGGGTCGCCGCCGGCGACGCGGGTGTGAATGGTCTGGCCGTTGCTCTCGGCGACGAAGTCGACGGTGAACCAGGACTTCTCACGCTTGGCCTTGTCGGGGCCGTCGCCTTGCTTGATCCGACCGAGGATCAGGTTGCGCAGGGGCTTGACCTGGGCGGCGACGACCAGGCTGCCGATCCCGGCGGCCCCACCCGCGGCGTACCGCAGGGTCTTGACGCCGGCGAAGTGCGAGTAGCGGAAGTCCGGGCCGTACGCCGGGAGCGCGGCCCCGCTGCGCATGATCACGAACGGGTCGATGGTCGGCATCGGGATCAACCACCAGCCCAGCACCTTGTCGCGGTGCGGCTTGCCGGCAATCGCCTTGGACTTGCGGCCGTCGGCGGGCTTGCCCTCGACGCGGCGGCGGGCCTTGAGCGCTTCCTTGGCCTGCTTGGGCCGAGACATCGCGTTCATCGCGGAGTGGAACGTGCCGCCGGAGAACATCCCCGAGGCGCGTACGGCGCCCCGCATGGTGACCGGCCCGTCGGCCGCGAGCTGCTGGATCGTGTACATCGCGCCGAGGTCGTGAGGGATGGAGTCGAAGCCGCAGGCGTGCACGATGCGGGCACCTGTGCGCTCCGCGGTGGCGTGGTGGGCGACGTACATCGCGTCGACGAACTCGGGCTCACCGGTCAGGTCGACGTAGTCGGTGCCGGCCTCCGAGCAGGCGGCGACCAGCGGCTCGCCGTGGTGCATGTAAGGGCCGACCGTGGTGATGACGACCTTGGTGCGGGCCGCGACGTCGGCCAGCGAGGCGGAGTCGGTGGCGTCGGCGATGATCAGCGGTAGGTCGGACAGGGCGCCGTTGATCTTCGCGAGGCGGGCCCGGACCCCTTCCAACTTCTCCTGGTTGCGGCCCACCAGCGCCCACTTGAGGCCCTTCGGGCCGTGCTCGGCGAGATACTCCGCCGTCAGCGCGCCGGTGAAACCGGTGGCGCCGAAGATCACGAGATCGAACTCGCGGGACTGCTTGGAGGTCGCGGCGTGCTTCGGGGCGGTCTTCTTCGCGGGAGTCTTGGGGTCGGCCATGGCCCCATCCTCCCACTCCGGTTCATGTCGCTTGTTACTGACCGTCGTGACTAGTTCCGGACCGTTGTAACTGTCACCTAGTAGTAACAACGGTCAGTAACAAGGCCGCGAAGGGAACCGATGGGGGGTCAGTCGGCGTCATACAACTGACAGCAGGCACGAGCACCACCCGCCAGCAGAGGATCCGATGGACCACCGCGACGAGACCGAGTACGCCGAGTACGCCGACGCGTCCTGGCGCGGTCTCGTGCGGTCCGCGGTGTTCCTGGGGTGCTCGCTGCCCGACGCGGAGGACCTGGCACAAACGACCCTGGTGCGCTGCTACACCGCGTGGGCGAAGGTGGCGGCAGCCGACAACCGCGACGCCTACGTCTACCGGATCCTGATCAACTGTCTACGCGACACCCACCGCAAGCAGCGGTGGCGCGAGCGGCCCAGCGACGTGCTGCCCGACGCGGGGGTCGCCGACCTGACCGGGGAGGTCGACACCGTCGACAGCGTCCACCGGGCGATGGCCTGCCTGAGCAAGGTCAACCGAGACGTGGTGGTGCTGCGCTACTTCACGCAGCTCTCGGAGCGGCAGACCGCCACCGCGCTGGGGATCGCCCCCGGCACCGTCAAGAGCCGGCTGTCCCGGGCCCTGGCCCAACTCGCCGAGAACCGGCACCTCACCGACATCCCCGCCCACCTCACCGACGCGAAGGACCCACGATGAGCGACCTCGAGAACCTCTGGGACGACGTACCCGTCGGGCCGGCGCCGGTCTCCGCGATCCTTCGGGAAGGCCGTGCGGCCGCGCGTTCGTCTCGTCGTCCGTGGTTCCGCCCGGTCACTGCGCTGGCTGCGGTCGGGGCCTTGGGTGGCGCGTTCTTCCTCGGTACGTCGGTCTCCGGCCCGGGCAGCCCGCTCGTGGATGGTTCAGGGGGTGGCGGGACGGGTGATCAGATCCTCGCGGCGTACCACGGAGAACTGCGCGCGGCCGGGTCCTGCGAGGAACTGCTGGACTACTACATCGAGCGTGGGCTCGATCTGGTCGGGCCGTACGGGTGGGGGTACGGCGGGAATGTGACCGTCGATTTCAACAACGGTTTCATACCCGACGCCGACATGCGCAGGCCAGTGCCGCTGAATACCGGGGCCGCCGACGGCGTCGTCGCGGACCAGTCCTTCTCGAGCAAGGCCGCGCCCCCCGCTCCGCTCTCCCAACGCGCCGAGTCCAGCGGCACCGGCACGAATGTGCAGGAGGCATCGGTCGACGAACCGGACGTGGTCAAGACCGACGGCGAATACGTTTACCGGGTCGACGACAACGTGCTGACGACCTACGACGTCCGCGGCGAGACCGTCGAGGAACTCGGCGAGGTGAAGCTGCCCGAGTTGTACGACGCGCAGATCCTGCTGTCGGGCCAGACCGTGATTGCGATCGGGTCCGGCGGCGCCGACCGGGACTCGACCGGACCCGAGGGTGGCGGCCGCACCTTCACCGCCGTTGCCCGGATCGACGTCTCCGACCCAGATGCGCCGGAGGTGACCGACGAGGCCACGATCTCGGCGGCGTTGGTCACTGCCCGCCAGCACGGCGACACGATCCGGCTGATCACCTCCAACGGACTGCCCGACCTGGACTTCCTCGGACCCGGCGGACGTGGAGGTGACGAGAGCCAAGAGCAGGCGACGCAGTTCAACCGGGCCCTGGTCCGCGAGACCACGCTGGCCGACTGGCTGCCCACCGCGACCGTGGGCGACGGTTCCGCGGAGCAGTTGGCCGACTGTGGGTCCGTGGCTCTGCCCGACTCCGAGCTCGGCCTCGACACCGTGACCGTGGTCGGCTTCGACGCCGACGCTCCCACCGACTGGGACGTCACCACGGTGGCGGCCGACGCGTCCACGACGTACGCCTCGGCCGATCACCTCTACCTCGCCTCGGCACCCTCGGGGTTCTTCGGTGGGTGTTTCGACTGCGGGTTCTTCCCTCGGGGCGGCTTCGACGATCGGGCGATCAAGGATCAGGGGATCACCTCGGTCTTCGACTTCGAGCTGACCGACCGCGGTACGACGTACGTCGGCTCCGGGGAGGTCAAGGGATCGATCCGGGACCGGTGGGCGATGGACGAGGCGGACGGCGTACTGCGGCTGGCGGTCTCCCCCACCGGCCAGACCGAGAACGAGAACTCCGTGGTCACCTTCGAGCGTCGCGGTCAGGAGCTCGAGGAGATCGGCCGACTCGACGGCATCGGGAAGAACGAGGACATCCAGTCGGTGCGTTGGTTCGACGGGCTGGCCATCGTGGTGACCTTCCGGCGGATCGATCCGTTCTACACGATTGATCTGACCGACCCGAAGGCCCCGACGATGCTCGGCGAGCTGAAGATCCCCGGGTTCTCCTCCTACCTGCACCCGCTGGGGGCCAACCAGATCCTGGGGATGGGCGCGAAGGGCAACGGCGCCCAGGCCGGGCTCTTCAGCGTCCAGAACCTCACCGATCCGCGCCAGAAGCAGGTCATCGAGTACGGCCGCAGCACCTTCGCTCGCGCCGGTGAGGACCCCCGCCAGTTCACCTGGCTGCCGGGCAAGCGAACCGTGCTGACCGTGATCGCCGACTACCGCGCCAACACCGGCTACATCTCGGTGCTGAGGTTGGCCGACGGGAAGATGACCAACCGGATGGTCGAGGCCCCGGCTGGCCGCGTCGAGAAGCTGCGCACCCTGCCCCTGCCCGATGACCGGGTGGTCCTGGTGACGGGCGCCGGGGTGGAGTTCTTCGACCTCGACTGACGCTGGTTGAGGTGCGCCGAGCGCCAGCGAGGAGCCTCGAAACCCCGTCCCGTCAACGGCAACGTCGGGCAGATCGGGCGCTTGGTTTCGAGGCTCGGGCCTAGCGGCCCTCACACCTCAACCACCCCGCTGGTTGAGCCTCGAACCCACGCACCACCGACGTAAACTGGGGCACATGTGCCGCAGCATCCGCCCCCTGAACAACTTCGAGCCGCCCGCGACCTCGCAGGAGGTGAGCGCCGCCGCCCTGCAGTACGTCCGCAAGGTCAGCGGCGCCGCCAAACCGTCGGCGGCCAACCAGGACGTGTTCGATCAGGCGGTGGCCGAGATCGCCCGGCTGACCCAGGATCTGCTCGACGGCCTGGTCACCTCGGCCCCGCCCAAGGACCGGGCGGTCGAGGCCGAGAAGGCGAAGGTTCGAGCCCAGGCGAGGTACGGCGCGTGACGCAGGTGCGGGCCCCGGCCGTCGACCTCCTCGACACCACTCTCGACCTCCTGCGCGACCGACCCCTCGTCGTACTCACCGGGGCCGGGCTGTCCACCGACTCGGGGATCCCGGACTACCGCGGACCTCAGTCGAGGTACGCCGATGTCTCCCGCGGAGTGACCCCTCCCGGGGTGATGACCTACCAACAGTTCATCTCCGGGCCGACCGCGCGGCAGCGGTACTGGGCCCGCTCCCACATCGGCTGGAGCCGGATGCGCGGCGCCGAGCCCAACGCTGGGCACCGGGCCGTCGCGGCCCTGGACCCGACGCTGCTGATCACCCAGAACGTCGACGGCCTGCACGAGTCCGCGGGGACCCGATCGATGGTCGCGCTGCACGGTCGGATCGCGGACGTGATCTGTCTGGACTGTCGGATGACCTCGGCGAGGTCGGAACTGCAGGAGCGGATGCGGGAGCTCAACCCGGGCTTCGACGAGCAGTACGCCGCCGTCGAGGTCCGCCCCGACGGTGACGTCGCGTTGGAGGAGACCGAGTCGTTCGTGGTCCCCGATTGCGAGATCTGCGGCGGTGTCCTCAAACCCGACGTGGTGTTCTTCGGCGAGAACGTGCCGCCGCCCCGGGTCGAGCGGGCCTATGCCGCCGTCGACCGGTTGGCCGACCCCGGTCGCCCCGGCGCCCTCCTGGTCGCGGGTTCGAGCCTGACCGTGATGAGCGGTTTCCGCTTCGTCCGCCGCGCCGCGAAGGCGGGGGTGCTGGTGGTGATCGTCAACCGTGGCGTCACACGTGGAGACGACTTGGCGGCGTACAAGCTCGAGCTGGGCGTCTCGGAGTTCCTGACCCGCTTGGCCACCGCTGGTTGAGGTGTGACGAGCGCAGCGAGGAGCCTCGAAACCTGGTTCCGCGCACGGCTAGTTTCCCGGGATCGGTTGCTTGGTTTCGAGGCTCAGGCCTAGCGGCCTTCACACCTCAACCAGCGCGTCACAGGCGGCGTACGAAGATGTGGTCGGCAGCCTCGGGAACGATCTCGGCGGTCTCGCCGCCCGAGCCGACCAGGACGCCAGCGTCGGTGGTGACCACGGTGATGGTCCTGTCCGGCATGGCCCCGACGCGGCGCAGGGCGCTCATCAGGTGCTCGTCCTTCTGCATCTCCTCGGAGATGCGACGCACCTGCACGCGGGCCTCCTCGGCCCCCGCGGCATCGGAGAGCGAGACGAGGCCGGTCATGAACTCCTCGGCCCCTTCGGTCTGACCGAGCTCGGCCAGGCCCGGGATCGGATTGCCGTACGGCGACTCGGTCGGGTTGTCGAGCAGCACCATCAGGCGGCGCTCGACCGACTCGGAGATCACGTGCTCCCAGCGGCAGGCCTCGTCGTGGACCAGCTCCCACTCCAGCCCGATGACGTCGGTCAGCAACCGCTCCGCCAACCGGTGCTTGCGCATCACCCGGGTGGCCAGGCGGTCGCCCTCCTCTGTCAGCTCGAGGTGGCGGTCGCCCTCGACGGTGAGCAGGCCGTCGCGCTCCATCCGGGCCACGGTCTGCGAGACGGTCGGGCCGCTCTGATGCAGCCGCTCGGCGATCCGGGCGCGCAAAGGGACGATGTCCTCCTCGACGAGTTCGAAGATCGTGCGGAGGTACATCTCGGTGGTGTCGATCAGGTCGCTCACCAGCCTATTCTTACGCATCGACGGTGCATGGCAGAGTGGTGGGTGATGCCCACCGTGATGTGGTTCCGTCGCGACCTGCGACTGGCCGACAACCCCGCCCTGCTCCGCGCCTGCGAGGACGGGGACGTCCTCCCGCTGTTCGTCCTGGACCCTGCCCTCTGGGGCTCGGCCGGCGACGTACGACAGGCCTATCTCGCCGCCACCCTGCGCGATCTCGCGGCACGCATCCCGCTGCAGATCGTCCGAGGCAACCCCGTGCGCCAGGTGGTGCTCGCGGCCCGCGAGGTCGGCGCCGAGACCGTGCACCTGGCCGCCGACTACGGCCCCTACGGTCACCGCCGCGACGCCGAGGTCGAGGAGGCCCTGTCCGAGCACGGGATCGCGATGGAGCGCACCGGTTCGCCGTACGCCGTCGCCCCCGGCCGGGTGACCTCGGGAAGCGGCGATCCCTACAAGGTCTACACACCCTTCTCCAGGGCATGGGCCGACCACGGCTGGCGCGACCCCGTCGACGCGCCCTCGAACCCGTCCTGGCTCTCCCTCAAGGAGACCGTCGAGATCCCTGAGGCGGAACTCCCCGACGGCATGGACATCCCCGAAGCCGGTGAGGCCGCCGCGCGCAAGCGCTGGAAGGACTTCCTGGACCGCGTCGAAGACTACGACGACGACCGCGACTCCCCCGGCATCGACGGCACCTCCCGGATGTCGCCGCACCTCAAGTGGGGCGAGGTGCACCCCCGCACCCTGCTGGCCGACCTCGCACCGCTGCGCTCGGCGGGCGCCAAGACCTACCGCAAGGAACTGGCCTGGCGCGAGTTCTACGCCGATGTCCTCTTCGCCCGCCCAGAGACGGCGCGGGAGTACCTCCGCCCTGAGTACGCCGGGATGCGGTACGACGACCCCGAGGGCGCCTCAGGTGAGGAGGGACCGCTCGCCGCTTGGCAGCACGGGCGGACCGGTTACCCCATCGTGGACGCCGGAATGCGTCAACTACGCGCCACGGGCTGGATGCACAACAGGGTCCGGATGATCGTGGCCAGCTTCCTCGTCAAGGATCTGCACATCGAGTGGCAGCACGGCGCCGCCCACTTCATGCGGTGGCTCGTCGACGGCGATCTCGCCTCGAACCAGCACGGGTGGCAGTGGGTAGCCGGCTCCGGAACCGATGCCTCGCCGTTCTTCCGCGTCTTCAACCCGACCACCCAGGGCAAGAAGTTCGACCCGAAGGCCGCCTACGTGCGGCGGTGGGTGCCCGAACTCGCCGACCTCCCCGACGGCGCCGACCCGCACGACCCGAGCCCGGAGGACCGCACGGCCGCCGGCTACCCCGACCCCATCGTCGACCACTCCGACGAGCGCAAGGAAGCGCTCGCCCGGTGGGAAGAGATCCGAAAGTGAGCACCCCTGTGACCGTCACGACCGACCTGTTCATCCCCGCCCGATTCTCCGGCCCACCCGGATCGGCCAACGGTGGCTGGGCCGCCGGGGCCCTGGCCGCTCTGGTCGACGACTCCGACCGGTCCACGGTCGCAGTACGACTCATGCTGCCGCCGCCGATCGACGCGCCCATCTCGGTGACCAGCGACGAGGGCCGGGTGATCGCTCTCGACGGGATGGATCAGCGCGTGGCCGAGGCGACCGACCTCGGCGCCGATGCTGCTGCGCCGGAGGCCGTCCCCGCGGTCGGCCTCGACGTGGCCCGCGCGGCGAGTGCCGGGTACCCCGGGCACACCTTCCACCCGTTCCCGACCTGCTTCGTCTGCGGGACCGACCGGGCCGAGGGCGACGGTCTGCGGATCTTCCCCGGGCAGGTCGATGACACCCCGGCGGGCCGGACCCGGATTGCCACGACCTGGACCCCGGCGGCCGAGTATGAGGACGCTGCGGCGGCCGGTTCGGCGAACCTGCCCTCGACCTGGGCTGCCCTGGACTGCATCGGCGGTTGGGCCGGCGACCTGACCGAACGCCTGATGGTGCTCGGCTCGATGACCGCCCACGTCGTACGCCGCCCGCGGATCGGGGTCCAGCACATCCTGGTCGGCGAGGCCCGCGGTCAGGAGGGTCGGAAGGTCAGCACCGGGGTGTCGCTCTACGACCCCACCGACCTCGACGCGGACGGTCAGCCCGCGCTGGTCGCCGCCGCGTCCCACATCTGGATCACGGTGGACCCGGCCACCTTCGCCTGACGCTCTCTGACCCGTCAGTCGGGCGGGCGGTTCAGGGCCGTGTTGTAGGTGCTGAGCTCGGAGGCGAAGGTCGCCAACCGCTCGTCGGACCAGTCACCGAGGCGCTCGTCCATCCACTCCCTGCGATTCGCCGCAACCGCCTGCATCCGGGTGACCGCCTCGTCGGTGGCGTCGAGGAGCGTGGCCCGACCGTCGTCCGGGTCGGGGCGGCGTACGACGAGCCCGAGTTCCTCGAGGTGGCTGATCTGTCGGCTGACCGCGCCCTTGTCGATGGTGAAGAGCTCCACCATCGCCGAGGCGCGCACGGCGCCGTGCTCGACCAGGTAGGCCAGGATCAGGTACGCCGAGGGCTGCAGCGAGGCGTCGACCGCGGCGGCGCGTTCGCCGATCACCCGCTTGATCCGACGGATCAGGACCCCGACCTGGTGCTCCAGGCTGCGGATGGACTCCGCGCGCGACGAGCCGCTCATCGGGGGTCGTCGAGGGTGGTGCGCAGGGGCACCTCGCGGATGAAGATCACACACATGAGGGCAAGGATCGCAAACGGAACGCAGATCCAGAAGATGTGTCCCACGGCCTGGCCGAATGACGCCTCATAAAGCGCGCGGATCGGCGGCGGCAGTTCGCTCAACGTGGGGATCGAGTGGCTCTGGTGGCCGGCCGCGACGCCCAACCGGTCCAGCCCGGCGCTCATGCTGGCGGCGACCCGGGCGGCCAAGACGGCCCCCATCGCCGAGACGCCGATCGAGCCGCCCATCGACCGTGAGAACGCAACCAAGGACGATGCGGCCCCGATGTCGGAGGCGGCCGCGTTGTTCTGCACCGCCAGGACGAGGTTCTGCATGGTGGCGCCGAGACCCAGGCCGACCAGCACCATGAAGGCGCCGATCTCCCAGAGTCCGGTGCTCTCGTCGATGCGTCCGAGGAGCACGAAGCCGACGACCAGGAGGCTGAGACCGCCGACCAACCAGCGCTTCCAGAAACCGGTCGCGCTGATGATCCGGCCACTGCCGATGCTGGCCACGAGTAACCCACCGACCTGCGGGATCGACATCAGACCGGCCTCGGTGGGGCTCATCCCGCGGGCGAGTTGGAAGTACTGGCTGAGGTAGACCGTGGAGGTGAACATGGCCAGGCCGACCAACAGTGAGGCGGCAGTGGCCAGCGCGGTGGTGCGATCGGCGAACAGGCGCAGCGGGATGACGGGGTCGACGGCGACCCGCGCCTCGACGTACAGCGCGGCGGCGACGGTCAGGACCCCGCCGATGACCAGGGCGAGGGAGGTGACCGAGCCCCAGGCGAAGGACTGGCCGGCCAGGGACACCCAGACCAGCAGGATGCTGAACCCGGCCACGATCAGGGTGGCGCCGAGGTAGTCGATCTGGACGTCGCGGCGGATCACCGGCAGGTGCAGGGTGCGCTGGAGGACGACGAAGGCCGCAGCGGCGAAGGGAAGTCCGACGAAGAAGCAGCCGCGCCAGCCGAACGGGCTGTCCACGATCACTCCGCCGATGAGGGGTCCGCTGATCGTGGCGAGGGCGAACACGGCGCCGATGTAGCCGGAGTAGCGGCCGCGTTCGCGGGGGCTGACCATGCTGGCGATGACGACCTGCACCAGGGCGGTCAGACCGCCGACGCCGAGGCCCTGGATGGCGCGGGCGCCGATCAGAACGCCCATGGACGGTGCGAAGGCGGCGATCAGGGAGCCGAGTGAGTAGATGATCAACGCCGACTGGACGAGCATCTTCTTGCTGAACAGGTCGGCCAGCTTGCCCCAGATCGGGGTGGTGGCGGTCATGGTCAGCAGGGTCGCCACGACGACCCAGGTGTAGCCGGTCTGGCTGCCGTTCAGGTCACTGACGATGCTGGGCAGGGCGTTGGTGACCACGGTGCTCGAGAGCATGGCCACGAACATGGCGAGGAGGAGTCCGCTGAGGGCCTTGAGGACCTCGGGGTGGGTCATGGCGACCGGTACGTCGGGTCCGCCGGTGGGCGTCGTACCCGTGGGGGGCGTGGTGGTCCGAGCCCCTGAGACCTCCGGAGTCTCTGCCAGTTCCGGCTCCAACGTGTTCGTCATACCCGTCCTCACTCCCCTTTCGTTAGTTGCCGTCGTCAACCTTAAGTCAGTTAGTTGTATTCGGCAACTTGTTGTGAGGGAGGGCACTCCACCGGGGTAGTCCCTGACGCTTATGCGACGACACGCCGAGCGAACTCGCACAAACGTCAGGGACTACCCCGGTGAGAGGGACCGGAAATGGGACAACCCGCAGGCGCGGACTCCGGGGAGTCCACTCCGGGGGACGTGATTGCCCGGATCGCCTGCGGGTCGGGTGGCTGCTGGGGATTCGCCAACAGCCAAGCGGAGCGTGATGTCCGCATGGTGCTGGGCTGCTAGCGGGCAGCCACCTCACGCGTCCTAGAAGAATGCATTCTCTGGACCACCTCCTTTCCCGTGTCCTTCGACGATAGATCGCGCACGACCCACGTTCAAGAGGTTTTTTCGGGTACGCCGCAGGTTCGCTAGGCCAGCGCCGCCGCGAACTGGGAGCGGTAGAGCGCGTCGTACGCCCCCTGGGCCGCGAGCAGCTCCTCGTGGGTGCCCTGCTCGACGATCCGTCCCTCCTCCATGACCAGGATCAGGTCGGCGTCGCGGATCGTGGAGAGCCGGTGGGCGATCACGAACGAGGTGCGGTCGCTGCGCAGAGCGGACATCGCGTGCTGCAGCAGGACCTCGGTGCGGGTGTCCACCGAAGAGGTCGCCTCGTCGAGGATCAGCAGCGCCGGGTTCGCCAGGAACGCGCGAGCGATGGTGAGCAGCTGACGCTCCCCCGCGGACAGGTTCCCGCCGTCCTCCTCCACCACGGTGTCGTACCCGTCGGGCAGCGAGTGGACGAACCGGTCCACGAAGGTCGCGCGCGCCGCCTCGAGCAGCTCCTCCTCGGTCGCGTCCGGGCGCCCGTAGGCGATGTTCTCCCGGATCGTGCCGCCGAACAGCCAGGTGTCCTGAAGGACCATCCCGATCCGACCACGCAGCTGCGCCCGTGGCATCGCGGTGATGTCGACGCCGTCCAGCGTGATCCGGCCACCGTGCAACTCATAGAACCGCATCACCAGGTTGACCAGCGTCGTCTTGCCGGCGCCGGTCGGCCCCACGATCGCCACGGTCTGACCCGGACGCGCCACCAGCGACAGGTCCGCAATCAGCGGACGCTCGGGGTCGTAGGCGAACGAGACGTCCTCGAAGCGCACCTCCCCGGCACCCTGGGGCGACTCGGGACGGGTGTCCACGGAGTCGCGACCGACCGCGTCGGGGCGCTGCTCCTCGGCGTCGAGCAGCTCGAAGACCCGCTCGGCCGACGCGACCCCGGACTGCAACAGGTTGGTCATCGACGCCACCGTGGTCAACGGCTGCGTGAACTGGCGGGCGTACTGCACGAAGGCCTGGACCTCGCCCAGCGTCAGGGTCCCGCTGGCGACCCGCAGCCCACCGACGACGGCGATGATGACGTAGTTCAGGTTCCCGATGAACATCATCATCGGCATGATCAGCCCGCTGATGAACTGGGCGCGGAAGGAGGCGTCGTACAACTTCTCGTTCTGCTCGGCGAAGGTCTCCTCGACCTCGGTGCGACGCCCGAAGACAGTGACCAGGGCGTGACCGGAGAAGGTCTCCTCGATGTGGGCGTTGAGCTTGCCGGTCTGGCGCCACTGCGCGATGAACTGACCCTGCGAGTGCTTCATGATCCGGGTGGTCAACAGGATGGAGGCGGGTACGGCGATCAGCGCGATGAGCGCGAGCGTCGGACTGATCCAGAACATCATGGACAGCACCGCGACCACCGTCAGCAGCGAGGTCAGCAGCTGGCTCATCGTCTGCTGCAGCGTCTGGCTGACGTTGTCGATGTCGTTGGTGACCCGGCTGAGCAGTTCACCGCGTGACTGCCGGTCGAAGTACTCCAAAGGCAGCTTGTTGACCTTGTCCTCGACCTCGGCGCGCATCCGGCGCACGGTGTTCTGCACGACGTCGTTGAGGATGTAGCCCTGCAGCCAACTGAGGACCGACGCAACGGCGTACACGGCCAGCACGATGAGCAGCACGTTGCGGACCGCGTCGAAGTCGATGCCCTGGCCGGGCACCACGTCGAGAGTCTGCACCGCGTCGGGGAGCTCGGCGGGGTCGGCGCCGGGAGCGAACTGGCGGCCGATGAAGCCGGCGAACACCAGGTCGGTCGCCCGCCCCAGCAGGCGCGGCCCGAAGGCCATCATGAAGGTGCTGATCACGGCCAGCGCGATCACGCTGACCGCGCGACCTCGCTCGGGCGCCATCCGGGCGACCATCCGTTTCGCCGACGGGACGAAGGTCATCGCCTTCTGGCCGACCTGGCCGCCGCCCATGGGGCCGCGACCGGGACCGCCCGCCGGGGCCTCGATCCGCTCGGTCTCCTTCAGGTCGCCGCTGCGTCCGTTCATGTCGCTCATGACGCCGCCTCGACGGTGAGTTGGGAATCGACGATCTCTTGGTACGTCGGGTTGTCGGCCAGGAGTTCGTCGTGGGTGCCGCTGCCGACCAACTGGCCGTCCTCGAGGACGAGGATGAGGTCGGCGTCGCGGATGCTCGAGACGCGTTGGGCGACCAGCAGGACCATCGCGTCGCGGGTCTCGGGCCTGAGCGCTGCGCGCAGCCGGGCGTCGGTGGCCAGGTCGAGCGCGGAGAACGCGTCATCGAACAGGTAGATCTCGGGGCGGCGTACGAGCGCGCGGGCGATGGCCAGACGTTGGCGCTGGCCGCCGGAGACGTTGGTGCCGCCCTGGCTGATCGGTGAGTCCAGACCTTCAGTCATGTCCTCCACGAAGTCGCGGGCCTGGGCGACCTCGAGGGCGTGCCACAGTTCGGCGTCGGTGGCGTCGGGTCGGCCGTGGCGCAGGTTCGTCGCGACCGTGCCGGTGAACAGGAAGGCCTTCTGCGGGACCAGGCCCATCCGCGCCCAGAGGTGCTCGGGATCGATGTCGCGTACGTCGACCCCGTCGACCCGGACCGTGCCGGCGGTGGCATCGAACAGGCGCGGCACCAGGTTGACCAGCGTGCTCTTGCCGGAGCCGGTGGAACCGATCACGGCGATGGTCTGACCTGCCCGGCCCGTGAACGAGATGTCGCTGAGGACGGGACGATCGGCGCCGGGGTAGGTGAACCCGACCGAGTCGAGTTCGAGTCGGCCGCGGGTCTGCAGTTCGGTGATGCCGACCTCGGGGGGTACCACGGTGCTGTCGGTGTCGAGGACCTCTGCGATCCGATCGGCGCAGACCGCGGACCGCGGGATCATCATGAGCATGAAGGTGCCCATCATCACCGACATCAGAATCTGCATGAGGTACTGCAGGAACGCGGTCAGCGCCCCGACCTCCATCTGACCGGCGTCGACCCGTTGGCCGCCGAACCAGATGACCGCGACGCTGCCGACGTTGACCACCAGCATCACCAGCGGGAACATCGTCGCCATCCAGCGACCGGCTCGGACCGAGACGTCGGTGAGGTCGTCGTTGGCGCGCTTGAACCGCGCCGTCTCCTGCGGTTCGCGGACGAAGGCTCGGACCACGCGGATGCCGGTGATCTGCTCTCGAAGGACCCGGTTGACCTCGTCGATGCGGCTCTGGACGAGGCGGAAGTTGGGGACCATCTTCGACACGACGAACCCGACCGAGATGAAGAGTGCGGGGACCACGACCGCGAGCAACCAGGACAGCCCGAGGTCCTCTCGCATGGCCATCGCGATGCCGCCGACCATCATGATCGGCACGGTCACGGCCATGGTGCAGGCCATCAGGGTCAGCATCTGTACCTGCTGGACGTCGTTGGTGGTGCGGGTGATCAGGGACGGGGCCCCGAAGCGGCCGACCTCGCGACCGGAGAAGGTGCCGACGCGGCCGAAGACGTCGGCGCGCAGGTCCCGCCCGAAGGCCATGGCGGTGCGAGCGGCGAACCACACAGCCCCGACGGAGCAGGAGATCTGCAGCAGGGAGACCGCGAGCATGATCGCGCCGGTGCGCAGGATGAAGTCGTTGTCACCGACGGCGATGCCCTGGTCGATGATGTCGGCGTTGAGGCTCGGGAGGAAGAGCATCGCGACCGTGGCCGTCAGTTGCAGGACGACGATGATCGTCAACCAACGCCGGTACGGCGCGAGGTGGGAGCGCAGGATCCGAAGCAGCATCAGGCGTCCTTCTTCTTCGTGCCGTGGAGGACGACGTCCACGATCTGCTCGGGGGTGAGGGGTTGTTGCTCGGAGACGTGGGGGTGGCTGCCGGAGAAGGTCAGCAGGCGCAACATCCGTACGACGTCCTCGAGCGGCAGGCGGAAGTCGCTCTGGTCGGGTTCCAGGATGGCGACCATCCGGGCGGTCACCTCGCGTCGCCACTCCTCGTGCTCGTCGTGCTGGTGGTCCGGCGATCCGGGCCCGGTCGGGGGCGGAGGTGGCTTGTCGACCGCCAAAGCGATCATCAGTCGGAAGATGGTCACGAACCGGCGTTGCATGGAGGCGGTCAGGGCCAGCAGCTTCGCCTCGACCGGGAGGGTGAGGTCGATGGCGTCGAGCTCGGCGAGGTAGGGGCCAGGCTCGAAGGCCGCGGCCAGGACCGCGGCGAAGATCTCGTCCTTGGAGTCGAAGACCCGGAAGAGCGTGCCCTCGGCCACCCCCGCCGCCGCGGCGATCTGCTTGGTCGTCGTGGCCCGCCCGTGCTCGAGCACCAGCGGCAGGGCCGACTCGAGGATCGTCGTACGTCGTTCCTCCGGGCTCAGGGGCCGGGCTCGTTCCCGCGTCGTCGTCACTCCGTCACTGTATGTGAGTGAGCGCTCACTCACAAGTCATCCGCTGGGGTAGTCCCTGACGTTTGTGCGAACTTTCACGGCGTGTCGTCGCACAAACGTCAGGGACTACCTCGGTCATGGCGGGCCTGTGGATAGCCGGTCGCGGGAATCGACAACCACGGGCAGAGTTCCAGTCATGTCTGAGCGGGACGTCACTCCACCCGATTGGACCCTTCGCGTCACCAACCGGATGGCCGGTCCCGGGGACGCCGAGCGGCTCCGTCGTCGTAAACACTCCGTAGCCCCGATGCGGATCAACCGCACCGGCGGAAGTCCGAGCCCGTACGACGTCCGCACCAATGCGTGGCGTCGTACCGCCCGAGGTCTTTACGTCCCTTCCTGGGTCGACAGTGACGTCGTCGAGCAACGGATCCGGGAGGCAGCAGCGGTGGTTCCCCAGCAGGGCGCAATCACCGGCTGGGCGGCGCTTCGGTGGTTGGGAGCTCGGTGGTTCGACGGCCTCGACGCAGCTGGGGACCCACTCCCGGTGACGATCGTGGTGGGCACCCACGACATCCGCCGGCAACCGGGAATCCTCATCAGCGCCGAGGGTCTGGGCGCTCGACACGTCATTACCGCGCAAGGACTCACGCTCACGCTGCCGACCTACTCCGTCTCCTTCGAGATGCGGTACGCCGGCAGCCTGGGTAGCGCAGTGGGAGTGTTCGATCGCGCCGCCTTCTCTGACCTCGTCACGACGGAGGAGCAAGCGGAGTTCTTCGCCAACCAGAACGGATGGACAGGCATCCCGCTGGCTCGCGAAGCGATCCCCCACACCGACGAGAACTCATGGTCACCTCAAGAGACCATCACTCGCCATCTCTGGTGCGAACACATCTCGGGCGCACGATTGCTGAGCAACACCCCGATCTTCGATCTGCGCGGCAGACATCTCGGCACGCCCGATCTCCTCGACCCCGAAGCGGGGGTCGTGGGCGAGTACGACGGAAGCCACCATCTGCACGGGAAGCAACGTGCGCGGGATCTGGGGCGAGAAGAACTGTGGCGATCCCTGGGCCTGGAATCTGTCACCCGGGTCGCGGAGGCCTTCGAGCCACGGTGGCGGTTCCTCGAGCGGCTGACCGCGGCGTACTCCCGTGCGAGGCAGGCCGAGGGCCGTGACCGGGCGTGGACGATCGAACCCCCTCCCGGATGGGTGCCCACCCACACCGTCGCAGCGCGCCGTGCCCTGAGTCGCGATGAGCGACTGCGTCTCTTGCGGTACCGCGCGTCCTGATCGGCCGCAGTCGCCACCGGTCGTGCTGTCCCCTCCGCCGGGGTAGTCCCTGACGCTTGTGCGAACTTTCACGGCGTGTCGTCGCATAAACGTCAGGGACTACCCCGGTCAGGGGGCCAGTCGCTCGACCACCCAAGAAGAGGAAGAGGAAGGGGAAGAGTCGTCGCGGCGGTAGACCAGCCGGTCGTGCAGGCGGCTGGGGCGGCCGTGCCAGAACTCCACGACCTCGGGGCGTACGGCGTACCCGCCCCAGTGATCAGGAACAGGAACCTCACCGTCGCCGAACCGCCGAGTCGCCTCGTCGTACGCCGCCTCCAACGCCTCGCGCCCCTCGACCACGCTCGACTGCGCCGAGGCCCAGGCCCCGAGCTGGGACCCCCGCGGACGTGAGGAGAAGTACGCCGCCACGTCGCCCCTCGACAGCAGGCTCGCCTGGCCAACGATTCTGACCTGTCGCTCCAGGGCGTGCCAGGGGAACAGCAGGGAGCAGGCCGGGTTCGCCGCGAGGTCCCGCCCCTTGTGGGAGTCGAGGTTGGTGAAGAACCGGAACCCGTCCGACTCGAGCCCCTTCAGCAGGACGGTCCGCGACGAGGGGACGCCTGCGGAGGAAACGGTCGAGAGCACCATCGCGTTCGGTTCGTGCAGGCCGCCGTCGCGCACCGCGGTGAACCACCGGTCGAACATCGTCATCGGATCTGACGCCAACTCCGACTCGACCAGCCCGCCAGCGGCGTACTCCTGGCGCAGCGAAGCGAGGTCGGGCCGGGCCGATTCGGGGGTAGTCATCGCTCGAATCTAGCGGGCCGCGTTCACGCCCAAGACCTCCACCGAAGGGGAACTGGTCGGGCCGATCAGGCCGTGGGGCAGAATGCCCCACGGCACGCCCGACACCGGGTCCCGGACGAAGGAGTCACCACCCATGACCGAGGTACACCACGGACTCGAGGGCGTCGTAGCGTTCGAGACCGAGATCGCCGAACCCGACAAAGAGGGTTCCGCACTGCGGTACCGCGGCGTCGACATCGAAGACATCGTCGGGCGCGTCCCGTTCGAGAACGTGTGGGGGCTGCTCATCGACGGCAGCTACTCCCCCGGCCTCCCGCCCGCCGAACCGTTCAACCTCGCCGTCCACACCGGCGACGTCCGCGTCGACGTCCAGGCCGCCGTCGCGATGCTCGCACCGGCCTTCGGCTTCGGCCAGACCTACGACATCTCCGACGAGCAGGCCCGTGAGGACCTCAGCCGGGTCGCCGTCATGGTCCTGTCGTACGCCGCACAGTCGGCTCGCGGACTGAACAAGCCGGTCGTCTCCCAGAAGGTCGTCGACGAGGGCGGCACCCTGGCCGAGAAGTTCCTGATCCGCTGGAAGGGCGAGGCCGACCCCAAGCACGTCAAGGCCATCGACGCCTACTGGTCCTCCGCGGCCGAGCACGGCATGAACGCCTCGACCTTCACCGCTCGGGTGATCACCTCCACCGGTGCCGACGTGGCCGCCGCGTTCTCCGGCGCCATCGGCGCCATGAGCGGCCCGCTGCACGGCGGCGCCCCGAGCCGGGTGCTCGGGATGATCTCCGACGTCGAGGAGTCCGGCGACGCCGAGAAGTACGTCAAGGACCTCCTCGACCGCGGCGAGCGCCTGATGGGCTTCGGCCACCGCGTCTACCGTGCCGAGGACCCCCGCGCGCGGGTGCTGCGTCGTACCGCCCGTGAGCTCGACGCCCCTCGCTACGAGGTCGCCGAGGCCCTGGAGAAGGCGGCACTGAAGGAGCTCAAGGAGCGTCGTCCCGACCGCGTCCTGGAGACCAACGTCGAGTTCTGGGCCGCGATCGTGCTCGACTTCGCCGAGGTCCCGGCGCCGATGTTCACCTCGATGTTCACCTGCGCCCGCACCGGCGGCTGGTCGGCCCACATCCTGGAGCAGAAGCGCACCGGTCGCCTGATCCGCCCCTCGGCCATCTACACCGGCCCCGCCTCCCGCGGCGCGGACTCCGTCGAGGGCTGGAAGCCCGAGTGGGGCAACTGACCCACCGCACCTTCATCTGAACCGCCGAGTCGGCGCTACTTTTCGAAGTAGCGCCGACTCGCGGCATTCGCGGCGTCAAGAAGCGCCGACTCACCGCCAGCGGTGGGCGTACCAGCTGGTCTTGCCCTTGCCGCCGCGTCGGGTCAGCGAGATGTGGACGTGATCGCGGTGTCGCAGGGTCTTGGAGCAACGACTGCGCTTCTTGCAGGAGGACGAGAGGTAGGGCTCGGGCTCGAACTCGTTCCAGGCCGAGTAGATCCGGTCCTTCCAGATCACGTACATCACGCCCATCCGGCGCGCCCAGGCGTGCTCGTTGCCCCGGTTGTCGGTGCGCAGGATCCGGCGAAGGAACTTGTTCGCCCGTTGTCGGTCCGCCCGCCGATCGGCGTTCAGCGGCCAGTCGAAGGCCCGACCCTCGGTGTGCTCCGAGGTCGAGCCGCACGACCGCGAGATGTAGCCCTTCCCGCCGCCGTACTTCTTCACGATCCAGCGGCTCAGGGTCACCGTGCCGGGCTTCGCCTTCGGCGTGCACCGCTTGACCGGCTGCCACGAGGCGTAGTCCTCGATGGGCTCGGGTGCGGCGGCGGCGCTGGCGCCGACGATGGGGACGCCCAGTAAGGTGGAGGCGAGCAGGGACAGGACGATCAGCGACAGGCCGAAGCGGCGGCGCGCGGGTCGCCCGCGGTGGGGGGAGGCGGGGAGAAACACCCCAGAAGTCTCACCCGGGACGGGGCGGTCCGTCTCGAGAACGCGTCAGGAAACGCGGGCGCCTGACTCGATGTTCTCGCTCGTGACCAGGCGCAGAACCGGAGCCGGAGCCGGCGATGGCGATGGCGATGGCGATGATTCGGGGCGGGAACCGATCAGGGGCATCGTGCCGTTGAACAGTTCGAAGCGCCAGAAACCGTGATGGCCGCGCAGGATCCCCGACATCCAGAACGGGTGCTGCTGCGGCTCGACGCCGTTGGGCCCCCGGACGACCAGGGACGCGTCGGCCACGAACCACACCGAACCGGCGCTGCTCCGCACATGGGTCTCAGCGAGGTCCCAGCCGATCGTCTCCTCGCAGGCCACGAGGCCGCCGAAGAGGGCCCGGAGCTCGGCGGCCCCGTGGGCCTGCTCGCCGACGTCCTTGCCGTAGATGGCGCCGTTGGGCATGAAGCACGCGACAGCGCCTTCGACGTCGCGCGCGCGCAGACGCTCCTCCAGTCGAGTCAGCGTCTCCGAAACCACCCCATGGTTGTTCGAGAGCATGGTCGAAGAGTGCCAGAAATCAGCGACCCAGCCGACCCGACACCCCACTTCATCTGCCTCATCTGCCCCATCGGGCCCAACCGACGCGGCTGCCACGGGGGCCACACATCGCCACCGGCTATCTCGACAGCGTTCGTCCGAAGCAGCGCGACAGGGGTGAGTCCCGGTAGTGCCCGAAGCCCGGAATCGGGGTGTAGCCGACCGACTCGTAGAGACCGATCGCCTCCGGTTGGGCCGTTCCGGTTTCCAGTACGGCGACCCTCAGGCCCGCCTCCCATGCCGAGTCCTCGAGGCGGGCCAACATCGTGCGAGCGGCCCCGATCCCCCGAGCCGAGGCGACGACGTACATCCGCTTGATCTCGGCACTCTCGGCCCGCCCGAAGGCCGCCACCGACGACCGACGCCAGGCCCCTGTGGCGACCGCCTCGCCACCCAGGTAGCCGACGAAGAAGCTGCCGTGGGGCGGGTCGAACATGAGCGGGTCGATCGGCCCCTCGTCCGGGCTGCCGTAGCGCTCGACGTACTCCTGCTGCACCTGTTCGATGAGGCGTACGGCGTCGGGGTGCCCGTAGCCCACGCGCTCCACGTGCATGCTGCCCATCCAGCGGCCTCCGATCCGTCGTCCCCTCGCCCGCCTGCCAGAATAGGAGGCGTGACTTTGCTGAGTATCCCCGCCGAACTCCTGCCCGCGGACGGACGCTTCGGCGCCGGACCGTCGAAGATCCAGAACGGCCACCTCGAGGCCCTGGCCGCCACCGGTTCGACCCTGATGGGGACCTCCCACCGCCAGGCCCCGGTCAAGCAGACCGTCGGGCGGGTCCGCGAGGGCCTCGCCGCGCTGTTCGGTATGCCGGAGGGTCACGAGGTCGTGCTCGGCAACGGTGGCGCGACCGCGTTCTGGGACGTCGCCACCTTCGGTCTGATCGAGAAGAAGAGCCAGCACCTGTCGTTCGGGGAGTTCTCCGCGAAGTTCGCCAAGGCCGCGGCCGATGCGCCGTGGCTCGATGCCCCGTCGATCATCAAGACCGACCCCGGCACCCGCCCGGAGGCCAGCGCCGAGGAGGGCGTCGACGTCTACGCCTGGGCGCAGAACGAGACCTCCACCGCGGTGATGGCGCCGATCGCACGCCCGGCCGGCACGTCCGCCGAGGAGTCGCTGGTCCTCATCGACGCCACCTCGGGGGCCGGCGGGTTGCCGGTCGACCTCACCGAGGTCGACACCTACTACTTCGCCCCTCAGAAGTGCTTCGCCTCCGACGGCGGGCTGTGGATCGCGATCATGTCGCCCGCCGCTCTCGACCGCGCGGCCCGGATCGGAGCCAGCGACCGGCACATCCCGGCGTTCTTCGACCTGCCGACGGCGATCGACAACTCCGCCAAGAACCAGACCTACAACACCCCGTCGGTCGCGACCCTGTTCCTGATGGCCGAGCAACTCGACTGGATGAACAGCCTGGGCGGGATCGACGGCATGGTCGAGCGGACCACCGCGTCGTCCGACGCGCTGTACGGCTGGGCCGACCGGACGTCGTACACCACGCCGTACGTCACGGACCCGAGCCACCGCTCGCTGGTGATCGGCACCATCGACTTCGACGAGGCCATCGACGCCGCCGCGATCGCGGCCACCCTGCGAGCCAACGGCATCGTCGACACCGAGCCCTACCGCAAGCTGGGTCGCAACCAACTGCGGATCGGGATGTACCCCGCCGTCGATCCCGCCGACGTCGAGGCCCTCACCGCCTGCATCGACTACGTCGTCGAGCACTCCTGACCCTCACACCGCCGGGGTAGTCCCTGACGTTTGTGCGACTTTCGTCGGCGTGTCGTCGCATAAGCGTCAGGGACTATCTCTCAGGCGACCTGTTTGATGAGTTTGAGGGTGGCGCGTTCGAGGGCGGCCTGGCGTTCGTCGGGGGTGGCGTGGGTACGCCGCGTGGTGCCGTGGATGGTCAGCCCCCGGTCGTAGGCCTCGATGACCCGAGGATCGACGTACGACGACCGGGCGAGGGCCGGGGTGTTGCCCAGGAACTCCGACACCTCCCGCATCGCCCCGGCCACCGCGCGCTTGCGGGAGGCCTTGGTCTCCCCCGCCTCCGGGGTCTCGGCCAACGCAGCCGCGGCCAGCACCGTGGCGTGCCAGGTGCGGAAGTCCTTGGCCGTGGCCTCCAGGCCCGTCACCTCCCGGACGTAGCTGTTGACCAGGTCCGGCACCATCGTCCGCCAGGACCGGGCGTCCTTGAAGGCCAGCAGCCGCGGGTCCAGCTTGCTGCGACGCCGGCGCATGATGTCGACCGCCTCGATGACCGTCGCGTCGTCGATCTCCACCTCGTGCTCGACCCCGGACTTGCCCACGAAGGAGAAGACCAGCCGGTTCTGCCGGCGGCGCACATGGCGCCGCTCCAGGGTGGTCAACCCGAAGCTGCCGTTGGTGTCGGCGTACACGTCGTTGCCGATCCGGAAGTACCCCAGGTCCAACAGCCGGACCGCGGCCGCACACGCACGCTCCTGCGGCATCCCCTCCCTCCCGAGGTCCATCAGGACACGCTCCCGGGCCGCCACCAGACCCTTGCCGAACAGCAGCATCCGGTCGAACTTCTCCGCGTCGCGGCGCAGGCGCCACTCGGGGTGGTAGAGGTACTGCCGTCGTCCGGCCTCATCGGTCCCCACGGCCTGGAGATGCCCGTTGGCGTACGGCGTGATCCACACGTCGCGCCAGGCGGGTGGGATCACCAACGCCCGCACCCGGTCGGCGTCTTCCGCGGGCAAGCGCTCCCCGCCCTGGTCGAGGTAGACGAAGCCGCTACCCGCGCGGCGACGGGTCCACCCGGGTTGTTCCGGTGATGTGCGGCGCAGTCGAGGCATCGCGGGTCCTCTCACGGGCGGGTTCGGTGACACGTCAAGGGCAGATCAGCGGGGACGCAGCGACCGCACGAGTACGACGAGTGCCACCCCTGCGATCAGTACCCCGCCGAGCCACAGCCATAACGGTTGCTCCACCGCGGGTTCCGGCTCGACGGTCCCGCCCAGAGGTTCCGCTGTCGAACCCGGCGAAACCTCCGCAGACGCGCTGGCACTCGGATCGGCCGAGACCAACGGCGACGGCGACGCGTACACAGGCGCCAACGCCCGGCGTACCTCGGCCGGGAGCGGCACCCGCAGCATCGAGGTGAACTGCCCCTCGGTGCTGACGAACACGCCGCCCTCGGGATTGACGGCGATCCCCTCGCCCTGCTCCTGCTCGGGGAGGTCGAAGGTGCCCACCTTCGCCAGTCCCGGGTAGGTGTAGACCGTCGCGGAGGAGTAGTCGCGCAGGATCAGGTGCTCCCCGTCGGGGAAGAACGCCCCGTCGGTGATCACCGAGCCCACCTGAGCCACCGGAGTCAACACCCCGGCATCACCCTCGGGGAGCTCGTCGAGCGACTTGGGGGCGGCGTACAGCTCGCCGGAGAAGATGCCCTTCGTCGCCACGAGGACCTCCCCGGTCACCGGGTGCACCAGCAGCGCCTCGGCGTCGTTCGACCCGTCGGGATAAGTCAGCCGGTAGCGCGCCTCCTCCCCCGTCGCCTCTCCCCGGGCGAACCCGACCCGCACCAGTTCCACGGAGTCACGCGACCGGCTGTTGTCGCCGATGTCGCCGACCAGCAGCCCACCGTCGGGCGTGGGTGCCAGCGCCTCGACGTCGGTCGCCTCACCCCAGGTCACCCCACCGACGGTCTCCCCCGTGGCCAGATCCACCACGAAGGTCCGGCCCACGTCACCAGAGTCGTTGACCGTCGCCACGAGACCGTCGCGAACCACCAGCCCGCTCGACTCCACGATCTCGGGGTCGGCGAAGGTCAGCACCGTCCGGTCGGGACCCTCGTCATCGGCCAGCGCGACGCTGAGCCCGAACGCGAAGGGCAGCAGCACCGCCAGGATCAGCCAGGGAGTCGCCAGCCGGCCCACGACTCAGCCCTCGAGGTCCTCGAGCAGAACGGCCAGACGCGGGGTGATGCCCCAGGTGCCGACGAGGTCGTCGTACTCCTTGCGGACACCTCCGCCCTTGACCGGCGAGCCCGACCGGACCGCCCGCAGCAGGGTGTTGCGCGGCGTGTGTTGGCTCTCGACGAACTCGGTCACCTCGACCTTGTAGCCCGACAGTCGCATCAATGACGCCCGCAGCCCGTCGGTCAGGGTGTCGGCGAACCGCTCGCGCAGGATGCCGTGCCGGGTCAGGGCGGCGTACGGCGCTGGCGTGGGCACGCGGCGCAGTTGCGCGGCGATGTCGTGGTGGCAGCACGGGGCGGCCAGCACGACCGCCGCACCCCAACTCACCGCTCTCGCCAGGGCCTCGTCGGTGGCGGTGTCGCAGGCGTGCAGGGCAAGGACGACGTCGGGGGCCTCGTCGAGTTCGACCCCCGAGATGGAGCCGACAACGAAGTGGGCGTCCATCTCCAACCGCTGCGCCACCTCCGAGTTGTGCTCGCGGGACTGCTCCTTCACATCGACCCCGACCACGCGCACCGGGAGGTTACGCACACTGCTGAGGAAGCGTTGTGCCGCGAAGGTGAGGTAGGCGTTGCCGCAGCCGAGGTCCGCGATCCGCAGCGGGTCCTCGACGGTCGGACGGCGCAGACGGCCGCGAGACATCGCGTCGGTGATCGTGGCGTCCAGATGCCGCAGGAACTCCTCGACCTGGCGATACTTCGCCTGGCGACTGTCCTTGAGCCGTCCCTGCTCGTCGGCTAGGCCGAGGGCGGCGAAGACGGGGTCGTCGGCGGCCAGGAGGCGGGTCTTGTCGCGGTCGTGTCCGCGGTCGACCTCGACCTCCTCCTCGCGATCGGTGGTGTGCAGCAACGCTTCGAGCTTCTTGGTCACCCGGACCTGGTGGGACTGGGTGGTGGTGTCGATGTGCCAGTTGCCGAACGGCTCGTCGAGCAACTCGTCGACCGCGTCGCGGGCGGCGTCACCGGCCGCGTGGTTGGCGGTGTGGGCCTGGGTGTCGTCGTAGGAGGTGATCTGCAGGTGCGGTCCGGCCTTGAGGTCGACGTACCGCGCCTCGACGCGTCGGAACTTCGGCTGCTGGCCGCGCTGGCGCCCCGAGGCGACGGCCTTGACCAGCACCTCCGGGTCGAGCAGGTGTGCGCGCATCTGCGTCAGCACGCGCAGCAGTGGTTCACTCATTCGCAGCTCATTTCAGTAGTGCCGACACGATGACCAGCAGCAGCAGACCGAAGAACGCTGCGGAGATGATCATCCGTCGATGTCGCGGGTTCACAGTCGACTCGCGAAGAGTTCGGCGAGGTGGATGCCGTGGACGTCGGCGAGATCGTCGAGCTGGACCCGGCACGACATGCCGTCGGCCAGGACCACCACGTCCTGGTCCGCGGCGCGCACGGCCGGCAGGAGGTAGGACTCCGCGATGGCCACGGAGGTCTCGTAGTGGCCCTTCTCCATCCCGAAGTTGCCGGCGAGGCCGCAGCATCCGGCGACCTTGACGACCTCGGCCCCGGCGTCGCGCAGCAGCCGCTCGTCGGCCTCCCACCCCATCACCGAGGAGTGGTGGCAGTGGGGTTGCGCGACGACGCTGGTGCCCGTGAGGTCCGGCGGGGTCCAGGTCTTGCCCCGGGGCAGGTCGCTGAGCAACTCGGCGAAGGTCAGGACCCCGGCGGCGACCTCGACCGCGCGGGGGTCGTCGGTCAACTCCACGGCGTCGGAACGCAGCGCAGCCAGACACGACGGTTCCAGACCGATCACGGGCACCCCCGAGGCGACGTACGGCGCCAGGGTGGCCACCGAACGGCCCACGATCTTGCGGGCGGCGTCCAGTTGTCCGGTGGTGATCCAGGTCAGTCCGCAACAGGCGGACTCGTCGATCACCCGGGCGCGCAGCCCCGCGGCGGCGAGCACCTTGATCGCCGCGTGGGCGGTGTGCGGGGCGAAGTGATCGGTGAACGAGTCAGCCCAGATCCACACGTCGGGTGCGTCGGTCGATCCAGCGTCAGACTCACCCCGCACCGAGCGGCGCAGGGTCTTGGCGGCGAAGCCGGGCAGGGAGCGGCGTTGGTCGATGCCGGCTACCGACTTGGCCAGGGTCGCCATCGGCGAAAGCGCCATCATCTTGTCGACCAGCGGGGCCATCGGTGCGGCCATCCGCGCAAGGCGAGGCAGCCGGCCGAGCGTGTAGTGGCTACGGGGACGCCGCTTGCCACGGTAGGTCTGGTGCAGCACCTCGGCCTTGTAGGACCCGATGTCCACGCCCGTGGGGCAGTTGGACGAGCAGCCCTTGCAGGACAGGCAGAGGTCGAGAGCCTCGTGCACGGCCGGATCGGCCAACCCGCCGACCAGTTCGCCGTCCATCGCCTCCTGCAGGACCCGCGCACGACCCCGGGTGGAGTCCTTCTCCTCGCGGGTGGCGATGAAGCTGGGGCACATCACCCCGGTCGTCGTCGGCGCGACGCACTTGCCCACCCCGGTGCAGCGATGCACCGCGTCGGCGAGCGAACCGTTGTCGTGGAGCAGACGCAACCCGGCGTTCGCCCGGTCGATCGAGGCCCTCGGTCGGGCGGGGCGCAGGTCAGCGTCCAACGGGGCGGGGTCGACCAGGACGCCGGGGTTGAGCAGGTTCTCGGGGTCGCAGATCTGCTTGACCCGGCCGAACAGCGCCATCGACTCCGCGTCGTACATCTTGGGCAGCAGTTCCGATCGGGCGCGCCCGTCACCGTGCTCACCGGACAACGATCCGCCGTAGGCGGCCAACCGGTCAGCTCCCTCCTCGAGGAAGGAGCGGAACCGGGCTCCGCCATCGGAGAAGTCGAAGTCGATCCGGACGTGCACACAACCGTCGCCGAAGTGGCCGTAGGGGACGCCGTCTAGTCCGTGCTCACGCAGCAGGTCGTCGAAGTCGCGCAGCCAGAGACCGAGCTTCTCAGGGGGTACGGCGGCGTCCTCCCACCCGGAGTACGCCGGCGTCGCCAGCGACCGGGCGGCCAGACCGGCGCCGTCCTCACGGATCCGCCAGAGCGCGGCCGCTTCCGTGGCCGAGGTGACCTGACGCCAACCCAGCGAGGCGGCACCGGCGGCCAGGGCCGCCGAGAGTCCCTGACGGTCGTCCCCTGCGGTTTCTACGAACAGCCACCCCGCCCCGGACGGGAGATCGGGCACCGGGGTGCCGCGCCCTCGCACGAGTTCCACGATCCGTGAGTCCAGTCCCTCGCAGGCGATCATCCGCGCGTCGGGCCAAGCCGCGGCCATCGCCAGCAAGGGCGCAACCGCGTCGGCGGCCTCGGGCATCGTCGGGTAGCCCAGCACCAGCAGGTCGCGGGGTTCTTCACGCACGAGGGACACCGTGGCCCGACGAACGATGCCGAGGGTCCCCTCCGACCCGGCGAGGAAGCGCGGGATGGAGCGTCGTTCGGGGAGAAGGTGCTCGAGGGAGTAGCCGCTGACCTGACGGGAGAATGTCCCGAACGAGGTGCGGATGTGACCGAGGTGCTCCTCGGCCAGTGCCGCCAGTCGATGGTTCACTCCCGACCCGGGGTGGAGCACGTCGAGGTCGACGATCGTGTCGGCGGTGCGGCCGTAGCCCAGGGCCCGTGAGCCGCAGGCGTTGTTGCCGATCATCCCGCCGATCGTGCACCGGGTGTGGGTCGAGGGGTCGGGTCCGTAGCGCCAACCCAGCGGGGCGGCCGCCCGTTGGAGATTCGCGTGCACGACTCCGGGTTCGACCTCGACGGTGCCCGCCTCCGCATCGATCGGGCCGATCCGGTGGAGGTGGCGCAGGGTGTCCACGACGATGCCGGGGCCGACCGCGTTGCCCGCGATCGACGTACCGGCGCCCCGCATGGTGACCGGTACGCCGGCCTCGCGGGCGACGTCGAGGATCGCGTCGAGTTCGTCGACGTGTTGGGGCCGCGCCACGGCCTGGGGAACGACTCGGTAGAGCGAGGAGTCCGAGGAGTAGAGGGCCCGGGCCAGCGTGGAGTCGTCCACGTCGCTGACGCCACGTCGCCGCAGCGCGGCCACGAGGTCCCCCGGGGCGATGGCCTGCCCCGCCTGATCGCGCTCGCTCAACTGCGTCATCTGCTCCCGCTTCAGGTCGGTACCGGACGGACTACAAGTATCCGAGGTATCGCAACGTTCGGACAATCCGGGCGAACGTGATTCAGTCCTCAGTGCCCTCGGTGGGCCGGTAGCGGACCGTCGTGGCGTAGCCGGCGTACCCGAGCACCACCGCTGTGTAGCCCCCGATCAGCACCCAGGACCACGGGCTCAACCTCGGCACCTCCGCGCGGGAGGCAGAGATCATCAGCAGCAGGATGCCGGCGATCAGCAACATCGTGGCGGCGGCCATCCAGTAGAGATCGGCCCCGAGCATCGTCCGCAACCGACGCTCGCGCACCGGGGAGGCCTGCCACCACTCCTTGTGGGGGATGTTGATCCACGTGAACGGGATCCTGTGGGAGTACGCCGCGAGCGAACCCAAGAACAGCGCCATCGCCGCGCCGAGGATCGCGGTGGTCACCAACGCCTCGGTGCGCCCGACGACCCGATCGGGGTCACCGGAGGTCTCGAAGTGCACCGGGACGCGTTCCGGCAGCGTCAAGTAAGCCACGACCAGGCAGACCCCGAAGACGACCACCGATCCCGCGAACGCCATCCGACCGGTCGACGGTGGGCCCGGAGGTTCAGGGGTCACCACTGATCGGTCACCACGGATCCGTCACCACGGATCCGTCACCAATGGTCCATGGAGGCGCGGAACACCCCGGCGAGGTCCTCGGCGACTACGTCCTTGGGCGCGGTGGCCAGCAGTCGCTGCTGCTGCAGGGCCCCGCCCACCAGATCGTCGACGTCGGCGTCGCCGTAGCCGATCTCGGCCAGCCCGTTGGGGAGCCCGATGTCCTGCATCAGACGCGTCAGAACCGCCGGGAGTACGTCGGCCCCCTGGCTCGAGCCGGCGGCCTCGCCGGTGGGGTCGAGCAGCCGGGCAGCGTGCAGGTGCCGCTCAGGGGCGGCATCGAAGGTGAAGCGGAAGGCCGCCGGAGCCGTCAACGAGACCGCCATCCCGTGCGGCACCATCGCACCACTGCTCTCGGGGTAGCCCTTCGGGCGGAATCCGCGGACCCGGCCCGCCACCGGGTAGGCGTTGGCGTGCGGGATGTGGACACCGGCGTTGCCGAAGCCCAGGCCCGCGAAGGTGGCCGCCAGGGCCATCTGTTCCCGGTCCACCAGCACCTGCGCATCATCGGCTCCGGCGGGGCCGTCGCCGGCCGCTCCCACCACCCGGCGGAAGGAGCCGGCCAGCATCTCCAGTGCCTTGGTCGACCACATGTCCGCGATCGGGTTGGCGCCGCAGTAGGGCACCCGCTGCTCGGGACGTTTGGCCTCGAAACGGTCGAACGGTCGGGCTGTGTAGCTCTCCAGGGCGTGGCACAGGATGTCCATTCCCGAGGCTGCGGTGACCATGGGGGGCTGCGTGGCGGTCAGGGTGGGATCGACCACGGCGAGTCGGGGCCGCAGAGCCGGGTGGCTGATCCCCGTCTTCACCTTCAGTGACAGGACGTCGAGGACACAGATGGTGGTGCTCTCGCTGCCGGTACCGGTGGTGGTGGGGACCGCCACGAGCGGCAGCAGGGGCTTCTGGGGCGCCTGACCCTTGCCGACGGGGGCGTTGATGTAGTCCATCAGGTCGCCGGGGTTGGTGGTCAGCAGGTTCACCGCCTTGGCGGTGTCGATGGCCGATCCGCCACCGACGGCCACGATGGCGTCGAAGGGGCCCTGGTCCCGGCCGAAGTCGATGGCGTGACGCATCGACTCGTCGGTGGGCTCCACACGCGCCTGGTCATAGGTGGTCACCTCGAGGCCGCTCGCCGTCAGTTGTTCACCGATCCGAGCCGGCCCACCGGTGGCCGCCACCCCCGGGTCGGTGATCAAGAGCACACGGCGTACCCCCCATGTGGATAACTCGTGGCCAATCTCGGCAGAAGCCTGGGGCCCGAACTTCAGGGCCGGGGACGCGTAGGTGAAGACAGTTTCCAGCACCCCACCCACGATAGCCGGACGCGGGCGAGCGCGCAGGTAGCGGCGCCTGACCGGCTGGTGCCCGATTTCGGCTTCATTCTCCGGCGGCGGGAAGCGCACCTCCCAAGGGCTCGAAAACGGCCTGGAAGCAGCCCAGAGCCCCTGCGGGGACGAGGTTCCGCGCCACATCCGATTAACAGGAAGTGTTACCCCAGCGTTGTTGTAGAAGGCGGTCCCGCCATGACTACCATGAGGTTCGACAACTCAGGGGACCGCCAAAGTGAGCGCGACCCCGGAGACATCAGGGGGGATGTAGACATGTCGGTGCAGACAACTGCGTCGCGACCAGCGGTGAAGTCGGCGGGAGCCGGCGCCGTGGGTGTTGTGGTGACGCTCGTTGGCTTCGTGACGATCTTTCTGAGTTTCGTCATCGCGCCGTTGCTCGTTCTGACCGCCGCGTTCCTCGTGTTCGCCATGCTGCGTCCGCGCCAGGACAAGTCTGAGCAGTCCGGAACCACCACCACGCCGGGCCGAGTTGCCTATGGGTTCGGAGCTGGCACTCAGTGACGACGACCACCAAACCGAACGACGCGCGCCTCGGCGACGGGGTCGACGGCGAACTGCGTCACCTCATCCCGGAAGGCATCTGCCGCACCTTCCGGGTCATGCCGTACGCCCTCCACGAGGGTCGGGTGTTGGTCGCCGCCGCCGACGCAGCTGACGCCATCACCGAGCACGTGGTCTCCGAGCGCATCGAGCGGCCCGTCCTACTCGTGCGGCATACCGTGAACGAGATCGTCGCGGCCATCGACGACACCTATCCGCCGGTCGAGGCCGAGGTCGAATCCTCTGAGGCGCGCAGGTCCCGCATGCAGATGGCCCAGATGCTCACCCGCAGTGGCCTGGTCACCAACGAAGAGCTGCAGCGCGCCATGTTGGAGTACTCCCGCACCGGCGACCCGCTCGGCGACATCCTGGTGGCCCACGGATCCATCTCGGAGGACGTCCTGGTGGCGGCCCTCTCCGAGATGTACCAGATGCAACGCGTCGGCCTGGCTGACTTCGTTCCCGATGCAGGGGTCGCCCAACGGCTACCGCAGAGCCTGGCCCGACGTCTGCAGGCGATCCCGGTCGCCGAGACGGAGGAAGCCATGTTGGTGGCGGTCGCCCGTCCGCTCTCCTCGGAGGACGCCGCCGACATCGAGGACGCCCTCGGGACCCCGTTTCGCCAGTTGCTGGCCAACCGCGCCGACCTGGACCAGTTGATCCAGCGCACCCACCAGGACCACTACGCCGAACAGGCGACCCGGTCGCTGATGGAGGAGCACCCGGAGTCGTCGGCCCACGTGGTGGTCTCCCCGGCTCAGAAGGCCGTGGGTGCCATCTCGCTGGTCACCATCGTGATCGGTGGAGTGATCTGGCCGATCGGAACGCTCATCGGACTGGTGGGGGTGATCAGCTTCATCTACCTCGTCGTCTCGATCTACCGTTTCCGGTTGACCCTGCACTCGCTGGGTACGCACCTGGAGCAGGACGTGTCCGACGAGGCGATCGCCGCTCTCGACGAGCGGACGCTGCCCATCTACACCATCCTCGTGCCCCTCTACCGGGAGGCCGGGATCGTTCAGCGTCTGGTGCGCGACATCAACGCCTTGGACTACCCCAAGACACGTCTTGACGTGAAGCTCCTGTGTGAGGAGGACGACGATGAGACGATCGCCAAGATCCGCGAGCTGGCCCTGCCGCCGCACTTCCATACCGTCGTCGTTCCCGACAGCCAGCCCAAGACGAAGCCCAAGGCGTGCAACTACGGACTGCAACTCGCCATCGGCAAGTACTCCGTCATCTACGACGCCGAGGACCGGCCGGATCCGGACCAGTTGAAGAAGGCTGTCCTGGCCTTCCAGCAGGTGCCCGGCAACGTGGTGTGCATCCAGGCCAAGTTGAACCACTACAACCAGAACCAGAACATCCTCACGGCGTGGTTCTCCAACGAGTACTCCATGCAGTTCGAACTGGTCCTCCCCGCGATGGGCGCCGCCGAGGCTCCGATCCCCTTGGGCGGAACCTCCAACCACTTCATCACCTCGACGCTGCGTGAACTCGGTGCTTGGGACCCGTTCAATGTGACCGAGGACGCTGACCTCGGTATCCGTCTGCACCGTGAGGGCTACCGCACCGCGATGATCGACTCCACCACGCTGGAGGAGGCCAACTCCAACGTCCGCAACTGGATCCGCCAGCGTTCGCGGTGGAACAAGGGCTACTTCCAGACCTGGCTCGTGCACATGCGTCACCCGTTGAAGTTGCTCGCCCAGACCGGGCTGCGCGGCTTCGTCAGTTTCAACCTGACCATGGGCACCGCGTTCGTCCTGCTGATGAACCCGATCTTCTGGGGCCTGACCACGCTCTACATTCTGACCCAGTGGGGTTTCATCACCGACCTGTTCCCCGGAGTGGTCTTCTACGCCGCGAGCGCCTTGCTGTTCATCGGCAACTTCGTCTTCGTCTACCTCAACGTGGCGGGCAGTCTGCAGCGCGGTGAGTTCGGCATCACGCGAACCGCTCTGCTGTCGCCGCTGTACTGGGGCCTGATGAGTTGGGCGGCGTGGAAGGGCTTCATCCAGCTCTTCACCAACCCCTTCTACTGGGAGAAGACCGAGCACGGTCTGGACGAGGTCTGAGTCGGATGACTGACACCCAGACCGTCTCCACCCGCGAGCGTCTCTCCCGAGTCGTCCAGACCGTCGACCGGCGACCCGTGGACATCGAGCGACGCCGGTGGGAGAGCGCGCTGGTCTTCGGTGGCTTCACCGTGGCCTACGCGTGGATCGGGTACTACCTGATCAACACGCTGCACGTGGTCGGCTTCGAGACTCTCGACCGGTTCAACCGAGCGCTGATGATCTGGCACAACGATCCGACCAAACTCGCCGCGGTCGGCTTCGACTATCCGCCGCTGGCGGTCTTGCTGATCTCCCCGTTGACCGTCATCTCCGGGCTGGCCCGCAATCTGTGGATTATCCCCCTGGGCTCGGCGATCTTCGCGGGTCTGACCATGATGACCATCAACACGATGATGCGTCGGGCGCAGTTGATCCCCCCGATGCGGATCGTGATGCTTCTTGCTCTGGGGTTCAACCCGCTCGTGGTGCTGTACGCCACGACCGGTTCGCGTCACTTCATCTGGCTTTCCTTCGCCATCGCCGCCATCGGCGCACTCTTCGCCTGGTACGTCACCGCCGACATCCGGTTCGTGATGGTCGCGGGCCTCGCCTACGCGGTGGCGGCCCTGGCCGGTTACAACAGCCTGCTGTGGTTCCTGGTCAGCGCCGTCATGATCGGCGCCATCTTGGCCCGCCTCGGCGCGGACGGCGAGGAGATCGAAGGGACCACGGTGGGGTTCGCCGCCCCGACGATCTACGTCGTGGCCCTGTGGACGGCGCTCAACCTGATTCTGGTGCTACGCCCGTTCAACTGGTTCACCGCCGCGAGCGACCGGGCAGGAACAGGTGACGTCGAGGTCTTCTCCTTCGCCGATCTGGCCACCGCCACCGGACAGCTCGTGCTGTACGGCGCCCCTTTGGCAATCGTGATTCTGCCGGCCCTCTTGTTCGCCGGGGTCGTACGCCGCAACGGATTCGCGCTCTGGTTGGGGCTACTCCTCTCAGTGGCCATCCTGACGCCGGGCGTCTCGGTGCTGCTGAACCTGACGGACTCGCCGATGCTGATGCGCAACGCGTTGCCGATCCTGATGCTCGCCGTGGTGGGCGCCCTGTGGTTGGCTCGATCGGCTGGCACCGACGCCACTCTCGTGGCTGGCCTGACCGTCGTGGGTCTTTTGATCAGCATCCCGTTCACCTTCCAGGCGATGAAGACGTTCCCGCACCAGAACCTCGAGGCCTCCTTCGCGAACGCCGTCTCCACCGGCAACTCCCAAGAGGGTGCCCTGACCAGGGACGGCTCGGTGATCGGCTACGACTCCGAGAAGGAGATGGGCGACTGGATCCGAGCGAACATCAGCGACGAGAATTCGATCCTCACCGACGACGCCCAGACCTACGGACCGATGCTGTTCAGCGGCAACCCTGCTCTTTTCTTCGACCGGGTGGACCGGTCGGACGGACCGTGGCTGGACTGTGCAGAGAAGCCGGACGGCTGTGTCGACTTCATGTTGATCGCCACCAACAGCGACCAGGACCTGCTCAGCCAGCTGTATGCCGCGGCCGCCGACGGCGAAGACCCGATTCTCGTGCCGGTCAAGACGACCTCGCGGTACGTCCTGGTCCAGGTGCCCGACGGGTACACCCGGGGATCCGCGACGTTGGACGTCGACCCGACCACAGCCGATGAACTGGTGGGGCAGTGATGGACCGACGACCCTCTGACATCGCGCCGCCGCCGTCGCTCGACGACATCCTCTCCGCCACGCCGGACACGCGGCTGGGCCGGGTGGACTTCACCCAGCGGCTGTCTCGCGACGTCGCGGCCGGCTCCGGTGCTCGATCTGGAGGGCCCGGGTTCGAGCCCACACGCGAGCATGCTCCCGAAGCCGAAGCCGAAGCCGAAGCCGAGGCCGGAGCCGGAGCCCAGGACCGGGCCGAGACCGAAGCCGAGGACGTGGCCGACGTCGTACCCACCCCGAAGGTGGAGGCCGCGACCGAGCGCCCCTCTCCGGTGGCACCGTTGCGCAGCGCCGAGCGTCGACCGACCTCGCAAGGTGGCCCCTCCCCCGAGGTGGGCGGAGTCGACCTCGACAACGTCGGCCAGTCGGTCGATGACGTTGCCGCGTCGGTGATCGCTCGGATGCGCGAGGCCGGAGAGGCCAGTCGTCGGCACCTGGAGTCCATCGAGGCCGAGGCCGCGCGTCGTTGCGAGCTCCTGACCGCCCAGGCCGAACTCGACGCCGAGTTGATCCGCCTGCACGCCCGCCGCGAGGCGCACGCCATCATCACTGCGGCTCGGATGCGAGCGGGATCGGAAACGGGCCCGACGTCGGACAGCGAACGGCTGAACCAGATCGGCGAGTCGTTCTCCCGCTTCGCCGAGTCCATCGAGACCGCGGTCGCCGAGTCACCCCAGGCACCCGATCACCCTCTCCGGCCATGAGGCACGGACCTCTTCCCGCCCCTCACCACCATGCGATGTCCTCCGGTCCCCGACCGAACGGAGGATTCCTCGCAGGTTCGACCGGTCGCCGGACCGCCGCTCTGTTCGCCGCTTCGGCCCTGGTTCTGACCGCGTGCGGTAGCGATACCAGCACCGAGGAACGAGCGGCCGCGATCGCTCAACGTGAATCCCCCGGCGCCATCGTCGAACCACCGCTCAGCAACACCAGCCTGCCCACCGGCACCACCGTGACGGATGCAGACGGCGCCCAGGTGGAGGTTCCTCAGGACACATCGCGTGGCGGCGCCGCGGACAACACCACCGGCGTCACCATGGAGGACTTCTTCGACCCCACCTCTCCCTGGAACACCTCGGTGGAGGACACCAGCGTCGACCGCAACTCGGACCGGATGATCGCCCAGTCCGCGCGTCTCCCGGGCTTGGGCCTGGCCACTCCCGACACAGGTCTCCACATCAACACCACCTCCTGGACCACCCCTGTGGTGATGGGCGGCGAACCCACCAAGGTCATCTGTCGGCAGCTTCAGTGCGGGGAGGGTGAAGGCACTCTGCTGATCCCGGTGCCCGACGACGTCGACCCCGATCCGCGCTACGACGGCTGGTACACCATCGTCGATCAGTCCGCCGGCGTCGCCTACGACCTGTGGCGGGCTCGACGGGAGAACGACGGCTCCCTCACCTATCACTTCATGCGCATCTGGGACCTCGACGGACCGGGCTACGACGCCACCACCCCACCGACGCGAGCCAGCGCCCGCGGATCCGGCCTGCCCCTGTTCGCGGGTCTGATCCAGCCCGGCGAACTGGAGCGCGGCGACATCGATCACGCTCTCGCGATCAGCGTCCCGGCTCCCGCTCGGAACTATTTCGTGGCCCCGGCGTCGTCCACGGACGGCAACGGCTCCGCCGAATCCCTTCCAGAAGGAGCCCGAATTCGCCTGAAGGACGTCAGGTTGCCGGCTCCGATCGACCCGACCACCGGGAAACCGATCCCCCTCACCCGGGCCCAGGTCCGCCAGGCCGACGCCATCCATGCCGCGCTACGGACCTACGGCGCCATCGTGGTGGGTCGGGCCCCCGCGCCCACTCTCTACGCCCAACGCGATGTGTTGGCCGGCACCATCGACGGTCGGGAGCTCAGGGGCCTACGCATGGAGGACTTCGAGGTCATCGCCCTCGGGACCCGCTACCCCGACCGGCCCGAAGAGACCGGCGTCCCGACCGACGGTCAGGACGCTCGATGAGAAGCTCTCGCGTCGCCGGACGGGCCTGGGCGACCGCCGCACTGGCGGCTGGCCTGATGCTGACCGCCTGCTCCGCCACCAGCACCCCCCATCGCAACCGTGCGGGTGCCTCGATCTCCCAACAGACCACTATGCAGTTCCGGGAGCAGACCGATCTGTTGGGGGCCAAGCGAGCGGCGTACAACTCCCTGCCCTCGCGCCCGAAGGGGGTCGTGACCATCGACGGGGTCGACGGTTCGCTGACCTCCGCGGCTCGCACGAGATACCGTCTGCGCAGCGGAAGCATCGTCGATCAGAACACCAACGGCGACAGCCGAGCCTTCGATCGACTGTGCTCCGGCGAGATCGACCTCGTCGACTCCTCACGCTCGATCAACGCAGAAGAGTTCGCGGCCTGCCGAGAGGTCGGCCTGGACGTGGTCCAGTTCCAGGTCGCCTCCGACGCCGTGGTGCTCGCGATCAAGTCCGCGACCGACGTGGGGGGAGACTGTCTGTCCACCCACCAGGTACGCGACACCTTCCGGGCCGGCTCACCGGTGACCAACTGGGCCCAATCTCCCCTGGGCCTGTCCGACGTACCCCTGAAGGCCGGCGGGCCAGACCCCGCCAGCAACGCCTTCCGCTTCCTGGGCCGCACCGTCCTGGAGTCGACGCAAGCAGGGTTGTCGGACTTCCGCTCCGACTACCGGCCCTTCGACATCGATGAAGCAGCCAGGGTGTTCGTCGCCGGCAACTCCGATGACGCACGTCCCGAGGTCGAGGTGGCGAGCCTCGAGCGCGAGCGGAACAACCGACGCACGCTGCTCGCCCGGGCCGAGGTCAACCTCGCCGACGCCGTGGCCGCCCAGAGGTCCGCACGGTCCCGCCAGCAGGTGGTGGACGCGAACGCTGAGGTCGCCCAGCGCACGGCTGAACGCAACGCCATCTTCGTCAGGTTCAAGCAGGCGCGCGCCACCTACCTGGAGGCGCTGCGAGCCAAGAATCGCTTCGACGCCGCCACCGGCAACGTCGCCTTCTTCCGGTTCCCGTACTACGAAGCCCACGAGGACCGGCTCCGACCGTTCGAGATCACGCTTCCCGACGGGAGGCTGAACTGCGTCTTGCCCAGCCGCCGCACCATCCTCGACGGCACCTACCCCTTGTCCCGGCAGATGCTGCTGACGACCACGGTCCGGTCCCTCGACCGTGTCGAGGTCAAGGGCTTCATGGACTTCTTCCTCGACGAGTCCAACGATCTGGCCCGTGAGGTCGGGCTGGTGGCCCTGTCCGCGGGCAGCATCAGACTCCAACGGTCGTGGATCAGCGCGGACGACCCGCCCACCCTGGACGACCCCGACGGACAGGATGAGGGCGACACCGTGGCCCCTCCGCCACCGATCCCCGAGGACACACCCGCCCGCTGAGGGCAGCATGCGTTGGTTTCGCGGGTGCGGAAGCGGCCTGTCCGAGGTGTCAATCAGTGGGTGTGAGTCAGCCGCGCTGGATTCTTGAGTTGCCTCGTGGTCGCGGACATCCGGGCTGCGCGCGGTCGGCGGTCGCCCTACTCAGACCTCTTGCACTATTACTTGTACGGTCTGTGCGTCGAGTTGTACGCTTCAAGCATGGCCACGATCAACATCAGCGATGCGAGAAACCACCTTCCCGACGCGATGGAGACCGCACGCACTGAAGCTGTTTTTGTTCAGCGACGTGGTCGACTCGCAGGGGTGCTGGTAAGCCCCGAGCGCTACGAGCAGTTGATGGCTGCGCTGGAAGATGCTGAGGATGTCACGGCCTTCGACACCGCGATGGCCGAGGAGGGGCCCAACATTCCGTGGCAGCAGGTCAAGGCCGACCTCGGGTGGGAGTGAGTCCGTATCGCATCGAGTTGCGGCCGGCGGCGGTCCGGTCGCTGCGAAAGCTCGATCCACAGGTCCGGCGTCGTGTTCAAGGCGCAATCGCCCTGCTTGCCCAAGATCCACGACCGCCCGGTGCTCGAGCTCTTCAAGGCAGGGCAGGCCTCCGCGTCCGGGTCGGCGATTACCGCATCATCTACACAGTCGAGGATGACGTGCTGCTGGTGGTCGTGGTGTCACTCGGCCACCGACGGGACATCTATGACCAATGACGACGAGTCTTCGGGAAGGCCGATCTCCTACAGACGGGTCCACGCAGTGTTCCGACCGTCGCCCAAAGCGGCGTAGAGGTGCGCTTGATCCGGCGGGGTGCATCTGTCGACTCCGACCGCCCGCCCATGCCGCGAGCATCACCGAGGAAGAATCCGCATCTGACCGCGAGTAGTGCGCGACTCTGCCGAGATCCGTGCATGTCGCGGGTCCCGTCCTTGTGCACGTGCTTGGTCCGCGATGGGACTGATGGGTCGTGTGCCTGAGAACGGCTGAGAGACCGGTGGCAGGCCCACGACTGAGCGATGCCCTTGGCCCGGCCCAGTCGTGTGCCTCGACGCCATCTATGGACGGTCCTGAGGCACACGACCCTACGGAGCCCGATGGGTTTCAGGCCTTCTCGCGCGAGTGGGTGCGTCACGGATAATCCGCTCAGGCCGCGTAGTTGTCGTTCATTGCGATTAGCGCGCGCGTAGTCGTTGCGGGAGATATGGTCCGCCCATGCCCGATGCCAACGAAGAGTCGGAACTGCCAATCGGCCCACAGGGGGGCGCCTACCTATTGGGTGCCGTGGCTATCGCGTGCTGCATTCGCCTGGTCATCCTCGCCGCAGATGCCGGCGGCGTAACGGGCGAGCACTTCGTGTGGCTAGCGGTGTGCGTCATCACAGCGGCATTCTCCGCAGCATGCGCGGTCGTTGTTGCACTGAAGGGCGCCGCCGAATCCAGGCAGCGAGGCGTGGAATAGCCAAACGACGTGCGCACGCTTCTGCCGCTGTCAGTGCGCGGTCCTGTGCACAATGCCGATGAGCGGACGGCGGCGAGTGCGGGCCAGATAACGTGACCGCATGCCCAGCGCAATCCGCTTCAGTTCAGTCACGTTGGCGTGCCCAGATCCGGCGAGTTTGGCGTCCTTCTACGCCGATGTCACCGGGGGCGAGGTCACCTTCGTGCACAACATGGAGTGGGCGTCCATGCGCTGTGAAGGAGCGCGTTTGGAGTTCATGGGGGTCGCTGACTACGCGAGACCTCGGTGGCCCGACGATTCCGCGTTGCTCCACATCGACTTCTTAGTCGATGACTTGGATGCGGCCGCGACTCGCGTCGAACGTGCCGGGGCTACGCGTTTCGATCATCAGCCGAACGCAGCTCATTGTCTGGTTTTCAGCGATCCTGCAGGGCATCCGTTCTGTCTCTCACTGATCGACGAGGTCGGATGACCTGGTGCTGATGACGGTAGACGAACCGGTCGTCGCGCCGGTTCGAGAGCGAAGCCCAGACAGGTCCGGTCATTCTCTTCTCAGGCACCCGGCTAGGCCGGGATCCGGTCACGATGTTCAGGTGTGGCCACAACTCGGTCACCCCGGCGCTTTGTCCCAGACATGGGAGCAGACGATCAGCCTCTGAAGGGACGCGGTTCCTCGATGGCGACTCCGGGACCCCACGTGGGGGTCACCGCACTGCGCGGCATGGCATCCAACGTGAACGACTCGACCCGGTCGACCGCGCTGCCTCCCAGGTGGGCGGGGTACCACGGCGCCCACTCCCCCGGACGCGGTCGGTGCACCTCCAGCCGCTGGAGCTCCTCGACCCCGTGGTGAAGTCGCTGTCCCAGCTGCCGCGTCATCGCCACCAGATCCTCATCGGGGCCCACCACCATCGGCGCACCGAACCGCACATCGATGCGGCGGTGACGAGCAAGGGTCGGCCGCGGGAAGGGGGCTTCGATCGTTCGTTTCTGCGGCCACAGCCGCTGCCCGCCCCAGATACTCACCGGCACCAGCGGTGCTCCGGTCTCACGGGCCAAAGCAACGGCACCAGGCATCAAGGAGCGCACGACGTACGCCGCAGAGATCCCTCCCTCGGGGAACACGCAGACGACCTCGTCCTGTTCGAGCAAGGAGCGAGCCTGCAGGTACGCCGCAGCCGGGGCCTGCCGGTTCACGGCGATGTGCTGCATCGCGTCCATCGCCCGACCGGCCAGGGCGTTGTTCCAGACGTCGTGGCGCGACATGAATCGCACCAGACGACCCGTCTCCAGCAAGGCGTCGCCGATGAACAGGAAATCGGGAAAGGAAACGTGGTTGGCCGCCAGGATGACCGGCCCTCGACCAGGCAGATGCCCCACGCCGTCAGCCATCACCGAGAGATCGAGACCGCGGAACAGAGCCTTCCCCAAGGCGATGGTGGTCCGATAGGTCGGCTCCCGGGTGGTCCTCATCCTCGGGTCAGGAGAACGGCGGTCGGGCATCGCGGGCGATCGACCGTCGTCCCGCCCAGCGCCAGACCCGGGCGGCCCGGTCGCGGTCCTCATCGGTGACCAGGTTGCCCATCCACCGCAGCGCCAGGGTCATCAACCAGTCCGAGCGCATCCCGGCCGGTCCCAACGCGGGGAGCAGTTTCGGCACGGTCACCAGACCCGCAAGCCGCCGAGCGATGGAGAACGCCTCCCCGTAGTGCTCGGTCAGCAGGGCTGGCCAGGTCACGCTCAGGTCGACGGTCGGGCCCTGCTCGACCAGCATCTCGATCAGGAGACGGCCGGTCTCGAGGCCGTAGTCGATGCCTTCCCCGTTCAACGGGTTGACGCAGCCGGCCGCGTCACCGATCAGGGCCCAGTTGGGCCCGGCAACCGTGGAGACGGCCCCGCCCATGGGCAGGAGGGCCGACGTGGGGGCTCGCAGTTCTCCGGAGAGCTTGAACTCCTCGCGGCGCTCGTCGGTGTAGAACGACATCAGCGGCTTGATGGCGATGCTGGCCGGTCGCTTGGCGGTGGCCAGGGTGCCGACCCCGATGTTGACCTCGCTCCCGCCACCGGGCGCCGTCCCGAGCCCGAGCGGGAAGATCCACCCGTAGCCCGAGAGGATCTCGCCCTGTTCGTCGCGCAGCTCGAGGTGCGAGCTGATCCACGGGTCGTCGGCCATCGCGGAGTCGATGTAGGCACGCCCGGCGACGCCGTACACGGTGTCCCGGTGCCATTCGCGGCCCAGCAGCTTGCCCAACGGGGACCGCACCCCATCGGCCACCACGAGGCGACGACAGGTCACCTCGCTCACGGTTCCAGAGGCATCGCGGAACGAGACACCAGCCACGCGCCCACCCTCGAGTCGGACGTCGACCGCTCGCATACCGTCCACGGCGGTCGCGCCGTCCTCGATGGCGACCGTGCGCAGCCGGTCGTCCAGGTCGGTTCGCGCCACCGCGCTGCCCCACTCCGGGAGCTCTCCGCCCGGCCACGGCAACAGCAGCGTCTGGCCGAAGCCGTGGGCCCGCAGTCCCTGGTTCACCGTTCGGCCCCGCAACCAATCGCCCAGACCGAGCCGTTGGAGCTCGCCGATGGCCCGGGGGGTCAGCCCGTCACCACAGGTCTTGTCGCGGGGGAAGACGGCTGCATCGACGAGGAGGACGTCGAGCCCGTGTCGGGCGGCCCACGCCGCAGCTGCCGACCCGGCCGGGCCCGCACCCACGACCAATACGTCGGTCGATGCCGGAAGTTCGTTCACTCCCCCATTGTCTCAGCCCGGGCCAAGGTGACCCGCATCGGCCATCGCGCCCCACAACGCACACGACCCCCGACACCGTGCGGTGTCGGGGGTCGTGGGGTGCTGGCCTGTTGCTAGTTCTGGTACGACCCGAAGTCGAAGTCGTCCAGAGCGACCGCCTGACCGGAGCCGTTGCCGAACTCGTAGTCGTAGGAGTCGTAACCAGTGACGGAGTACGCCGCAGCGCGGGCCTCCTCGGTGGGCTCCACGCGGATGTTGCGGTAGCGCTCCAGGCCGGTTCCGGCCGGGATGAGCTTCCCGATGATCACGTTCTCCTTCAGACCGCGCAGCGAGTCCGAGCGCCCGTTGATGGCGGCGTCGGTGAGGACTCGGGTCGTCTCCTGGAAGGAGGCGGCCGAGAGCCACGAGTCGGTGGCCAGTGAGGCCTTGGTGATCCCCATCAGCACCGGACGACCGGAGGCGGGGGTGCCGCCCTCGGAGACCACGCGACGGTTCTCCTCCTCGAACTTCACCCGGTCCACCAGGTCGGAGGGCAGCAGGCTCGTCTCACCGGACTCGATGACCGTCACGCGCCGCAGCATCTGCCGCACGATGATCTCGATGTGCTTGTCGTGAATCGACACGCCTTGGCTGCGGTACACCGCCTGCACCTCGTCGACGAGGTGCTCCTGAGCCTTGCGCACACCCAGGATCCGCAGGACGTCCTGCGGGTCGGGGGTACCAGCGGTCAGGTGCTCGCCGACCTCGATGTGCTGGCCGTCCTCGACGCTCAGTCGCGAGCGCTTGGACACGACGTACTCCTGGATCTCCGAACCGTCGTCTGGGGTGACCAGCACCTTGCGCGACTTGTCGGTGTCCTCGATCTCGACCCGACCAGCGGTCTCGGAGATCGGGGTACGACCCTTGGGTGAACGAGCCTCGAAGAGCTCGACCACTCGGGGCAGACCCTGGGTGATGTCGTCCGCCGAGGCGGAACCACCGGTGTGGAAGGTACGCATCGTCAACTGCGTGCCGGGCTCGCCGATGGACTGGGCGGCGATGATGCCGACCGCCTCACCGATGTCGACCAGCTTGCCGGTGGCCAGCGAGCGGCCGTAGCACTTGGCGCAGGTTCCGGTGCGGGCATCACAGGTGAGCACGGAGCGCACCTTGACCGTCGGGATCCCGGCCGCGATGAGCTCGGCGATCTTGACGTCGCCCAGGTCGCCGCCGGCCTCGACCAGCACGTCGCCGGTCTCGGGGTGGGTGACCTCGGTGGCCGCCGAACGGGCGTACGCCGCGGTCTCCGCGTTGTCGTCCTTGCGGACCGACGTGCCGTTCCCGTCCTCGACGACGATCCCGATCACCTTGGGCAGACCGCGCTCGGTGCCACAGTCGTCCTCACGGATGATGACGTCCTGCGAGACGTCCACCAGACGACGGGTGAGGTACCCCGAGTCGGCGGTCCGCAGTGCGGTGTCGGCCAGGCCCTTGCGGGCACCGTGGGTGGCGATGAAGTACTCCAGGACCGTGAGGCCCTCACGGAAGTTGGACTTGATCGGCCGCGGGATGATCTCACCCTTGGGGTTCGCCACCAGTCCACGCATGGCTGCCACCTGGCGGATCTGGTTCATGTTTCCAGAGGCACCGGAGTCGACCATCATGTAGATGGGGTTCGACCGGTCGAAGTTGGCCTCCATGGCCTCTCCGACCTTGGCGGCCGCGTCGGTCCAGATCTCGATGAGTTCCTGGCGACGCTCCTCGTCGGTGACCAGACCCCGCTCGAACTGCTTCTGGATCTTGGCCGCACGCTCTTCGTACGCCGCGAGAATCCCGATCTTGTCCTTCGGGGTCGTGACGTCGTCGATGGAAACCGTGACACCGGACTGGGTGGCCCAGAGGAAACCCGCGTCCTTCAGAGCGTCGAGCGAGGCAGCGACCTCGACCTTGGTGTACCGCTCGGCGAGGTCGTTGACGATCGCACCGAGCTGCTTCTTGCCCACCTCGTAGTTCACGAAGGGGTAGTCCGAGGGCAGGGTCTCGTTGAACAGGGCCCGACCCAGGGTGGTGTCCAGGGTGACCGGTCCGCCTTCGGTGTCCACCAGGGCGCCGATGGGCGCCGTGATGTCGGTGAAGCGGATCTTGACCTGGCTCTGGATGGTGATCTCGTGCTTGTCGAAGGCCATGATCGCCTCGGCCACCGAGGAGAACGCCCGGCCGTCGCCGACCTGGTCGGGACGATCGGTGGTCAGGAAGAACAGACCGATGATCATGTCCTGGGTAGGCATGGTGACCGGACGCCCGTCGGAGGGCTTGAGGATGTTGTTCGTCGACAGCATCAGGATCCGGGCCTCGGCCTGGGCCTCGGCGGACAGCGGCAGGTGCACCGCCATCTGGTCACCGTCGAAGTCGGCGTTGAACGCCGTGCAGACCAACGGGTGGATCTGGATGGCCTTGCCCTCGATCAGCTGGGGCTCGAAGGCCTGGATGCCGAGACGGTGCAGCGTAGGTGCCCGGTTGAGCAGCACCGGGTGCTCGGTGATGACCTCTTCGAGGACGTCCCAGACCACGGGGCGAGCGCGCTCGACCATCCGCTTGGCGGACTTGATGTTCTGGGCGTGGGAGAGGTCCACCAGACGCTTCATCACGAAGGGCTTGAAGAGCTCGAGCGCCATCTGCTTGGGCAGACCACACTGGTGCAGCTTCAACTGGGGACCGGAAACGATCACCGAACGACCGGAGTAGTCGACGCGCTTACCGAGCAGGTTCTGACGGAAACGCCCCTGCTTGCCCTTGAGCATGTCGGAGAGCGACTTCAACGGACGGTTGCCCGGCCCGGTGACCGGACGACCACGACGGCCGTTGTCGAACAGCGAGTCCACGGCCTCCTGGAGCATCCGCTTCTCGTTGTTGACGATGATCTCGGGGGCACCGAGGTCAAGCAGACGCTTGAGCCGGTTGTTCCGGTTGATCACGCGGCGGTAGAGGTCGTTGAGGTCCGAGGTGGCGAACCGGCCACCGTCGAGCTGGACCATGGGACGCAGGTCCGGCGGGATGACCGGAACGGCGTCGAGGACCATGCCGGTGGGCTGGTTGCCGGTCTTGCGGAAGGCGTCGACGACCTTGAGTCGCTTCAGCGCGCGGACCTTCTTCTGGCCCTTACCCGTGGCGATGGTCTCGCGCAGGGACTCGATCTCTGCCTCGATGTCGAAGCCCTCGAGGCGCTTCTGGATCGCCATGGCGCCCATGTGGCCCTCGAAGTACTTGCCGAACCAGGTCTTCATCTCCCGGTAGAGCATCTCGTCGCCGGTGAGGTCCTGGATCTTGAGGGTCTTGAACGTGTTCCAGACCTCGTCGAGGCGGTCGATCTCGCGCTGGGCACGGTCGCGCAGCTGCTTCATCTCCCGCTCGGCACCGTCGCGCACCTTGCGGCGCTGGTCGGCCTTGGCACCCTCGGCCTCGAGGGTGGCGAGGTCCTCTTCCAGCTTCTTGGTGCGGTCCTCCAGGGAGGTGTCGCGACGACGCTCGAGGCGCTCGCGCTCCAGGCCGATCTTGCCCTCGAGGGCGGTCAGGTCGCGGTGGCGAGCGTCCTGGTCGACGGCGGTGATCATGTAGGCAGCGAAGTAGATGACCTTCTCGAGGTCCTTCGGCGCGAGGTCGAGCAGGTAGCCCAACCGGCTGGGGACACCCTTGAAGTACCAGATGTGCGTGACCGGCGCGGCGAGCTCGATGTGGCCCATCCGCTCACGGCGGACCTTGGAGCGGGTCACCTCGACGCCGCAACGCTCACAGATGATGCCCTTGAAGCGCACGCGCTTGTACTTGCCGCAGTAGCACTCCCAGTCCCGGGTGGGGCCGAAGATCTTCTCGCAGAAGAGGCCGTCACGCTCCGGCTTGAGCGTGCGGTAGTTGATGGTTTCGGGCTTCTTGACCTCGCCGTGGCTCCACGTACGGATGTCGTCCGCGGTGGCCAGGCCGATCTGAAGCTGGTCGAAGAAGTTCACGTCGAGCACGATGGCTGCAACCCTTCAGTTGATCTGTGAAAAGCAGTGATTGGAATGGGGGCCGAACCCGGGGGCTGGGGCGGTCGCTGAGCGACCGGCGCCAACCCCCGGAACGACCTCTTAGACTTCTTCGACCGAGCTGGGCTCGCGGCGAGACAGGTCGATGCCGAGTTCCTCGGCGGCACGGAAGACGTCCTCTTCCGCGTCCCGCATCTCGATGGCCGAGCCGTCCTGGGACAGCACCTCCACGTTGAGGCAGAGCGACTGCATCTCCTTGACGAGCACCTTGAAGGACTCGGGGATCCCGGAGTCGGGGATGTTCTCGCCCTTGACGATGGCCTCGTAGACCTTCACCCGACCGGGCACGTCGTCGGACTTGATCGTCAACAACTCCTGCAGCGCGTACGCCGCGCCGTAGGCCTCCATCGCCCAGACCTCCATCTCACCGAAGCGCTGGCCACCGAACTGGGCCTTACCGCCGAGCGGCTGCTGGGTGATCATCGAGTAGGGACCCGTGCTGCGCGCGTGGATCTTGTCGTCGACGAGGTGGTGGAGCTTGAGGATGTACATGTAGCCCACCGAGACGGGGTCCATGAACGGCTCACCGGAGCGACCGTCGAACAGGTTGGCCTTACCGGTCTCGTTGATCAACCGGTCGCCGTCGCGGGTCTTGATCGTGGAGCCGAGTAGCCCGGTGATCTCGTCCTCGCGGGCGCCGTCGAAGACCGGAGTCGCGACCTTGGTGTTCGGGTCGGCCTTCTCCATGTGGATCTTCATCAGGCGCTGCTTCCAGTCAGCGCTGTCCTTGTCCTCGTGCAGGTCCAGGTCCCAACCCTGCTTGGCGAGCCAGCCGAGGTGGAGTTCGAGGATCTGTCCGACGTTCATCCGGCGCGGAACACCGAGCGGGTTGAGGACCACGTCGACGGGGGTGCCGTCCTCCATGAAGGGCATGTCCTCCACGGGCAGGATCTTGGCGATGACGCCCTTGTTGCCGTGACGACCGGCAAGCTTGTCGCCCACCGAGATCTTGCGCTTCTGAGCGACGTACACGCGCACGAGCTCGTTGACGCCCGGCGGCAGTTCGTCGCCGTCCTCGCGGTCGAAGACGCGCACGCCGATGACCGTCCCGGACTCACCGTGCGGAACCTTCATCGAGGTGTCGCGCACCTCGCGCGCCTTCTCACCGAAGATCGCGCGGAGCAGTCGCTCCTCGGGGGTCAGCTCGGTCTCGCCCTTCGGCGTCACCTTGCCGACCAGGATGTCACCGGTGGTCACCTCGGCGCCGATGCGGATGATTCCGCGCTCGTCGAGGTCTCCCAACATCTCCTCGGAGACGTTGGGGATGTCCCGGGTGATCTCCTCGGGTCCGAGCTTGGTGTCGCGGGCGTCGACCTCGTGCTCCTCGATGTGGATCGAGGTGAGGACGTCCTCCTGCACCAGGCGCTGGGAGAGGATGATCGCGTCCTCGTAGTTGTGACCCTGCCAGGGCATGAAGGCGACGAGCAGGTTGGTGCCCAGCGCCATCTCGGCCTTGTCGGTGCAGGGGCCGTCGGCGATGGGGCTGCCGACCTCGAGGCGCTCTCCCTCGGCAACCAGGGGGCGCTGGTTGATGCAGGTGCCCTGGTTGGACCGGCGGAACTTCGCCAGTCGGTAGGAGGAGTAGGTGCCGTCGTCGTTCATGGTCTCGACCAGGTCGGCCGAAACCTCCTTGACCACACCGGCCTTCTCCGCAACGACCACGTCGCCGGCGTCGACTGCGGCGCGGTACTCCATGCCGGTGCCGACCAGCGGGGAGTCGCTGACGATCAACGGGACGGCCTGACGCTGCATGTTGGCGCCCATCAGGGCGCGGTTCGCGTCGTCGTGCTCGAGGAACGGGATCAGCGCGGTGGCGACCGACACCATCTGACGCGGCGAAACGTCCATGTAGTCGACCTCGCCGGCCAGGATCTCGGAGACCTCACCGTCGCGCTGGCGGACCAGCACGCGCTCCTCGACGAACTTGAGGTTGTCGTCGAGCGCGGCGTTGGCCTGCGCGATGACGTAACGGTCCTCGTCGTCAGCGGTGAGGTAGTCGATCTTGTCGGTGACCGAGCCGTTTTCGACCTTGCGGTACGGCGTCTCGACGAACCCGAACGGGTTGATCCGACCGTAGGAGGCCAGCGACCCGATCAGGCCGATGTTCGGGCCTTCGGGGGTCTCGATCGGGCACATGCGGCCGTAGTGCGAGGGGTGGACGTCACGGACCTCCATGCCGGCGCGGTCACGGGACAGACCGCCCGGTCCCAGTGCGGAGAGGCGACGCTTGTGCGTCAGACCCGCGATGGGGTTGGTCTGGTCCATGAACTGGCTGAGCTGGGAGGTTCCGAAGAACTCCTTCAGCGCGGCCACCACGGGACGGATGTTGATCAGCGACTGAGGCGTGATGGCCTCGACGTCCTGGGTGGTCATCCGCTCACGGACCACGCGCTCCATCCGAGCCAGCCCGGTGCGGAGCTGGTTCTGGATGAGCTCGCCGACGGTACGCATCCGACGGTTGCCGAAGTGGTCGATGTCGTCGGAGGAGATGTCGAGCGAACCCTGGGGGGCCTCGACCTGCTCCTGGCCGTCGTGCAGGGCCACGATGTATCGGATGGTGGCGACCACGTCGGCGACCGTGAGGGTCTGGTGGTCGAAGGCCTCGAGGAGACCGAGTTTCTTGTTGATCTTGTAGCGCCCGACCTTGGCCAGGTCATACCGCTTCGGGTTGAAGTAGTAGTTGCGCAACAGAGTCAACGCAGCTTCGCGCGTGGGGGGTTCGCCCGGACGCAGCTTGCGGTAGATGTCCAGCAGGGCGTCGTCGGGGCCCTGGGTGTTGTCCTTCTCCTCGGTCAGCTGGATCGACTCGAACTGACGCAGGTCCGCGATAACGGCTTCGTAGTCGTACTCCTCGCCGATGTCCTCGGCGACCGCGGCCAGGGCCTTCAGCAGGACCGTGACGTTCTGCTTGCGCTTGCGGTCCAGACGGACGCCCACGAGGTCGCGCTTGTCGACCTCGAACTCCAGCCAGGCACCGCGGGACGGGATCAGCTTGGAGGTGTAGATGTCCTTGTCGCTGGTCTTGTCGGCGGCGCGCTCGAAGTAGACGCCCGGCGACCGGACCAGCTGGGAGACCACGACACGCTCGGTGCCGTTGATGACGAAGGTGCCCTTGGGGGTCATCAGGGGGAAGTCGCCCATGAAGACGGTCTGACCCTTGATCTCACCGGTGTCGTTGTTGGTGAACTCCGCGGAGACATAGAGCGGAGCGGAGTAGGTGAAGTCCTTCTCCTTGCACTCGTCCACGGTGTACTTGGGGTCGTAGAAGACCGGGTTCTCGAACGAGAGCGACATCGTCTCGGAGAAGTCCTCGATCGGCGAGATCTCCTCGAAGATCTCGGTCAGGCCAGACTTGGTCGAGACGTCCTCGCCGTTGTCCTGGCGCCGCTTGACGACGGCCTGCCATTCCTCGTTCCCGACAAGCCAATCGAAGCTGTCGGTCTGGAGGGAGAGAAGTTGCGGAACCTCGAGGGGCTCCTTGATCTTTGCGAACGAACGGCGATTCGCCTTGGAAAGTGGGGTGCTGCGCGCGGCCAAGAGTTGTCCTTCGACGATGAGCTCTGACGATGAGCTCTTCGGGGCGACCCACCGACCACATCATCAGCCACCGGGCAGGCTGAGAGCATTTGAGGGCAGGCGCAATGCGCTAGAGTACACCTGATTACACGGCGCGGCAAGGTGCGCTGACGTCAACCCCCTACCCGTTGTTGCGGGCGTGCCTCGGGGTCGGCCAACTCGTGCCCTGATCTTGCTCCTGCATCGCGATCGGGTCAAGCGAAACGGACCAGAGAGCCGCACATCGGGACGGGTCAGGCGGACGGGTCGGGCGGGTCGGGCGGGTCGGGTGGGTCAGGCGGGTGGGGTGGCGGTGATCAGTTCGGCGACCAACCACTCGTCGTCCACCTTCTGCATCCGCACCGTCACCTGGTCGCGGTAGACCCGCGGCTCGGTGTCCTGCTTCAGAGTCGGCCGGTTGATGAACACGAAAGCCAGCACCTCGTCGGCCTCGGCACTGACGATCCCCGACGCGACCACCTCGGTGGTGACGACCGTCTCGGTCTCGGGAGCGTTGATGGTCAGTTGCGCGAAGAGCTTGTCGTACTCCTTGGAGAACGACGGGGTCAGGAAGTTCTCCGCCGCGGCCTTGGACTGCTCCATCTGGCGGTAGTCATAGGAGAGGACCGGGACGATGGCCTGTTCGGCTGCGGCCAGGCCCTGGTCGGCAGCGTTCTCGACGCTCGAAGCCCGGGACTGCACGATCAGGACCACCACGGTCATCGCGACCATCGCGAGCGCCAGCACCGACAACAGAGCCAGGACCAGAGTGCTGGGGCCACCCGATCGTGAGGTCTGTTTCGTCGTCTCGGCTGGTTCGGCCGTTTCGGCGAGCGGTTCCCCGGTTACGTCCGCTTCCGCTTCCGGTTCCGGCGGCTCCTTGTCCAGATTCACGGGCACAGCAACCGTGGCCGGAACCTCCGCGAGTTCGCGATCGGTCTCAGCCGTCTCCGCTTCGGCTTCGGCTTCGGCCTCTGCTTCGGCTTCAGCCTGGAGCTCGGCGTCGTACTCCCGACGCCGCTCCGGGTCGAGCAGCACCTCGGCGGCCTCGTTGCGCAGCCGGAAGCCGCGGTCACCGGGGCTCAGATCCGCGATCGAGGCGCGCCACGCCTCACGGATCTCTTCGGCGTCGGCGCTGGGGTCCAGGTCCAGGACGTCGTACCAACTCGGGGTCACTGGCCGTCTCCCTGGTTACTCGGGGCGGGGTCGGTCGGGACTGCGTCGCTGGGTGCGGGGTCGCTGGGTGCGGGGTCACTAGGGGCGGGGTCACTGGGAGCGGGGTCACTGGGAGCGGGGTCACTGGGAGCGGGCGCCGCCGGATCAGTGGCACCGTCCTGCGGGACGAGCGGGGACTCGTTGGCGGGCAGTCCGGTGATGGGGGTGAAGTCGTCCACCAACCATTCGCCGTCCACCTTGACCAGGGTGACTTCGACCCGGAACGGAGAGGGTTCGACCTCGACCCGCTCGGCGCCCGCGGCGTCGGAGTTGGGGTAGGAGACGGTGAAGGAGCCGCCCACCAGGACACGTGCCGAGTCGACGTCGATGGAGGAGACCCCCGCGCCGAAGACCTGGGAGGTACGACCGACACCGGCCTGGGCGACGCTTTGTTCGGCGGCCTCGACCCCTTGCTCGAAGGAGGCCTTGAACTTCGGGGTGATGATCGAACTCACCCGATCGCGGTAGGCGGCCATCTGGTCGGATTCGTCGAGATCCGCCGGTCCGTAGGTGTTGACCCGCAACATGAACTGTTGGGCCAGCCCCAAGACCTCTTTACGTGCGGCCTCGGCATCGCCGTCGCCCTGGACCAGCGCCTGAACGCGGCCGCCGGCCGACCGACCGGGCGCGTCGGTTCGGGTCACGAACACGAAAGCGATCGTCAGGGCGCACAGAACCGCTACCGCCATCAGCCCGAGCGCGGCTCCGCGCCGCGCCGGTGAGGGCTGGGAGGGGTGCGTGGTGTCGGGGCTGTTGACTACTCCTGACCGCTGGTCAGGGGCTGGAGGAACAGCCACTTCCACGACTCCTCTCCGAGAGTTTGCGGAGCGACCTGATCGATCTGTCGCTGTGAGGCCTTGATCGTGTCACCCCAGGTCAACTTGCCCACCTCGGGGTCGAAGGAGGCCACGACGGGGGCGGTGCGGGGCAGGTTCTGCGGGCCGCGGGCGTTGCTCATCGCGGCGGGCTCGGTACAACCAGCCTCTTCGTCCATGGGTGCGTTCCCGCGGTCACTCTCCGGGTCGCGGCGCTCATCGCGAGAGATGTAGCCCTGCGAGCAGATCGGTTCCTCGGTGATGATGGCGCCGAAGTGGGCGTCGAACAGGCCGGTATCCTCGGATTTCGCGACCACGGTGAAGCCGCCCTCGACCACGTAGGGGTAGATCACGAGGGTCTGCTGGATGCCCGGCAGGTTCTCGACGATGATCTCGCCGGTCGTGATCAGGTTGTTGATGAGCGAGCCGAGTTCGACCTCGTTCTGCTGGATGAAGGTCCGCAGTTGGTTGGCGGCACCCGAGCCCGAGTCGATGACCCCTCGCAGGTCACCGTCGGAGTCGACGAGCGACCCGCTGAATAATGAGAGTTGGCTGGCGAAGGTCCGTAGTCCACTCTCGGAGGCGATCTGACCGTTCAGAACCACGTTCGTGTTCCGAATCAGGCGGCTCTGGGTCTCGAAGTTGGCGTCGGCCTCGGCGAGGAAGGAGTTCCCGGTGTCGATGATGCGCTGAAGGTCGCGTCCAGTGCCGTCGAAGGCCGTACCGAGCTCGAGGACGGTGGTCCGTAGGGCCTCGATATCCACCGAGGAGATGGTGTCGGAGAGGTTGGTCAGCAACTCGTCGGTCTGGATCGGGGTCCGCGTGTTGGCGACCTGGATCTCGGAGTTGTTCTCCAAGAACGGGCCGTCGTCGGTGCGAGGCTGCAGTTCGACGTACTGCTCCCCCACCGCGGAGCGGTTACCGACCACCGCGAGGGTGTCCGCAGGCACCTTCTCGGTGTCCTTCTCGATCTCCAGGTAGACGTCGACCCCGCGATCGGTGAGCTCCATCTTGCTGACCTGACCGATACCGACGCCGCGGTAGGTCACCTCCCCGCCGGCGAAGATGCCGCCGGACTCGGGCAAGTGCGCCACCACGGTGTAGGTGCGATCCACGAACGCACGGTCCAGTTGCGCGTAGCGCGCGCCGGTGTAGGTCACCCCGACCAGAGTGATGATCACGAAGACCAGGAGTTGGATCCGTGTCCGCCGGGTGATCACTGGGTCACCAACGGCGAGACGAGCAGCGAGGTCAGGGCCGGGTCGTAGATGTCCATGAGTTCTCCGATGGTCATGGTCGTGCGATTGCTACCCACGCTCAGCGACGGTTTGGTCGCCGATCCGTCGAAGGCCACGCGGTTCAGACCCAGGTTGCCGGCCAGGTTGGGCAACCCCGGAAGGTTGGGCAGATTGGGCAGGTTCGGCACCTTGGGACCGGTGGACTTGTTGCCGTTGTTGCGTGGGATCACGCCGCAACCGGCGGGCAGCGGGGCCGGCAGACTCTCGCAGACTGCGGTGAGGACCCCGGTGGGAAGACCCTGGCAGTTGGCCGGGCTGGGGTTGTCCACACAGGTCTGGATGGCCGCGTTGGCCCCGGTGCACAGGTTGCCGATGTCCAGGATGTCTTCCAGCGGGATGTTGCTGGCGATGTCCTCGAGCGCGGTGCACGGGATTCCGACGGTCGGCAGATCGGTCAGGTCGATCTCGAGTTCCACCGACAGGTTGGTGAAGTCACCCATCCGGAGGCTGCGGGCCACCTGGGGATCACGGCCGACGACCTCGTCCACGAACGGGTAGGTCAGGAACACGTTGAACGCGTCGACGAACGCATCACCGGAGTCCGCCAGTTGGGTCAGCGTCGGCTGGAGTTGGCGGAGAGCCTCGATGGTGGATTCCTTGGAATCACGGATCACCCGGACGCCGACGTCGCTGAGGTTGTTCAAAGCGGTCAGCATCTTGGTCAGGTCATCGGTCTGCCGGTCGAGGGACAACAAGGCGCTGGGCAGTTCGTCGAGCGCGTTGTCGATCGAGGGCTGCTGGTTGCGTACGGCCACCGAAAGCCGGTTGATGTCTTCGAGGGCCGCCACGATGGTGCCCTTGTTGGCGTCGAGTTGGCTGACGAAGGCGTCGATCTGGTTGAGCGCGGACTTCGTTTCGTCCTCACGGCCCTCCAGCGCCTTGTTCAGCTCCTTGGCGATGGTGCGCAACTGGGCGACTCCACCACCGTTGAGCAGCAGGCTCAGCGCAGCGAAGACCTCTTCGACGTCGGGGTTGGCCCCGCTACGGTCCAGCGGGATGACGTCCCCGTCGGCCAGCTCGTTGGGGCTCGGGTTGTCGGCCGGGGGCTCGAGGGATACGAACTTCTCGCCGAGCAGGCTGGTCTGACGGATCAGGGCCTTGGCGTTGGCGGGAAGTTCGACATCGTTGCGCAACAGCACGGTGACCTCGGCGACCTCGCCGTTCAGGGACACGTCGGTCACGCGACCGACGTTGACGTCGTTGACCTTGACGGTGGATTGCGGCACGAGGTCGAGCACGTCGGTGAACATGACCGTGATCTCGATGGCGTTGTCGCCCACGTCGGTGCCACCGGGGAGGGGCAGTTTGTAAACGCTGAACTCGCAGGCGCTCAGGATCATCGTCCCCACGATCACCAGAAGAACCAGGCGCATGGCCCGGGCCCGCGCTCGTAGTCGTGTAGTCACAGGATTCCTCATGGGGTCGCCTCCACCAGTCCGCCGAGCGAGTTGTCGAAGACGGCTCCGCTCGAGGAGCCTTGAGCGGCGCCGAAGGTGCCGGGTCGAGGCAACGGCAGGGTGTCGATCAGGTCGCAGGCCGCACCGGTCGGGTCGTTGGGCTGGACCAAGGCGCAGAGCACAGCGCCGGGGTCGCTCTCGATGTCCCCGACCAACTCACCGATGTTGGCGTTGGTGTCCAGGGTTCCCGCGTCGGGGTTGTAGGTCAGGGCCAGGTTGTTCAGCGCCAGGGGTGCCGTCTCCAGCACCTCGTTGAGGTTCTTGCGCTGCTTGACCAGGACCTTGGCGACCCGGTTGATGTTCTTGATGTTCCGTCCGAGGCTGTCGCGGTTGGTCTTCACGAAGTTGTTGACCTCACCGAGGGCCACCGAAAGGTTAGCCAGGGCCGAGGACAGTTCCTCTCGCTCACCGGCCAGCAGGGTGGACACCTGCCCGAGCGAGTCGTTGAACTGACGCACGGTTTCGTCGTTGTTGGCGAGGGTCTCGATGAAGTTCCCCAACTCGCGGGTGGAGTCGAAGAGCTCGTCCTTGTTGTTGTCCAGGGTCTCGGAAAAGCGGCTGAAGTCCTTGATGGTCTGGTTGAACTTCGCGCCCTGCCCACGGAAACTCTGCGCCGTGGTCTTCAGGAGGTCGTTCAGCGCGCCTTCACTGTTGGCTCCGTTGGGACCCAGCGCGAGGTTGAGCCGGTTCAGGCTGCTGTAGATCTCGTCGAGTTCCAGCGGCACCTGGGTGTCGGCATTTTCGATGACGGCGCCGTCCTCGATCACCTCACCGCCGGTGTAGGCCGGAATCAACTGAACGAAGCGGTCTCCCACGATGGCCGGGGAGATGATGACGGCCTGAGCATCGGCAGGGATGTCGACCGTCTGGTCGTACTCGATGACGACCTTGACCGTGGTGCCCTCGGGCTTGACGGTCTCGATCTTGCCGACCGCCACACCGAGAACACGGACATCGGAGCCTTCGTACAGCGAGATGGTCCGCGGGAAGAAAGCGGTGACGGTCTTCTTGTCGTCGCCGCCGGTGAAGGCGAACACACCCGCAACCACGAGAGCCAGCACGATCAGCGGCCCGATGAATCTCTGGACGGCGCTCATCCGAGGGGTACTCCGTTCGAGAGGTCCGGCACGGGCGGCAGGTTGAAGATGAAGGTGTCGAACCAGGGCCCGTTACCCAGGGTGCTGGCGAAGACGCGGTAGAACGGCGCCATCAACCGCAGGCTGTTGTCGATGTTGTTCTCGTTCTTGTTGAGGATGCCCACCGTGGTCTCCAGCTGCTGCAGAGCGGGAGCCAGGTCCTGGCGGGTGCTGCGCACCAGGGTGGTCAGTTCGCGGGACAGCTTGGAGGTGGCCAGCAGGATCCGGTGCACCTCGTCACGCCGGGCCACGAGGGCGCGGAACAGGACATCGGAGTCCTGCATCAACGCAATGATGTCGTCGTCGCGATCGTCGAGCACGGTGGAGAAGCGCTCGAGGTTCGTCAGGAGGCTGTTGATCTGCTCGTCCTTGGCCGCGATGTTCTGCGACAGCGCCGAGACACCCGACAGGGCCGCGCGGAACTCCGTCGAGGTGTTCCGGGTCAGATCCGAGAGGGTGGTCAGGGACTTGGCCAGTTGGTCGGTGTCGACCTCCGAGGCGGTCTCCGCCAAGCCCTCGAAGGCCTGGGTCACGTCGAACGGGGACACGGTGCGCTCCACCGGGATCGTCGCGCCCTCGGCCAGCTGACCGGTGCCGGCGGGCTCCAGAGCCAGGAACTTCGACCCCAGAAGCGTCTTGATCCGGATCGACGCTCCGGTGGTCTCACCGAAGTTGGAGTCGGTCTTGACCTTGATCGTCACCTTCACGCGACCGTCATCGAGTTCGACGTCGTCGACCTTCCCGATGCGGACACCGGCGAGCCGGACCTCGTCCTCGGCCGCAAGGCCGGCGGACTCGGCGAACTCGGCGTAGTAGGTGTCACCACCGCCGATCAGGGGGAGGTCTCCGGCCCTGAAAGCACCGACGAGGAGGGCGGCGATGATCACCATGCCCACCGCCCCGATGGGGACGGGGTTGCGCTCTCTGAACGGCTTCATCCCAGATCACACCTGTCGGAGTTGGTGCTGAAGTTCACGGGCACGTTGAGGTTCCCAGGCAACTTCACCTCGCCCTTGAAGTCACAGAGGAAGAAGTTGAAGAAGGATCCGTAGATCGCGGTGCGGCCGACCTTGTTGAGCTTGATCGGCAGCACCTGGAGTGCCCGGTCGAGTTCAGCCTTGTTGCGGTTGATGTTCGCGGTCAGGCGACGCAGTTGCTTGATGTCCTCCACGAACGGCGGCCGGATGCCGCCGACGAGATCCGCGGTCTCCACCGAGAGTCGGGAGATCTCGTCGAGCGAGCCCAAGATGACGTCGCGGTCCTCGTTGAGTCCGCTGACCAGGGTCCGGAAGTTCTTGATCAGGGCGCTGAGTTGGGTTTCCCGGTCGGCTATGCGGTCGAGCACGAAGTCCAGGTTGTCCAGCAGGTCGCTGATCAAGGCGTCACGGTTGGCCAACGTGGAGGTCACCGACGCGGTGCTCTGCAGCAGGCTCTTCAACGTGCCGCCCTCCCCCTGGAAGACCTGGATGACCTCGAAGGACAGCTTGTTCAGGTCGTCGGGCGACAGCGCCTCGAACAGGGGCTTGAATCCGTTGAACAGGACGGTCAGGTCGAGCGCGGGTGACGTCTGGGAGATCGGGATCGTCTCGCCGGGCTCCAGCGTCGAGGAGTCACCGACGCCCTCGGACAGGGAGATGTAGCGCTGCCCCACCAGGTTGCGGAACCGGATCTCGGCGGAGGTCGCCTTGGTCAGGGTGGAGGACTCGAACACGCTGAACGTGACGATCGCGCGAGTGTCGTTGGTGTCGCCCCCCTCGGGGTTGACCGCTTCGATCTCCTTGACCGATCCGACCTTGACCCCGGCGATCCGCACATCGTCGCCCTGGACCACGCCAGCGACGTCGACGAATTCGGCTTCGTAGTCGTTGGTGCTCTGGAAGGAGATGTTGCCGATCAGGATCACCAGCAGGCCGGTGGCCATCGTGGTGACGATGATGAAGATCAACAGCCGGGTCGCATCACCGGCGGTCTTCTTGTCGAGGAGTGCCATTAGCGGTACTCCACCTCCGCTCCACGGGTCATCGGCGCCAACAGCAGCGCGGCGAGGTCGGACACCTCGGCCGGGGTCACGCCCATGCTCGGTGCCAACAGGTTCTTGATCACTTCGGTCTCCTCGGGGCTACCGGCGTACCCGGTGCCGTCCCGGAAGAAGTAACCGGGGGCTGGACGCGAGGTGCCCTTGCCGGTCGGCTCGTCCACCCCGTCGTTGAAGTCGGGTTGGATCTTGACCGGGTTTTCCTGGCTTCCTGGAGGGCTCGGCAGGTTGATGCAGTTCGGGCCCCGGTTCTCAGCGATCCGCGGCTGGTCCTGTGGACCGTAGGCGCGGGGCTGACGGGGCAGCGTCTCGAGCACGATGTGCAGGGTGAAGTTGCGGAAGGCCTCGGCCTGCAGCGCGCCGGCCTTCACGATCCCCTTCAGCAGGCACGGGAACTCGGTGGAGTAGCGCGACAGGACCCGCAACTGAGCCTGGCTGAGCTCGCCCAGCCGCGTGATGTTGTCGCCGTTCTGGGTCAGGAAGACCCGCGCGGTGTCGGAGAACGAGGCGACGTCGTTGAACAAGGCGTTCAGCTTGGCCTCACGGCCCTGCAGGGTCCCGGTCGTCACGACTGTGTCGTCGAGGATCTGGGCGAGGTCGGGAAGGATATCGACGTAGATGTCGGCGGTCTGCGAGGTCAGTCGGAGGTCCTCCACGAGGGCGGGGATCTCCGGGTTCAACTTCTTCAGGTAGGCGTCGATCGTCTCGATGTTGTTGCCGAGCTGGTCGCCGCGGCCGTCAAGGGCGGTCGCGATGGCGTTCAGGGTCTTGTTGAGTTCAGCGGGCTGCACGGCCTCGAGGAACGGGAGCAGATCGGAGAGGACCTGCTCGACCTCGGTGGAGACGCGGGTCTTGCTGATGACCGCGCCGGGTTCGATGGCCGCGACCTGGGTGGCCTCTGGTCGTTTGGGGATGAGCAGCGACACGAACTTCTCACCGAAGAGGGTCTTGGGCAGGATCGACCCGGTGACGTCCTCGGGGATGAGGTCGCGGTCCTCGGGGAAGATGCCGAGCGTGACGCTGGCACCCTCGGCATCGGTGTCGAAGTCGAGGACCTCCCCGACGATGACCCCGCGGATCTTGACATCGGCGCGCTCGGGCAGTTGGAGACCGATGCTGGACGTCTGCAGGGTCACCTCGTCGTAGTCGACAAACTTCTTGGTGAACACCGCGTAGGTGGAGTAAACGCCCAACATCACCAACGCCAGGAAGGCGATGCCGAGGAACTTCTTGCTGCGTAGCGGATTCATTGCGTCGCTAACCCGCCAATCTGACTGTCGTGGTGGTGCCCCAGATGGCCATGGACAGCAGCAGGTCGATCACGTTGATGGCCACGATGCTCGTCCGCACCGCGCGCCCCACCGCGACACCCACGCCAGCGGGACCGCCGGAGGCGTTGTAACCCTGGTAGCAGTGGATCAGGATGACCACGACGGCGAAGACGAGCACCTTGCCGAAGGACCAGAGCACATCGCCTGGAGGTAGGAATCTGTTGAAGTAGTAGTCGTAGGTGCCGGCACTCTGACCGTAGAACTGGGTGACCACCAACCGACTGGCGAAGTAGGACGACAGCAGGCCCACGACGTACAGCGGGATGATGGCGATCAGTCCGCCCACCACGCGGGTGGCGACGAGGAACGGCATCGACGGGATGGCCATGACCTCGAGGGCGTCGATCTCCTCAGAGATGCGCATCGCGCCCAGTTGGGCGGTGAATCCGCAGCCGACCGTGGCGGCCAGGGCGATACCGGCCACCAGCGGGGCGATCTCGCGGGTGTTGAAGTAGGCGGACACGAAGCCGGCGAAGGCTGCGGTGCCGAGTTGGTCCAGCGCGGCGTACCCGGACAGACCCACCTGGGCACCGGTGAAGAAGGTCAGACCGACGATGACGCCGACCGTGCCGCCGATCACGGCCAAGGACCCGGAGCCGAGGGTGACCTCGGCGAGCAGACGCATGATCTCGCGTGGGTAGCGGACCACGGCGCGGGGGATCGCGCGCACGACGCCGATGTAGAAGTCGAGTTGACCACCGAGCTCGTCGAGCGACTTGGCGGGCCGCTGGTAGACAGCCTTGAGTTGTGACATGGCGCTAACCCCCCTTCGGTGGAATGACTTGGAGATAGACCGTGCTGAGGATGAAGTTGACGACGAAGAGCAGCAGGAAGGTGATGACCACCGATTCGTTCACCGCGTCACCCACGCCCTTGGGCCCACCACCGGCGCTCATGCCCTTGTAGCAGGCCACGATGGCGGCGATGAATCCGAAGACGAGGGCCTTGATCAGGCCGATGTAGAGGTCCGGCAACTGGGCCAGGGCGGTGAAGCTGGCCAGGTAGGCACCCGGCGTGCCGCCCTGAAGGACCACGTTGAAGACGTAACCGCCGGCAACACCGACCACCGTGACCAGGCCGTTGAGGAAGAACGCGACCAGCATGGTGGCCAGGACCCGGGGCACGACCAGACGCTGGATCGGGTCGATACCCAGCACCATCATCGCGTCGAGTTCCTCGCGGATCTTGCGGGCTCCGAGGTCGGCGGCGATGGCCGAACCACCGGCGCCGGCGATCAGCAGGGCTGTGGCGATGGGCCCGGCCTGCTGGACCACTGCCAACACCGAGGCCGACCCGGTGAACGACTGGGCGCCGAACTGCTTGATGAGTCCACCGACCTGCAGGGCGATGACCGCACCGAAGGGGATGGCGACCAAGGCGGTCGGGATGATGGTGACCGAGGCGATGAACCAGGCCTGTTGCAGGAACTCACGCAGCTGGAAAGGCCGCTTGAACAGGTTCCGCCCCACGTCGAGGCCGAAGGCGAACAACTTGCCTGCGGTCCCGAGGGGAGCCAGCACCCGGGTAGCTGTGGAAGAAGCCACTACCCCGCCTCTCTCGCTGTTGTCTCAATGTGGTCTGGATGATCGATGGTGCCGTTCGCGCGTGATCCGCGCCGCGATGTCGGGCACCGGGTGCTGCGTCGAGCGTGGTGCTGCGACTAACTGCCGACGGTCATCGCCATGTTCTGCTCGAACGATCCCGGAGGAGGCTTCACGTTGTTGTCGCGGCACCAGGCACCGGGCTCGCGCTGGCTGCGGCGCGGGATGCCGTTGGAGGGCTCGAGCTGCATCGGGATCGGCGGGATCGGGGGCAGTTCCTGGTCGGATTCGGCGGCCAACTCGTCGGCGTCCTTCTCCTCGGACATGCCGATCGGGCCGATCTTCTGAGCGTTGAGGAACTGGCGCACCACCGGCTGGTCCGAGGACAGCAGCATCTCGCGGGGCCCGAACATCGCCAGGTGGCGGTGGTAGAGCAGACCGATGTTGTCCGGCACGGTGCGGGCGGTGTTGATGTCGTGAGTCACGATCAGGAAGGTCGCGTCGATCTGGGCGTTGAGGTCGACGATCAACTGGTTCAGGAACGAGGTTCGCACCGGGTCCAGACCGGAGTCCGGCTCGTCGAAGAGCACGATCTCCGGGTCGAGCACGAGCGCGCGGGCCAGACCGGCGCGCTTGCGCATCCCGCCGGAGATCTCGCCGGGCAGCTTGGTCTCGGTGCCGATGAGTCCGACGAGGTCCAACTTCTCCATGACGACGTCGCGCACCTGGGACTCGGTCTTCTTGGTGTGCTCACGCAAGGGGAAGGCGATGTTGTCGTAGAGGTTCATCGACCCGAACATGGCGCCGTCCTGGAACAGGACCCCGAAGAGCTTCCGGATCTCGTAGAGGTCCTTCTCCGAGCACGAGGCGATGTCGGTGCCCTCGATGATGACCGAGCCCTTGTCCGGCTTCAGCAGGCCGATGAGGGTTTTGAGGAAGACCGACTTGCCGGTTCCCGAGGGCCCGAGCATCACGCAGATCTCACCGGCGGGGATCGTCAGCGAGACGTCGCCCCAGATGAGTTGCTTGCCGAACGACTTGCTGAGGTCGTCGACCTTGATTTCTACGCCCATGTGGTTTCTCTTCTTCCTCGTCGGATCAGGCCCGCTGGACCCGAGTGCACCGCAACTGTGACGAGCACCCCACTCACGAGTAACAACGCCGCCATCGCCGCGAGGTTACGCGTTAATTGCTCGTTCGTCCCGGAGTTGCCGCATTGAGACCACCATGTGATCGCGCTCTCATCTCGGATCTTAGTGTGTCACGCGTTACCAGTAATTGCGACGAGGCGGCCACCCCTCGAAAGGGGTGGCCGCCTCGGCGGTTTGCAGACCCGGATCGTCCCTCCGGGGAAGGACGATGCGGGTCAGCGGATCACTTGAGCGAGACGGAGGCTCCGGCGCCCTCGAGGGACTCCTTGGCCTTCTCGGCGGTGGCCTTGTCGACCTTCTCCAGGACGGCCTTGGGCGCGGCCTCGACGAGCTCCTTGGCCTCCTTCAGTCCGAGGGAGGTCAGGGCGCGCACCTCCTTGATGACGTTGATCTTCTTCTCGCCGGCGCCTTCGAGGACGACGTCGAACTCGTCCTGCTCGGCCTCGGCCTCGGCGCCACCGGCAGCGGCGCCACCGGCAGCGGCAACGGCGACGGGAGCAGCGGCGGTCACGCCGAAGGTCTCCTCGAACTGCTTCACGAACTCAGAGAGCTCGATGAGGGTCATTTCCTTGAACGATTCGAGCAGCTCGTCAGTGCTGAGCTTCGCCATGGTGGCGTTTCCTTCCATTCGGTGCCCCCGCCGTCGTAGGACGTGGGCTGGGTTTCAGGTGGTTTTTCCTAGGCCCGATGTCAGGCTTCGGTGGTGTCGCCCTCAGCGGATGCGGCCTCGGCAGGTGCCTCGGTCGCCTCCTGCTCGGGGGCCTCGGCAGATTCCGCGGGGGAATCCTCCGGGGCCTCCTCTGCGGCGGCGGGTTCGGCCGAAGCCTGGCCCGCACCACCTGCGAGGATCGAGGGGTCCTCCTGCGCTTTTGCTTCCAAGGCGCCGGCGAGCCGGGCAGCCTGGGCGAGCGGAGCGTTGAGGAGGTAGACGGCTTGGCTCAACGTCGCGAGCATGCCGCCCGCGAGCTTGCCCAACAACACCTCGCGCGACTCGAGATCGGCCAGCTTGGCGATCTCCTTCGCACCGATGGGGTTGCCGTCCAAGATGCCGCCCTTGATTTCAAGGGCGGGGTTTGCCTTGGCGAAGTCACGCAGACTCTTCGCGGCCTCGACGACGTCGCCGTCGGCCGCGATGAAGGCGATGGCCGTGGGGCCGACGAGGAACTCGTCGAAACCCTCGATGCCCGCCTCAGTGGCGGCCCTCTTGGTCAGCGTGTTCTTGACCACGGCGTAACTGGCGTTCTCACCCAGAGAGCGGCGAAGATCCTGCAGCTCCTTGACGGTGAGACCGCGGTAGTTGGTCAGGACCGCACCGGCGGATGCGTTGAAGTTCTCAACGATCTCCGCGACGGCGGCCTGACGGTCTTCCCGCGCCATGGGTCTCCTTCCGGACTGAGGAGACCGCCTCCGGGAACACATCCGAGAAAGCACGAACGCCCTGAGCACAGGCTCAGGGCGTGGACTGGCGTTTCGCGCTGGTGAGCGCTCGACGGGTCTTGCTCTGTCTCCTGCGCGGGCCGTCCACAACTTCTGCGGAACCTTCGGTCAGGTCTGCATGCACAGGCTGACTACCGGCGGTCTCTGGTTACTGGCAGAACTTTAGGCCCAGCCCTCATCCCACACCAAATCGGGCCGGCCGACGGGCCTGCCCTGCCTCAGTGCACCACCTCAACGGTCGAGGAAGCCTGCGATCAACGCGGCGATAGCAGGAGCCTGCTCCTCCTGGAAGAAGTGCTTGCCCGGCAGCCGGTGTATCTCGGTGAGCCCGGCCAGGATGCGGGCCTGTTCACCGTGGTGGTCCACGCTCAGCGCCGGGTCGTCCTCGCCCCAGATGATCTGCACCGGGTAGCGCTCGTCGGACAACACCGCGGCGTACCGTCGCTCGGCCTCGGGAGTGCGCTCGAAGCTGCGCATGATCCTCAGGAAGGCGCGGCCCCCGTCCTCGCGCGTGAGCAGATCGACGTAGGCGTCCAACTCCCCGGCGGAGACCTGCGAGAGGTCCCCGACGCCCTGCAGTCGCATCAGGGTGCGGAACAACGCGGCCCCCAGGCGGGGCACCCGCATGCTGCCCAGCCATGCCTCCCCCAGGCCACGGTGCGCGAAAGGCTCCATCGACCAGGGCCGGTCGAAGGAGGCGACCGCGGTGGGGGCGTTGAGCACGGTCAGGGACCGGATCCGGTCGGGGATCCGGTGCGCGACCTCGAAGCCGACCGGTCCCCCGATGTCGTGCACGACGAGGTCGAAGCGGTCCAGGCCCACAGCGTCCACGGCGCGAGTGACGAACTCGCCCAGGCCGGACCAGGAGTAGTCGAAGTCGACGGGTCGATCGGCGAGCCCCAGGCCCGGAAGGTCGAGCGCGATGCCCCGCAGACCACGGCCCGCGAGCTCACCGAGCACCTTGCGGTAGAGGAAGGAGGACGTCGGAACCCCGTGCAGACACAGCACCGGGTCACCCGTCCCCTCGTCGCGGACGAAGGTGCTGACTCCGCCGACATCGATCCGATATCCGGCACGCTCATGGGCCTCGATGGCCACCGTTGCATCCACCGTCGGAGTCTCCCAGATTCGGCTCGCTCCTCCAGCCAACTGGACCACCTCTGGACCTCAGTAGTCAGGGCGCGTCTGGGGGTGGCACGATCGGAGCGTGAACAGCCAGCCTGCCGCCCGCCTCGACTCTCTCGCGCCCGCTGAACTCAACACCTTCTTGGCCGATCAGCAGGCGGCGTACGCCGAACTCCAGGCTCGAGGCCTCAAGCTCGACCTGACCCGGGGTAAACCGTCCAGTGCGCAATTGGACCTGTCCAACGACCTCCTCGGTCTGCCGACCACGACCAAGGACCGGTCCGGGGTCGACGTCCGCAACTACGGCGGTCTCGAGGGCCTCGTGGAACTGCGCGAGATCTTCGCCGAACTGCTCGGCGTCGAGCTCGATCAGGTCCTGTGCGGGGGCAACTCCAGCCTCACGCTGATGCACCAGGTGCTCACCACGCTGATTCTCCAGGGCGGACCGGGCTCGCCGCGGCCTTGGAAGGACGAGCCGGTGGTGAAGTTCATCTGCCCCGTCCCCGGCTACGACCGGCACTTCTCCATGCTGGCCGACCTGGGCATCGAGATGCTCACCGTCCCCATGCACCACGACGGCCCCGACGTCGACGCGGTCGCCGAACTGGTGCGGGACGACCCCCGCGTCAAGGGCATGTGGATCGTGCCGACCTACGCCAACCCGTCCGGCTCCGTGGTCTCCCAGGAGGTGGCGGCGGCGCTGATGTCGATGTCCGCGGCGGCTCCGGACTTCCGGATCTTCTGGGACAACGCCTACGCCTTCCACCACCTCACCGATGAGGAGGAGAAGACGGCAGACGCGCTCAGCCTGGCTGCCGCTTCCGGACACCCGGATCGCCCGATCGTGTTCGCCTCCACCTCAAAGATCACCTTCGCGGGAGCAGGCGTCGCCGTACTGGCAGCCTCGGTGAGCAACAAGGCGTGGTACCTCAAGCACCTGGCGATGGCCTCCATCGGTCCCGACAAGATCAACCACCTGCGGCACGTCGAGTTCTTCGGCTCCGCCGACGGCGTACGCGATCACATGCGCAAGCACCGGGAGATCATCGCGCCGAAGTTCGCGGCCGTCGACACCGCGTTGTACGCCGCCCTCGCGGGTCGCGGCATCGCCGAGTGGACCGAACCGACCGGCGGCTACTTCGTGAACCTCGATGTCCTGGACGGTACGGCCACCCGCGTGGTCGAGTTGGCCAAGGCCGCCGGAATCTCGCTCACTCCGGCTGGGGCCTCGTTCCCGCTCGGCCACGATCCCCGCGACCGCAACATCCGTCTCGCCCCCACCTTCCCGGTGCTGAGCGAGGTCGAGACCGCGATGGCCGGCGTCGGCACGTGTGTCGCCCTGGCCGCGGCCGAGAAGCTCTCCTCCGCAGGTTGAGGCGGGTTGGGCGGTCGAGTTTGGTTTCGAGGCTCGCTGCGCTCGCACCTCAACCAGCGCCCCAGACCTACTGACGATGGTTGAGGTGCGAAGGCCGCCAGGGCCTGAGCCTCGAAACCACCGGCCCGAGATACCGACTTGGCCTTGACCAGCGCGCAAAGCAGAACGGCCCGACTCCCCAGGGGGAGTCGGGCCGTTCTCAGGTTCGGGTGAGGCTCAGGCCTCTTCCTCGACCGCGACGTTCTTCACGCGGTTGGGGTCGACCTGGACACCGGGGCCCATCGTGGTGGAGACGGTGACCTTCTTCAGGTAGCGACCCTTGGAGCTGGCGGGCTTGAGCCGCAGCACCTCTTCGAGGGCGGCGGCGTAGTTCTCGGCCAGCTGGGACTCATCGAAGGACGCCTTGCCGATGATGAAGTGCAGGTTGGCGTGACGGTCCACGCGGAACTCGATCTTTCCGCCCTTGATGTCCAGAACGGCCTTGGCCGGGTCCGGGGTGACGGTTCCGGTCTTCGGGTTGGGCATCAGACCCCGGGGTCCGAGGACGCGACCGAGGCGGCCGACCTTGCCCATCATGTCGGGGGTCGCGACGACGGCGTCGAAGTCGAGCCATCCGCCGTTGACCTTCTCGATCAGCTCGTCGCCACCGACGATGTCGGCGCCGGCCTCACGGGCGGCGTCCGCCTTCTCGGCGTTCGCGAACACCAGGACGCGGGCGGTCTTGCCGGTGCCGTGGGGCAGGTTGACGGTGCCGCGGACCATCTGGTCGGCCTTGCGGGGGTCGACGCCGAGACGCATGCACACGTCGACGGTCTCGTTGAACTTCTTCTTGCTGCCGTTCTTGGCGAACTTGATGGCGGTGAAGGGGGCGTAGAGCTCGTCCTTGTCGAACGCCTCGGCTGCTGCCCGGTAGGTCTTGCTGCGCTGCATAGCTGGTTCTACTTTCTTCCAGATGTGGTCTGTAGTGGGCCAACGCGGCCCTGCCACGGGGATAAACGGTCAATGGTCCCGACGAGCGCGACCAACGGAGACATCAGTCGGTGGTGACGCCCATCGAGCGGGCGGTGCCCTCGACGATCTTCATGGCGGCTTCGACGTCGTTGGCGTTCAGGTCGGGGAGCTTGGTGGTGGCGATCTCCCGGATCTGGGCCTTGGTCAGCTTGCCGACCTTCTCCTTGTGCGGGACGCCCGAACCCTTCTGCAGCCCGGCGGCCTTCTTGATCAGCTCGGCGGCCGGAGGGGTCTTGGTGATGAAGGTGAAGGAGCGGTCTTCATAGATGGTGATCTCGACGGGGATCACGTTGCCACGCATGGCTTCTGTCTGGGCGTTGTAGGCCTTGCAGAATTCCATGATGTTGACACCGTGGGGGCCCAGGGCGGTACCGACCGGGGGCGCCGGAGTCGCGGCGCCAGCCTGGAGCTGCACCTTGACCAGAGCGGAGATCTTCTTCTTCGCAGGCATTGCTGAGTTCTCTTTCTGTCTTTGTGGTCATGACGGGGGTGGTTCCCCCTGCCACATGTGCTGGGTGTTGCGGTGGATCAGTCTGGGGTGTTGCGGGCCGGGTTGTGAAATCTTGGCCCTACGCCGAGCCGTTGCCGGCCCTGGGGTCTCAGACCCGCTGGATCTGGCTGAAGCTGAGTTCGACGGGGGTCTCGCGACCGAAGATCTCCACGAGGGCCTTGACCCGCTGGGATTCGGCGTTGATCTCGGTGATCGTCGCGTGCAGCGTGGCGAACGGGCCGTCGACGACCATGACCGAGTCGGACACGTCGAAGTCGGCGACCTCGACCTGCTTCTTGGTCGCGCCAGCCTGGGCGCCGGAGGAGGACCCGCCGGATGCAGCAGCAGCCTCGGCCTCGGCCTGAGCCACCACGGCGGGGGCGAGCATGTTCTCGACCTCGGCCATGCTCAGCGGCACCGGCTGGTGGCTGTGACCGACGAACCCGGTGACCGACGGGGTGTGCCGCACGGTCGACCACGACTCGTCGGTCAGGTCCATCCGCACCAGGACGTAGCCGGGGAGAACGGTGCGCTTGACCATCTTGCGCTGGCCGTTCTTGATCTCGGCGACCTCTTCGGTCGGGACGACGATCTCGTGGATGTACTCCTCCATGTTCAAGGAGATGATGCGGTTCTCGAGGTTCGACTTCACCCGATTCTCCATGCCGGAGTAGGTGTGCACGACGTACCAGTCGCCGACCTTCGCCCACAGTTCGCGGCGGAATGCCTCGAGCGGGTCGTCGGCCTCTTCGGTGTCGAGCGCCTCGGCGACCTCGGCGTCGCTGGGGACCTCGCCCTCGAGGTCCGCGGCAACGTCATCGAGGGCTGCAGCGTCCGTCGGGTCGGCCACGGGAGCGTCGGCATCGAGGTCGGCAGAGTCGGCCTCCACGGAGTCGAGGACCTCCTCGATCGGGACGTCGTCGATCTCTTCGTCATCCGCAGCAGCGGCCTCGGGCTCGGTGCCCTCGGCGGCGCCGGCGGCGGCCTGCTCCACGTCGTCCTCGACAGCGGGCGTCGAAGACGCCTCGGGGTCGCTCAACGCATCGTCGAGCCCGTTGTCGGGCACATCGTCGGACGAGTCGAACTGGGACACGCGTTGCTCCATCGCTTGGCTGGGAATTGCTGGGTGGTGAACCGGATCCCCGCGAACTGCAGGCGAGTCTCCGCTCAGTGGTTGATCAGATGTCGTTGCCGCCGGTGAACACGGCGAACACCAACTTGCCGAAGGCCAGGTCGAGGACCGACACGATCGCGATCATCATCAGCACGAACGCCATCACGACGAAGAAGTACGTGACCAGCTGATCCTGCGTCGGGTAGACGACCTTGCGAAGTTCGGCGATCACCTGGCGGTAGAACGTGACCAGTCCGGTGCGCTTGCCACCGCTGCTGTCGGCGTTGCCGCGTGGGCCGCGGACTGTGCTCTCCGACATGCTGCTCACCTCTCCTCGGGAACCGGCCGGGAACCCGGCCGTCTGTGCTGCTGTGTTGCTGGTGATCGTGCGGGTAAAACTGTTCTGCAGGGCACGAGGGACTTGAACCCCCAACCTTCGGTTTTGGAGACCGACGCTCTACCAGTTGAGCTAGTGCCCTTCGGTGATCCGCCCATCCCAAGCGTACGAGTTGAGGGCACGCCAAAGGATCGGGAGAAACTCCAATCCAGGAGTCTACGGGTCACCGGTGGCGCTCCACAATTCGATACCCCATGAACGCATCGCCGCCCGCCCCTCGGGGCAGTAGCGTGCCCCCATCGCACGCAACCTCTCCTCCTTGCCAAAGGCGCATCTCCACCTGCACTTCACCGGGTCGATGCGTCACTCGACCCTGCTCGAACTCGCGGCCCGAGATCGCCTCCACCTGCCCGATGCGTTGGTCGCAGACTGGCCCCCGATGCTCAGCGCGGCCGACGAGAAGGGCTGGTTCCGGTTCCAACGTCTCTACGACGTCGCCCGGACGGTGCTTCGCACCCAGGACGACATCCGCCGTCTGGTGCGAGAGGCCGCCGAGGACGACGCCCACGACGGCGGTCGGTGGCTCGAGATCCAGGTCGATCCCAGTGGGTACGCCGCAAGGTTCGGCGGGATCAGCGCCTTCACCGACCTCGTGTTGGACGCCGCCCGGCAGGCCACCGCCTCGACCGGGGTCGGCATCGGGGTGGTGATCGCGGCCAACCGCACCCGCCATCCGCTCGACGCACGGACCCTGGCCCGGTTGGCGGTGCAGTACGCCGACTCCGGGGTGGTCGGCTTCGGGCTCTCGAACGACGAGCGCCGGGGTGTCACGACGGACTTCGAGGCGGCCTTCGCCATCGCCCGACGCGGTGGCCTGGCCCTGGTCCCCCACGGTGGGGAGCTGCGCGGCCCCGACAACATCCGCACGTGCCTCGACGTCCTGCACGCCGACCGTCTGGGTCACGGGGTCCGTGCCGCGGAGGACCCTCGAGTGTTGGAGCAGATCGTGCGGACGGGAGTGGCCCTCGAGGTGTGCCCGATCTCCAACGTGGCACTCGGGGTCTACTCCGACCCCACTTCGGTGCCGCTTCCGACTCTGTTGGCCGCGGGCGCGACGGTGGTGTTGGGCGCCGATGACCCGCTGCTGTTCGGCTCCCGGCTGGCAGGGCAGTACGCCTCCATGCGGGCGGCTCACGACCTCACCGACGAGGACCTTGCCGAGTTGGCCCGGATGTCCTGGCGGGCCTCTCGGGCGCCGGAGTCGCTGGCTCGTGAGGCGCTTCGAGACATCGACGACTGGTTGGCCGCGCCCGACACCCGCCAGAACGAACCCCGCAGGCGGCGTACCTGACAAGATCACGGCCATGACTGGGCCCGATCCGGACGACACCGCCCCCATCACCCCCACACCCGAGTCGGGCGGTGGAGGCTGGCCGGTCTACGAGCCTCCTAGTCAGCCGCCCCAGCCGCCCCAGCCGGCCCAGCCGTTGTCCTACGGCTATGCGGGTGGTCAGCCCGGGTACGGCGTCTATCAGCCGCCACCGCCGGACCACCCGCAGGCGACGACCGCCATGGTGCTGGGCATCGTCAGCCTCGTCGGCGGACTGCTCTGCGGCCTGCCCCTGCTCCTGGGTCCGGTCGCGCTGATCCTGGGCTACAAGGCGCGCAGGGAAATCGCTGCGTCGCGCGGCACCGTGGGCGGGGGCGCCGCGGCTACGGCCGGGTTCATCCTCGGGATCATCGCCACCGTGCTGGTCGCCCTCTTCATCGCCGTGATCTTGCTGGTCATCGGCCTGGCGGGCGCCGCGTCACCGGGCACGTGATCCACAGCCCGCACCTGATCTACAGGGCGCAGCCGACCAGGACCGGCTCGTTGACCAACCTGATCTCGTAGGCCTCGCTGACCCCGTCCTGGATGGCCCGGGCCAGCTCGAGCAGGTCCTGCGTGCGCGCATCTCCCCGGTTGGTCAGCGCCAGGGTGTGCTTGGTCGAAAGGCTGGCGGGCGAACCCTGGGTGACGGCGTACCCCTTGGCGAACCCGGCGTGCTCGATCAGCCAGGCGGCGCTGGTCTTCACCTCGCTCGACCCGGTGATCGGCCACGACGGCGCGCCGGAGGGCACCCGCTCGGCCGCGACGATGGGGTTGGTGAAGAACGACCCGGCGCTCCAGGTGTCGTGGTCGTCGGCGTCGAGGACCATCCCCTTGCCGCGGCGTAGGCCCAGCACGGTGTCGCGGACCTGCGCGAGCGGCGCCCGCTCTCCTTGCTCGATCCCCAGGGACCGGGCGAGTTCGGCGTACGCCACGGGCGCCCCGAGGTCACCCTGCCGGAACTGGAAGACGACCTCTAGGACGACGTACCGGTTCGGCTCGGCCTTGAACCGGGAGGTGCGGTAGCCGAAGTCGCAGTCGGCGTTCGCGAAGGTGCGCACTCGACCCTCGCGGCGGTCCCAGGTGCGCACCGACGCGATGGTCTGGGACACCTCCTGGCCGTAGGCGCCGACATTCTGGATTGGGGTCGACCCCACCTGCCCGGGGATGCCGGAGAGGGCCTCGATCCCCACCCAGCCTCGGGCGGCGGCGCTGGCGACCAGGGCGTCCCACTCCTCGCCGGCCGCCACGCGCACCATCACTCCCCCGCAGGTCGCGTCGGCACCCGCTTCGTCGGGAGTGACTCCGCTGCTGGCGATCTTGACGACGGTGCCGTCGAAGCCCTCGTCGCCGATCACCACGTTGCTTCCGCCACCGAGCAGCAGCATCGGTTGAGCAGCATCGTCGGCGGCGGTCACCGCAGCGATCAGGTCCGCTTCGGTCGTCGCGACGGCGAAGTCCTCGGCCGGTCCGCCGAGCCGCAAGGTGGTGTGATCGGCCAGCCGTTCAGCCACGAAGTCGCACCCGGGCCCCGCGGGGCCCGAAGATCCGTACGCCGTCGCAGAGAACCTCCACGGTGATCTCGGTTCCGGAGTCCGACGCCTGGGTGACCGCGCTCATCGAGACCTCGGCTCCGTCCGCCGGCACCACGACGGGCTTGACGAACTTGGACCCGATCTCGAGGACCTCTTCCGCGGGAACCCCCTGCTCACGTAGGTAGCGAGCCACCAGCGCGAGGGTGAACATGCCGTGCGCGATCACACCCGGCAGCCCGACGCTGAGAGCCACTTCCTCGTCCTGGTGGATCGGGTTGTGGTCGCCACTCGCCTCGGCGTAGGCGATCAGGTCGGCCCGGGTGACCGGGAACGTGCGGGGGGCGATCTCGAGACTCGTCAGGGGTTCCATCAGGCACCTCGGTGGACGAGAGTCGCGGTGCCGGTGCACACGAGGGCGCCGTCGGCGTCGGTGATCTCACTGGAGGTACCGACGATGTCGTTGCCACCGATCTGCCGCAGGGTGGCGACGCTGACCGTGGCCGACAACTGATCGCCGACCCGGACCGGACGGGTGAAGCTGAAGCGCTGCTCACCGTGCACGATCCGGGAGAGGTCCAGGCCCTCGTGGTTCAGGAACGCCATCATCGCCGGGAACGCGGCCACGATGGGGAACGTGGGTGGAGCCGGCTCGTCGGGGCCGGTGTACGTCCCCCCTGTAGCGGCCACGAAGGCACTGACGGCCTCCGCGGTGACGTCGTAAGGCGGTGCAGGCGGATAGGTCCGGCCGATGATCGTCGCGTCCACACCAACGAATCTAACGCACCGGACCGACGTCCGAAATGACACCGACCCGTCGAGCCGGGGCTCGACGGGTCGGGAAGTGCGGTGGGTGAGGCGTCAGCGCGTCTCGCGGTGCGCCTGGTGGCAGCGGCAGCGCGGGCAGAACTTCGCCAACTCCATGCGGTCGGGGTTGTTGCGACGGTTCTTCTTGGTGATGTAGTTGCGGTCCTTGCACTCCACGCACGCGAGCGTGATCTTGGGGCGAACGTCTGAGCTCTTGCTGGCCACGGGTAGTCCTTTGTCTGGTGAATCCGGTGCAGAATGATTGATCTGTGTAGCGAGGGCGGGACTCGAACCCGCGACACCACGATTATGAGTCGTGTGCTCTAACCACCTGAGCTACCCCGCCAAGGGCCACTCAGACCCAGAGCCCCTTTACGGAATCGAACCGTAGACCTTCTCCTTACCATGGAGACGCTCTGCCGACTGAGCTAAAGGGGCAACGACGGAAGAGACTACACAGGAGGATGCGTGAACGAGAAATCGGATCTGAAGACGGCGTTCTACAGCCCCACGGGACGCACGGTCGAGGGCCACGAAGCCTTCGATTCGGCGAGCACCACCGCAGGACCATGGACGAGTCTGGCCCAGCATGGAGGCCCTCCGTCGGCGCTGCTGACGCGGGCGATCGAAGGGCTTCCGGAGGCTCGTGACCGGGTGATCGGACGGATCACCGTCGAGTTGTGGGGACCGGTTCCGGTGGGGCCGCTGACCACGATCGCCCGGGTGATTCGGCCGGGTCGGTCGGTCGCTCTGGCCGAATCGGAGTTGTATGACGCCTCGGCGGAACGCGTGGTGGCGACAGCCCGCGCGTGGCTGCTGCCCGACCACAACGGTGGCCCGGGCGTGGACCAGCCCCCGTCTCACACGCAGGCGGACGGCGTACTGCGACCACGGCCTACGAACTGGAACGGCGGCTACCTCGACGCTATCGACTGGCGCTGGATCCGCGGCGGCCTGGAGGAGCCGGGCACGGGGGTGGCCTGGATGCGATCACCTGCCCTCGTCGAGGGTGAGGCGATCAGCCCTGCGCAACGGGTGCTGACCTGCGTGGACTCCGCCTCCGGCATCAGCGCCGCCCTGGACCTGTCCGACTGGGCGTTCCTCAACACCGAGCTCACCGTGCACCTCCTACGCCCACCGGTCGGGGAGTGGGTCTGCGTCGACGCCGAGACGACCCTGGGCACCGGTGCGGTCGGGATCTGCACCTCCTCGGTCTACGACGAGCAGGGACTGGTCGCCCGGTCTGCTCAGACCCTCCTGGTCGTCCGCCGCTGATTTCCCACGAAGTTCGCCAGATGGGGACGCGAGGTTCGTCACATGGGGCGCCCAAGTTCGTCAGATGGGGACGCGAGATCTTCGCCGACCTTCGCGGGGGCCATTCGGCGTACCTCGTGGCCCCATTCGGCGTACCTCGTGGCCCCATTCGGCGAACTGCGTGGTCAGGCGTCGATGCGGGCGAAGGGGCGCGCTTCCTCGAGTTCGTAGGCCAGACCGAGCAGGGCCGCCTCGTGGCCGGCGCCCGCTCCGAACATCATTCCCTGCGGCAGACCGGAGGCGGTGGTGGCCAGGGGAAGCGAGATCGCGGGGTCGCCGGTGATGTTGTGCCAGGGCGTGAACGCCACCCAGGTGAGCAGCGCGTCCACGATCGTGTCGTAGTCCTGGGTGGGGTCGAGGTGGCCGATCCGAGGCGTCTCGGTGGCCAGGGTCGGGGTGAGGGTGACGTCGTACTTCTCGTGGAACGTGGCCGAGGCCCGCTCGGCGCCCTTGAGTCGACGGATCGCCCCGGGGACGCGGTGAGCGTTCCGGCGGGCGTGCCGGGCCAGGCCCAGGGTGAGGTTGTCGAGCTGCGACTTGTCCCAGCTGCGGCCGTGGTCCTTCCGCCCGGTGGCGACCATGAAGGTGGCCAGAACCGACCAGTAGAGCAGGAAGTCCGCTGGGAACGACTCACGAGCCGGGACCTCGGTCTGCACCACCGTGTGACCGAGTTCCTCCAGCAGTGCCGCGGTCTTCAGAGTCAGCTCGGTGACCTCGGGTGACGAGGTCTGGCCGATCCCGTTGGTCTGCATCGCGATGGTCAGACGCTTACGGCTGGGACGGGTGATGTCGCCGATCGGAGGCAGCTTCAGGTTGCGGTAGACCGACTCGCATTCGCGGAAGTACGCCGCTGTGTCGCGCACCGACCGGGTCACGACCCCGTCGGAAACGATCCGGATCGGTTGCTCCCGCATGATTTTGTCCTGGGCGAGCCGGTCCCGGGTCGGCTTGAGTCCGACCAGACCGTTCACCGAGGCGGGGATCCGGATGGAGCCGCCGCCGTCGTTGGCGTGGGCGATCGGCACCGCTCCGGCCGCGACCATCGCGGCCGAACCGGCCGAGCTCGCACCGGCCGTGTGGTCGGTCGACCAGGGGCCGCGCACCGGCCCGAGCCGCGGGTGCTCGGCCGAGGCGCTGAACCCGTACTCCGAGAGTTGGCTCTTGCCCAAGGGCACCAGGCCCGTGGCCAGGGTCATGTGCGCAAAGTCACCGTCGGCGGCGCACGGCCGACTCACCCAGGCATCGGCACCCTGAGCCGTCGGCATCCCGGCGACGTCGACGTTGTCCTTGAGGAAGGTCGGCACCCCGGCGAAGTACCCACCTCTCGGGGCACGAGCCTCGGCCCTGGCCCGGCCGTAGTCGGCGAACGCGACCCCGTTCAGATCGGGTTCGACGCGGCGTACCCGGGCGATGGCGGCGTCGATGACCTCGGGGATCGTCACGTCCCCCGATTGGATGGCTTGCACCAGTCCGACCGTGTCGAGGTGGCCCAGGGCATCGTCGGTGAAAGCGTGTACGCGGGTCATGGGCGACGAGGCTACCGAGGTGACGCATCCGTCGCGGCGGAACGGTGCCGAGGTGACGAATGTCGCGCTCGGCCCCTCAGCCCAGAACGAGGATGACCAGCGGAAGCACGAGGCTCGTGGCCAGTGCGGTGAGGCCCATGGAAAGCCCCGAGAACGCGCCCTCGACCTCGTCCTCGTGCAGCAGTCGCGACGTACCGATCCCGTGGGACACCGCACCGACCGCCAAGCCCCGCGCCCGCGGATCCCGGACCCGCAGCAGGTTGAGAACCAACGGCCCGGCCACGGCTCCGAGCATGCCCGCCAGGATCGCGAACGCGACCGTCAGCGGCGGCAGCCCGCCGATCCGCTCCGACAGGGCCAGCGCCACCGGGGTGGTGGTGGCCTTTGGCGCCATCGTCAGCGCCAGGGACTCCCCGCCTCCGAAGGCGCGCACGAGGAGGATCGCGCTGGCGGTCGAGACCACAGCCCCTGCGGTGATCGCGGCCAGCATCGGCAACCAGAGGCCCCGGAGACGGTGAGCCTGTCGGTGCAGGGGTACAGCGAGCGCCACGGTCGCGGGCCCGAGCAGGAAGGTGATCAGTTCGGTCCCCGACGCGTAGGCCGAGTAGTCGATGTCGAGCAGGACGAGGGCGGTGATGACCACGACCACCGCGACCAGCACCGGTTGGGCCAACGGGTGACCGTTGGTCCGGTCCCGCAGGAGGCAGCCCACGAGGTAGGCACCGATCGTGAGGGTGAGCAGGAAGATCGGGCTCTCGATCAGGGTGCGGATGGTGTCACTCATCGACGACCCCGGCCCGGGTCGGCATCAGGCGGCGCAACAGCACGGTCCCCCAGCCCACGACGACGAGGCCGAGGAACCACGACCCGATCACCGCGACCCCGATGGGCAGGGCGTCGGCGCGCACCACCGCGACGTAGACCATCACGCCCACCCCGGCCGGGACGAAGAGTAGTTGGAAGTGGGTCAGCAACATCTGGGCGGAGCGCACCACCGGAGCCTCGTCCGGCGTACGCCGCACCTGGAGGTAGGCGAACAGGACGACCAACCCGATCACCGGGGCCGGCACGGGGGCGTCGGTCAGGGCCACGACCGCCTCGCCGATCAGCTCGCAGACCAAGAGTCCGAGGAGCCCGAGGATCACCGTGCGCTCACGCGGTGGCACCGCGGCGGTGGCAGCCGACCAGGTGGGGGTCGAAAACGCCGAGGGCCTCCATCAGGGCGAACATCGTGGTGGGACCCACGAAGGCGAACCCGCGGCGCTTGAGTTCCTTGGACAGGGCCAACGACTCCGGTGAGGTGGTCTGCTGCTCGCTCGGGTGGGCCGGCGCGGGCGGCTCGGCGGGGGCGAAGGAGAGGATCAGGCGCTCCAACCCCTCCTGAGCCCGAAGTCCGATCGTGGCGCCGGCGTTGGTGATCGCCGCATCGATCTTGCGTCGGTTGCGCACGATCCGCGCGTCGGCCATCAACCGCTCGACGTCGGCGTCGTCGAAGGCCGCCACGGTCTCGGGGTCGAAACCGGCGAACACCTCCCGGAAGGCTTCCCGCTTGTTGAGGATCGTCGACCAGGACAGCCCGGACTGGAAGGCCTCGAGGGTCAGCCGTTCGAGGTACGCCGACTCCCCCGAGACCCGGTGGCCCCATTCGGAGTCGTGGTAGGCGCGCATCGTGCCGGGCGTCGTACCGGCCCAGGGGCAACGCGGCACCGCGTCGTCCTCACCCAGGACCGTCCCGTCGACACTTTCGCTCACGAAACCGCATCCTGCCCTACCCGTGAGTCGGCGCATCTTGACGCCCCCAGAGCCCCGAGTCGGCGCCAGTTGTTCAACTGGCGCCGACTCGAGCGTTCTCGGGCGTCAACTGATGCCGACTCGCGGAGGATCAGGAACGGTATTCGGGGTTCTCCCAGTCGAAGCGCTCCCCGTCGCTCCAGGCCGGGCGCACGTTGCCGTGGGCGGGGATCCCGCCGGAGGCCTTCAGCGCCTTCGCCATGTGCATCAGGTTCCAGGTCATGAAGGTGGTGTTGCGGTTGGTGAAGTCGTTCTCGGGTCCACCACTGCCCTCGTCGAGGTACGACGGCCCGGGACCCGCTTCCCCGATCCAGCCGGCGTCGGCCTGGGGCGGGATCGTGTAGCCGATGTGGCCGAGGCTGTAGAGGATGTTCATCGCACAGTGCTTGATGCCGTCCTCGTTGCCGGTGATCAGACACCCACCGACACGGCCGTAGAAGATCGACTGACCGGCGTCGTTCAGCTCGCCGGACAGGGCGTAGAGGCGCTCGATGATCACCTTGGTGATGCTGGAGTTGTCGCCCAGCCAGATCGGTCCCCCGATGACGAGGATGTCGCTGTCCAGGATGCCGGGGTAGATGTCGGGCCAGGCGTCGGCCTCCCACCCGTGCTCGCGCATGTCGGGGTAGACCCCGATGGCGATGTCGTGATCCACCGGACGGATCACGTTGACGTCGACGCCCTGCTTGCGCATCAGGGCCGCGCTGGCATCGATCAAGCCCTCGGTGTGACTCATCGCGGGACTCTTCTTCAGCGTGCAGTTGAGAAAGGTCGCCTTCAGATCGGAGAAGTCGTGGTCGGTTTCGGAAGTAGCCATGACTTCATCTTGTCTGCGACCACCAAGCCGGGCAAGGTTTCTCCGATCGAGGGCGCAGTGGTCTGGTCCCGCTTCCCCGCCGCCGAAGCAGGACTCCTCAGCGCCGTTCCTTCAATCTCGCGTTGGGCAGCCCGGGCGCGGGGATCGGGGGTGCCGGGTCGTCCTCGACCACGCCGAAACGGCCCGGAGCGACCCGTCCGGAGTCCTCGACGACACCGCCGTCCCGCTCGATCTGGGCCTCGATCTGGGCCTGCCAGTCCGCGCGGTAGCCGGCGATCTCCTCGTGGGTGCGGCCCACGAAGTTCCACCACATCACGATCGGCTCTCCGAACGGCGGTCCGCCGAGCAGCAGCAGACGCACCGGCTCCTCACCCGCGGTCAGGTGTATCGAATCGGTGCCAGGGGCGATGAAGGCGAGGGCATCGGCCTCCACCGGCTGGCCCGAGACGGACAACGAGCCGTCGTCGACCAGGACGCCGTACTCGAAGGTCGGGTCGGTCTCGACCGTCAACGAGATCCCCGGCTCCAGCCGTATCTCCGCCCCCAGCAACGGCGTGAAGGTCTCGACCGGCGAGGTGGATCCCAGCAGGGAACCGAGGAACACCAGGCCCCGCCAGCCCGGTCCGGTGACCGGCGCGGGGGCGTAGTGCGTGAACGCGGGGTCGGTATGACGCGCCGCATCGGGCAGGGCCACCCACAGTTGCGCACCGTGCAGGTAGCGGGTCGCCGGGGTGGAGTACTCGGAGTGGCTGATGCCCCGCCCGGCGGTCATCAGGTTCACCTCGCCGGGCCGCACCATGGCGTGATGACCGGCGCTGTCGCGGTGTTCGATCTCCCCACCGAAGAGCCAACTCACGGTCTGCAGCCCGGTGTGGGGGTGCGGGGCCACCGACATCCCGGCGGTCTCCTCGACGAGGTCGGGGCCGTAGTGGTCCACGAAGCACCACGCACCGATCAGGGAGCGCTGTCGCTGCGGGAGGGTGCGTCGTACGTTCATCGCCCGCAGACCGCCCAGGGGCACCTCACGTGGGGTCAGGATCTCGATACCGGGCACGTCATCCCCTGCTCTGTCTTTCGCGGACTGACCATCCTGCCCCACCTCCCCACGCCGAGTCGGCGCCTCTTGACGCCCAGAAAGGGGTGAGTCGGCGGGTATTGAAAAACTGGCGCCGACTCAGCGGTTCTCAAGCGTCAACACACGCCGACTCAGCGACGGTCCAAACGGACGATGATCGACTTCGAGGCGGGGGTGTTGCTGTGCTCGGCGACCGAATCGAGCGGAACCAACGGGTTCGTCTCCGGGTAGTACGCCGCCGCGCAGCCCCGGGGCTGGTCGTAGGCCACGATCCGGAAGGCATCGGCGCGCAGTTCGCGGCCGTTCCACTCGTTGACCAGGTCGACGATCTCGCCGTCGGCCAGGCCCAGCATCTCGATGTCGTCGGGGTGGCAGAAGATCACCCTTCGTCCTCCGGACACCCCGCGGTAGCGGTCGTCCAGGCCGTAGATGGTGGTGTTGAACTGGTCGTGGGAGCGCATCGTCTGCAGCAGCAGCCGCCCCTCGGGGACCTCGAGCAACGTGGTCGGGCTGACCGCGAACATCGCCTTGCCACTGGTCGTGGGGAAGGTCCGTGAGTCACGCGGTGGGTGGGGCAGGACGAACCCGCCGGGCCGACGCGCGCGCTCGTCGTACCCCTCACAGCCGGGGACGACGCGCGAGATGTGATCACGGATCCGGGTGTAGTCGCCACGCATGCCCGCCCAGTCGATGCCGTGCCGCTCGCCGAGGACCGCCTGCGCCATCGAGCACACGATGTCGACCTCGGAGCGCAACTGCGGCGAGGCCGGTTTCAGCGGTCCGTGCGAGGCGTGTACGGCGGACATGGAGTCCTCGACGGTGACCCGCTGCTCGATGCCTCCGGTCAGGTCCTTCTCGCTGCGACCCAGGGCGGGCAGGATCAGCGCCTCCTGGCCGGTGACGACGTGGGAGCGGTTGAGCTTGGTCGAGACGTGGACCGTGAGCTCGGCGTTCCCGAAGGCCTTCTCGGTCACCTCGGTGTCGGACACGGCGGCCACGAAGTTGCCGCCCATCCCGAAGAACACCTTCGCCTTGCCGTCGCGCAGCGCCTCGACGGCCGCGACGGTGTCGAACCCGTGCTCACGCGGGGGTTCGAAGCCGAACTCCTCCCCGAGGGCGTCGAGGAACGAGTCGGGACTCTTCTCCCAGATCCCCATGGTCCGGTCGCCCTGGACGTTGGAGTGGCCTCGCACGGGGCACAATCCCGCGCCCGGCTTGCCGATGTTGCCCTGGGCGAGGGCGACGTTGGTGATCTCCTTGATGGTGGCCACCGAGTTGCGGTGTTGGGTGATGCCCATCGACCAGCACGTCACGGTGGCCGCGGAGTCGGCGAACATCCGAGCCGCCTCCTCGATCTGAGCGCGCTCCAGCCCGGTCGCGCGGAGTACGACGTCCCAGTCGAGTTCCCGGGTCGAGGCGGCCCAGGCGTCGTACCCGTCCCCGTGCTCGGCCACGAACTCGTGGTCGATGGCGTCCCACTCGACCAGCAGTGCGCCGATGGCCTGGAACAGCGCCAGGTCGCCGTTGACGCGGACCGGGAGGTGCAAGTCGGCCAGCCCGGTGCCGACGAGCATCCCCTTGGGGGTCTGGGGGTTCTTGAACCGCACCAGCCCGGCTTCCTTCAACGGGTTGATCGCGAGGATCTTGGCCCCGTTCTGCTTCGCCTTCTCCAACGCGGTGAGCATCCGGGGGTGGTTCGTGCCGGGGTTCTGGCCGGCGATCACGATGAGTTCGGCGCGGTGGAGGTCATCCAGGCTGACCGACCCCTTGCCGACGCCGATCGACTCGGCGAGGGCGACCGAGGTGGATTCGTGGCACATGTTCGAGCAGTCGGGCAGGTTGTTGGTCCCGAAGGCCCTGACGAAGAGTTGGTAGACGAACGCGGCCTCGTTGGACGTCTTCCCGGAGGTGTAGAAGACCGCTTCGTCCGGCGAGGCGAGCCCGTTGAGGCGCTCGGCCATCAGGGCGAAGGCGTCGTCCCAGGAGATGGGGGCGTAGTGCGTGGCGCCTGCGCGCAGCACCATCGGTTCGGTGATCCGGCCCTGCTGCCCGAGCCAGTAGTCGGTGTGTTCGCGCAGGTGGGCGGCCGGGATCGCGGCGAAGAAGTCCCGACCGATGGTGCGGGTGGTGGCCTCCTCGGCCACCGCCTTGGCTCCGTTCTCACAGAACTCCGCCGCCTTGCGGTCACCCGGCTCGGGGTCGGGCCAGGCGCAGCCCTGGCAGTCGAAGCCGTCGGCCTGGTTGAGCTTGGTCAGCGTCCGCGCCGTCCGCAGGGGGCCCATCTGCTCGAACGAGCGCTTGAGGGCCACCGCAACCCCGGTCAGGCCGGCGGCCGCGTGGGACTCCCCTCCCACCTTCAGGTCCGATTCGTCGATCTCTTCGATGTCGTGACCGTGTCCACCCGGGAATGTCATGGCTCCATCTTCACCCCACGGCGCAAGCAGGCCAACCGCCCCTGCGGGCGATCGCTGCTCCGGTCGGGCTCAGGCCCCGATCACACGCAGGGTGACGTCGATCGAGTCGCCGGCCTCGACGCCCGCGTGACGGCGTACCGGCGCCTTGACCGGCAGCACGAACCCCCGACCGGACTCCGGGAAGACCGAGGTGCGCCAGGTCTGGTCCCCGACGGTGACCTCGACCCGCACCGACCCGAAGCCCTTGCTGGGTCCCCCGAGCATCCGGATCTCCTCGGTGAACTCGTCCGGGACGGTCACGAAGATCCAGCCCGTCGAGGGTTGCTTCGCCTCCCAGACCCACAACTCGGCGGTGAACGTGAGGGGGTCCATCGGCTCAGCGTAGGGCTGCGGCCTCGGCGGCCAACTGCTCCACACGGGCCCAGTCGCCGGCGGCCAGGGCGTCCGCCGGGGTGATCCACGACCCGCCGACACAGCCGACGTTGGGCAGAGCCAGGTAGTCGGGAGCGGACGCGAGGCTGATCCCGCCGGTCGGACAGAACCGTGCGGCGGCGACGGGCGAGGAGATCGAGGAGAGGTACGCCGTCCCACCCGACGCCTCGGCCGGGAAGAACTTCATCTCGGTGACGCCGGCCTCGAGCACGGCCAACACCTCGGAGACCGTGGCCGTCCCGGGCAGGAACGGCACCCCGGTCTCGAGCATCGCGTCCAGCAGCGCCGGTGTGGCGCCGGGCGAGACCAGGAAGCCCGCCCCCGCCTCGACGGCGCGGCGCGCCTGGTCGGGGGTGGTGACGGTGCCGACGCCCAGGGTGATCTCGGGGACCTCGGCCGCGATGGCCCGGATCGCGTCGAGCGCGACCGGGGTACGCAGGGTCAACTCGATCACCGGGAGTCCACCGGCGACCAGCGCGCGGGCCAGAGGGACCGCGACCGACACGTCCTCGACCACCACCACGGGGATGACCGGGACCAGGTCGAGCAAGGAGCCGAGCGATGCGGCGGGCGATCCGGCGGGCGATCGGTCGAGCGATGCGGTGTCAGACGTGGTCGGCAACGCGGACCTCCTGGTCGTAGATGGCTTGGTCGTGAGTGGGCTGGTCGTGAGCGGGTCGGTCGGGGCGCAGGTGGGCCGCGGTGGCGTCGTACGCCGGGAATACGCTGGCTCCGGTGTCGGCCGTGCCGACAGTGGCTCGGAAGGCCGCGAACAACTCGCGGCCGGTCCCGGCGAACTCCGTCGAGGTGGGCGCCCGACCGGTGCTCGGCCGCGCGAGCACGGTGTCGACCTCGGCGATCTCGAGGACTCCCCGGTCGGCATCGACGGTGATGAGGTCGCCCTCGATCACCTTGGCCAGCACACCGCCGAGGGAAGCCTCGGGCGTGACGTGGATGGCCGCCGGGACCTTCCCGGAGGCACCGGACATCCGGCCGTCGGTGACGATCGCGACGTGGCGTCCGCGATCCTGCAGGACGCCCAGGGCCGGGGTGAGTTTGTGCAGTTCGGGCATCCCGTTGGCCGCGGGTCCCTGGTAGCGGATGACGGCAACGAAGTCCCGGTCGTCGAGGTCGTGGGCGTCGAAGGCAGCCAGGAAGTCGGCCTGGTCGTCGAAGACGACGGCCGGGGCGCTGACCACTCGGTGCTCGGGAGCGACGGCAGAGGTCTTGATCACCGCGGTCCCCAGCGGTCCGTTGAGGATTCGCAGACCGCCGTCGGGTGCGAAGGGGTCGTCGACCGGTCGGAGGACCTCGGCGTCGAGGGTTTCGGTGGGCCCCTCGACCCAGGAGATCGTGCCGTCGTCCCCCACGCGCGGGTCGCGCGTGTACTGCCGCAGTCCGCGGCCCATCACCGTCAGCACGTCCTCGTGCAGCAGGCCGGCGTCGAGCAGGGTGCGGATCAGGAACGCGATGCCGCCGGCGGCGTGGAAGTGGTTCACGTCGGCCGAACCGTTGGGGTAGATCCGGCACAGCGACGGGACGACGGCCGACAGGTCGGCCAGATCTGACCAGGTGAGGTCGATGCCAGCCGCTCGGGCGATCGCCACGAGGTGCATGGTGTGGTTGGTCGAGCCTCCGCTGGCCAGCAGGGCCACACAGGCGTTGACGATCGCGGCCTCGTCGACGACCTCACCGATGGGAGCGGCCTCGACCTCGCCACGGGTGATGGCCGTGACGCGAGCCGCGGCGGCGTTGGTCAGGGCCTCGCGCATCGGGGTGCCGGGATTGACGAAGGACGATCCGGGCAGGTGGAGCCCCAGCACCTCCATGATCAGTTGGTTGGAGTTCGCGGTGCCGTAGAACGTGCACGTGCCCACCGAGTGGTACGACGCCGCCTCGGCCTCGAGGAGCTCATCACGGGTGGCCTTCCCCTCGGCGAACTCCTGCCGGACGCGCGCCTTCTCCTTGTTGGGCAGTCCCGACTCCATGGGACCGGCGGGGACGAAGATGGTCGGCAGGTGCCCGAAGGTGAGCGACCCGATGAGCAGACCGGGCACGATCTTGTCGCAGACCCCCAGCATCATCGCGCCGTCGAACATGTCGTGCGAGAGAGCGATGGCGGTCGACATGGCGATCACGTCGCGGCTGTAGAGCGAGAGCTGCATCCCCGCCCGGCCCTGGGTGACCCCGTCGCACATGGCCGGCACACCACCGGCGACCTGGGCGATTCCCCCGGCCCGGATCACGGCCTTCTTCAGCTGCCGCGGGTAGGTCTCGAAGGGCTGGTGGGCCGAGAGCATGTCGTTGTAGCTGGTGACGATGGCCAAGTTGGGCTTCACGGTGCCGCGCAGAGCGACCTTGTCGACCTCCCCGGCGGAGGCGAACCCGTGGGCGAGGTTCGCGCAGGCCAGCCGGGTCCTGGCCGGACCGGCCTCCGAGGCGGCACGGACCCGCTCGAGGTACGCCGCTCGCGACGCGGCGCTGCGGGCCACGAGCCGTTCGGTGACGTCGGCGAGCACCGGATGCAGGACCGGATGCAGAGGGATCGAATCGTTCATGAGAGCAACATTTTCACGCCGATTGGATCGATACAAGAGACCCGTCGGTAACCATCTCAACCCGTGGAAGGGGCATCTCCACCCGCAGCCCAGGTCCACGCGTACGCCGGGTCCTCGCAGGCCAACGCTGCTTCGCCCAGATCCAGGGGCGCGAAGGTGTCGACCATGACCGCCGATTCGGCGAAGAAGTCCACGCCGAGCGAGGCCTCGATGGCCGAGGGCTGAGGCCCGTGCGCGAGCCCGCCCGGGTGCAGCGAGATCGACCCGAGCGCGATCCCCGATCCCTTGCGGGCTTCGTAGTCCCCGCCGACGTAGAACATGACCTCATCGGAGTCCACGTTGGAGTGGTAGTAGGGCACCGGCACCGACAGCGGGTGGTAGTCGACCTTGCGGGGCAGGAAGTTGCAGATCACGAATTTCCACCCCTCGAAGACCTGATGCACCGGCGGCGGCTGGTGCACCTTGCCCGTGATGGGCATGTAGTCCTCGATGTTGAACGTGTAGGGGTAGAGGCAGCCGTCCCACCCGACCACGTCGAAGGGGTGGGTGGCGTAGGTCAGTCGGGTGCCGAGCAGTTGGCCGTTGGCGCGGTGCTTGACCAGGACGTCGGTCCCGGACGGGTCGGCTCCGGATGTGCTGCTCTCGTCAGGCTCTATCAGCGCGCCGGGCCCGTGCAGATCGCGTTCGCAGTACGGCGCGTGCTCGAGCAGCTGTCCGTAGCGGGAGAGGTACCGCTTGGGCGGCGCGATGTGACCGTTGCCCTCGATGACGTAGAGCCTCGACTCCTCGGCGGTCACCCACCGATGGGTGGTGGCACGGGGGATCAGGACGTAGTCACCGGCCCGGTAGGGCAGCGTCCCGAAGACCGTTTCGACCACACCGTGCCCGTCCTCCACGAAGACGCACTCGTCGCCGATCGCGTTGCGATACAGGGGCGAGGCGCCCGACTCGCCCACCTCGCCGGTTGAGTCCGCCACCACGTAGGAGATCCGTACGTCGGTGTTGGCCAGGATCAGGCGGCGCCCGGTGATCGGATCGCCATCGGTGGTCAGATCCGGCAGGCGCAGGTGACGCGGCTTCAGCGGATGGTTGGGCGTTCGGGTCTGGTCGGGCAGCTCCCAGACCTCCGAGGCGACGATGGCCGAGGGGACGCCGCGGTGATAGAGCAGGGAGGAGTCCGAGGAGAACCCCTCCTCCCCCATCAACTCCTCGTAGTAGAGGTGGCCGTCGGCGTCACGGTGTTGGGTGTGACGGTGCGGCGGCACCTGCCCCACCTGTCGGTAGTACGGCATCGACCCTCCAACGCTGAGCGAAACTATTCCGTTTATCGGACATCTGGTCCGCTATTCGACGGACTGTTACGGTACCCCGCATGCCGACTTCTGGGAACGCATGGACGGGACTGATCGACGACGCGGCGATCTTTCCCCCGGGCGACGCCGAACTCTCCGCCGCCATCGAGGCCCACGGGACCCGCGAGGAGGCGCCCGCTCGCCTGGTGCGCAGCTTCGTCGTCCGCGACACCGATCTTCCGGCCCTGGCCGGGTTCACCGACCCGGTCACCATCGTCCTGACCGGTGGCGCCGGGCAGGTCGACGGGGCGCTGCGCCAGGCTGCCAAGTTGGATCTGAGGGTCGTCGGGCTCGAGACGGCGCTGCGCGACCTGGACGACCTGGCCGGCAACGCGCGTCGGGTCACCACGGCGATCGAGAACGCCGAGGCCGAAGGACTCCTGGCGCCCCACACCGAGGTGTACGTCGAGATGCCCGCCACCCGCACCGACCACGGCTGGCTCGCGGCGGCCGACGAGATCGCCGCCATCGAGTTGCGGCTGAAGTTCCGCACCGGCGGCCCCGACGCCGACGCGTTCCCGACGTCCGCCGCGCTGGCCTCCTGGATCGACGCCGCCCTCGACCGGGAGACGCCCTTCAAGTGCACCGCCGGATTGCATCGAGCGGTGCGCCACACCAGCGCGGAGGGATGGGAGGAGCACGGCTTCCTCAACGTGCTGCTCGCGACGCTGCTGCTGTTCGACGGCGACCCCCGAGGCAAGAGCGTGCTGGAGGAACGGGACGCCGCCGCGCTTCTTGAATTGACCGAGGAGCACGACCTCACCCGCTCCCGCCGCTGGTTCACCTCGATCGGTTCCTGCTCGGTCGATGAGCCGTACGCCGACCTGGTCGCACTTGGGTTGATCGAGTCGGGACCGATCGACCAGTGAGCGGCTTCGGGCTCGACCACCTTCCCTACGGCGTCTTCTCCGTCGACGGCAACGCCCCGCGCATCGGGGTGCGCGTCGAGGACCGGGTCCTCGACCTCGCCGCCGCGCTCGATCGCCCGGAGTTCGCCCGCCACTCGCTGAACGCCTTCCTCGCACTGGGCCCCACGGCATGGGCCCAGACGCGGACCGAGGTGCGGGCCCTGGCCGAAGCCGAGGGGCCGTCGTACGCGCTGGCGGAGGTGGATCTCCACCTGCCGTTCGAGGTGGCGGACTACGTCGACTTCTACGCCTCCGAGCACCACGCCTCGAACGTCGGGCGGATCTTCCGGCCCGACGGGGAGCCCCTGCTGCCGAACTGGAAGCACCTGCCCGTCGGCTACCACGGACGCTCCGGGACGGTCCTGCCGAGCGGTACGCCGATCCGTCGGCCCTCCGGTCAGCGACGCCCACCGGACGCCGACGCCCCGACGTACGGCCCCAGCCAGCGCCTCGACATCGAGGCGGAGCTCGGCTTCGTCGTCGGGGTTCCCTCGCAGTTGGGCGAGCCGGTGCCGTACGACGACTTCCCCGCGCACGTCTTCGGGGTCGTGGGGCTCAACGACTGGTCGGCCCGAGACATCCAGGCCTGGGAGTACGTCCCCCTCGGGCCCTTCCTCGGCAAGTCCTTCGCCACCTCCATCTCCCACTGGGTGACGCCGCTGGCCGCGCTGGAGCACGCCTGGACCGAACTCCCGGGTCAGGACCCGCAGCCGCTGCCCTACCTCCTGCCCGGGGCGGGCTCCCCGCGTGGGCTGGACATCTCTGTCGAGGTGCTGCTGAACGGCGAGGTGATCAGCCGCCCGGCGTACTCCACGATGTATTGGTCCCCGGCCCAGATGTTGGCCCACCTGACCGCCAACGGGGCCTCGGTGCGCACCGGCGACCTCTACGCCTCCGGCACGATCAGCGGACCCGAGCCCGAGCAGCGCGGTTCGCTGCTCGAACTGACCTGGGGTGGGCGGGACCGCATCGAGGGAACGTTCGGGACCAGGACCTACCTCGAGGACGGCGACGAGGTGACCCTGCGCTACTCCGCTCCCGGCCCGTCGGGTCATCCCATCACCCTGGGCGAGGTCCTGGGCCGCGTCCTCCCCTGACCGGCTCCGAACCCTTGTTACTGACCGTCGTTACTACTACCGGACCGTTGTAACAGTCCGGTAGTAGTAACGACGGTCAGTAACATGCCCCCATGGGCCTCCTCACTCCAGTCGCGATCCGCATCGGTGCCATCGGATGGATGCCGAAGTTGCTGCCGCAGATCGTGTGGTGTGACAAGCGGTTGCAGAGCGCGACCAAGGGTCGGGTCACGGTGCTGGACATCGCCGGACTACCGAATCTGGCGCTCACGGTGGCGGGCCGGAAGAGCGGGATCCCCCGGACGACTCCCCTGCTGTGTGTGCCGCACGAGGACGGCTGGCTGGTCGCCGGGTCCAACTTCGGCGGCGAGGCGATGCCCCTGTGGGTCAACAACCTGCGCGCCGCCACGACCGCCAAGGTCCGGTTCAACGGATTGACCACCACCGTCTCCGCCCGCGAGATCGACGGTGAGGAGCGGGCCCGGATGTGGCAGGTCATGCTCCGGACCTGGCCGAACTTCGTGAAGTACGAAGAGCGCACGGACCGCCGGATCCCGGTGTTCTACCTCGAACCGACCTCCTGAGACGAGGGACCGATGGTCTTCGGGCAGCATCCCGCACCCACCCACGTCGTCGCCCACCTCAGCGACGTGCACCTGCTGGCCGACGGCGAGCTGCAGTACGGCAGCGTGAACCCCGAGGCCGGGTTGGAGCAGGTGCTCGACCGGCTCTCCCGCATCGACCCCCGGCCCCAGGTCCTCGTGTTCACCGGCGACCTCGCGGACCGGTCCGAGCCCGCGGCGTACGCCCGCCTGCGTGAGCTCGTCGAGCCGGCCGCAGCGGCGATGGGAGCCGAGGTGGTGTGGGTGATGGGCAACCACGACGAGCGCGCGGACTACTCCCTGGGCCTGTTCGGGGTCGCGTCCGACGAACCCCAAGATCGGGTGTACGACGTCGACGGGCTGCGCGTGATCGCGCTCGACACCACCGTGCCCGGCTACCACCACGGCGAGGTCAGCGAGGCTCAACTCGACTGGCTGCGCGAGCAGCTCGCCGTACCCGCCCCGTCCGGCACGGTCCTGGCCCTGCACCATCCACCGATCCCTCTGCCGATGCTGCCCGCCGCAGAGATCATCGAGCTGGCCGACCAGCACCGCCTCGCCGAGGTCGTCCGCGGCAGCGATGTCCGGGTCGTGATCGGGGGCCACTTCCACTACTCGAGCTACTCCACGTTCGCCGGCGTCCCGGTCAGCGTCGCGTCGGCCAGCTGCTACACCTGCGACCCGGCGCCGCTGGACCGCTACGTCTCCGGCGTCGACGGGGGCCAGTCGTTCACGATGATGCACCTGTACGCCGACCAGATCGTTCACACGGTCGTCCCGCTGGCCGAGTCACCGGAGGTGAGCGGCTTCCCCGCCGAGGCCGCAGAACTGATTCTCGCGCTCAGCCCGGAGGAACGACGCGAGGAGATCTCCCGGAAGGACTCGGCCTTCAACACCCGGACCGACGACTCGGAGATCCCCGGACTGTAACTGACTGTTACGACCTCTAGGCGGCGGATATACGCGCATGCCACAGGGCGTAACGGTCAGTTACGAGCGGATCGGACGAAAGGGCTTCCGAAATGAACGAAGCCCTCGTCCGGATCGCGGTTGAGGGCTTCGGTGGCAGGTGTTGGATTTGAACCAACGAAGTCGATGACGGCTGATTTACAGTCAGCTCCCTTTGGCCGCTCGGGCAACCTGCCAGGTTCGTGTCGCCCCACCATCTGCCTGAGCGTTTGGCGGGAGGACAACGAGGCGAAACAATAGCGCAGCACGACCCGCAGACGAAAAGCAGATCCACACCCGCCGCCCAACCAGCCGCACCAGCAAGGGGACCACCATGGCCGATTCCTCGTTCGACATCGTCAGCAAGATCGACCGGCAGGAGGTCGACAACGCCCTGGGGCAGACCGCCCGGGAAATCGCGACCCGCTACGACTTCAAGGGCACCGGCGCCACCATCGAGTGGCAGGGCGACGAGGCGATCGAGATCACCGCCTCCGCCGACGACCGCGCCAGCGCCGTACTCGACGTCTTCCAGACCAAGCTCATCAAACGCGACGTGAGCCTCAAGGTGCTCGACGCCAGCGAACCGCGTCCGTCCGGTCAGCAGTCCAAGATCGCGATCGCCCTGAAGGAAGGGATCTCGAGCGAGGACGCGAAGAAGATCTCGAAGCTCATCCGCGACGAGGGCCCCAAGGGCGTCAAGGCGCAGATCCAGGGCGACGAACTCCGGGTCTCCTCCAAGAAGCGCGACGACCTCCAGGCGGTCATCGCCCTGGTCCAGAGCCAGGACCTCGACTTCCCGGTGCAGTTCACCAACCGTCGCTGAGGCCTCCACCGGCTCCCTCCCGATTGGTCGTCCCAAGAGCCTCGGAGCGATCAAAACGGAGGGAACGAGCCCTCGCGACCAGGCCCACAAGCAACGCAGACAGGACCGATGAACCCCTCCGCCCACGCGACCATCCACGCGCCCCTCGAACTCGTGTGGGCGATCATGCTCGACACCGAGCGGTACGCCGAGTGGAACCCCTTCGTCGAACGCGCCGAGACGGTGACCCCAGCGAGGGTCGGCAGCCCGATCGTGCTGCACGTGCGATGGACCAACGGACGGTCCACGCGGTCTCCCGAGCGGATCAGCGCCCTAGAACCACCGCTGAGCACCGACGGGATGGCGGCGGCTCGCCTGTCCTACGTCTACGAGGGGATCCCCGCCAGACTCGGTCTGGTGCGGGGCACCCGCCATCAGCGCCTGCGCCAGGAGCCGGGCGGACCCACGACGTACGACACCGTGGAGGAGTTCTCCGGACCCCTGGTCCGGTTGGCCGGACCGGGCCGGGTGAGCGAGGGATTCCGTCGGCACGCCGAGGCGCTCAAGGCGCGGGCGGAGTCGATGACGGGCTGACCGACCGACCGGCCCCCCGGGCGCGACGCCGGCACTACCCCCGGGGTTCGGCCCACTGAGCGGCAGGAGTCGGCCCGTGACTCGGTTCGCGACTATCGTGGGGATCACGCCGCCAAGGGGATGACGCGAGAACTGAAACGTGTTCTAGTGGCGGGCATACCCGCAGTATGATCGCGGTAGGTCTAGAGACGACGAGGAAGTAGCCAGTGTCCGAGCAGGTGCAGGGTTCCAAGCAGGTCAAGCAGCTCGACCGGGTGATCATCCGTTTCGCGGGTGACTCCGGGGACGGGATGCAGCTCACCGGTGACCGGTTCACCCAGGAGTCGGCCGTGTTCGGCAACGACCTCGTGACGCTGCCGAACTTCCCCGCCGAGATCCGGGCACCTCAGGGCACCATGGCGGGCGTCTCGTCGTTCCAGGTCCACTTCGCCGACCACGACATTCTCACCGCAGGTGACGCCCCCGACGTACTGGTGGCGATGAACCCGGCCGCGTTGAAGGCCAACCGCGACGACCTGCCCAAGGGCGCCACGATCATCGTGGACTCCCACGACTTCACCAAGCGCAACCTCGCCAAGGCCGGGTACGACGCCGACCCGTTGGCCACTATCGGCGACGCCAACGACCAGTTGGCCGACTTCCAGGTCTTCCCGGTGGATCTGACCGGAATGACCGTCGAGGCGGTCAAGGAGTTCGGCCTGTCCCGCAAGGACGCCTCCCGGGCGAAGAACATGTTCGCCCTGGGGTTGTTGTCCTGGATGTACGGCCGCCCCACCGAGTCCACGGCCGCCTTCTTGGAGAAGCGGTTCGCGAAGGTCCCCGACATCCGGGACGCGAACATCACCGCCTTCAAGGCCGGCTGGTACTTCGGCGAGACCACCGAAGCCTTCGCGATCCAGTACGAGATCAAGCCCGCCGCCATGGCCCCGGGCGTCTACCGCAACATCACCGGGAACCTGGCACTCTCCTACGGCCTGGTCGCCGCCGGTGTGCAGTCCGGACTCCAGATCTTCCTGGGGTCCTACCCGATCACCCCGGCCTCCGACATCCTCCACGAGTTGTCCAAGCACAAGTCGTTCGGCGTCACCACGCTGCAGGCCGAGGACGAGATCGCCGGGATCGGTGCCGCGATCGGCGCCTCCTTCGCCGGTTCCCTCGGCGTGACCACCACCTCGGGTCCCGGGGTCGCGTTGAAGTCCGAGGCCATCGGTCTGGCCGTGATGACCGAACTGCCGCTGCTGGTCATCGACGTCCAGCGTGGCGGACCCTCCACCGGGCTGCCGACCAAGACCGAGCAGTCCGACCTCATGCAGGCCATGTTCGGCCGCAACGGTGAGGCGCCCGTCCCGATCGTGGCGCCCCAGTCCCCCGGCGACTGCTTCGACGCTGCCGTGGAGGCCGCCCGGATCGCCATCACCTACCGCACGCCGGTGATGCTGCTCTCCGATGGCTACCTCGCCAACGGGTCCGAACCGTGGAAGATCCCCGACGTGGACGCCCTCCCGGCCATCGACCCGAACTTCACCACCGAGCCCAACCACACCAAGCGGGGCAAGACCGGGGAGGACGAGCCGGACTTCTGGCCCTACCTGCGCGACGAGGAGACGCTCGCCCGCCCCTGGGCCATCCCCGGAACCCCCGGACTCGAGCACCGCATCGGCGGCCTGGAGAAGGGCGACGGGCACGGCAACATCTCCTACGACCCGGCCAACCACGACCTGATGGTCCGCACCCGCCAGGCCAAGATCGACCGGATCGCCGACTCCCTGCCCCCGCTCGAGGTCGACGACCCGTCCGGCAAGGCCAAGGTCCTGGTCATCGGTTGGGGCTCCACCTACGGGCCCATCGGCGCCGGTTGCCGCCGGGTCCGCAAGGCCGGGTACGACGTCGCTCAGGTCCACCTGCGCCACCTCAACCCGTTCCCCAATGATCTGGGCGACATCCTCAAGGGCTACGACAAGGTCCTGTGCCCCGAGATGAACCTCGGCCAGCTTTCGCTGCTGCTGCGCGGCAAGTACCTCGTCGACGCCATCGGCTACAACGTCGTGCGCGGTCTGCCGCTCAAGGCGGCCGAGCTCGCCGACGCGATCGGCGAACTCGTCGCCGCCGCCGAGGGCATCGAGGTCGACCTGACCCCCACGAACCACGACAACGAATGGGAGCTGTGACCATGACCGCCACCGATTCCACCATCGGCAGTGTCGGCTTAGGGATCCCGGCCTTCCGCTCCGGCACCGAGGGCGTCCCCACGGTCGACCCCGAGGCCCCGGCCCAGACGGGCAAGGAGTTCTCCTCCGACCAGGAGGTACGTTGGTGCCCCGGGTGCGGCGACTACGCCGTCCTCAAGGCCGTCCAGTCCTTCCTGCCCGAGCTCGGTCTACGCCGGGAGAACATGGTCTTCGTCTCCGGCATCGGTTGCTCCTCGCGGTTCCCGTACTACCTGGACACCTACGGCTTCCACTCGATCCACGGCCGCGCCCCCACCATCGCCACGGGCATCGCGACCGCGCGAGAGGACCTCAACGTCTGGGTCGTCACCGGCGACGGCGACGCCTTGTCCATCGGCGGCAACCACCTCATCCACGCTCTGCGCCGCAACATCAACATGACGATCTTGTTGTTCAACAACCGGATCTACGGCCTCACCAAGGGTCAATACTCCCCCACCTCCGAGGCCGGAAAGATCACCAAGTCCACCCCGATGGGATCACTGGACCACCCGTTCAACCCGGTCTCCCTGGCGCTGGGCGCCGAGGCGACCTTCGTGGCCCGCACCATCGACTCGGACCGCAAGCACCTCACCGAGGTCCTGGCCGCGGCCGCCGCCCACCGCGGCACGTCGCTGGTCGAGATCTACCAGAACTGCAACATCTTCAACGACGGCGCCTTCGAGTCCCTCAAGGACCGCGACACCAAGCAGGACGCTCTGATCCCCCTCGAGCACGGGCAACCGATCCGCTGGGGATCCGACAACGACAAGTGCCTGGTGCGTGACGAGGCCACCGGCGGGGTCCGCGTCGCCCAGATCAGCGACGTCGGTGAGGACGCCATGATCGTCCATGACGCCCACAGCCCCGACCCCTCGATGGCCTTCGCGATCTCCCGGCTCACCGACTCGGGTTATCTGAACCAGTCACCGGTCGGGATCTTCCGACAGGTCGAGCGGGCGACGTACGACGATCAGGCCCGCGCCCAGGTCGCCTCCGCCGCCGACGCGGCCACCGGCGAACCCATCGACCGCCTGAGTTCCCTGATCACCGGTGGCGACACCTGGACCGTGGTCTAGGACCTACCTTCGGACTCAGCTGTCCTCGAGCTCGACAACGCCCGGCCGCCTCTTGGTGAGGCGACCGGGCGTTTCGTCGTACGGCAGGGTTTCGACTCAGCTCAGACCCGGCTCTTGGTGATGCAGATGGGCAGACCCTTGGCCGTGCCGTAGGTGATCTTGGTCTGGTAGCTCTTGCGGAACTTGCCGTTGCCGGGGACCACGATCCGGTAGCACTGGGTCTGGTTGATCTTGGGACCGCCGGGAGCCTCAAAGCTGTAGTTGCCCTGACCGTTCGTGCGGATCGTGCGGTACCCGCGCCACTTCTTCGCATTCTGAGGGCGGCGCTGGATCACGACCTTGGTGCGGCTTCCGGGCTTGACCTTGCCCTTGATGATGACCTTCCGGTTCCGGCTCTTGTTCGTGGCGCTGATGTCGCGCTTGGGCTTGGCCGCCGCCGAGGCCGCGGACGTCGAAACGGAGGCGGAGGCTGCGGAAGAGGAGGCGACGAACCCGATCGGCACGAGGCCGATCAGGGCGAAGGTCATCAGACTGACCAGGATGCGTTGCGTACGCATGGATGGATCTCGCTTTCGTAGGGGTGATGCGGATGTCTACCATCCGCAGCCTCCCCAGCGGGACCTCCCACAAACGTGGAAAACCTGGTCAAACGCTCAACCACACCGGGCCGCTCACCCGAAGGTGGTCTCGATGCAGAGAGCGAATACCGGCCGATCACGTCCAGGATCAACCCCCAGCCTCTACACAGCGGGTTCACAGCTAGATCGTGAAGGCTGCTTCCATGCCCACAGCCCGAAACCCCATCGCGTCGGTCACGATGCGCCGCCGATCGCCCCTGTTCACGTTGCCTCTCGCGGCAGCCTTCATCCTGACGTCGTGCAGCTCCTCGGGGACCGTCTCCGAGACCGACACCGACGCTACTTCCGATGACACCGCCTCTTCGACCCAGAGCGCCGGCTCTTTCGACACGACCCTCTTCCTCGACGGCGCGCTGGTCGACGAGCCCACGACCGAGGACTGCACCCTGTCCGGTGGCACCGAGACGACCTGCTACCGGGTGACGGTCTCCGGCTACCCGACCGATCACGAAGTAGGTCCCTTCTGTCCCGAGACGATCACCGACGATGCCGAGGCCGGCGGCCTCTGGTTGGACGGGGAGAACCTGTACGACGTCGACGGTCAGTTCATCGAGGATCTCGCCACGACCTACGACGACGACGGCTGGCAGATGTACGACGAGGACGGGAACGTCCTGGTCACCGAGACCGCGGAGGAGTTCGAAGCCGCCGCGCGGCCCGACGTGGACCCTGATCTGGTCAATCACTGCGTCGAGGGCCGCCTGGAGTGGCTCGAGAACGGCGAGCCGATCGAGTCCACGGTCCTCATCCCCACCACACCCGTAGCCGCCGACTCCGCCACGGAGTCGAGGGGGAACCTCGGCATCACCCTCGACGGCGTGGTCATCGCGGCCTCAGCCCCGGTCGACGCGATCCTCGGCGCCTACACGATCGCCGCGTTCGACGACTGTGGCGGCCACTTCAACCCGTTCGAGGGCTACCACATGCACGGCGCCACCGGCTGTTCAGAGGTCGGTGAGGCAGCCGACGGCGAGACCGCCATGTTCGGCTACGCGATGGATGGCTACGCCGTGCACAGCCCCTACGCGGAGGGCGAAGCCCCTGAGGATCTCGACGAATGCAACGGCCACACGACGGACGCCGACGGCTACCACTACCACGCCAACTCTGCCGCTGAGAACCAGACCATCTCCTGCATGGTCGGGCAGACCGCCGAATCCGAGGATGCCGCCGGAGGGGCACCCGAAGGCGCCGGTCCTCCCGACGGCGCCGGTCCTCCCGACGGCGCGGGACCGCCCGCCGATGCGAACGGTGAGGACGGGTGACGCGCCCGAACCTGGGCTCGCGACGTCTGGTCGCCGCCCTCGCATCGATGCTGTTGATCGCCACCGCCTGCGGATCCGATGCGACCGACACCTCATCTGATGCCGCCGCAACGGCAACCGGAGGGTCCGACCCGACCACGGCGACCGAGAGTACGACTGACGTGGCAGCGCTCTTCACCGACGGAGCGCTGACCGAAGACGCAACGACGGTCGACTGCACGTTGGAGAACGGCAGCGAGACCACCTGCTACCAGTTCGAGGTCGACAGCCTGTCCTCGACCGTCGACACCGACGGTCCCTACTGCCCAGCCACAACAGCCGACACCGGCGGCATCTGGGTGTGGGACGGCGACGAACCCGGCCTCTACGGTCTCAACGAAGACTTCTGGGATCTGATGACGTCCCAGGGCTACGACTTCGTCGACTCGAACGGAGACATCACGATCACCGATCCCGGGGCACAGTCCGCGTCGTCGTCAGACACCGAGAACTCGTGTCTGGAAGCCACGGCCGACGGGTCCTATCACCTCCAGGTGTTGATCCCGACAGCCCCCGAGAAGCTCGATACCGTCTCCGACCTGGACACGGTGGGTCAGGTGGGCCTGGCGCTGGACGGCGTGACGATCTTCGCCGACGCGCCCTCGGTCGCCGATCGAGGTGGGCTGCCCGCACTGGATTCTTGCGGTGGCCACATCGATCCGTCCGGCTACTACCACTGGCACTTCGGCGCCGAGTCCATCCAGACCAACCTCGATGAGGCCGGCACCGGCGTGACCTGCTCGATCGACCAGGACGCCGAGACCCTCATCGGTTTCGCCTACGACGGCTACGGCATCTACGGCCCCGAGGAGGACCGGGCGATCCCCGCGGACCTCGACGAGTGCTCCGGGCACACGTCCACCACGGAGGAGTTCGGCGAGACGTACCACTACCACCTCACCTACGACTCCCCGAACCTTCCTGGCTGTTTGTCGGGCGCGACGGCAGAGAGCAAACTGACCAGCCCCGACAACTCCGAGGCATCCCTCCCCGGGGGTGACGGAGCAGACGGTGGTGGCCCCGGAGGCGGCGGCCCGCCGCCCGGTGAGTGACCGGTGAGTGACCGGTGACCCACGGACGGACTACGCGCTGGCTGACCACGACGCTGGTGGGTGTGGGGGCCGTCGCTTCGATACTGATCGGAGCTGCGCCGGCCTCGGCCCACGACACGACCAGTGAGGCCATCACCCTGACGGTGACCGATCAACGAATCCTGGGCACGGCGCCGGTCCTCTTCACCGAACTCGGGTACGACGACACGTCGGGTGACGGACTGATCGACGCCCAGGAACTCCAGGCCCAGGAGTCGACGGTGGTGACGGGACTCGTCAACACAGTCCGTGGCCAGGTGCGGATCGAGATCGACGGCGAGGAGGTCGTCATCATCGGGGCCGGCCCGGCTCCGACCAGTGGCGGCGAAGACACCGCCTCGCAGTACGTCGATCTCCTCTTCGCCACCGGGCCCCACGACGGCGCGGTGTCCGAGGTCGCCATCGACTGGTCCTTCACCTCACCCAGTGACCAGGTGCTGCTGTCCGGCGCGGAGGAGTCGGCCACCGGCCAACTCAGCAACGACGGTCGGGCCACGTTCTCCCTCGACCCGATCGCGGCTGCGCGATCGTTCTTCGTCACGGGCCTCGAGCATGTCAGTTTCGGCTTGGATCACCTTCTCTTCCTGGTGGTGCTGACCTTCGCGGTCGTAGGTTCCACCGTCAGTCGGTTCACGACCTGGCGGGTCGTCAAGCTGGTCACCGCCTTCACCATCGGTCACGCGACGAGCCTGGTCCTGGCCTACTTCGACATCGTCTCGATCCCGAGTCAGTGGGTGGAACCGGCCATCTCCCTGTCCATCGTCGCCGCCGCAGTTCTGGCCATTCGAGGCCGCGGTGACACCATCCGTCCCTGGATCGCCGCCGCGATAGGTCTGGTGCACGGACTGGGGTTTGCGAGCAGCCTGAGCGGCCTAGGCCTCGCTACGACCGCCAACGTGAGCGCGCTCGCGGCCTTCAACATCGGCATCGACGTAGCCCAGACCGCTGTGGTGCTGCTGGTGACCGGGACGATCTGGGCCGCCAGCAGGGTGCTCGACGAACGTCGTGATTGGCTCCGCGTCATCGTGTGCAGCATCGCCGCGCTCGTCGGGCTGACCTGGACCGCGTCTCGCCTGGCCTTCTGAACCCCGGCGAGCGCGGGTCGACGCCGGAGGGTTACCCGAAGGTGGTCTCGATGCAGAACCGCTTGCCGGCGTACCGGCCCCGGGAGGCCTTGAGGACGGTGGCCCGCCGATACTCGCCGTCGCTCGGCACGATCAATCGGTAACACACGACGTCCCCCGTGACCCCGCGCTTCTGGACCCGGATCCGGTAGCGGCTGGTCGAGGTGGAGCGTTCTCGGGAGTACGCCGTCCACCGGCCGTTGTTGAATCGCTGCTGGACGATGATCTCCCCGCGACGATAGGGCTGCTTGAAGCGTCCCTTGATGAGGAACCGGTCGCTCTGTCCGATCTCGCGAATCTCGGAGACGATGCCTCGACGCGGCTTGGCGGCCTCGACCGGCGCCGCGAGGGCGCCGAGGAGCAGCGTCAGAGCGATGGTGAACCCAACCATCGGGCGGCGTACGAGCGGCATGGTCCCCAGTCTGCCTGCCGGTGGACGACCGTGCGCGCAAACTCGTCGTGACGCCTTCTGGAGACCTACGATTGCGCGGTGCCGGACTCTCGACGCGGATTGCTCCTCGGGGCCTCGGCGTACCTCATGTGGGGTTCGTTCCCGCTCTACTGGCCGTTGCTCAAACCCGGTGGGCCGGTGGAGATCCTCGGGCACCGGGTGCTCTGGTCGATGCTGACCATGGGACTGCTCATTCTCCTGCTCCGCAAAGGCAAACAGCTCCGGGCTCTGTGGGTGGATCGCCGGGTCCGTTTGCTCCTGACCCTCGCCGCCGTCACCATCAGCATCAACTGGGCGACCTACATCTACGGCGTGAACTCCGGGCGGGTCGTGGAGACCTCCCTGGGCTACTTCATCAATCCACTGGTCACCGTCCTGATGGGTGTCCTCCTGCTGGGTGAGACCCTGCGTCGAACCCAATGGGTCGCCCTGGCCATCGGCTTCATCGCGGTGGTCGTGCTGACCGTCGACTACGGGCGCCCGCCGTACGTCGCACTGGTCCTGGCCTTCTCCTTCGGGACCTACGGGCTGGCGAAGAAGACAGCGAACGTCGGCGCGGTCGAGAGCCTGGCCTTCGAGACCACGGTGATCGCGCCGGTCGCGGCCGTCTACCTGACCTGGCTGACCCTGTCCGGCGGGGCCGCCTGGGCCGCCAACGGGGTTCCTCACGCGCTGCTCTACACCACCACCGGGATCGTGACCGCGATCCCTCTGATCTGCTTCGGCGCGGCGGCCACCCGGATCTCGATGGTCTCCCTGGGGTTGTTGCAGTACCTCGCCCCGATCCTGCAGTTCGCGCTCGGCCTACTGCTCTTCGACGAGGACATGCCCGCCGGACGCTGGGTGGGTTTCGTCCTGGTGTGGATCGCCCTGGTCATCTTCACCTACGAGGCCATCAACCATCGGCGCCGTCAGTTGCGCCTGACCGTCGCGGCGTCGACCGGCGCCTGACCGTGAGTCGGCGCGTATTGACGCCGGAAAACGCCCGAGTCGGCGCATGTTCGAAAACTTGCGCCGACTCACCGACCCACGAACGTCAACTTGCGCCGACTCACCGGTGGGTCAGGTCGAGCGGACGGCGACGACGTCGGCGAAGGCTTCCAGCGCCTGGCGAACCGGGCCCTCGGGGAGGGCGGTGAGCAAGGCCTTGGCCTCCGCGGCGCGGGCCACGACGTAGTCGGTGGCCTGCTGCATGGCCGGGTGGGCACGCAGAAGACCCAACGCTTCGGCGTGCAGGTCGTCGTCGGTCAAGGGCATGCCCAGCAGCTCGTGGAGGCGCGCGTCGGCCGGGTCGCCGGATGCTTGGGCCATCAGGACGGGCAGGGTCGGCACGCCCTCGCGCAGGTCGGTGCCGGGGGTCTTGCCGGACTCCTCGGTCTCCGAGGCGATGTCCAAGATGTCGTCGGAGAGCTGGAACGCCGAACCCACGATCTCGCCGTACGCCGTCAGGGCGGCCTCGACCTCGGGCGTGGCTCCCCCGAAGCGGGCGCCGTAGCGGGCGGAGGTGGCGATCAGCGATCCGGTCTTGCCGGCGACGACCTCGAGGTAGTGCTCCAGCGGGTCATCGTCCGGACCCGGGGCGACGGTCTCGAGGATCTGTCCCTCGACCAGCCGAGTGAACGTGTCGGCCTGGATGCGGACCGCGTCGGCGCCCAGCTCGGCCGTCAGAGCCGAGGACCTGGCGAACAGGAAGTCACCGGTCAGGATGGCCACCAGGTTGTCGAAGCGGGCGTTGGCCGAGTCCTCGCCCCGGCGCAGCTCCGCCTCGTCCATCACGTCGTCGTGGTAGAGCGAACCCACGTGGGTGATCTCCACGACGCAGGCCGCGGTGATGACCTCGGGGGCGTCCGGGCGCTCGCCGGCCTCGGCGGCCAGCAGGACCAGCAATGGCCGGAACCGTTTGCCGCCGGCGTCGAGCAGGTGACGCGCGGCCTCGGTGACGTACGGCGCACGACTGGTCGTGTGGCCGAAGAGAGCTTCCTCGACCACGGCCATGCGTGCGTCGAGACGGGCGGCAAGGGCGTCGTCGCCTACCGGCAGCGCCAAGGAGAGGGTCACGGGTTGATCACCGGATGAAGTCTCCCGCATTGGCAATCAGGTCGAGCAGGGGGCCCGGCACAACGCCGAGCACAAGGGTCGCCAGGGCGCACACCGCGATGGTGACAGTGGTGAACGGCGAGGCCGCGGTCACCTGGCCCACCTCGACCTGAGTGGCCACGGCGGCACCGCCGCCAACACCCTTCTCGACCAGGTCAGCACGCTCGACCGCGCTGTCTCCCGAGGGCGCGTTGGCCGGCTCTCCGAAGAACATCAGGCGGATGACCTGGATGTAGAAGTAGACCGCGATGACGCTGGAGGCGATCGCCACGAGCACCACCGGCCAGGCACCGGCCGACATGGCCACGGTGAAGACCGCCCACTTGCCCACGAACCCGGAGGTCAGTGGGATGCCGGCCATGGCGAGCAGGAAGAAGGCGAACACGCCGGCCACGAGGGGGGCTCGTCGACCGAGACCGGCCCAGCGGTCGAAGCCGCCGGCCTGTCCGGCGGAGTCGCGCACGAGGGTGCAGATGGCGAAGGCGCCCATGGTCGAGAAGCCGTAGGTGACCAGGTAGAACAGGACGGCGGTCAGCGAGGTGACCTGCCCGTCGGACAGCTCCGTGACGCTCTGTACACCGAGGACCCCGGTCAGCAGGAAGCCGGTGTGGGCCACCGAGGAGTAGGCGAGCATCCGCACCATGTCGGTCTGGACGATGGCGAGGATCGCGCCGACGAGCATCGTCAGGATCGCCACCACCCACATCATCGGCTGCCAGCTCCACCGGTCCGCACCGAAGGCGACGTAGAAGAGCCGCATGATCGCGCCGAAGGCAGCGACCTTCGTGGCGGCAGCCATGAAGGCGGTCACGGCGGTGGGGGCGCCCTGGTAGACGTCGGGCGTCCAGGACTGGAAGGGAGCAGCGCCGACCTTGAAGAAGAGGCCGACGGCCAGCATGCCCATCCCGATCAGCAGGAGGGTGGTGTTCCCGGCGTTGTTCTGCACGGCCTCGTTGATCTCGGAGAACTGCATCGAACCGGCGAACCCGTAGGTGAGGGCGACGCCGTAGAGGAAGAACCCCGAGGAGAAGGCGCCGAGGAGGAAGTACTTCATCGCTGCCTCCTGGCTGAGCAGTCGACGACGACGAGCCAGCCCACACAGCAGGTAGAGCGGCAACGAGAGGACCTCGAGGGCCACGAACATGGTGAGGAGGTCGTTGGCCGAGACGAACAGGAGCATGCCGGTGACCGCGAACATCATCAGCGGGTAGACCTCGGTCTGCTCGAGGTTCTTGTTCGCGGCCTCACGCTCGGCCTGGGTCCCGGGGAGCGCGGCGGCCTGGCCCGCGAAGGCAGAGACGCCGGAGTCGATCTGACGCTCGGCGAACAGAGCCACGCCACCGAAAGCGAAGACCAACAGGACGCCCCAGAGGATGACGGTCGGACCGTCCACGGTGATCGTTCCGCCGGCACCGAAGAGGCCACGTGCGGCCCCACCTTCGGCGACCTTCAGATCGGTCCCGACAATGACGACGAGCGCGAACGCGGCGGCGATACCGGTGAAGGCCAGACCGATCTGCGCCGTACGCCGCTGGGTCCGTGGCAGGGCCGCTTCGATGACCACGCCGAGGCAGGCCACGGCGAACACCAGGATCAGCGGTGACAGCTCGAAGTACTCGATGGTGGGCTTGACGAATTCCATCACTCGCCCTCTTCCTGCGTGGAGGTGTCTGCGGTTTCTGGTTCGACCGAGCCGGGCGGCACGACCGGGTCACTGTCGCTGATCCCCACTCGTTCCATCAGGCTCTCGGTGAACGGGTTGGCCACGTCGAGCAGCGGCTTGGGGAAGAACCCGAAGAACACCAGGGCCACCATGAGGGGCGCGATCGCGGCGATCTCGCGGACTCCGAGGTCGCGGGTGTCGGACTTCTCGAGGTCGACCGGAGTGGGCCCGGTCATCACTCGTTGGTACATCCACAGCACGTAGATGGCCGCGAGCACGATGCCGGTGACGGCGATGGCGCCGACGTACCAGCGGTAGTCGAAGGCGGAGAGGATGACCAGGAACTCCGAGACGAACGGGCTGGTGCCCGGCAGACCCAGCGTGGCGAGTCCTGCGACCAGGAACAACCCGGCCAGCACGGGGGTGACCTTCTCGATCCCGCCCATCTGGCTGATCAGGGCGGTCCCGCGACGGCGGTAGAGGTAGCCGGCGAGCAGGAACAGTGCGGCGGTGCTCAGACCGTGGTTGACCATGTAGAGGATCGACCCGGTCTGCCCCTGGCTGGAGAAGACGAAGATGCCCAGCACGATGAACCCGAAGTGGCTCAGCGAGGTCAGACCGATCAGGCGGAACACGTCGTCCTGTCCGATCGCGACCAGGGCGCCGTAGACGATGGAGATCAGGGCGAGCGTAACCACCACGGGGGTGGCCCAGACCGAGGCCTCGGGGAAGATGCCCAGGCAGAACCGGAGCATCCCGAAGGTGCCGATCTTGTCGAGCACGCAGACCAGCAGCACACTGGTCCCGGGGGTGGCCTTCTCGGTGGTGTCGGCCAACCAGGTGTGCACCGGGAAGAGCGGCGCCTTGATCGCGAAGGCGACGAAGAACCCGGCGAACAGCACCCGCCCGGCGTTGGTGCCGATGTCCAGGGCCATCAGGTCGCTGAGCAGGTAGGAGGGCGATCCCTCCTTGGCCGAGACGACGTAGAGGCCGATGACCGCGGCGAGCAGGACGAGACCGCCCGCGAGCTGGAACATCAGGAACTTCATCGCCGCGGCGCCTCGACCGGCCCGGCCGAAGCCGCCGATGAGGAAGTACGCCGGGATCAGCGTGGCCTCGAACACGACGTAGAAGAAGAACACGTCGGTGGCCGCGAAGACGGCCAGAGAGAGGGCCTCGAGGGCGAGGACCCAGGCGTAGAACGCTCGGGGGTTCTCATCGCCCTCGTTCCAACCGGCGACCAGGACGACCGGGACCAGGACGACGGTGAGCAGGATCATCAGCAGACCCAGTCCGTCGACACCCAGTGCGTAGTTGACGCCGAAGGCGCCGATCCACTGGTAGGTCTCGGTGAACTGCATCCCGGCGCCGACGTCGTACACCGTGGCGATGAGGATGCCGAGCAGCAGGGTCGCGGCGGAGAAGCCGACGGCGAGTTGCTTGGTCAGCGTCGCCGGGGCGAAGGGAATGACCAGCGCACCCACCAGCGGCAGGAGCAGGAGCAGGGTGAGGATCGGCATGTCGTTCAGTGCGGACTCCATCAGAGGTTCACCGCCAGGAGGGCCAGGACGACGATGAGCACGCCGACCATGACCGAGAGGGCGTAGGAGCGGACGAAACCGTTCTGGACCTTGCGCAGCTGGGAGCCGATGGCCCCGATGGCTGAGGCGGAGCCGGTGAAGACCCCGTCGGTGCCGGACCGGTCGAAGGTGGTCAGACCACCGACGAGGCGGCGACCGGGCTCGACGACGAGCCCTTCGTTGATCGCATCGCCGTAGAGATCGGCGCGGGCGGCCTTGGTCGCGAACGACACATCCTGGGGCGCAGTGGCGGGCACCTTCTGTTTGCCGACCAGGATCCAGGCGGCCGCGACACCGATAGCCACGACGCTCACGGTCAGCAGGGTGACCACGATGGCCGGGATGGCGGGTGAGTGCTCACCCTCCTCGCCGACCACGGGGGCGAGGAACTCGACGATGAAGTCACCGGCGAGCAGGACGCCGCCGAGCAGGGAGAGGGCAGCCAGGACGATCAGCGGGAACGTCATCACCTTGGGCGACTCGTGCGGGTGCACATCCTTGGCCCAACGCTTCTCGGTGAAGAAGGTCATCAGCATCAGCCGGGTCATGTAGAAGCCGGTGATCCCGGCGCCGATCAGGGCGCAGACACCGACGATCGGATTCTGGTCCAGGGCGACCTCGATGATCTTGTCCTTCGAGAAGAACCCGGAGAACCCGGGGAACCCGATGATCGCGAGGTAGCCCATGGCGAAGGTGATGAAGGTGATCGGCATCATCTTCTGCAGTCCGCCGTAGTGGCGCATGTCGACGTCGTCGTTCATCCCGTGCATCACCGAACCGGCGCCGAGGAACATGTTGGCCTTGAAGAATCCGTGGACGATGAGGTGGAAGACAGCGAAGGCGTATCCGGCCACCCCGAGTCCGGCACCGAGCATCATGTAGCCGATCTGGCTCATCGTGGAACCGGCGAGGACCTTCTTGATGTCGTCCTTCGCGCAACCGATGATCGCGCCCCAGATCAGGGTGACCGTCGCGACGATGACGACCACGGTCTGGGCGTGGGGCGCGAGTTCGAAGATGAAGTTGGAGCGGACGATCAGGTAGACGCCGGCGGTGACCATGGTCGCCGCGTGGATCAGGGCCGACACCGGGGTGGGGCCCTCCATGGCGTCCAGGAGCCAGGCCTGCAACGGGACCTGGGCCGACTTGGCGGCGGCTCCGAGCAGCAGCAGGAGGCCGATCGCGGTCAGGGTCCCCTCGGAGGCGCCCGAGGAGGCCTCGGAGATGCCGCTGAAGCTGGTCGTGCCGAAGGTGACGAAGAGCAGCATGATCGCCAGGGACAGCCCCATGTCGCCGACCCGGTTGATGACGAAGGCCTTCTTGGCGGCCGCGGCGGCGGAGGGCTTGTGCTGCCAGAAGCCGATCAACAGGTATGACGCGAGCCCGACGCCCTCCCAGCCGAGGAACAGCACGAGGTAGTTCTCGGCCAGCACGAGCATCAGCATCGCGGCGACGAACAGGTTGAGGTAGGCGAAGAAGCGGCGACGACGGGGGTCGTGCTCCATGTAGCCGATCGAGTAGACGTGGATCAGCGACCCGACACCGGTGATGAGGAGCAGGAACAGCGCCGACAACGGGTCGTAGAGCAGATCCATCCCGACGTCGAGGCCGCCGACCTGGATCCAGTCGTAGAGCTGTTGGCCGATCTGGCGTTCCTCCTCGTCACGACCGAGGAGTTGGAGGAACATCACCAGGCTCAGGACGAAGGAGCCGACCGGCAGGGCGGTGGCCAAAAGGTGGCCCCACTTGTCGGTGGCTCGTCCTCCGAGCAGGAGGATGACGGCGCCCGCGAGCGGGAGGGCGACGATCAGCCAGAGCAGGGAGAAGATCCCGTCGGCGGCGCCGGGGTCCACCACGGGGATGGACTCGGAGAGTGCGTACATGTGGAGAGTTCTCCTAGAACTTCAGCAGGCTCGCGTCGTCGACCGAGGCCGAGCGACGAGTCCGGAAGATGGTCATGATGATGGCCAGGCCGACCACGACCTCGGCAGCCGCCACCACCATCACGAAGAAGGCGGCGACCTGACCGTCGAGGTTCCCGTGTTGGCGGGCGAAGGCCACCAGGGCCAGGTTGGAGGCGTTGAGCATCAACTCCACGCACATGAAGACCACCAGGGCGTTGCGTCGGGTCAGCACGCCCACGCAACCGATGGTGAACAAGATCGCCGAGAGAACGATGTATTCGGTCATGACCGGGGTCCCTCCCCATCCGTCGTCACGTCTTCTTCGGTGTGGGCCGCGGCCGCGTTGCGTCCGGAGGTTTCCGGCATGGTCGCCGGGTCGACCCCCATCTGGCGTTGCAGGTCCTCGATGTCGTCGGCCAGGGCCGGTGCGGAGCGCACCGTGCCACGGGCCGCGAGCACCCGCGAGATCGAGGCTTCGGCCGCGGTCCCGTCGGGGAGTAGGGCGGGGGTGTCGACCGCGTTGTGGCGAGCGAACACCCCGGGGGTCGGCAGGGGGCCCATGGGCTTGCCGGAGTCGGCGTAGTCCCGGACGCGCTGCTGGGCGAGCTCGGACTGGCCGGGCTTCGGGGTCAGCCGCTCGCGGTGTGCGAGGACCATGGCCCCGACCGCGGCGGTGATCAGCAGGGCGCTGGTGGTCTCGAAGGCGAACACGTAGCGGGAGAACAGCAGGTTCGCCAACGCTTCGATGTTGCCCGCGCGGTTGGCCTCCTCCAGTCCCACGGTCGCACCGAGGGTGATCTGGCCGAGTCCGACGACCAGCACCGTGCCCAGCAGGAGTCCGCTCCCGATGGCCATGACGCGCTGGCCCTTGATCGTCTCGACCACCGAGTCGGAGGCGTCGACCCCGACGAGCATCACGACGAAGAGGAACAGCATCAAGATCGCGCCGGTGTAGACGATGATCTGCACCACGAACAGGAAGGGCGCCTCGAGGGCCAGGTAGAGGATCGAGAGGCTGATCATCACGACCGCGAGCAGAAGCGCTGCGTGCACGGCCTTGCGGACGAACAACACCCCCAGGGCGGCGACGACCATGATCGGCGCGAGGATCCAGAACGCGATCATGGTGAGGCCTCCCCGTCCACGCCGATGGCGGCGCCGGCGGGAGTGCCGGGCGCGGGGACCGCGAACTCACCGCGGTAGTACTGCTCGGCGTCGTCGGCCAACAACATGGCGTGCGGCGGTGCCTGCATGCCCGGAAGCAGCGGGGCGATCAGGTCGGACTTCTCATAGATCAGGTCCGCCCGGTTGTCGTCGGCCAGTTCGTACTCGTTGGTCATGGTCAACGCACGCGTCGGGCAGGCCTCGATGCACAGCCCGCACAGGATGCAACGCAGGTAGTTGATCTGGTAGACGCGGCCGTACCGCTCTCCGGGGGAGAACCGACCCGACTCTCCGTCGGGGCCCGCGGCGTCGTCGTTGCTGGCGCCCTCGACGTAGATCGCGTCGGCGGGACAGGCCCAGGCGCACAGCTCGCAGCCGATGCACTTCTCCAGACCGTCGGGCCAACGGTTGAGTTGGTGACGTCCGTGGAAGCGCGGTGCCGTGGGCATCTTCTCGAAGGGGTACTGCTCGGTCACCACCTTCTTGAACATGGTCCGGAACGTGACACCGAACCCGGCGACCGGATCGATGAATTGTTCCTTGAAGGTCTTGGGTTCGGCCATCAGGCGTCGTCTCCCTGGGTTGAGCGGGTGTGGCCGGACCCGGCCGGAGCCGACTCCTGCGTGATCGAGCCCTGGAACGTGAGCGGGGCAGCGGCACCGCGCACGGCGCCACCCTCGGGCAGCGGGGGCACGGGGAAGCCCCCGGTCGGTGCGACCGGGACGATCCGGCCGTCGCTGTCGTCGGCCTCCGCCCCGAAGAGGAAGAACACCAGCAGGACGGCCAGGATCACGCCGAAGCCGATGAACAGCACCGGACGGGTGAGGTAGCCCTCCTCGGTGACGACCTTCACGGTGGCGATCATGATGATCCAGGCCAGGGAGGCCGGGATGAGCACCTTCCAGCCGAACCGCATGAACTGGTCGTAGCGCAGACGCGGGAGCGAGCCACGCAGCCAGATGAACATGAAGATGAACAGGAACATCTTGCCGAAGAACCAGATCAACGGGACGTAGCCCTCATTGGCTCCGGCCCAGACCCGGTCGATCCAGAACGGGGCGCGCCAGCCGCCGAGGAACAGCGTGGTGGCGAGTGCCGAGACGGTGGCCATGTTGATGTATTCGGCGAGGAAGAACATGGCGAACTTGATCGAGGAGTACTCCGTGTGGAACCCACCGACGAGTTCACCCTCGGCCTCGGGCATGTCGAAGGGGGCCCGGTTGGTCTCCCCCACCATCGAGATCACGTAGATCACGAACGACGGGGCGAGGATCAACCCGAACCAGAAGGTGTCCTGGGCGGCGACGATCTCGGAGGTGGAGATGGAGCCGGCGTAGAGGAAGACCCCGACCAGGGCCAGACCCATTGCGACCTCGTAGGAGATCATCTGGGCGCTGGAGCGCAGCCCGCCGAGGAGGGCGTAGGTCGACCCGCTGGACCAGCCGCCCAGCACGATGCCGTAGATCCCGATCGAGGCGACGGCCATCACGAACAGGACCGCGACAGGCATGTCGGTCAGTTGCAGCGGGGTGGTGCGGTCGGTGAACGGGAGTCCCGCCTCCGGGCCGAAGGGGATCACTGCGAAGGTGATGAACGCAGGCACCGCGGCGATCAGGGGGGCCAGCACGAAGACGAGCCGGTCGGCCGCCTTAGGGATGAAGTCCTCCTTGAACATCAGCTTCGCCCCGTCCGCGAGGGACTGGAGCAGACCGAAGGGCCCGTTGACGTTGGGGCCGATCCGGTGCTGCATCCGGGCCACGACGCGACGCTCGGCCCAGATGTTGAACAGAGTCAGCAGCACCAGCACCAGGAAGATGACGAAGGTCTTGACCAGTACCAGCCACCAGGGGTCCTTGCCGAAGGCGCTGAGGTCATCGACCATCGGCAGCACTCCGATGCTGCTGATCGAGCTGGCTGAGAGCGTCGAGATCATCATGCGGCCCCTCCCTTGACGGTGACACGACTGCCGGGTGAGGCCACGTCGGCGAGCACACCGTTGCCGGTGGAGTTGGTGGGCACCCACACGACCCCGTCGACGAGGTCGTCGACCGGCTCCGCGGGCAGCGTCATCGAACCACGGTCACCGGTGATGGTGACGTCGGGTCCGACCGCGTCGAAGACGCTGCGTGAGACCCGGGCCACGACCGGGCGGGCGGTGGCGGCGAGGTGCTTGTCACCGTCCTGCATGGAGCCGTTGTCCAACATCTGCTTCCAGGTCGCGAGGACCTGACCGCTGCCGAGGTGGTCGGCGTCGGCCGCAGAGGCCGCGACCGCGCTGACGCGCTCGCCGTCCCAGGCACCCATCTCGGACATCTGGACGCGCACCTGCGCCACGGTCCGGAAGCCCAGGGGCGACCCCTGACCGAGGGCGACGAGTTCGTCGGCGATGCCGGAGAGGATCCGCAGGTCGGGCAGCGAACTCGGGTTGGTGAGCACCGCTTCGAAGGGCCTGGGTCGACCCTCCCAGGTCACGAAGGTTCCGGCCTTGTCGGTCACGGGGGCGACGGGGAAGACCACGTCGGCGGCCCGTGTCACCTCGGTCTCGCGCAGGTCGAGGGCGACCACGAACCGGGCCGCTTCGAGCGCAGCGCGCGTGGCGGCGGGGTCGGCGGTGTCGTCGGGGTCGACGCCTCCGACGACCAGTCCGGACAGTTCGCCGGCCACCAGGGCGGCGACGATGGCGTCCGCGTCACGACCTGCGGTCTCCGGCAGGGTCGGGACACCCCACGCGGTGGCGGCGTCGACGCGAGCCGAGGCGTCGGCGACGGGGCGACCGCCCGGCAGCAGGGTGGGCAGACACCCGGAGTCGACGGCGCCACGGTCGCCCGCGCGACGGGGCACCCACGCGAGGCGGGCTCCGGTGCGCTGGGCGAGGGTGGCCGCTGCGGTGAGCGCTCCGGGTGAGGTGGCGAGGCGTTCGCCGACCAGGATCACCGACGTGGTGTCGATGCCGTGCTCGGCGTGGTCGGTCATGGCCTCGAGGGCGGCGGCCTCCTCGCCGGGGACGGTCGGGAGCAGGGTGCCGTGCACCTTGCTCAACCCGCGGGTGGTGAACGGGGCGATGGCCAGCACCCGGGTGCCACCGGCCAGGACGCTCTTGCGCAGACGCAGGAAGATCGTGCCCGCTTCGTCCTCGGGTTCGAGCCCGGCCAGGACGACGGTCGCCGCGGACTCGAGGTCGGCGTACGACACCATGTCGGGTCCGGTCAGGGCCACGTGGGCTCCGAGGAACGACTCCTCCTCAGCGGAGAGGGGCCGGGCGCGGAAGTCGATGTCGTTGGTGCCGAGCGAGACCCGGGCGAACTTGCTGTAGGCGAAGGCGTCCTCGGCGGTCACCCGACCACCGGTGAGGACCGCCGAGGCCCCGGCGGCGTGCAGGCCGCGGGCCGCGACGGTGAAGGCCTCGGGCCAGGAGGCGGGTCGCAGAGAGCCGTCCTCGTCCCGGACCTGCGGGTAGGTGATCCGGTCCTCTTCACGGGCGTAGGTGAAGGCGAAGCGGTCCTTGTCGCTGATCCACTCCTCGTTGACCTCGGGGTCGTTGCCGGCCAGGCGACGCATCACCTTGCCGCGGCGGTGGTCGACGCGGATCGCGGCACCACAGGAGTCGTGCTCGGCCACCCCGGGGGTCGAGATGAGGTCGAAGGGCCGCGAACGGAAGCGGTACGCCGCCGAGGTGAGGGCACCGACCGGGCAGATCTGGATCGTGTTGCCCGAGAAGTAGGACTGCAGCGGTTCCTTCTCGTAGATACCGACCTGCTGGAGGGCGCCGCGCTCGATCAGGGCGATGAACGGGTCGCCGGCGATCTGCTCGGAGAAGCGGGTGCAACGGGCGCACAGCACGCACCGCTCCCGGTCCAACAGCACCTGGGCGGAGATGTTGATGGGCTTGGGGAAGGTCCGCTTGATGCCGCCGTCGGCGGAGAAGCGTGATTCGCCGCGGCCGTTGGACATGGCCTGGTTCTGCAGCGGGCACTCCCCACCCTTGTCGCACACGGGGCAGTCGAGGGGGTGGTTGATGAGCAGGAACTCCATGATTCCCTGCTGAGCCTTCTCGGCCACCTCGCTGGTGGCCTGGGTGCTGACGACCATGCCCTCGGCGACCGGCAGCGTGCAGGAGGCCTGCGGCTTGGGGAAGCCGCGGCCGTTGCCGGCGTCGGGGACCTCCACCAGGCACTGACGGCAGGCGCCGACCGGTGCGAGCAACGGGTGGTCACAGAAGCGCGGGATCTGGACGCCGACCTGTTCGGCCGCCCGGATCACCAGGGTGTCCTTCGCGACGCTGGTCTGCACGCCGTCGATGGTCACGTTGACCATTTCGATCGCGGGCTCGGCGGCGGGCGCCTTCTCAGGGGTGGTGGTCATCGCACTGCTCCGGCAGGGGTGAAGACGGTGGAGGCCATCGGGTCGAACGGGCAGCCCCCGTGGGTGAGGTGAGCGAGGTACTCCTCGCGGAAGTACTGGATCGAACTCGAGATCGGGCTGGTCGCCCCGTCGGCGAGAGCACAGAAGGAACGACCCATGATGTTGTCGCACTGGTCGAGCAACAGGTCGAGGTCCGCTTCGCTGCCCTGCCCCTGCTCCAACCGGGCCAGGGTCTGGACCAACCACCACGTGCCCTCACGGCACGGGGTGCACTTGCCGCAGGACTCGTGCTTGTAGAACTCGGTCCAGCGCAGGACGGCACGCAGCACGCAGGTGGTCTCGTCGAAGATCTGCAGCGCCCGGGTGCCGAGCATCGAGCCGGCTTCGCCGACCCCTTCGAAGTCGAGGGGTACGTCGAGGTGGGCGTCGGTCAGCAGCGGGGTGCTGGATCCGCCGGGGGTCCAGAACTTCAGCTGATGGCCCTCACGGATCCCACCGGCGAGGTCGATCAGTTCCCGCAGGGTGATCCCGAGCGGGGCTTCGTACTGACCGGGGTTGGTGACGTGCCCGGAGAGGCTGAAGATGCCGTAGCCCTTGGACTTCTCGGTGCCCATGGAGGAGAACCAGTCGGCGCCGCGGTCGATGATGCTGGGCACCGAGGCAATCGACTCGACGTTGTTGATGACGGTGGGGCTGGCGTAGAGGCCGGCCACGGCCGGGAACGGCGGACGCAACCGTGGTTGTCCGCGGCGTCCCTCGAGACCCTCGAGCAGGGCGGTCTCCTCGCCACAGATGTAGGCACCGGCGCCGGCGTGGACGATCAGGTCCAGGTCGAAACCCGAGCCGTGGATGTTCTTGCCGAGATGACCGGCGGCGTACGCCTCGGCGACCGCGGCCTGGACCCGACGGATGACGTGGAGGATCTCCCCGCGCACGTAGATGAAGGCGGTGTTCGCGCGGATCGCGAAGGAGGAGATGATCACGCCCTCGACCAGCAGGTGCGGCGAGGCCATCATCAGGGGCGTGTCCTTGCAGGTGCCCGGCTCGGACTCGTCGGCGTTGACCACGAGGTACTTCGGCTTGGGATTGTCCTGGGGAATGAAGCCCCACTTCATGCCCGTCGGGAAGCCAGCGCCACCGCGACCGCGCAGACCGGAGTCCTTGACCGCAGTGATGATGTCGTCCGGCGCCATCGCCAGGGCCTTCTTCAGACCCTGGTAGCCGCCGCGCGACTCATAGGTCTGCAGGGTCCAGCTGCGTTCGGCGTCCCAGTCCTCGGTGAGCACCGGGGTCAACATGTCCACCACGTGGCTGGTCATTTGGCTTCTCCCTTGTCCTGAGCGGTGGTGTCGGCACCATCGGAACGTTCGACGTTCTCCGACTCAGCACGCGAGGTGTCGGCCTGGTCGGCCGCGGCGACTCCCGAGCCCTCGGCCACGCCGCTTCCCAGCGTCCGGCCCGCGCTCTCGGGGGCGGTCCATCCGCGGTCGCGGGCGATGCCCAGGCCGACCAGGGACGGTGCGCCCGCAGCAGGACCCTCGTTGGCCAGGCCATCAGGGAATCCGGCCAGGACGCGTTCGGCCTCGCGGAAGGTGCACAGCTTGGGTCCGCGGGTGGAGTGGACGTCCTTGCCGGCCCGCAGGTCGTCGACCAGGTCGACGGCGGAGGTGGGCGTCATGTTGTCCATGAACTCCCAGTTGACCATCATCACCGGGGCGTAGTCGCAGGCCGCGTTGCACTCGAGGTGCTCGAGCGAGACCGAGGCCTGGTCGCCGGGGCGCTCCTCGGCGGTCTCGTCGTTGCCGACGTCGAGGTGGTCCTTGAGGCGTTCCAGGATCAGGTCGCCACCCATCACCGCGCACAGCGTGTTGGTGCAGACCCCGACGTGGTAGTCGCCGACCGGCTTGCGCTTGTACATCGTGTAGAAGGTCGCGACCCCGCTGACCTCGGCCGCGGTGATGTCGAGGATCCGCGCACAGATCTCGATGCCTTCTGCGGTCACCTTGCCCTGAGCGGACTGGATGAGGTGGAGCATCGGCAACAGACCCGAGCGGGCCTGGGGGTAGCGGGCCGCGATCTCGTGGAGTTCGGCGACGGTCTTGTCGCTGAGCGTCGATTCGATCTCAGCGGGCACAGCATTGGGGGCCGAGGTCATCTGTCGACTCCTCCCATCACAGGGTCGATCGAGGCGATCGCGACGATGACATCGGCGACGAGGCCGCCTTCTGACATCACGCTGGTCGCTTGGAGGTTGGCGAAGGACGGGTCCCGGAAGTGGGCGCGGAACGGACGGGTGCCACCGTCGGAGACCAGGTGGGCACCCAGCTCCCCGCGCGGCGACTCGACGGGCACGTAGGCCTGACCGGCCGGCACGCGGAAGCCCTCGGTGACGAGCTTGAAGTGGTGGATGAGCGCTTCCATCGACTCACCCATGATGTGGCGGATGTGGTCGGCGGAGTTCCCCATGCCGTCGCTGCCGATGGACAGCTGGCTGGGCCAGGCGATCTTCTTGTCGGCGACCATCACCGGCGCACCTTCGAGCCCGGCCAGGCGGGCGGCAGCCTGCTCGATGATGCGCAGGGACTCCCACATCTCGTTCAGGCGGATCCGGAAGCGACCGTAGGAGTCGCAGGTGTCCCAGGTCTGGACGTCGAAGTCGTAGTCCTCGTAGCCGCAGTAGGGCTCGGTCTTGCGCAGGTCCCAGGCCAGACCGGTGGCCCGCAGGGGCGGCCCGGTGAGCCCGAGGGCCATGCAGCCCTCGAGTTCGAGGTGGCCCACACCCTCCAGACGCGCCTTGAAGATCGGGTTCGCGTTGCACAGGGCGGCGTACTCGGGCAGGCGCTTGCGCATCAGGGCGACGAAGCCGTCGATCTCCTCCAGGGCTCCCGGGGGGAGGTCCTGGGCGACACCGCCGGGACGGATGAATGCGTGGTTCATCCGCAGGCCGGTGATGAGTTCGAACAGGTCGAGGACCAGCTCGCGCTCGCGGAAGCCGATGGTCATCACGGTCAGCGCGCCGATCTCCATGCCACCGGTGGCGATGGCCACCAGGTGCGAGGAGAGGCGGTTCAGCTCCATGAGCAGGACCCGCATGACCGAGGCCTTCTCGGGAATGTCCTTCTCGATGTCGAGCAGTCGCTCCACGCCCAGGGCGTAGGTCGCCTCGTTGTAGAACGGGCTGAGGTAGTCCATCCGGGTGCAGAAGGTGGTGCCCTGCACCCAGGTGCGGAACTCCATGTTCTTCTCGATACCGGTGTGGAGGTAGCCGATACCGCAGCGGGCCTCGGTGACCGTTTCACCGTCGAGTTCGAGGATCAGCCGGAGTACGCCGTGGGTGGAGGGGTGCTGGGGGCCCATGTTGACGACGATGCGTTCGTCGCCCTCGTCGGCGAGGCCCTCGGCGATCTGGTCCCAGTCCTGGCCGGAGACGGTGAAGACCCTGCCCTCGGAGGTCTCGGTGCTGCCTGCGTAGAGGTCATCTGTGGTGGACATTTAGTTGTAGCTCCTCCGCTGGTCCGGGGGTGGGATCGTGCCGCCCTTGTACTCGACCGGGATGCCGCCCAGGGGGTAGTCCTTGCGCTGGGGGTGGCCGGGCCAGTCGTCGGGCATCAGGATCCGGGTGAGGGCCGTGTGGCCGTCGAAGATGATCCCGAACATGTCGTAGGTCTCGCGCTCGTGCCAGTCGCTGGTCGGGTAGATGTGTGAGATCGACGGCAGGTGCGGATCGGCGTCGGGGGCCGTGGCCTCGATGCGGATCCGACGGTTGTAGGTCATCGAGAGGAAGTGGTAGACCGCGTGCAGTTCGCGGCCGGTGTCCTCGGGGTAGTTCACTCCGCTGACGCTGGCGCAGAACTCGAACTTCAGCGCCGGGTCGTCGCGCAGACGCTGGACGGTCTCGAGCAGCTTCTCGCGCTGGACGTGGAAGGTGATCTCGTTGCGGTGGATGACCACGTCGCCCAGGGAGCCGATGGACTCCAGGGCCGAGGCCACCTCGTCGTACCAGCCGCCGAACGGGGCGCGGGCCGGTGCGGGGAAGGCGATCGGGGCGACCAGGCCGCCGTACCCGCTGGTGTCACCGGAACCCGAGGCTCCGAACATGCCGGTGCGGGTGCCGACCTGCTTGACCTCCGGGTCGGCCTTGGCCGGGACGTTGGGGTCCTTGGCCGGGTCCTGCGTACCGTCGCTCGCATCCGTCATCGAAGCAGTCCCTTCATCTCCGACGTCGGCAGAGCACTGAGCGCCGCGGTCTCGAGCTGCTCGATCTCCGCGACGCGGTTGGCGCCCATCTTGGTCGCCTGGACCTGGTCGTGGAGCTTGAGGATCGCGTCGATGAGCATCTCGGGGCGCGGCGGGCAGCCGGGGAGGTACATGTCGACGGGGACGATGTGATCGACGCCCTGGACGATCGCGTAGTTGTTGAACATGCCGCCGCTGCTGGCGCAGACGCCCATGGCCAGGACGTACTTCGGCTCCGCCATCTGGTCGTAGATCTGACGCAGAACCGGGGCCATCTTCTGGCTCACCCGTCCGGCGACGATCATCAGGTCGGCCTGACGCGGGCTGGCGCGGAAGACCTCCATGCCGAAGCGGGCCAGGTCGTACTTCGGTCCGCCGGAGGTCATCATCTCGATCGCGCAGCACGCGAGGCCGAACGTGGCGGGCCAGAAGCTGGCCTTGCGCATGTAGCCGGCGAGACCCTCGACCGAGGTCAGGAGTACGCCGCTGGGGAGCTTGTCCTCGATACCCATCAGATGGTTCCTGTCAGTTCAGGGAGCGAATTGCGATTGCTGCGGGGAGCGGCGTGCATGGCGGCGCTCAGTCCCATTCGAGGCCGCCACGTCGCCATACGTAGGCGTAGGCGATGAAGACGGTGGCGATGAACAGGACCATCTCGATCAGGCCGAACAGCGCCATCTCCTCGAAGTGCACCGCCCAGGGGTAGAGGAAGATGATCTCGATATCGAAGACGATGAAGAGCATCGCGATGATGTAGTACTTCACCGGGAAGTGCCCGCCGCCGAGCGGTTGGGGCGTGGGTTCGATCCCACACTCGTAGGAGTCGTACTTCGCCCGGTTGTAGCGGCCCGGTCCGACCAGCACGCTGGTGACCAGCGAGCCGACGACGAACAGCGTGGCCAACCCTCCGAGGAAGAGCACCGGTGTGTAGAGCTCCATCGCGCGTTCCTTTCCCTACTCGATACGCCGATGACCGCGACCGGTTTGTGTGCTTGTGAACCCGATCACTAGGTGGCGCGGCACACATACTGCCACCCGTCACGCCCGTCTGCACGCGTGGGTAGTGCCCATCCCGACCACCTGCGACCGACCTCACCGGGAGAGATTTAGGGCACACGAATGTGTCTGAAATCCCGTCGTGCGCTCGACTCGGCGCAACGTCGTAGGTTCGGAGCAGACCGGTGCTCGGAGCGTATGACGTTGTGTGGGTCGGCTCAGGCGGTGGCGCGGTGCAGCGCGACGATGCCGCCGGTGAGGTTGCGCCACTCGGGACTGGACCAGCCGGCCTCGCCGATCATCGCGGCCAGTCCCGCCTGGTCCGGCCACGCGCGGATGGACTCGGCGAGGTAGACGTAGGCGTCCGGTGAGGACGACACCGCGCGGGCGATCGAGGGCAGAGCCTTCATGAGGTACTCGATGTAGACGGTGCGGAACGGCGCCCACGTGGGGGCGCTGAACTCACACACGACCAGGCGGCCACCGGGGCGGGTCACCCGGCGCAGTTCCTTCAGCCCGGCGAACGGGTCGACGATGTTGCGCAGCCCGAAGGAGATCGTCACCGCGTCGAACGTGTCGTCGGCGAAGGGCAGCTTGGTGCCGTCGCCAGCGGTGAAGGGGAGGTGCGGCTTGGCCTGCTTGCCGACGCGGAGCATCCCGATCGAGAAGTCGCACGGCACGACGTACGCGCCGCGGTCCTCGAAGGGCTGGCTGGAGGTCCCGGTGCCGGCCGCGAGGTCGAGCACCCGGTCGCCGTACTGCGGGTCGACGGCCTCGATCACGTCGTGACGCCACCGCCGGTCCTGCCCCAGGGACAAGATGTCGTTGGTGATGTCGTAGCGCTTGGCGACCTCGTCGAACATCTGCTGGACGTCGGTCGGTTGCTTGTCGAGCTCTGCACGGGCCACGCAGGAAAGGGTACGGCGCAGGCGTCGGGCGAGCCTCGGCGGATCCCGACGAGGCGGCGACCATCACGAACCGGTCACGGCTCGACCGTATTTCGCGTCCGATGGCAACCTCGTCGGGTCTCGATGCGTCTGTCCTGTGTCAGGCCGTGGCGATCCCGCGGCACCCCGTCCCGCAGGGAGGCGACCCATGCCTTTGCTCCGCCGCTCCGTGACCGTGCTCGCGGTCCTTCTCGGCCTCGTTCTCGGTGCCCTCACCGCTCACGCCGCTCTGCGGGCCCAGGACGACGGAGCCGGTGCGACCGCCGCTCGTCGTACCGTGTCGACCCCGCCGGGTCCGCCGATGTCGCCCGAGCCCACCACTCCCCCGGCCACCTCCGCGCCAATCCCGGTGAAGGCGCCGGTGAAGGCGCCCGAGCCACAGGTCAAGCCCGTGGCCCCGCCGCCGGCCCCCGCCCTGTTCGCCATCGGCGACGAAGGGGACGGAGTGCTCGAACTGCAGGCACGACTGCGTCAGATCTACTGGTTCAACACCGACGTGACCGGCTACTACGGTGAGGTGACCGAGCAAGCTGTGCGCGGCTTCCAGGTCAAGCGCGGCATCGCGGTCACCGGCTCGGTCGACCAGGAGACGATGAATCGTCTGCTGGCCATGACCACCGAGCCCAGCGCCGCCGAGTTGGCCAACCAGGTCGGCCACAACCAACCCGGCGCGCTCGATGCCCGGTGCACCCAGGGCCGGGTCATCTGCATCGACAAGACGAGTCGGACCCTGCGGTGGGTCGTCGACGGGGACGTCCGATCAACCATCGACGTCCGCTTCGGCGCCGTGGCGACCCCGACCCGCGAAGGCGTGTTCGACGTCTACGTCAAGAGTCGCGACCACGTCTCGAGCCTCTACGACTCGGCGATGCCCTTCGCCATGTTCTTCGACGGTGGACAAGCGGTGCACTACTCCTCGGACTTCGCCGCCACCGGCTACAACGGCGCTTCCCATGGGTGCGTCAACGTCCGGGACCGGGGCGCGGTGGAGGCTCTGTTCGACCAGATCCGGCTCGGCGACACCGTGGTGGTCTATCGGTCGTGACCCCAGCCTGACCATTGCCTGACCCACACCTGACCCACGCACCGACTCGCGCCCGAGGGTCGCCTCACCGTCGCCCGGGGGCGGTGCCGTGGGTCACAGGCGTATTCTGGGCCTCGTGACGACCTCCCCGACCACCGGTGAGCAATCGATGCCCGCCACGCTGGTCTGCCGGTCGGTGCCCGTTGCCCTGGACCCACAGGTTGATCTCGCGACCCTGTTGCCCACCGATCACCCCGTCGCCTGGGTACGCCGCGGCGAGGGGCTCGTCGGGTGGGGGGTTGCCGCCACTCTCGAGACCTCCGGACCCGATCGATTCGCCGCGGCGAACGACTGGTGGAGCGAGGTCACCGCCCATGCGGTCATCCGCGACGAGGTCAAACTGCCCGGCTCCGGCCTGGTTGCGTTCGGCACCTTCGGTTTCGCCGACGACCCCGGCGACTCGATGCTCGTCGTACCGGAGGTGATCGTGGGACGCCGGGGCGACACCGCCTGGGTCACCACCGTGTCCGCCGGGGGGTTGGACCGCCTGGATCAGCGCATCGCTCCTGCGGATCCGCCGAAGGCCCCGATGAATGTCACCTTCACCGACGGGGCTCTCGACGGGGAACGCTGGATGTCGTCGGTCTCCGACGCGGTGCGTCGCATCAACGCCGGCGACCTCGAGAAGGTCGTCCTCGCCCGGGACCTGGTGGCCACCGCCGACGCACCCGTCGACGCACGGTGGCCGTTGCAGCGCCTGGTCGAGACCTACCCCATGTGCTGGACCTTCCACGTCGACGGCCTTTTCGGCGCCACCCCGGAGATGCTGGTGCGTCGCGAGCGCGGCCTGGTGACCTCACGGGTGCTGGCCGGAACCATCCGGCGTACCGGTGACGATGACGCCGACCTGGCGTTGGCCGCGACGCTGGCCCGTTCCTCCAAGGACCTCGAAGAGCACGAGTACGCCGTCCGATCGGTTGCGGAGTCCCTGGACCCGCACTGCTCGTCGATGAACGTGCCCGAGACCCCGTTCGTGCTGCATCTGCCCAACGTGATGCACCTGGCCACCGACGTCGCCGGGGTGGTCCACGACGCCGAGACCGTCTCCTCGCTCCTGCTCGCCGAGGCCCTGCACCCCTCGGCCGCCGTGGGTGGCACCCCCACCAAGGTCGCCACCGACCTGATCACCGAACTCGAGGGGATGGACCGTGGGCGGTACGCCGGCCCGGTTGGTTGGATCGACGCCACCGGCGACGGCGAGTGGGGCATCGCGCTGCGCTCGGCTCAGATCACCGGCGACTCGGTCCGCCTCTACGCCGGCTGCGGCATCGTCGGGGACTCCGACCCCGAGGCCGAGTTGGCCGAGTCCCAGGCGAAGTTCGTGCCCGTGAGGGACGCGCTGACTGACTGAGTCGGCGTACGCCGGTTCGGATCAGTTCGGGTCAGTTCGGGTCGAGTGTCTGAGGCCTGGTCCTGGACCGGGCTGAGGCACACAACCCGGCTCACGAACTCAGAGGTCCTGACCGTCGGACAGTCGCAGGAACTCCTGCCCCGCCGGCAGCAGGTTGCCCATGTGCATGTCGACCATCCCCAGGGCCAGGTCGGAGTAGACCTTGTCGTGGATGCCGAGCGACTTGGGCGCCCCAACCTCTCGGACGAAGTCGACCGCTTCCCCGATCTTCAGCCACGGCGCGGAGATGGGCGCCAGCAGGAGGTCGATCGGTTCGCCGGGGCCGGTGAGGGCGTCGCCGGGATGGTAGATCCGGTAGCCGTCGACGTCCAGGAGGTACCCGCTGTTGTGGATGCGCGGGTAGTCGTCGTGGATCACCGCGTGCAACTCACCCACGGCGCGTACGCCGATGCCGGCGTCGAAGGCGTCGCCCGGGGCCACCACCGTGATCCGCGGCGCGAGGTCGGGTGCCTCCTCGCGGATCTTCGCCGCGACCGCTTCGACGGTGAAGATGGGCGCTTCGGTCCGGGCGAGATGCTCGGCCGAGTAGTGGTCGGCGTGCTCGTGGGTGATCAGCACCGCGGTCGCCCCGTCGACGGCGTCCGGCTCGGTGAACGCACCGGGGTCGATGACGACCGCGAAACCGTCGTGCTCGATGCGGACGCAGGCGTGGCCGAACTTGGTGATCCTCATGCGCATCACGATATCCGCGCAGGCCAGCCCACGCCCCGAGGAGACGACCGGTCAACCAGCGGGACCTCAGCCCCACGTGGTTGGCCGAGCGCGGTCCAATGGAGCATGCCCGCCCGTCTCGATCTCTCCGACCCCGCATTCGACACCACGTCCGCCGAGGTGCATCAGGCCCGCGAGGAGAGTTGGTACGCCGAGACCACCTGGGGTTGGGCGATCCTGCGGTACGACGAGGCCGCGGCCATCCTGCGCGACCGTCGCTTCCGGCAGGGCAACGCCCGGTGGCCCGCCCAGAACGGCATCCACTCGGGGTTGTTCGCCGACTGGTGGGGACAGACCCTGCTGTCGTTAGAGGGCGACGACCACGCACGGATCCGACGGCTGCTGATGCCCGCGTTCCGCAACAAGACCATCGCCGCGATGGCGCCCCGGTTCCAGGCCCTGGCCAACGAGCTGATCGACGACTTCGCCCCGCGCGGCGAGGTGGAGTTCATCAGCCAGTTCGCCGAGCCGTACGCCGCCCGCATCATCTGCCTACTGCTCGGCCTTCCCGAGGAGGACTGGGCGCAGATCGCGCACTGGGCCGACGATCTGGGCGCCTCCTTCTCGATCGACGTCGCGCAACAGGTGCCCCGCATCGAGGCGGCCCTGACCGGGCTCCACCACTACCTCGACGAGGTCATCGCCGATCGGCGGCGCTCCCCCACCGATGATCTGATCAGCACCCTGGTGCGGACCTCGGACGAGGACGGCGACCGGCTCTCGCCCCACGAGTTGGGGGTGGCGCTGGTCTTCCTCGCTTTCGCCGGCATGGAGACCACCCGCAACCAACTCGGGCTCGCGCTCCAGACGTTGCTGGCGCACCCCGACCAGTGGCGGCTGCTCGGCGAACGCCCCGACCTCGGCGCCAACGCCGTCGAGGAGGTCATGCGGGTCAACCCCACGGTGACGTGGGTGACCCGCGAGGCGCTGGAGGACGTCGTACTCAACGGGCTGGAGATCCCGGCCGGCGGCATCGTCCAGACGATCTCCCACGCCGCGGGCACCGACCCCCGCACGGTCCCCGACCCCTCCTTCGACATCACCGCCACCCGCCCTCCGCACCAGGGCTTCGGCGCGGGGATGCACCACTGTCTGGGTCACTTCGTGGCCCGCACCGACATGGCGATCGCGCTGCCGCTGCTGGCCCGGCGGATGCCGGACGCGGTGCCCGACGGGCCGGGTCGGTGGCTTCCGGTGTCGGGGAACACCGGCGCGGTTCGCTTCCCGATTCGCTTCACCGCAGGATGATCGACCGATCCCCGGGAATCACCGGGGCCGACCCACGCTTGGACCCACATGTTGGCAATCACCGGCGCCACGGGCGCCCTCGGCGGCCTGGTCGCCCACCACCTCGGCGATCTGCACCCCACGTTGATCGTCCGGGACCCAGCCCGTGCCCCCCAGCTCGGTGGCGAGATCCGCGCCGCGTCATACGGTGACCGGTCGGCCGCCGAGCAGGCACTCACCGGGGTCGACACCCTGTTCCTCGTCTCGGCCTCGGAGTCGCCGAACCGTCGCGAGGAGCACCGCACGATCATCGGTGCCGCCGCCGCGGCTGGGGTGGAGCACATCGTCTACACCTCGTTCAGTGGCGCCGCGCCGGACGCCACGTTCACCCTGGGCCGCGACCATCACGACGCCGAGGAGACCATCCGCGCCACGGGCATGACGTGGACGATGCTGCGCGACAACTTCTACCTCGACATCCTGCCGCACTTCGCCGACGACGCCGGGGTGATCCGGGGGCCTGCGGGTGCGGGTCGGGTCGCCGCCGTGGCCCGCGCGGACGTGGCCGAGGTGGCCGCCGCGGTGCTGCGCGACCCGGGCGCCCACGCGGGTGCGACGTACGTCCTCACCGGGCCGGAGGCCCTGTCGATGAGCGAGGTCGCCGCTCGCTGCGCGGCGAGGCTGGGTCGGCCCTTCTCCTTCGAGAACGAGACGGTGGAGCAGGCCTACGCCTCGCGTCGCTCGGGCTACCCGAAGGTCGACGAGTACCAACTCGACGCCTGGGTCTCGACGTACACCGCATTGGCCGACGGGTCGTGCGCGGACCTCAGCGACGACGTCCGCCGCGTGCTGGGCCGGGCGCCCCCGCACCCTGGAGGACGTGCTCGGCTGATCCAGTCGGCGCTAATTGACTCTGGTTGGATGCCGAGTCGGCGCTAGTTTGAAAAGACGCGCCGACTCGACGTCCTACGAGCGTCGATTAGCGCCGACTCAGCGGGAGTCAGAGGGAGTCGGCGAGGGCGCGGATCCGGGCGTCCAGGTCACGCCGGTCGGCACGCCCCACGACGGCCTCGATGACCTCGATCCCACCGTTCGGGTTGGCCAGCGCCTGCTCCAGCTCGGGCAGTGAGGTGGCTCGCCAGTGCGGGGTCCGGCTGGCGGCGCACAGCGAAGCCAGATCGGCGCGGTGGGGGGTGGCGAAGAGACGCTCGAAGGAGTCGGCGTACGCCGGGCCCCCCTGCTCGAGGACGCTGAAGATCGATCCGCCGTCGTCGTTGACGACCACGATGGTCAGATCGGGTCGCGGCTCGTCCGGGCCCAGGATGAGCCCGTTGCTGTCGTGGAGGAACGTCACGTCGCCCATCAGGGCCAGGTTGCGACCCCCTTGCTCGGTGGGGTACCTGATCGAGCGGCCCAGCGCGGCGCCCGTCGCGGTGGAGATGGTCCCGTCGATCCCGGACAGACCGCGGTTGGCGATGACCAGGCGCCGCTCGCCGACGGGATAGGGGCGAGCCATCAGGTCGAGGTCGCGGATCGGGTTGGAGGCACCGACCGTGAGGAGCCCGCCCGCGGGCAGGGCGCGGCTGACCGCTCCGGCGACCTCGTGGGGGGTCAGCGACGTCTCCTCGGCGAGGAGTCGGTCCAGCGTGTGGCTCAGCGTGCGGTCCAGCGCACGCCAGGACTCACACCACTCCTCCGGATCGGGCTCCGCCGGGTGAGCCGGTACGCCGCCCAACACCGTCGCCGGATGCGACGGCGCGTTCCACACCCCCACCGGGGGTGCGACCAGCACCTCCACGTCATCGCGCAGCAGCAGGCGACTGATCGGTCGGGACAGGGTCGCGTGCCCGACCACGACGACGCGTTCGATCGAGCGCGCCAGGTCCGTGTCGAGCAGCAGTCGGTAGCAGCGCAGGGCGTTCGCGCCGGTGCGGGCGCCGCTGGAGGGTTCCGCGAACAGCGGCCAGCCGGCCGCCTCGGCGAGCTGACGGGCCGGCGGGCCCGCGTCGTCGCCGGCGACCACCACGGTGCGGGGACCCATCGGGAGCGCGCCGCTGACGGACCGCTCGCGACGTGGGCGCCGTTCGGCGGGGGCGACCGCGGGCGGCGTCCACGGTTCGGTCGGGGTCAGCGGGTCGTCGAAGCGGACATTCCAGTGGGTCGGACCGTACGCCGGCAGCGTCAGTGACAGGGGCGGCGGCGGATGCTGAGACTGGGTGACCTCCACGGTGGGCACCAGCGGGCCGAAGATCCCCACCTGGTCGGTGGTCTGGTTCGCGTTGGTCCCGCGCCACCGCTCCGGCCGGTCGGCGGTCACGACCACCAGCGGGACCCCGGAGTGCGCCGCCTCCAGGACCGACGGGTGCAGGTTCGCGACCGCGGTGCCCGACGTACACATCACCGCCGCGCGCGAGCCGCCCCGGGACAGGCCGACGGCGAGGAACCCGGCGCTGCGCTCGTCGATGCGGGTGTGGAGCCGCAGCAGCCCTGCCCGAGCTGCGTCGTACGCCGCGAACGACAGGGGTGCGTTGCGGGACCCCGGGGAGATCACGATCTCGCGGACGCCGGACTCGACCAGAGCGAGGACGACCGCGCGGGCCCGGTCGGTGGAGGGGTTGCTCACGAGCGACCACGGTAGTCGCGGATCTCGGCCCACCGTGCCTCCCAGTGCCGCACCCGGTCCGCGTCGGGCTGCAGGCGGTCGAGGGCGGCCTCGTCCACCTGCGGTGCGCGCATGGGGAGGACGCCGCCGACCGGCAACGCGCTCGTGGTCACCACGTCGTCGGTGAGGAGTTGGACGGTGGCCAATCCACAGGCGTAGGGCAGTTCCGGGAGGGCGGCTGCGAGCGCGACGCCGGCGGCGATCCCCACCGAGGTCTCCAGCGCCGAGGAGACCACGACCGGGAGCCCGATGTCCTCCGCGATCCGCAGGCAGGCGCGCACCCCGCCGAGGGGTTGGACCTTGAGTACGGCGATGTCGGCGGCCTCGAGGTCACGCACCCGGTAGGGGTCGGCGGCTCGTCGGATCGACTCATCGGCGGCGATCGGTACGTCGACGCGGCGGCGTACCCGGGCCAGGTCCTCGACGGCGGCGCAGGGTTGCTCGGCGTACTCCAGTCCTCCGGCGGCGCGGTCGAGCGCAACGATCGCGGCCACTGCCGTGTCCACATCCCAGCCCCCGTTGGCGTCCACCCGGATCGCTCCGGACGGGCCGAGGGCGTCGCGGACCGCTTCCAACCGCGCCTCGTCGGCGGCGAGGCTCTGGCCGGGTTCGGCGACCTTGACCTTCGCGGTCGCGCACCCGCCGCGCGTGACGATGCGGTGGGCGGTCTCGGGGTCGACCGCGGGCACGGTCACGTTGACGGGGATCGAGTCGCGCAACGGGGTCGGCCAGTCCCCGGCGGCGGCCTCCTCGGCGCAGCGCAACCATGGTTCGGCCACCGCGGCGTCGTACTCCAGGAAGGGGCTCCACTCGCCCCATCCCCGGTCGGTGCGCAGCAGCACGCCCTCGCGAACCGTGATGCCGCGGAACCGGGTTCGCAGGGGGATCGCGAAGACCCGGATCTCGGGGCTGGGGCCTGTGCCGGGGACGGGGTTCATGGGGTCTCCTGGGCCAGGGCTCGCATCGCGACCCGGTCGGGTTTGCCGTTGGCCAACCGCGGCAGGGTGTCGACCGTCACGACCTGGCGCGGCGCCCAGGATCGGGGGTGGGCCTGGGCCACCCAGTCGCGCGCAGCATCCAGGCCTAACGACCCCTCGACCACGGCGACGACTCGGTTGCCCCACTCGGGATCGGGTACGCCGATCACCTCCGCGTCGGTGACCGCGGCGTGTTCACGCAGGCGCACCGCCACGGCGGGACCGGGCACGTTGAGGCCGCCGGTGACCACGACGTCGTCGATCCGACCGAGAACGCTGAGTCGGTCGCCCTCGATGCGGCCGAGGTCCGAGGTGCGGAACCATCCGTCGCGCAGGGCCTCCGCGGTGAGGGCCGGTTCGTCGAGGTACCCCTCGAAGAGGCTCGGACCGCTGATCACGATCCGGCCGTCCGGCTCGGTGTCGATGTGGACGCCGGGCAGGGGCCGCCCGTCGTAGACGCATCCGCCGGCGGTCTCCGCCGAGCCGTAGGTCGCCACGGTGGTGATCCCCGCCGTCGCCGCGCGCTCCCGCAGGCCCGGGTCGATGGGGCCGCCGCCGAGCAGGACCGTGTGGGCACCGGCCAGCGCTGTCGTCGCCTCGGGTTCGTCCAGCATCCGGCGCAGTTGGGTGGGCACCAGCGAGACGAACCAGGTGGCGTCGCCCGTGGGCCATCGGTCGGTCCCGAGGATCGGTTCGTGGCCGGCGAGCAGGGACCGGACGATCACCTGGATCCCCGCGATGTAGGTCGGCGGGACGGCCAGGACCCAGCGGCCGGTCGCCCCCAGGCGCTCCTCGGTTGCGGAGACCGACGCGAGCACGGCTTCGCGGCGCAGGATCACGCGCTTCGGGGTGCCGGTCGATCCGGAGGTCGCGACGACCAGTCGCTGCTCGGCCGGGCCGTCCAACCAGGCTCGGACGGTGGCCACGACCTGCTGCGGCGTACCCGTCGGGGTGACGGCGTCGACGTCGGGAGGCATGCCCGAGAACCTACTGCGCGAGGGGTTACTGCTTGAATCGGCTCTCGTGGCCACACGAACAGATTGGATCGCCGGCGCTCGTCCCCGGACCCTTCCCGCGGCTGTCGCGCCCGTCCTCGCCGGGACCGGCGTCGCGGCGTACGTCGATGGGTTGGTCGCGTGGAAGGCGCTGCTGGCGCTCGTGGTGAGTCTGGCGCTGCAGGTGGCGGTGAACTACGCCAACGACTACTCCGACGGAGTGCGCGGGACCGACGACGACCGGGTCGGTCCGATGCGACTGGTGGGGTCGGGTGCCGCGTCCGCCGCCGCGGTGAAACGTGCGGCCTTCCTCGCCTTCGGCGTCGCGGGGGTCGCGGGCCTGGTGCTGGCGGCGACGACCGCGTGGTGGCTGCTGATCGTGGGGGCGGTCAGCGTGGCCGCGGCTTGGTTCTACACCGGCGGGGAGAAGCCCTATGGCTACCTCGGTCTGGGCGAGGTGATGGTGTTCGTGTTCTTCGGCCTGGTCGCCGTCATCGGCACGACCTTCGTGCAGACCGAGACCTGGGAGTGGACCGCGCTGTACGCCGGGGTCGGGGTCGGCGCCCTGGCCTGCGCGATCCTGGTCGTGAACAACCTGCGCGACATCCCGACCGACACGGTGGCCGGGAAGCGGACCCTGGCGGTACGCCTCGGGGAGGACCGCACCCGCTCGCTGTTCGCCCTGCTGGTCCTGGCCGCAGCCTTCGCGGTCGTCGCTGTCGCGGTCTCCTCGACCTGGTGGGCCCTGGCCGGTCTGGGCTTCCTGGTCATCGCCGCCCCGGCGGTCCGTACCGTCCGCGGCCCCGCCACCGGCCCGGCTCTCATCCCCGTTCTGCAGCAGATCGGCCTGTCCGAGCTGGCCTGGGCCACCCTGGTCGCGGTCCCCCTCCTCCTCCGCTGACTCATCCCCCACGAAGTTCGGGAGATGGGGACGCGAAGTTCGCCACATGGGGTGCCGAAGTACGCCGGATGGAGACACGAAGTTCGCCACATGGGGTGCCGAAGTACGCCGGATGGAGACCTGCGGGTCCTGCCTCGAGGCGGCGCAGTGGTGATGTGACCGCCGAACCCTGCGGATCGGCGTACGCTCGGCGTATGTCGTTCTTCATCTTCCTGGCCGTGATCGCTGTCTTCTTCGTGGCCTATCGCCTGCGAGTGCCCCTGCTCGCCAAACTGCTCGGCCAATCCGAATCGCGCGTGAACCGCAGGATCAACCGCAAGCACTAGCGGGATCTCGTGGCCCCATCTGGCGAACTTCGCGGGGCCATCTGGCGAACCTCGTGGCCCCATCTGGCGAACCTCGTGGCCCCATCTGGCGAACCTCGTGGCCCCATCTGGCGAACCTCGTGGCCCCATCTGGCGAACTTCGTGGTTAGTCGACGTCCTCGCGGGAGCGACGCTCCTCGAAGGCGGCAGTGGCCTTGGAGGCTCGCGCCTCGACCCGGCGGGCGAAGGCCTGGCGCGGTGCGTTGAGGACGAAGAACGAACCGATACCGCTGAGCACGAACGCCACGACGACGACCCAGAACAGGGGCACCTCGTCAGCGAAGACCGACCAGATGCCGAACACGATTCCGACAGAGGCCACCAGCAGAACCAGACGCAGGGCGGTGTAGACCACGAACTCCTTCACCACCCCAGCGTAGAGGGCCCACGGTCAGGCGCGAACTCCGGATTGGTCCATCCGGGTGCGATCCCCGGCACGATCACCATCTGCCCTCTACATTGGAGGGGTGCTGAAGTTCTTGTTGGTGGTCATTCTCTTCGCCGTCGCGACGTACTTCTTGGTGCGCACCCTGCAAGAGCGCGGCGCCGCCCCCGGTGGCGGCCAGGGCGGGACTCGCCCTCGGCGGGCCCCGCGAGGTCCCCGGACCCCGCCGAGGATCATCGCTCCCGACGACGACGAGGACTTCCTGCGCGACCTGGATCGGAAGCGCAAGAACCCCGACGACTCGGATAGCTGACAGCACGTCAGAGGGCGAGCGGGCCCTCCACGACGGCGGCCGGAGCGCTCACGCTGACCGCAGGTGCGGCGTACGAGTGCTGGCTGGTGGTCGAGAAGTAGTTGATCCCGATGAAGTTGAACCACAGCGTCGCGGTGCCCACCAGAGCCAGGATCGCGGCGTTGCGCCCCTTCCATCCGGCGGTCGCGCGGGCGTGGAGGTAGCCGGCGTACACGACCCAGGTGATGAAGGCCCAGACCTCCTTCGGGTCCCAGTTCCAGTACGACGCCCACGCCTCGTGGGCCCAGATCGGACCGGTGATGAGGACCGCGAAGGTCCAGACCGGGAAACCGAAGGCGTGGATGCGGTAGGACACCCGGTCCAGTACGGCCAGCGACGGCACCCGAGCCCAGGCGCCGGTTGCGCTGGCGGAGTCGCCACCGCGACGTAGTTTCAGCAGGTAGACCGCGGAGAGCAGACCACCCAACGTGAAGGCTCCGGTGGCGATCACCGCTGCCACGACGTGGATGACCAACCAGTAGGAGTTCAGCGCCTCGGTGAGCGGTGAGACCGGGTTGTGCAGCCAGATGACCGCGACCATCAGGGTCGACAGCACGAAGGTCAGCACCAGCGGCGCCATCCAAGCCAGGGCGAACTTCCGATAGAGCACCAGGTAGAGCAGCGCCACGAAGAACGTGCCCGCCAGGGTGAACTCGTACATCGTGCCCCACGGAACCCGGTTGGGATCTGCGGCCATGCCACGGCCGATCAGGGACACGGCGTGAATCGAGACCGCCAGGATCGTGAGCAGGAGTCCGACCCGACCCAGGAAGGCGACGCGTCGACCGCGTTCTTCCACCGCAGCGTCGTTCCCGCCTGTCGCGGGACCCGCCAGGGCAACCGACCCCGCCGCGCCGCGGGACGACCCGGAGGCGGCCACGGCCTGGGCCACCTTCGGCTCCCGCATCGCTGCCCACTCGAGGAGGTGGGCCAGCAGGGCGAGGAAGTACACCATTCCCGCGGCGGCTACGGTCCGGTCGCTGAGGGCTTCCCAGGCTACGTCGGTCACGCTGTTCCCTTCGGTTGGTTCGACTGGTCTGTGGTGTCGGACTGCTCACCGGGCGTCTCCGCGGCTCGCAGGTCCCCCACCACGTCATCGAGTACGTCGGCCACGTCGCCACCGTTGGTCCGGTCCAGGGCGGCGATCTCCACCAGTGTGACCCCACCCTCGCGACGGGTTCGGACCCAGACCCGGCGGGGCCGGATGAACAGGGAGCCGAGCAGACCGAGCAGCGCCAGGACCACGCCGACGAGAGCGATCCGTTTGCCGGGGCTCTGGCTCAGCTGTACCCGGGTCCAGGGCTCGACCCCGTCGAAGGTGACCGAGCCGAGACCGTCGGGCAGTTCGACGGTCTGGCCGACGGCCAGACCGATCCGCATCTGCTTGCCGGTCTCCGGGTCGATCACCTCGTCGGCGTTGGCCTTGTCCAAGACGTAGACCGATTGGGAGCCGCCAGCGTTCATCGACAGGTCGCCGGAGTAGACGAGCATGGAGAGCCGGGGGTTGAGGTCCTCCCCCACCAGCGTCATCGGGTCGCCATCGATGAGCGCGAAGGTCGGGTAGAAGAAGCCTTCGAGGCCGATCCCGCGTGGCTGGGAGTCCTGGGCCTTGACGACACCGAAGGACAGGAACGACGGGTCCTGGGGCAGGAACACGGTCGGCCCGGACCAGCTGACGTTCCCTTCGCCGTCCCGGACGGTGATCTGGGGCGCGTAGCCGTGGCCGACCAGGAAAACCTCGGTCGAGCCGATGGCCAGCGGATGGTTGACCCGTAGGTCGTAGGTCTTCTCCTCGGCTCCCGGGAACTCCTGGTAGGTGAGCCCGGCGTTGAACTTCCGGGCCGTTCCCACCGCAGGGCCGTCGCGCAACCACTCGACGTCGAAGGAGTCCACGGTGAACGAGAACGGTTCCATCGACTCGGAGCGGAAGAGACTGCCGGGCACGAAGTCGTCGTACTGGCCGGGGTCGTTGGCGAAGCCTCCGCCCTGGGTGACGATCACACCGCCCTTGTAGCCGAACAGGCTGCCCATCGCGAAGCCGACAAGCACCACGATCACCGACAGGTGGAAGATCAGGTTGCCGGCTTCGCGCAGGTAGCCGCGCTCGGCGCTGACGTAGTCGTCACCCTCGTCGGCCGCCCGCACCCGGTAGCCCCTGGACTTCAACGAGGTTCGCGCGCGATCGAGTACGGCGTCGTGGTGCTCGTCGGTCTCGTAGGTCTGGTGGTCGGCCAACCGGGTCAGGTGCCGCGGCGCCCGGGGTGGCTGGGCCCGCAGCGCGCGGGCGTAGACCATCGTGCGCGGAATGATGCATCCGATCAGGGAGATCATCAGCAGGATGTAGATGGCCGAGAACCACGGCGAGTTGTAGACCGAGAACAGGCCCAGCGTCTCGTAGATCGGGGTGAGCGTGGGGTGCTCGTCGCGCCAGCGCGAGGCCGCCAGCGCGTCGACGCCCTCCTGCGGCACCACCGAACCCGGGATGGCCGCCAGGGCGAGCAGCAGGAGCAGCAGGAGCGCGGTGCGCATGGAGGTGAGTTGGCGCCACCCCCACCGGGCGAGTTCGCGTGCGTTCAGCTCGCCGGGGCGACGCTGCGGGGGCGGCTCGCTGCCGGGGTTGAGCCGGCCCGGGCTGTTCGTCGTGGTCGTCATGGCGTGCTTCCTGAGGTGCTCATGCGGATGCTCAAACCGGAACCGTCGTCTCACTGATCAGGTTGACCTGCAGCCACGCCACCGCGTTGTCCCACACACCCGTCACGAGGGCGAGGCCCACCGCGACGAGCATCAACCCGCCGAGGCGCATCACGAAAGTCTGGTGGCGGCGTACGAACGCGAAGGCGCCCAGGGCCTTGTTGTAGGCCAACCCGGCGAGGATGAACGGCAGCCCCAGCCCGGCGGCGTAGAAGGCGGAGAGCAGGGCACCGCGGGACGCGGTCGCCTCGTTGAGGGACAGGGTGCTGATCGCAGCCAGCGTCGGCCCGATGCAGGGGGTCCAGCCGAGGCCGAAGAGGAAGCCGAGCAACGGTGCGGCCGCCAACCCGACCGCCGGCACCTTGTGCACCCGCCACTCACGTTGGAAGAACGGCAGGAAACCGGCGAAGGCGAGCCCCAGCACGATCGTCAGGGCACCGAACACAACGGTCAGGGTCCGGCGGTACTCCACGAGGAATCCGCCCGCGGCTCCCGAGAGCGCACCGATGGCCACGAAGACAGAGCCGAAACCGATCACGAAGAGCACCGAACCGAGGAACATCCGTCCGCGGTGCGCGCCGGCCTCACCGGAGGCCAGGTCGGCCCCGGACAGGCCGGTGGCGTAGGAGAGGTAACCCGGCAGCAACGGCAGCACGCACGGGGAGAAGAAGGAGACGAGCCCGGCGATGATCGCGACCGGTACGGCGAGCGCGAGCGATCCCGACAGCGCCTGGCTCTGGAACCACTCAGCCATCGGTCGAGTCCGGTGTCTCCGCGGCGACGTCCTCGACGAGGGTCACCAGGGTTCGTTGGGAGGGCAACCGGCCCACGATGCTGGCCGCCACCCGGCCTTCGGCGTCGAGGACGACGAAGGCGGGGACCGAGGCGAAGCTCAGGGTGCCGTTGAAGGCCAGGATCGCCTTGCCGTCGTTGGCGTCGATGGAGGGGTACTGCACGTCGAACTCTCGTTCGTAGGCGCGCGCGTTGTCGGCCGACGTCTCCCGGGTGTCGAGTCCGATGAACGTGGCGACGCCGGCGAGCTCCTCGGCGGCCGCGTTCACCTCGTCCTGTTCCTGGCGGCACTCGACGCACCAGGACCCCCACACGACCACGACGCGGGGTTGACCGGAGTTCTGATCGACCGCCACCGTCCCGCCGTCGAGATCCTCGCCGGTCAACTCGATCGGTTCGGTGCGCTCGGCTGGGGCGATCTGTCGCACGAGGCCGTCCCCGGTGACGTACCCCTTCTCGCCGCTGTCGGGGAGGCCCGTGCACCCCGAGAGCACCCCTGCCAGAACCAGGGTGCACAACAGGACACTTCTCGGAGCCAGACGGCTAGCAAGCGACACGGTCAGTCGGCCGCCCCACCGGAGGAGAACGTGGCCGAACGGTCGGCGACGGGGATGAGGTCACCGGCCGGTTCGGAGTAGGAGACCTTCACCAGACGCTCGTCGCGGAAGTGCAGCGACGTCAGCGAGCACAACGTGCACTGTCGCGAGCGGGGGTCATGGACGAACCGGCGCCCCTCGGCGGCCAGGCGGGTCGTCCAGATCGGCAGTTGGTGGGAGACGACCACGGCCTCGTGGCCCAACGCGGCGTCGCGGGCGTCGTACACGGCAGCCATCATGCGGGCCGCCACCTCGGTGTAGGGCTCCCCCCACGACGGGGTGAACGGATTCCACAGGTGCCGCCAGTGCTTGGGATTGCGCAGCGTCTTGGCGCCCGCGCCGAAGCGTTCACCCTCGAACTTGTTCGCCGACTCGATGACCCGGGGGTCGCTGACGATGTCGAGTCCGAGGGCGGCCGCCATCGGGCGCGCGGTCTCCTGGGCCCGTTCGAGTGGAGAGGACCGCAGGTGCGTGATGTCGCGGTCGGACACCGTGTCGGCGACGCGTTGAGCCATCTTCTGACCGAGGTCGGAGAGGTGGAAGCCGTCGCGGCGTCCGTAGAGGATCCCGTCGGGGTTGTGCACCTCTCCGTGGCGCAACAGGTGAACGATCGTCTCGGTGCTCATCGTGACCCTCCGCTGGTCTGGCCGCTGGTCTGGCTCGCTTGGGCGGCTGCTCGTGCAGCAAACGGTAGAGCGTCCACGATCGTCTGGACCGCTCGGTCGTCGTGGGCGGCGGACAGGAACCACGCCTCGTACGCCGAAGGCGGCAGATAGACCCCCCGACGCAGCATCTCGTGGAAGAACGCGGCGTACGCCGTGGCGTCGGTCGCCGACGCCTCCTCGAAGTTACGCACCGGCCCCTCGCAGAAGAACACCGAGAACATCGTGCCCGCGCTCTGGATCGTGTGGGGGACCCCCGCGTACTTCAGGGCCGCACCAGCCGCCTGCTTGATGACCTCACCGGCCGCGGTGAGGTGGTCGTAGACGCCCTGGTCGGCCAGCCGCAGCGTCGCCAAGCCGGCCGTGGTCGCAATCGGGTTCCCGCTCAGCGTGCCGGCCTGATAGACGGGCCCCTCCGGGGAGAGGTGAGACATCACGTCGGCGCGACCACCGAAGGCCGCCGCGGGGAAACCCCCACCCATGACCTTTCCGAAGGTGATCAGATCCGGGGTCCAGCCCTCGTGCTTCCCGTCGAGACCCCAGTAACCGTCGCGCGAGGCGCGGAACCCGGTCATCACCTCGTCGGAGACGAACAGGGCGCCGTTCTCGCGGCAGGTGCGGGCGAGGAACTCGTTGAACCCGGGCTCGGGCGGGACGACCCCCATGTTGCCGGCGGCCGCCTCGGTGATCAGGCAGGCGATCTGGGCGCCGTACTGGGCGAAGGCTTCGGTCACCGCGGCCCGGTCGTTGTAGGGCAGCACGATGGTCAGCGCGGTGGCCGACTCCGGGACCCCGGGGGTTCCGGGGACGCCGAGAGTGGCGACTCCGGACCCGGCGGCGGCCAGCAACGGGTCGACGTGACCGTGGTAGCAACCAGCGAACTTCACCACCATGTCCCGGCCGGTGAAGCCGCGGGCCAGGCGGATGGCCGACATGGTGGCCTCGGTGCCGGAGGACACGAACCGGACCTTCTCCACCGGCGTACGCCCCACGATCTCCTCGGCGAGCTCGACCTCGGGCTCGGTCGGGGTGCCGTACGACGTGCCGCGGCTCACCGCCTCGGTCACCGCGGCCATCACCTCGGGGTGGGCGTGACCCAGCAGCATCGGACCCCAGGAGCAGATGAGGTCGACGTACTTCTCACCGTCGACGTCGGTGAGCCAGGCGCCCTGCGCGGAACGGATGAACCGTGGGCTGCCGCCGACGGCGTTGAAGGCCCGGACCGGCGAGTTGACGCCACCGGGGGTGACGGCCTGCCCCCTCGCGAAGAGCGACAGCGAAGTGGCTCCGGCCTCGGAGGGACCGACCGGTCGCTCATCGGTCTGGTGGGTCGCTGGATCGGCGGGGTCTACCGGGGAAGAACTCACCCCGCCATTGTGGCCCAGCCGGCCAACCGCCACCCACTCGCCACGGGACCACCGACACGGGGGCGTGACCGATCCCACGTGATGAACGACGAGTGGAGTACCACCGCGTCCGCGTGATGTCATGACCACGACGGCACGTGGACGTCCTCGATGGAAAATCTCTGGTGTTGAGACTCACACGCGAACGTCCCGTAACCTCAGCGACACACGAATCGTTGTGCCACCAACATCCAAGACCGCGGTGGCGTCGAACCACCTCTGGCATGTCATCGGTACGAGGGAGAAACTCAATGTCCACCAAGCGCTTCGGTCGAGCACACAAGGCGGGTGCCATCCTGCCCTTGGCGTTGCTCTCGGCGGCCTGGACGGCCAGCCTCACCACCGCAGCCACGGGCCCCGCTGTCGTCTCGGCCGACCAGTTGGCGCCCGACGTGAGCGTGTCGCTTCCCGATGGGGCCAGCGTCCCGAACGACGCCATCGAGGCTCCCGCATCGGTCTCCGCCTCCGAAGGCGCCGGCCTCGGGGTGCGCAACGCCGACACCCAGCAGGTCGTGGCCAACGCGAGCACCAACGGCATCCCGTCGGCCGCCCTGGCCGCCTACCAGCGTGCCGAGACCGTCATCAACTCCGCTGACAAGAAGTGCAACGTCTCCTGGCAGCTGATCGCCGGGATCGGCCGTGTGGAGTCCAACCACGGTCGCTTCGGTGGCAACACCCTGAACGACGAGGGCGTGGCCACACCGGGCATCTACGGCATCGCGCTCGACGGCTCACGCAACACCAAGGTCATCCGCGACACCGACGCCGGACAGTTCGACAACGACCTGAAGTTCGACCGCGCCGTGGGTCCGATGCAGTTCATCCCCTCGACCTGGTCGGTGGTGGGTGTCGACGCCGACGGCGACGGGATGCGCAACCCCCAGGACATCGACGACGCCGCCCTGGGCACCGCGGTCTACCTGTGCTCGGGCAACGACAACCTGGCCACCGAGGCCGGGCAACGTGCCGCGATCTACCGCTACAACAACTCACAGTCCTACGTGAACCTCGTCCTGAGCATCGCCGAGGCCTACCTCGACGGTGACTTCACCTCGGTCCCCAACGAGTCTTTGGCCGCTGGCTTCTTCGTCCCCGCCCCTGCACCCAGCACGCCGCAGGGCAACGGGCAGGGCAAGGACAACGACAAGTCCGACGGCGACAAGACCGTCGAGGCCGCTCCCCCGGTCTCGAGCCCCAGCCCGTCGGCCAGCCCCTCCACGAGCGGCGACAAGGGCGGCACCAAGGACAACGATGGCGGCACCAAGGGTGGCAACACTCCCTCGCCGGTCCCGGTTCCGTCGGTGACCGTGACGCCGCTGCCCTCGACCTCGATCGAGCCCGTCGACAACCTGCTCACGGTCGCCCAGGCCATCGTGCAGTGCACCTTGGACGGCTTCCTCGACAACCCGCTGGTCAACAACGACAACTTCGACCAGTGCATCAAGGACTACACCACCAAGGGTGGCTCCAAGCCCTGACCAGTCGTCACCGTCGAACGCGCCGTACCCCTCGGGGGCGGCGCGTTCGTCGTTCCGGCCTCAGCGCAGCAGGCGCGCGGCCTCGGTGGCCCAGTAGGTCAGGATGATGTCCGCCCCGGCCCGACGGATCGAGGTGAGGGTCTCCAGGATCGCCGCTTCGCGGTTGATCCACCCACGGGCCGCCGCCGCCTCGACCATGGAGTACTCACCGGAGATGTTGTACGCCGCGACCGGCACGTCCACCGCGTCCCGCACCTGACGCAGCACGTCCAGGTAGGCCAGGGCCGGCTTGACCATCACGATGTCCGCGCCCTGCTCGATGTCGAGCAGGGCCTCGCGGACACCTTCGCGGGCGTTGGCGCCGTCCTGCTGATAGGTACGTCGGTCCCCCTGCAACGAGGAGTCCACCGCCTCACGGAAGGGACCGTAGAAGGCGGAGGCGTACTTCGCGGCGTAGGCCAGGATCGCCACGTCGTGGTGACCGGCTGCGTCGAGCGCGCTCCGGATCACCGCGACCTGCCCGTCCATCATCCCGCTGGGGCCGACCAGATCGGCACCCGCCGCGGCCTGCGCGACCCCCATCTCGGCGTACACCGCCAGGGTCGCGTCGTTGTCCACCCGACCCTGACCGTCCAGGACACCGCAGTGTCCGTGATCGGTGAACTCATCGAGGCACAGGTCGCTCATCACGCTCAGCGAGTCGCCGACCTCGGACTTCACCTCAGCGATGGCGCGGTTGAGCACCCCGTTCGGGTCCAACCCGGCTGAGCCGGTTGCGTCCTTGGTCTCGGGGATCCCGAAGAGCATCACCCCACCCAGACCCGCCTCGGCGGCCTGGCTCACGGCTGCCTTGAGGGAGTCGAAACTGTGCTGGACGATTCCGGGCATCGAGGAGATCGGCACCGGCTCGCTGATGCCCTCACGGACGAACAGGGGCAACACCAACTGGCGCGCCTCCACCGACGTTTCCGCCACCATCCTGCGCATCGCCGCAGTGGTGCGCAGGCGGCGCGGGCGGATGATGGGTCCGAGGTCGGTCATGTAGGGCTCCAGTGGTCAAGCTGTTGGCGGCACGCTGGTTGAGGTGCGAGGAGCCCTGGCGACCTCGAAACCGAGGACTCCTGCGGTGGTTTAGGTGCGAGGAGCCCTGGCGACGAGCCTCGAACCCACGCAACCGAACTCGTCAAGGTTCCCACAATCGGGACACTGCTGCTAGGTGGTGCCGTTCTCGCTGGCCCGGTTCCCGAGATCCCTCACCAAGATTTCGAGGCTCGTCGCTGGCGCTCCTCGCACCTCAATCTCCGCGCATCGGTGATCGTCAGCGCGCTCTGCGCGCTCTCGATCACTTCGCTTGGACCTCAATCTCCGCGCATCAGTGAGCTGAGCGGGCGTTGCCCGCTGAGCTCACTTCGCGCGGACCTTCCTCCGGCCGGAGGGCTTGCGGGCGGACGGCTTGGTGACCGGTTCCCCCGCCTCGAGCATCGAGGAACGGCGGGCGGCACCGAAGTCGGCCAACGCCTCCACGAGCTCGTCGACATCGGGGACCGGGGAGAGGACGTCGACGCGCAGGCCGTGCTCCTCGGCCGTCTTGGCCGTGGCGGGTCCGATGACCGCGATGATCGTGGAGGGGTGCGGCTTGCCCGCGATCCCGACCAGGTTCCGCACGGTGGAGGACGAGGTGAACACGACCGCGTCGAACTTCCCGGACTTGATGGCGTCGCGGGTCGGCGCCGGCGGGGGCGTGGCCCGCACCGTGCGGTAGGCCGTGACGTCGTCGCACTCCCAGCCGAGGTCGATCAGACCGGCGACGAGGTTCTCGGTGGCGATGTCCGCACGGGGCAGGAAGACCCGGTTGATCGGGTCCAGCACGTTGTCGTACTCGGGCCAGTCAGCCAGGAGCCCGGCGGCGGACTGCTCCCCCGAGGGGGTCAGATCGGCGCGGAGGCCCCAGGCGGCGATCGCGGCGGCGGTCTTATCGCCCACCGCGGCGATCTTCAGCCCGGAGAACGCACGTGCGTCCAGGCCGTACTCCTCGAACTTCTCGCGCACGGCCTTGACCGCGTTCACCGAGGTGAAGGCGATCCATTCGTAGCGGCCCTCGACCAGACCACGGATGGCCTTGTCCATCTGCAGCGGGTTGCGCGGCGGCTCCACCGAGATCGTGGGGACCTCTTCGGGCACGGCGCCGAAGCCGCGCAGGCGCAGGGACAGCGAGGCGGCCTGGTCCTTGGTGCGAGGCACCAGGATCCGCCAGCCGAACAGCGGCTTGGTCTCGAACCACGACAGCGTCTCGCGCAGGTTGACGACCTTGCCGATGACCGTGATCGCCGGCGGGGCCATCCGGGCCGCGCGAGCGTCGGCACCGATGTCCTCCAGCGTCGAGGTGACCGTCTCCTGCTCGGTGGTGGTGCCGACCCGCGTCATCGCGACGGGGGTGGACGCCGAGCGACCCGCGAGCATCAACGCCTTGGCAATGTCACCGATCTGGCCCACGGCGGAGAGCAGGACCAGGGTCCGGTCGTCGGCGTAGTGGCTCCAGTCGACCTTGTCACCGCAGGTCACCACGGACACCTCGCGGTGGTCCTTGGTGGTCAGCGGGATGCCGGCGTACGCCGGGACCGAGGAGACCGACGAGACGCCCGGGACGATCTCGAAACCGAGGCCGGCCTTGACGACCGCCTGGGCCTCTTCGGGGCCCGAGGCGTAGACGAAGGGGTCACCGGACATCAGGCGGACCACGCGCTGGCCGCGCTTGGCCTGCTTGAGCACGGCCTTGGCGCGGGCGGCGTAGGTCAGCGGCTGACCGTCCTCGCCGAAACCACCGTCGACGAACAGGGGGCCCTCCGGCTCGACCTCGACGGGGGCCTCATCGCCGGCTTCGGCCAGCGCGGGCAGACCCAGCAGGGTGCGCACCATGGGCTCGTGCTCGGGGGACTCGGTGACGATCACCTGAGCCTGTTTGATCAGGTCCACCGCGCGCACGGTCAACAGGTCGACGTCTCCGGGGCCGCTACCGACGAAGGAGACCCAGCCGCGGGTCGTACTCGCGGCGGGTTTGCTGCTCGAAGCGGCCTTCTTGGGGGCCGCGGAAGTGGGGGCGGTTGCGGTCGTCTTGCCTCGCGTCATGCCTGCTGCACCTTTGCTGATCGTCGTGCGGGAGTCCTGCTGTGGTCGAACGGGTCGTGCCGAGTCGGGGGTGGCCGGTTGATCCGGCGAAGGTCTGGCCGTCATGTCTGCCTCATTCGGGGGCCTCCAGATTTCCGGCGCCGTCCTCGAGCATCTCGGCGGCCAGCGTGCGGCCCACCTCGTCGGCTCGGGCGGGAAGCCCGGTGATGGAGCGGCGTACGGCGAGCCCACCGTCGGTGGACAGTGCGACCGCGCGCATCCACAGTTCGTCACCGTCCTCGCCCTCGACGACCTCGGCCAAGGCGCCGATCGGGGCCGAGCAGCCGCCCTCCAGTGCGTTGAGCAGCGCGCGTTCGGCGGTGACGGCCGCCCGGGCGAGGGGATCGTCCAGCGCAGCCAACTGCTCCGCGAGCGGGTCACCCTCACGGCACTCGACGGCCAGCGCACCCTGACCCGGGGCGGGGAGCATCTGCAGGGGGTCGAGGACCTCGGTGACCTCATCGAGGCGATCGAGGCGGGCCAGCCCGGCGCGGGCGAGTACGACGCCGTCGTACTCGCCGCCGTGGACCTTCCCGATGCGGGTGCCCACGTTGCCGCGCAGTCCACGCACGTCCAGACCGAGGCCCAGGGCGTGGAGCTGTGAGGCACGGCGAGGGGATCCGGTGCCGACGATGCTGCCGAACGGAAGTTCCGCGAGGGTCAGACCGTCCCGTGCGACCAGGACGTCGCGGGGGTCCTCGCGTCCGGGGACGGCCACCAGACGCAGGCCCTCGGCGGGGTACGTCGGCAGGTCCTTCAGCGAGTGGACGGCCACGTCGACCCGGTCGTCGAGCAGCGCCTCGCGCAGGCTCGCGACGAAGACCCCGACGCCGCCGGACTCGGTCAGCGGGGTTCCGACCAGGGCGCTCTTGTCGCCCTCGGTGGTGATCTCGACCAGTTCGGTGGGTCGACCCAGGAGGTCACGGATACGGGCGGCGACGAGCTCGGACTGGGTCGTGGCCAGCGCCGAGCGACGGGTGCCAACGCGGATCGGCGTCTCGGTCATGACAGTCCCTCCGCTCGGGTGACGGCCTCGACGGCGTCGGAGTCGAGCGCGAAGAGTTCGGCCAGGGCGGCGGCGTAGGACACGGCGCCCTGTTCGTTGGCCAGTTCCTTGACCCGGACGGTGGGCTCGTGGAGCAGCTTGTCGGCCACCCGACGCACCGTGTGCAGCACCTCGGCGCGGGCCGCGGGATCGAGATCGGGCAGGCGACCGTCCAGCCGGGCCATCTCGGCCTCGACGACCCCGGTGGCCATGGAGCGCAGCGCGATCACCGTCGGGGTGACGCTGGCCTGGTGGCGAGCGGTGACGAAGGCGCTGACCTCCTGGGCGACGATGCGGCGTACCTCGACGACCTCCAGCCCGGCCTCACTGTGGTGCAGGGTGTCGGCCAGTTCGGTCAGCCCGATCAGCGTGACTCCGGGCAGGGTCGCGACCTCGGGGTCGACATCGTGGGGCAGTGCCACGTCGATCACGGCCAGCGGGCGTTCGTGGGGCCGGGCCGTGCTGAGCATCTGGCGGGTGATCAGGACACCGGCGGCACCGGTGCAGGTGATCACGATGTCCGCGACGGAGAGCTCTTCGCCCAGACGCTTCAGCGGCACCGGGCGGGCGGCGTACTCGGCAGCCAGCCGGTCGGCCCGTTCCGGGGTCCGGTTGACGACGCTGATCTCGGCCGCACCGAGGCGGGAGACGGTCGCGGTGGCGAGCCCTGCCATCGCCCCGGCACCGACCACGACGACGTGCTTGCCGGCTACGGCACCGATGGCTTCCTCGGAGCGTTCGAGGGCGGCGCTGACCAGCGAGGGGGCGACCTGGTCGATGCCGGTTTCGGCACGGGCCCGCTTGCCCACGCGCAGGGCCTGCTGGAAGAGGACGTTCAGGGCGGAGCCGACGGTGCCGAGCTCTTGGCCCAGGCGCAACGCCTCACGGGTCTGGCCGAGGATCTGGCCCTCGCCGACGGCCATCGAGTCGAGTCCGGCGGCCACGTGGAACAGGTGCGAGACGGCGCCGTCGTCGTAGTGAACGTAGAGGTGGGGCAGCAGGCCCTCGGTGGTGGAGTCGGCACGCTCGACGAGCAACCGCGAAAGGTCCTCGACGCTGCCGTGGAAGCGGTCGACCTCGGTGTAGATCTCGACCCGGTTGCAGGTGGAGATCACCGTGGCCTCGGTGACGTGGGCGCAGGCCGCGGCATCCGCGATCAGCTTGTGTAGGGCGCTGTCGTCCAGCGCCACCCGCTCGAGAAGTGACACCGGGGCGGTGTTGTGGGAGATCCCGACGACCAGGACGCTCATGCTTGCCCCCCGATCAGTGCGCTGTTCGCCTTCCGCTGCTCGTGGTAGGCCAGGATCTGCAGTTCGATGGAGAGGTCGACCTTGCGGACGTCCACCCCGGCGGGCACCGAGAGCACGGCGGGGGCGAAGTTCAAGATGCTGGTGATACCGCAGGCGACCATCCGGTCAGCGACGTCCTGGGCGGCGACGGCAGGGGTGGCGATGACCCCGATCGCGACCGCGTTCAGGGCGACGATCTCCTCGAGGTCGTCGAAGGGGAGTACGTCGACCCCTGCGACCTGCTCCTCGTGACGGTCCGGATCGGCGTCCAGCAGGGCGACCACCCGGAAGCCGCGGCTGCGGAACCCGGAGTAGTTGGCCAGGGCGTGCCCCAGATTTCCGATGCCCACGATGACCACGGGCCAGTCCTGGGTGACCCCGATCTCTCGGGCGATCTGGTAGCGGAGGTACTCCACGTCGTACCCGACGCCGCGGGTGCCGTAGCTGCCGAGGTAGGAGAGGTCCTTGCGGAGCTTGGCGCTGTTGACGCCCGCTGAGCTCGCGAGTTCTTCGCTCGAGCACGTCCCGATCCCGCCCTCGGCCAGAGTCACCAGGGCGCGCAGATAGATCGGCAGTCGGGCGATCGTCGCCTCGGGAATGTCCCGGGCGCTCTCGCTCGTAGTCCGTGAGGTCACTGCTCCACTTCCCAGCCCGACTCCCGTGCAGCCGCCACGGGTCTGAGTCGTGGCCGGGCCGAAGTCGAGCAAGATCACTGTAGAAGTTTGTGAACGGGAGAACAAAACGACAGACGTCCTACGGGGCGGATCGCTACCACATGTGAGATGACCCACCCGCGTGGGGTCGGTTCAACCTCCGCCTGCGCCCAGTGCATCGCGGAGTCGCTGCGGGTCCACCCGCCAGAAATCGTGCTGCCTACCGTCCACGAACGTCACCGGGACCTCGTTGGTGAAACGCCGCTGGAGATCGGGGTCGTCATCGATCGAGACCTCCACGAAGGACTCCCCCACCTCCGCACACACCTGCGCGATGACTTCGCGCGCCACGTCGCACAGGTGGCACCCGGGCCGCCCGTACAACGTCACCCGCGCCTGCTGCTCACCCATCACTCATTCCCCCACGAAGTTCGCCAGATGGGGACGCGAAGTTCGCCAAATGGGGCGCCGAGGGTCGTCAGATGGGGAGGCGACCATCAGCGAACTGGAGGACGCCGATCTGGCGTCCCCATCTCGCGAACTTCGTGGCCCCATTTCACGGATTTCGTGAGTCACTCGAGCAGACCCAGGGCGCGGCGGCGCTCGATACCGCGCAGGCGACCCTTCTGGACCTTGCCGGTGACCGTGAGGGGAAGTTCCTCGACGATCTCGATGCGGGCGGGTTGCTTGAACCGCGCGAGGCGGGTCGCGCAGTGGGCCAGGACGCGCTCGGCGGCGACCGCCGGGTCGAGATCGGGTACGACGACGTAGGCCACCACGGCCTCTCCGGTGACGGGGTCCGCGGTCCCGATGACGGCGACGTCGACGACGCCCTCGACCTCCGCGATGACCTCCTCCACCTCGACCGGGTAGACGTTGAAGCCGGAGACGATCACGAGTTCCTTGACCCGGTCGACGAGGAACAGGTCGCCCGAGGCGTCGAGGAAGCCGACGTCACCGGTCGACCACCAGCCCTCCTGATCGGGGCCGTCCGCGCCGTCGGGCCAGTACCCGCTGAAGAGGTTGGCGCCGCGGATCTGGATCTCTCCGGGGTCATCGCCCACCGGAAGCGCACCGGACTCGTCGATCAACCGGATCTCGATCCCCTTCAGGGCAGCGCCGACCGACCCGCTCTGCAGCGTGGCCGACCGCAGGGTGCTGGTGACCACCGGCGCGGCCTCGGTCAGGCCGTACCCCTGATGCAGGGCGATGCCGGCCCGTTCGGTGAAGTCGTCGATGACGGCGGACGTCAACGGCGCCGATCCCGAGACCATCAACCGCACCGGTCCCAGACGCTCGCGCAACGAGTCGATGTCCCGCCAGTGGGCGAACACGGCCGGCGCGATCGGGACCACGCTGCACGCCTCGTCCTCGATCAGGTCCAGCGTGCCCTGCGGGTCGAACCGCTCGGCCAACACCAACTTGGCCCGGTGTCGCAACACCCCACCGAGCACCGCGTTGAGCCCGTAGACGTGGAACAGCGGCAGGACCCCCAGCACCACGTCGTCGCCGTGCATCATGGGTGGATCGAGGTCGGCCACCTGCTCGACGTTGGCCAGCAGCGCGCGGTGGGTGAGCATCGCTGCACGCGGTCGACCCGAGGTGCCGCTGGTGTACAACAACGCCGCCAACTTCTCCGGATCCGGCAGCGGCGGGATGTCCTGCGCGCGGTCGGCGCGGAACTGGTCGTAGGACCGTTCCCCGGGCAACAAGGTGGTCCCGATCGCCACGATGCGAGGGCTGATCGCCCGTTCCAACAGTTCGGCGTCCAGCTCGTCGGTCTCACCGGCCAAGGCGCGATCCAGCAGCGCGACGGCCTCGCGCAACGTCGCGACGGTGTCGGCATCCGCGATCGCCAACCGGGCACCGGAGTCGGCGATGATCCGGGCCATCTCCCCCGCCGTGGCCAACGGGTTGATCGGTACGGCGACCGCCTGGGCCCGCAGGACCGCCAGGTAGGTCGTGACGAACTCCAACCGGTTCCCCACCGCGATCAGCACCCGATGACCGGCCACGATGCCGTGGTTCCCCAGTCCGGTCGAGAAGCGAGCGACCTCGGTCTCCAGCTCCGCCCAGGTCAGACTTCGTCCCGACGCCTCGACGATCGCCAGTTTCTCCGGGCATTCCCGGGCCGCGTCGGCGACCAGGGAGGCGACGTCCACGACGGGTGCAAGCATGCGGGCGATCCTACTGCCGGGCTCGATCTCGCGCCGCCCCTCACAGAACCCCGCACGAAACGCTCCGGACCATGTCACCGGTGGTCAGCCGTTCGCGATCTATGGTGAGCCCCATGTCCCACGGATCGGAGCGGCGCCCACCGCTGAATCTCCAGCAGCGCTCCGCTCTGGCTGGGGAGGCGGCGGCTGCGGCGGCCGAGGTGGAGACCGCCCTGGAGGCCCCCGCTGACGGTTCGGCCGCGGCGTTCTTCGACGTCGACAACACCGTGATGCAGGGTGCGAGCATCTTCCACCTGGCCCGTGGACTGCATCGTCGCAAGTTCTTCACCACCCGCGACATCCTCGGCGCCGCCTGGAAGCAGGCCTACTTCCGGGTCGTCGGGGTCGAGGACCCCGAACACGTCGCGGAGGCTCGCAACTCCGCGCTGAGCTTCATCGCCGGTCATACCGTCGCGGAGTTGGAGGAGCTCGGTGAGGAGATCTTCGACGAGGCGATGGCCCACCGGATCTGGCCCGGAACCCGCGCCCTGGCCCAGCTCCACCTCGATCAGGGCCAACGGGTCTGGCTGGTCACGGCTGCACCCATCGAGATCGCATCGATCATCGCGCGGCGACTCGGACTGACCGGTGCCATGGGCACCGTCTCGGAGACCGTCGACGGCGTCTACACCGGGCAACTGGTCGGCGACATGCTCCACGGCCCCGCCAAGGCCATCGCCGTCACGGCGCTCGCGGAACGTGAGGGGCTCGACCTGGCCGCCTGCTCGGCGTACTCCGACTCCTACAACGACCTCCCGATGTTGGGCCTGGTCGGGCAACCCGTGGCCATCAACCCGGACGCCAAGTTGCGGGCCCACGCCCGCAAGGAGGGGTGGCGGGTCCGCGACTACCGCACCGGACGCAAGGCGGCTCGCGCCGGACTGCTCCTCGGCGCGGTGGCAGGGGCGACCAGCGGATCGGTCGCAGCGGCCCTGGCTCTGCGCGGTCATCGGCGCCCCTGAACCGGCTATGCGTCGGCGTAACGATTCTGGGCGTGTGCTAGCGGCAACCGTCGGTCACGTCTACTCTGGGCCGTATCGGAGTCGCTCTATGACTCCAGGGAGGGCCAGGGATGACGCGAGAGCGCCAGTATGCCGCGCGCGGACTCAGGTCTCTGCGCGCCGCGGTGCTCTGCGCTCTCGAGGACCTCAACCCCCAGCAACCCGCCCTCGCAACCGCCGGATTCCCCGGCACTGCGGGGCCACCGTGGGCGCCGGCACCCCCGCAGCAAGGTCAGGCCACCCACCGATTGTGGGCCGAGGCGGCCAACGACCAGGCACCCCTGCGCACTCCTTCCCGGTTCGACGACTCCGAGCAGGCCACCTCATCCGAGGGCGACCACGCCGAAGGTGAGCGTCTGATCGCCCTGGTCGAATTGGCCCGTGGCGGTGACAGCGAAGCCTTCGGGCTTCTCTACGACCACTACCAGGCGTCGGTCTATCGCTTCCTCTACTACCGCACCCGCTCGGTCCAGGTCGCCGAGGACCTCGCCTCGGAGACCTTCTTCCGCGCGCTGCGCAGCATGAACAACTTCCGGTGGCAGGGCAAGGACTTCGGCGCGTGGTTGATGACCATCGCGCGCAACCTGGCCACCGATCACTTCAAGGCGGGCCGTACTCGACTCGAGATGACCACCGACGACATGGGCCAGCACGACGACGCCACCGAGGGCCCCGAGACCGCCGTACTCGCCAGCCTGACCAACGAGTTGCTGATGGAAGCCCTGGCCGAGTTGCCCGAGGAACAGCGCGACTGCCTGGTGATGCGTTTCCTCCAAGGGATGAGCATCGCCGAGACGGCCGCGGTCCTGGGCCGTAGCGACGGTGCCATCAAGCAACTCCAACTGCGTGGGGTGCGCAACCTCGCGAAGTTGATGCCGGAGGGGATCCGGGAATGAGCCCCCAGCCGAACACCGCCGCACGACGTCATGCACGTCACTTCGATCGTTCCATCTCCGCCCGTAACCTCGGGGAGACCGGGGTCGTTGAGCCTTGCGTAGAGACCACCAGCAGAGGAGGGAAGAGATGAGCCCCGTGTTCCCGTCACGACGACGCGCCGATGAGTTCCAGGCCGCCCTCGAAGGGTCATCGGACCCCTCCTCCCGCCACGCCGAGGCTCTCGCCCTGGTCGGCGCTCTGCGTGAGTCCTCCCCGGTAGAGCCGAGTCCCGAGTTCGTCGCCGGCCTGCGCGGTCGTCTGATGGCCGAGGCCGACACCGCCCTGGCCGGTGGCCGCGCTCCCGCGAGTCCCGCCCGTGACCTCACCCCCCGGCTCCCCCGTCGCGAGCGGCGACTCGCTGCCGCGGTCGGCTCATTCGCTCTGGTGGGCGCCACCGCGTCCATGGCGATCGCCGCCCAGGGTGCGTTGCCCGGCGAAACGCTCTATCCGCTCAAGCGCGCACTCGAGAACGCCCAGGCCGGCGTCCAGGGCGGGGTCGACGAGAAGGGCATCACCATCCTGGCCAGCGCCTCGGGTCGCCTCGACGAGGTCGACGAGTTGAGCCGCGACACCAGCGCTCAGGATCCTGCGGTCATCTCCTCCACCCTGGATGCGTTCTCCGAACAGGCCTCAGAAGCCTCCGAACTGCTGCTCGAGGCCTACGACGAGACCGGTCGGCCCGAGTTGATCGACGACGTCCGCGTCTTCGCCGCACAGAGCATGACCTCCTTGCGCGACCTCGAGCCGCTGGTGCCTCGCGAGTCCCGCGCCGCTCTCATCTCGGCCTCGCAGGTGCTACGGGCCATCGACCAGACCGCCATGGAGGCCTGCCCCACCTGTTCAGCGGCCTTCCTCGATCAGACGCCCCTCCTGGCGGCATCGACCTACGAGGACCTGATCACCGACCTGGTGGCGACAGTTCCCACGCCCGAGACTGTTTTCACCAAGCAGACCGGCAAGGCCAAGGGTCAGAAGAAGCCATCGAAGCCATCGGGTTCCTCTGACTCCAGCAACGACACGGAGCCGCAGGTCTCGGTCACCACCGATGCTCCCGAAACGGTGCCCGCACCCAGCAGCGGCGGCGAGCGGCCCAACCCGCAGCCCCCTCGCAACCCGGTGAAGGACCTGACCGACTCCCTGCTGAGCGGGGGCAAGGGCAACATCAACGGCCCCCGCCTCGACGACGTCGTCGAGGGCGTCGATGAGGGCGTCGATGATGCCGTCAACGGCGTCACCGACCCGCTGCTGCCCTGAGTGAGCGTGCGCCCGATGAGGGCGTCGACCTCGCGCGGCCACCGACCCCACGGCCGGCCCGAACCGTCTGCGGTGTCAGGCTGCTCGGCCCATCTCTACTGATGGCGCCCTTGTGCCCTTCGGCACCCGCCGACCGTCCTGTCGGGGGTCAGCGGAAGACGCTCTCCCGCTTCCGCAGCAGCGAGTACAGCGTCTGCTGAATGGTCTCGCGGACCTGGTCGGTCACGTTGAACACGAGCATCGGGTCGTCGATCGCCGTCTCGTCGTACTCGTCGGTGCGGATCGGTTCGCCGAACTCCAGCAGCCACTTCGACGGCAGCGGCACCAGACCCAGCGGTCCCAGTAGTGGGAACAGCGGGGTGATCGGGATGTAGGGGACCCCGAGGACGCGGGCCAGGGACGGGATGTTCCCCACCAGCGGATAGATCTCCTCGGCTCCTACGACGCTGAGCGGGATGATGGGTACGCCGGTGCGCAGCGCGGCGGAGACGAATCCGCCTCGCCCGAAGCGCTGGAGTTTGTAGCGGTCGGAGAAGGGCTTGCCGATGCCCTTGAAACCCTCAGGCCAGACACCCACGAGCTCTCCGCCGCTGAGCATCCGCTCTGCGTCGGCGTTGCAGGCCAGGGTGGCGCCGCCCTTGCGGGCCATGTTGCTGACCACCGGCAGGCGGAACACCAGGTCGGCACCCAGGGGGCGCAGGTGGCGGCCGGTGTGGTCGTAGATGGAGACCATCGTCATCAGGCCGTCGATCGGCACGGTCCCGGAGTGGTTGGACACCACCAGGGCCCCGCCCTCGGCGGGGATGTTCTCGGCGCCGATGACCTCGACCCGGAACCAGGAGTCGGCCAGGGGCCGAAGGGCGGCCATGAAGAACCGCTGGGTGATCTCGGCGTCGAAGCCGTACTCGTCGACCACGAAGTCGCCGGTTATCCGACGTCGGAGGAAGGCGAGGAACCGAGCCAGCTGCGGCTCCCACTGATCCCCGAAGACCTCCATCGCGGCCCGTTGGAAGGCGTTGAGCCACTCTCCACTGGAGATCGTGGCCAGGAGGTTGCGTTCCCGGGTCGTGGCCGGCGCCCTGGACCCCACGTCCTGGCTGGAGGCCTGCTGGCTGGAATTCGTCTGACTGGAGGTCGTCTGGCTGGAGGATTGGCCGTCGTCCGCAGTCGTCTCCGCTTCGGCTGCTGCACCCTGCTTCGTCGGGTTCGAGCCCGCGGCGTTCGAGGCGCGCTTGGCTTCCGGCCCGTCGGGCGACTTCGCCTTCGAACCCGCTGGGGCCTTCTTGGCCGGACCCGCCAGGTTGCGGGCCGCCGAGGAGGCGCTCTTGCCGGCCCCTCGTCCGGGCCGACCGTGGGTGCCGATGGGGATGATCTCGGCATCACCCATGCGAATCACCCCCGGAGGTGGCTGAGTTGGAGGGGGTGGCGGAGCTGGCTGGGGCGGTTTGGTGCGGGGCCGGCTTTGCCGACTGCGCGGGCGCGAGCTCGGGGGTGGCGTAGGACGGGAGACGCTCGGCCACCGACTCCAGGGCGCGTTGGGTGGGACCGACCGTGGTTCCGAGGTCGCTGATGAACGCGGCGAGCGCGCCCTCGGTGGAGAAGGACGGCACGAAACCCAACTGCTCGACCATCCGGGTGGTGTCGACTCCGCGGCCGTAGGTCAGCAACCCGATCTGCTCCGGGGAGAAGTCCGCGAGCCGTGCCGAACGCAACACCGACCCGAGCCGCCCGACGGCGAACCCGGGCATCGGCACCGACGGCTTGTGGAGGCGGCGTACCGCCTGGGAGAGCATCAGGATCCCGTCGCCGGCCACGTTGTAGGTGCCGTGGGCATCGGTCGCCACGGCGTGGTGCATGACGTCGAAGAGGTCGTTCTCGTGCAGGAACTGCATCCGGGCGTCGAAGCCCAGGACCGTGGGGATGACCGGGAGCCGCAGGTAGGAGGTCATCGGACTGATGACGTGCCGACCGATGACGTTGGCGCACCGCAGCACGGCCACGCTGACGTCGGGACGGCGACGGGCGAACCCGCGCACGTAGCCCTCGACCTCGGCAACGTCCTTGGCGTACCCGGCGCGCGGTGAACGTCGGGGCTCCATGTCCTCGGTGAACATCGCGGGATCGCGGTTGCTCGCGCCGTAGACGGTGGTCGTCGACTTCACGACCAGCCGTTCCACGGCCTCGGCCTTCTGACAGGCCGCCAACAGTTGCATCGTGCCGATGACGTTGAGTTCCTTCATCGTGTTGCGCCCCCCGGTGCTCCCGGGGGTCGCGATGATGCTCATGTGGACGACGGTGTCGATGTCCTCTTTGGCCAGCACCTTGGCGATGACCGGGGTCCGGATGTCGGCGCGCACGAAGGAGACATCGCCGATGTCACCCCGCGGCGGGACGACGTCGACCCCGATGACCTTGGCCACCCCCGGCTGTTGGGCCAGCGAGCGCGCGAAACGTCGGCCCAGGTCACGTGAAACTCCCGTGACCAGAACCGATTTCCCGAGCGCTGTAGCGGACATGGAGTGGTGGCCCGTGGTGACTACTTGCCGAGCTTGCGACGCTGCACGCGCGTCTTCTTCAGCAGTTTGCGGTGCTTCTTCTTCGCCATGCGCTTACGACGCTTCTTGATGACAGAACCCACGAGGTGTACCTCTCCAACGAATCAGGGCCCGGAGATACCCGGGACCACCACAGAGTAACTGCGTGCCACAGCGGTCGGTGCATCGCGCTGGGTGAAGTCCGCCATACGAGCCACTCACCACCCCGAGGAGGCGAGTGAGAACGGGCTGCTCATCGACGGTCGCGACGCTCAGCGGAGGCGATCAACCGGCGGAGTAGAAACTCTTCCGCAAGTATTCGTTGACGTCGTCCTCGCGGACCCGGAAGGAGCGGCCCACGCGGAGCGCAGGCAGTTCCTCGTTGTGGACCAGTCGGTAGACGGTCATCTTGGACACCCTCATCATCGCCGCGACCTCAGCGATCGTCAGGAAGGTCGCCTCAGAGAGGTCTCCGTGCTCATAGCCAGCCATGCGCGCACCATTTACTTTCCGTTGCGCTCGCCACCGACATCTTCGCCGGTCATGGCACGAGCACTCTGTGCGTGAGGATAGGGGCAATTGGGACAGATGGGGAAGAGAATGCTCAATGAAACTTCACAGGGTCGGCGTGTCGTCTTGACCTGAGCCCCTTTTCGGGCCGTCGGCGTCCTCACAGATGGGGGTCCAGGCCGTGGCAGGGGAAGGCCTCGAGCCGGCTGGCCTGGATGGCCCGGTCCAGCCAGGTGTCGGGATCGAACCCCTCCTCCCACGGGCGGTACTTCGGGTTGCGCCCGTCGGTGAGTCGGAACGGAGCGGTCCGCCCGAGCCGCTCGGCGACGTACTCGCGCCACTGGGGCGGGGTGTCGGTGTGCGGATCCAGCGGCGCACCGGCGACCACGGCCAGGAGGTGGGTCCACGAACGAGGGACGACCGAGACCAGGGAGTAGCCACCACCCCCGGTCACCACCCAGCGCCCGTCGGCCACCTCGTGGGCCAGGTCGTGCAGAGCGAGGTACGTCGCCCGGTGACCGTCGACGGTCAACATCAGGTGGGCGAGGGGATCATCGGCGTGGGAGTCGCAGCCGTGCTGGGTCACCAGGATCTCCGGGTCGAACTCCTTCACGATCGGCGGCACCACGGCGTGGTAGGCGCGCAGCCAGCCCGCGTCGCTGGTGCCGGGGGGCAGCGCGACGTTCACGGCGCTGCCCTGCGCCGAGATCCCACCCAGGTCATGGGCGTGCCCGGTGCCGGGGAAGAGGAACTGCCCGGACTCGTGCAACGACACCGTCAGGACCCGGGGGTCGTCCCAGAAGATCTTCTCGACCCCATCGCCGTGGTGCACATCGACGTCGATGTAGGCGACCCGCTGGGCGCCCTGATCGAGCAGCCACTGGATGCCGACGGCGATGTCGTTGTAGATGCAGAATCCGCTGGCCCGGTCGGGCATCGCGTGGTGGAGTCCGCCGGCGATGCTGGCACTGTGCAGGCTCTCCCCGGTCCACACCTGCCGGAACGCCTCGTGCGTGGCGCCCACGACGTGGGCGGCGGCCTCGTGCATGCCGGCGAAGACCGGGTTGTCGTCGGTGCCGAGTCCGTGCGCCTCCTCCCCCGGTCCGGGGTTGTGCCCCATCCGGGTGACCGCCTCGATCAGCGACCCCCGGTGGACGGTGGAGATCAGTTCCTCGCTGGCCACCGGAGCGTCGACCAGCCGCAGCCGGTCGCCGACGACACCGAGATCGGCAGCCAGACGCATCGTCAGGTCGACCCGGATCGGTGACATCGGATGGTCGGGACCGAAGTTGTACTCGGTCAGGGTGGGATCGAAGATCACCGTGCTCGGGCCGGTGCAACCGGTGCTGGCGGACTCGAGGTCCGCGCTCGACGTACTGCTCACGGCACCCGAACCTACTCCCGCCGGCGACCGGGCCGGCGCCGTGGGGCCCACGTCACCCCGCCCTGAGTCACCCGAGTCCTCAGCGCCTGATGAAGTCGGCCACGATGCGGCCCAGTTCGTCGCCCGCATCCTCCTGGAGGAAGTGCCCGGCGTTCTCGACGGTCGGGTGCTCCAGAGCGGCGGCCCCCGGGATCATCTTGCGCATGATCGGGGCCATCGCCCCGGTGATGGGGTCCCCGTCGCTGAAGGGGGTCAGGAAGGGCTTCTCCCAGGTGCTGAGCACCTCCCAGGCGGCCCGGTTGGCCTTCGTCGCCGGGTCCTGCGTCGAGGTCGGGACGAGGGTCGGCATCACCCGGGGACCGGCCTTGGCACTCTCCTCGGGGAAGGGTGCGTCGTAGGCCAACCGATCGGGGTCGCTCAGACCCCGGGTGCATCCGGCGGCGACGAACCGGCCGATGTCGAGGGTTTCGGCCTCCTGGACGGCGTTGTGGAACATCCACCAGATCTCGGGCATGTCGAAGTCGCCGGTCGGCAGGCCGGTGTTGGCCGCCACCACGCGGGCGAAGCGGTCCGGGTTCTCGGCCACCAGGCGCAACCCGAGCAGGCCGCCCCAGTCCTGACCGACCAGGGTCACCTCGGAGAGGTCGAGGTGGTCGAAGGCCAGCTCGCGCAGCCACTCGAGGTGGCGGGCGTAGCTGTGGTCGGTGGTGGCCAGGGGCTTGTCCGAGCGGCCGAAGCCGATCAGGTCCGGCGCGATCGAGCGGATCCCGGCGTCGGCCAGCACCCGCATGACGTGGCGGTAGAGGAACGACCAGGTGGGCTCACCGTGGAGCAGGAGAGCCACCGGCCCGTCAGCCGGACCGGCCTCGACGTACGCCATCCGCAGGGTCTGACCCTCGGCACCATCGGGATCGGCGACCTCGACGTACGACGGTGCGTAGTCGAAGTCGGGCAGGTCGGCGAACCGGTCGTCGGGGGTGCGGTAGATGTCCATGCCCGCCAGCATGCCACCCGTCCCCCACCGGGATAGTCCCTGACGTTTCTGCGACGAAACGCCGGACGGAGTCGCACAAACGTCAGGGACTACCTCAGTTATTTCTTCTGGCGGCGGCTGCCTCCGTGCCAGTCCTCGGCCACCCCGGCCTCGTCCTCGGATACGCCGAGGGCTCGCAGCTGGGGCAGCTCGCGCAGGCTGCGCTTGAGTTCGGCGAAGCCGGGGAAGGTGGCCAGGCCGACCACGTGGTCCCACAACTCGGCCGCCTCGTCCTCGCTGGGCAGGCGACTGATGACCGGGCCGAAGAACGCGGCGCCCTCGGGTGGGGCGATGTGCAGGATCGGGGTGCCGACGTCCTTGCCGGTCAGTCCGAGGGCCTCGTCGGTCTCGGCCTGGATCTGCTCATCACGGCTCTCGTCGTCGAGGTGCTCGGCCAGCTCCACCGGCAGCCCGCACTCCTCGAGCGCGGCGATGACGATCTCCCGGGTCCGGGCCGGCTGCTCCTCGGGCGAGACCTCGACCGGGTCGACGTCGAAGATCCGCTTGCTGATCGCCGGGTAGAGCTTCTCGATCATCTCGGAGCCGTACTCGTCGCGGACGTGCGCGCACACCCGCAGCAACCGCAGGCCTCCGGTGTGACCGGCTTCGTACTCCGGCGGGAAGTGCGCGTCGTAGTCGATGTGCTTGTTCAGCAGGCGCAGGGAGATGAAGCGCCACTCCACCTCGTAGTCGCGTTGCTCCTGCACCATCCGGACCCACTTGCTGGTCATCCAGGCGAACGGACACACCGGGTCGAACCAGAAGCGGACATCGGGCTGCGAGTCGGTCGGAGTGTCAGACGGGGATTCGGAGGGGGTGGAAGTCATGTCCGCCAGTGTCGCACCCGACCCCAGGGGCGTCAGTTGCCTTCGGCGAGCGCGCGCGAGCGGTCCCGCGCGGCCTCCATGGCGGCCAGGAAGGCCGCCCGCACCTTGTGGATCTCCAACTCCCGCAGCGCCGAAGCAGTGGTCCCACCGGGCGAGGTGACCTGCTCGCGGAGTATGGCGGGGTGCGTGCCGGTCTCCTTGAGCATCTTGGCCGACCCCACCAACGTCTGGATGACCAACTCCGAGGCGGTCGTGCGCGGCAGGCCGAGGTGGACGCCGGCCTCGATCATCGACTCCACCACGAAGAAGATGTACGCCGGACCGGAGCCGCTGATCGCGGTGACGGCATCCTGCTGACGTTCGGGGATCCGGATGACCTTGCCGACCGAGGACATCAGCGATTCGGCCTCGGCCAGTTGTGACTCCGAGCAGTGGGTGCCCGGCGAGATGGCGGCCATGCCCTCGTCGACCAGGGCGGGGGTGTTGGGCATGACGCGGACGACGGCCACCCCTTCGGGAACCCGTGCCTCGATGAAGTCGGTGGTGATTCCCGCCGCCAGCGAGACCAGGAGCTGACCGGGACGCAGGGACCCGGAGATCTCGGCCAACACATCGGCCATGTCCTGGGGCTTGACCACCAGCGCGAGGGTGTCCGCCTGCGCGGCGGCCTGGACGTTCGAGACGACCGCGACGCCGTACCGGTCCTCGAGTTCGCGGGCCCGCTCGGCGCGCTTCTCCCCCACCAACAGGTTGTCGACGCGACGTCCGGCGCGGACCAGGCCCGACAGGAGGGTCTCACCCATCACGCCGGCGCCGATGATGCCGGTGGCTTTCGTCGACGTACCGAACGGGGTGCCAGACATGAGGGAGGCCCTTCTACTTCTTGGAGATCAGTGACCTGAGGAAGAATGTCAGGTTCCGCGGTCGCTCCGCGAGCCTTCTCATGAGGTAGCCGTACCACTCGGTGCCGTAGGGGACGTAGGCCCGCACGGTTTCACCCGTGGCGACCAGTCGGGTCTGCTCGTCGGGACGGATGCCGTAGAGCATCTGGAACTCGTAAGTCCCCATCGCCCGGCCGTAACGACTGGCCAGGGACGAGGCGATCTCGATCATCCGGGGGTCGTGGGTCGCGATCATCGGGTAGCCCTCACCGGACAGCAGCACCTTCAGACACCGGACGTAGGACTTGTCGACCTCGATCCGGTCTTGATAGGCGACCTCCTCCGGCTCGGCGTACGCGCCCTTGCAGAGCCGGACCCGCGACCCCTCGTAGGCCAACGCCCGGCAGTCGTCCTCGGTGCGGTGCAGGTAGGCCTGCAGGACCGCTCCGGTCTCGGGGAAGTCCTTGCGCAGGTCCCGCAGGATCGCCAGGGTCGAGTCGGTGGTCGTGTGATCCTCCATGTCGAGGGTCACCGTGGTGCCGGCGTTGCGGGCGGCCCGGCAGACCGTGCGGGCGTTCTCGAGGGCGATCTTGTGGCCGTGGGGCTCGATCGACAGGCCGACCGCGGTGAGCTTCAGCGACACCTCGGCCCGCCGGGACAGACCCTCGTCGGACAGCCTTCGCAGCAGGTCGGCGTACGCCGTGACCGTTGCGTCGGCCTGAGCCTGGTCCAGGGTGTCCTCCCCCAGATGGTCGAGGGTCACCTCGAGTCCGTGGCCGATCAGCTCGGCGGTGGCGGCGACCGCGTCGTCGATGGTCTCCCCGGGCACGTGGCTGCGCACGATCCCCGCGGACACCGGCATGGCGGCGACGAGACGTTTCACTGCGGTACTGCGAGACGCGAGTAGCAGCGGAGCACGGAGCAGGGACATGAAGAAACCGTAACCCGGAGGCACGACCGGACGTCGCCGACTCCTCGGGCGGGGAGGGAACCGGGCCAGCGATGGGTCAGCGACGGGTCAAGGAGTACGCCGCCGCAGGGTCGCGGCACCCAGAGCGAGACCAGCCAGGGCGAAGCCCACGACCACCGCGAGCTCGGGCCAGACCTCGCTGGCGCTCGTCGACACCCGGACGTGGTTCATGGCGTCGGTGGCATAGGACAACGGGAGTACGTCACTGATCCGGCCCAGGGTCCGGGGCAACTCGTCGCGGGGCACGATCAGGCCACACAACAGGATCTGGGGGATGACCACGGCCGGCATGAACTGAACCGCCTGGAACTCGGTTGCCGCGAAGGCGCTGACCAGCAGGCCGAGGGCCGTGCCGAGTACGGCGTCGGCGATCGCCACCGCCAGCAGGAGCCAGACCGATCCGACGATCTGGAGGTCGAGCAGACCCACGGCCACGGCGACCGTGATCGTGGACTGCACCGCGGCCACCAGACCGAACGCGACGGCGTAGCCCACCAGGAGATCCAACTTGGCCATCGGCATCGTCAGGAGCCGCTCCAGCGTCCCGCTGGTGCGTTCACGCAGCGTGGTCACGCTCGTCACCAGGAACATCACCGTGAAGGGGAAGACCGCCATCAGCGGCGGCCCGATGCGGTTGAAGGTGTCCCCCTCGGTGGCGTCGAACATCCACCACATCAGGGTGATCAGCAGCGTGGGCACGGCCAGGAGGAGCATCACGGTGCGGGGGTCGCGACGCAGTTGCGCCAGGACCCGGACCGTGATGGCCACCGTGACTCTGGGACTCATGCCCCCGACTCCCGTCCGCTTGGCTCGTCGCCCACCAGCGACAGGAAGGCCGACTCGATGGTGGCCGCCCCCGCTGCCTGTTTGATCAACGCCGGAGTGTCGTCGGCCAGGATCGCGCCCTCGCGCATGAGCAGGAGCCGATCGCACCGCTCAGCCTCGTCCATGACGTGACTGGAGACGAGCACCGTCTTTCCCTGGTCCGCCAACCGATGGAACAGCGACCAGAGATCGGCGCGCAACACCGGGTCCAGGCCGACGGTGGGCTCATCGAGCACCAGCAGGTCCGGGTCGGCCAGCAGCGCGACGGCCAGGCTGACCCGTGAGCGTTGACCTCCGGAGAGTCGTCCCACCACCTGAGCGGAGTGCGATCCGAGGTCCACCGCCTCGATGGTCCGCTCCACCGACTGCCGGTTCACGCCGAGGATCCGGGCGAAGAACCGAAGGTTCTCTTCGACAGTGAGATCGTCGTACACACTCGAGGACTGGGTGACGTAGCCGACGCGGGAGCGAAGTCTCGCGCTCCCCGCCGGAGCACCGAACACCGTCACGGACCCGGAGACGATCCGCTGGACGCCGACCAGGCAGCGCATCAGCGTCGACTTGCCGCAGCCCGACGGTCCCAACAGACCGGTGACCCCGGACTCGATCTCGAGGTCGAGGCCGTCCAGCACGCGACGGGAGCCACGATCGACGACCAGGGCGGAGACCACCACCGTCATCGCGCGCTCACCTCCCGGCTGCGTTGGACCACTACGAGCGTCAGACCCTCACGGTACGCCGAAGTGCGTGCGTGCGAACTCCAGCGACTCCCGCAGGTCCGCCTCGCGTTCCTCCCTGTTGCCGCAGCGGCGCGTGTTGATCTCCAAGATGATCTGGCCGTCGAAGCCGGCGGCGAACAGGTGGTTGAGGAACGGAGCCGCTCCCATGATCCCCCGACCGGGGACCAGGTGTTCGTCCTTGGCCGACCCCGACCCGTCGGTCAGGTGGATATGCCGCAGCCGGGGGCCCAGGCGTTGGGCCATCTCGATCGGGTCCGAGGCGGCGATCGCGGCGTGGGACAGATCGATGGTGGTGTTGGCGTAGGGCTCCCCGGAGGGATCCCAACCCGGGAGGTACATCTCGATCCCCCGCTTGGACGAGGCCCGCCAGGGGTACATGTTCTCCACCGCGAACTTGATGCCCGTGGAGTTCTCCAACGCCGCGATGCCCTCGACGAAGCCCGCGGCGTAGTCCTTCTGCCAACGGAACGGCGGGTGCACGACGACCACCTCGGCGCCCACCTCGAGCGCCATCTCGGCAGACCGTTCGAGCTTGCCCCACGGCTCGGTTCCCCACACCCGCTGGGTGAAGAGCAGGCACGGCGCGTGGACCGCGCTGATGGGCACGCCGTGGTGTTCGGAGAGCTGCTTGACGGCGCTGATCTGTTGGGACAGGGCATCGATCCCCACCATCACCTCGACCGAGTCGTAGCCGATCGAGGACGCGTAGGCGAAGCCATGGGCGGTGGACTCGGGGTAGACCGACGACGTCGACAATCCCACCCGGGGGCGATCGGGTCCGGTACCCGTCACGTGCTCAGCTCCCCAGCTGGTCGATGCGTTCGAGGATGACACCTTCGCGCAGGGCCCAGGGGCAGATGTCCAGGCTGGGCAGGTCGAAGATGTCCATGCACGCCTCGGCGACCAGGGACCCCGGAACGATCTGATGGGTGCGACCGGCCGAAACCCCGGGCAGGTCCGCGAGTTCCTCGGGCGACATCCGGGCCAACTTCGGAATCCAGTCCCGCAGGTCGTCCAACCTCAGCTCACGGCGTACCAACGGACCGTCTGCGGAGGGCGCGGCACCACAGATGCGCGCCAGTGACCGGAAGGTCTTCGAGGTCGCGGCCGCTCCCTGGGGGCGTCCGCCGCGCAGCAGGTGGCCGGCATCGCGGGCGATCTCGGTGCGGATGTGCTTGCGCAGCGTCTTCAGTTCGGCTTCGTCCGGCTTGTGCTGGAAGTGTTGACGAGCCAACCGCCCTGCACCCAGGGGCAGGGACCAGGCGACGTCGGGAGCCTCGTCACTGCCGGAGGCGATCTCCAGGGACCCACCTCCGATGTCGAAGACCGCCAATCGACCGGCCGACCAGCCGAACCAGCGGCGTACGGCCAAGAAGGTCAGGCGGGCCTCGTCTTCCCCGGCGAGGACCGAGATCTCGACCCCGGTCTCTTCCCGGACGTGACCCAGGACCTGGTCACAGTTGCCGGCGTCACGCACCGCGGAGGTGGCGAAGGACAACATGTCCTCGCACCCCTTCTCCTCGGCGACCACCAGCGCCTCGGCGGTGAAGGCGGTCAGGGCATCGATCCCGGCCTGAGTGACCTCACCGGCCTCGTCGAGGTGTTCGGCCAGGCGCAGGGGTTGCTTGTGCGAAGAGGCCGGAAGGGGGGCGGCGCCGTTGTGGGCATCGACCACCAAGAGGTGGCCTGTGTTCGACCCGATGTCGAGGACGCCCAACCGCATGACCCCACGGTACGGCAGACCGGGGCGCTGACCGACACAACCGGCTCGGGGCGGACCGTCACGAGGCCGGTGGTCCAGACCGTTGGTGAGCCTGTGGCGGTCCGAGGGACTAGGCCGAGGACCAGACGCCGAGTTGGTTGCCGCTGGGGTCGGCGAAGTGGAAGCGACGGCCGCCCGGGAAGGCGTAGGGCCCCTGGGTCACCTCGCCACCTCCGTCGCGGACCGCCTGCGCACTGGCGTCGAGATCCTCCGACCAGAGCAGCACCAGCGGGCTTCCGGTGGAGATCTCACCACCGACGTTCAGCCCGCCGACCTCCTCGGCTCCGCTGGGATCGCGGATCCCGGCGTAGACCGGCGCGTAGTCGGTGAACTCCCAGCCGAAGACGGAGCCGTAGAAGGCCTTCGCTCCCACCAACCCGGCCTCGTCGGGAACGTTGATCTCGATGTAGTCGATGGCGTGATGAGTGTGTGACATCGGTCCTCCTGGTGTGGGTGCGTCGTGCGATGACTCTGCACGACGCCGCCGACACTGCACTCTCGCTCCCCCGACCCTCCGCGAGGGTGGGCGTCGTCCCGGAGCCGACTACTGTGCGCGCATGCCCGAAGTCGACCTGGTTTTCCCCCGCGCCTACGTGGAGTTCGTCAACCCCTCCGACGAGTCCGAGGTGATGCGGTGTGACCTGACGTGGTTGACCTCGGCCTACACCTGCATCTTCGGGCAGGGGTGCGCGGGCATCTACGACACGTCGCCGGACACCGGGTGCTGCACCCTGGGAGCGCACTTCGCCGACGACGAGGACGAGGCCCGCGTCAAGGGTTTCGTCGATCAACTCACCCCGGCCCAGTGGCAGTTCAAACCCGACCGCACCAGCGGGAAGGTCAAGAAGAGCGACTGGATCGAGACCGACGACGAGGGTGACCGCAAGACCCTGACGATCGAGGTCGACGGGCAGCAGGCCTGCGTGTTCCACAACCGCACCGACTTCGCCGAGGGCGCCGGGTGCGCCCTGCACCTGTTGGCGCTCCAGCAGGGTCGCAACCCGTTGGAGACCAAACCGGATGTGTGTTGGCAACTGCCGATCCGGCGTACCTTCCGCGAGGTCGAGGAGCAGGACGGCCGGACCTACACCGAGGTGTCGATCGGCGAGTACGACCGACGCGGATGGGGCGCTGGCGGCCACGACCTCGACTGGTACTGCTCGGGCAACACCGAGGCACACGTGGCCGCGGAGCCGGTCTTCCTCACCCACGCCGCCGAACTGACCGAGCTGATGGGACGAGCCGCGTACGACGAACTGGTGCGTCACTGTGAGGCTCACGTCCGGTCTCGATCGGTGCTCGCCCTGCACCCCGCCGACCCCCGTTGAGGGGCCCTTCGGTAAGAGGTCTCTGACCCGCGGACCCTGTTCACCACCGAGGTCTCTCGATATCGAGAGACCCCGACCCCCGTGTCACGGGCCGCACTCCTCGTGCTGACAATGAGTCATGCGCCTCGATCATCTTTCGTTCGCCGCCGGCCCCGATGGACTGGCCAACACCGCCGAGCGCATCGGGGCTCTGCTTGGCTGTTCGTTCGTCGACGGCGGCGTCCACCCGCGTTTCGGCACCCGCAACATGATCCTCCCGCTGGCCGATCACACCTACCTCGAGATCGTCGAGGTGCTCGACCACCCGGCCTCGGACAAGGCACCGTTCGGCCAGGCCGTCCGGGCGCGCTCCGCGGCCGGCGGGGGTTGGCTCGGTTGGGTCGTGGCCGTGGACGACATCGACGTCGTGGAGCAACGCCTGGGCCGCGAAGCGGTGAAGGGCAACCGGCACCGTCCCGACGGCACCGAACTGCTCTGGCAGCAGATCGGCGTCCAGGGTCTGATGGCCGATCCCCAACTCCCCTTCTTCATCGAGTGGGAGACCAGCCCCGAACTGCACCCCTCCGCGGGCGCCGACGCCGGGTTCTCCTTGTGCTCGCTGGAGATTGCGGGAGATCCACATCGCGTCAGCGAATGGCTGGGCGAAAGCGTGGAATCTCCGCTCGAGGACGTGAAGGTCGAGTGGGTCGCACCGAACGGCACCCCGGGTGTCTTGGCCGCAACGGTCCAGACGCCCCACGGTCTGGTGCGGATCTGAGTCCTGGTCCGACTCGCGGCACCCCGGCCCGCGGAGCCATCCCGAGCCCGAACATCTGGCGCACTCCCGAGACCTACGAGATCGAGAACCACGCCGTCGACCCGGACGGCCAACTGGCCCACGTGCTCGAGCATCTTCCCGCACCGGCCGACTGGACGGGCACCGTCCTCGACCTGGGTTGCGGCACCGGTTTCCACCTCCCGAGCTTCGCGGCCCGGGCCCACTCGGTCGTCGGCGTGGAACCCCACCCGGATCTCCTGCAACTGGCCGCGCGGCGGACGCGAGCTCTGACCAACGTGACGCTAATGTCCGGGACCGCCCAGGAGATTCCGCTCCAGGATGCCTCGGTGGACACCGTGCACGTGCGGTGGGCCTACTTCTTCGGCCCCGGGTGCGAACCCGGCCTGGCCGAGTTGGACCGCGTCGTACGCCGGGGGGGTACCTCGGTCGTGATCGACAACGACTCCTCCCGATCGACCTTCGGGGGATGGTTCCGTCGGGGATATCCGCACCTACCCACGGCGAAGGAGATCGAGCGCTTCTGGGCCACCCGTGGGTGGACCCGAACCTCGGTCGACATGGGGTGGCGGTTCACCAGTCGCTCGGATCTGGAGTCGGTGGTGCACATCGAGTTGCCCACAGCGGTGGCCCACAGCGTCCTGGCCCAACACGTGGGTCTCGAGATCGACTACGCCGTCAACGTGTGGTCCAAACGCCACTGACCCTCAGCTGGAGCCGCGAATCTCCAGGGTCGGGGCGAGGAGCAGCCCGCCGCTGTTGACCGAGGGGGCCGTCAGCAGGCCCGCCAGCGCCTTGACCGTCTCGGCCGCCACAGCTTCGAGGGGTTGTCGGACCGAGGTCAGACCGGGGTGCACTACCTGGGCGACCTGGGAGTCGTCGAAGCCGACGACCGCGATGTCCTTGCCGGGGTGCAGGCCGCGTTCGGCGAGGGTCTGCAGAACCCCCATCGCCAGGGTGTCCGAGGCACAGACGAAGGCTGTGGGACATCTGCTGCGGGACGCGTCGAGCAACGCGTGGCTGGCCTCCCGACCGCTGCGCACCGTGTCCTCGACCCGCGAGGCCAGCCCCGAGGTCGGCAGGCCACGTGCCCGCAACGCCCGGCTCCACCCCGATCTGCGGTCCTCTCCGAGCCATGCGCCCTTGCGCCACCCGAGCCACGCGATGCGTTCGTGACCCTTGTCGAGCAGGTGGTTCGTGGCCAACTCGATCCCGGCGGCGCCGTCCACATCGATCCACGGGTGTCGCGCGCCCGGGTCCTCCCACGGCCGGCCGAAGGCCACGAACGGGGCTCGCCGACGGGCCAGGAGCGACGTCTCGGGTATCCCGAAGTGGGTGTTGGTGACCACGAAAGCATCGACACTGTTGGTGCTCAGGAGGTCGTCGTACCCGGTCATCGGGTCACCCGTCTTCGCTCCGTCGGCGCTGTCACCGCCGAAGAGCAGCACGTGGTAGCCGGCCTCGCTGCTGGTCTCCACCAGTGCGTGGACGAAGCGGTCGATCACGGCGTTGGCGGTGAATTCCTGCACCGGGTTGATCCGCAGACCGATCAGGTGGGAGGAACGGGTACGCAGGTTCCGCGCAGCCCGGTTCGGTTGATAGTGCAGCGCGTCGATCGCGGCCTGGACCCTCGTGAGCGTCTCGGGGCGCAGGAGGTCCGGGTTGTTGACCGCATTCGACACGGTCTGGCGCGAGACACCGGCCCGCTCGGCCACGTCCGCGAGGGTGGTTGCGACAGGAGGCATCCGTGACACACCCACCACTCCCCTGTCGTTCAACCGCGCCAGCAGTCCTCCGTGCTGCTGGAACGTTCCAGGTATTCAACACTGAAACCCTTCCAACCGCACCCCCGCACCACGGATTCTGCGGCAGTGTCGGTGCTGTCCTCTAACGTGCTGGACATGTCGAAGCCCTCGAATCGTGCCAGCCGTCCGGCCTACACCTGCTCCGAATGTGGCTGGACCACGGGCAAGTGGGTGGGCCGGTGCGGCGAGTGCCAGTCGTGGGGCTCGGTCGCGGAGGCGGCCGCCCCCACCAGTCGCACCGCCGCCGGACCCGTCACCACCGCTGCGGTGCCGATCGGTGAGGTCTCGGTCAACGATTCCTCCTTCCGCGCCAGCGGCGTCTCGGAGCTGGACCGCGTCCTGGGCGGCGGGCTCGTCCCCGGCGCGGCGTTGCTGCTGGCCGGCGAGCCCGGCGTCGGGAAGAGCACCCTGCTCCTCGAGGTCGCGGCGCGGACCGCGCAGGCCAAGCAGCGCACCCTCTACGTCACCGGCGAGGAGTCCGCCTCCCAGGTGCGGTTGCGCGCCGACCGGACCGGCGGGGTCCACGACGAGTTGTTCCTGGCCGCCGAAACGGATCTGGGCGCCGTACTCACCCACATCGAGGAGGTCCGACCGACCCTGCTGGTCGTCGACTCCGTCCAGACCATCAGCGTGGCAGGGGTCGACGGGGTTCCCGGTGGGGTGACCCAGGTCAAGGAGGCCGCCGCTGCCTTGATCCGGGTGGCCAAGACGCGCAACATCACCACGATCCTCGTCGGTCACGCGACCAAGGACGGCTCCATCGCGGGGCCTCGGGTGCTGGAACACCTCGTCGACGTCGTGCTGCACTTCGAGGGGGACCGCAACTCCCGCTTCCGGATGCTGCGGGCGGTGAAGAACAGATTCGGCCCGGTCGACGAGATGGGCTGCTTCGACCTGGGCCCGGAGGGCATCGTCGCGGTCGCCGACCCCTCCGGGCTCTTCGTGGAGCACACCCACGAACGGATCCCCGGCACCTGCGTCGCCCTGATGATGGAGGGCCGCCGGCCGATGCTGGCCGAGGTGCAGGCGCTGGTCGCCGTCTCTCCCAGCGAGCGCCCCCGCCGCACCACCTCGGGTTTGGACGGGTCCCGACTGGCCATGGTCCTCGCGGTGCTCCAACAACACTGCGGGATCCGTCTTCACAGCCACGACGTGTTCGCCTCCACCGTCGGAGGGGCCCGATTGACCGACCCGGCCAGCGACCTGGCTCTCGCCATCGCATTGGCCTCCTCACTGTTCGTCTCCGCTCCACCCTCCGGTGTGGTGGCGATGGGCGAGATCGGGTTGGCCGGCGATCTACGCCGGGTCCGAGATCTCCCGCAGCGACTCAGCGAGGCGGCCCGACTGGGATTCACCACCGCTGTCGTTCCCGCAGAACCCGGGCTGCGCGGTGTCCGGTCGGTTCGCACCGATCGGATGGTCGACAAGATGCGCGTCATCGAGGCCCACGACATCCGGTCGGCCCTCCATCTGCTGCACCTGACCCAACGCACCAAGCACGCCCTCGAGGTCGTGGAGGTCGGCGAGGACGGCTAGTTGTGATGTCCAGCCGGGTAGTGCGAGCCGGTGGACCGGCGACGGGCCTACACTCGCCCTGACACCACCATCACCCGAGGAGAGCCGTGCCCGGCACCGACCGCCCCGACGATGCGCTGCGTCTTCGCGAGACCCTCGCTCGGATCGCGCCGGGAACCGCCCTGCGGGACGGCCTCGAACGGATCCTGCGCGGGCGCACCGGAGCCCTGATCGTCATCGGACACGACAAGGTCGTGGAACAGATCGCGACCGGCGGGTTCGAACTCGACGTACCCTTCACCGCCACCGGCCTGCGAGAACTGGCCAAGATGGACGGCGCGATCATCCTGGACGGCGACAACGTCCGGATCCTGCGGGCCGCGGTCCATCTGATGCCCGATCACACGATCGTCTCGGAGGAGACCGGCACCCGCCACCGGACCGCTGAGCGAGTGGCCAAGCAGACCGGCTTCCCGGTCATCTCGGTGTCGCAGTCGATGCAGATCATCGCGGCGTACGTCGGGGACACCCGCAAGGTCCTCGAGGGGTCCGGGCAGATCCTGGCCCGCGCCAACCAGGCCCTGGCCACCCTGGAGCGCTACAAGATGCGGTTGGACGAGGTCTCCAGCACCCTGTCGGCATTGGAGATCGAGGACCTCGTCACCGTGCGCGACGTCGCGGTCGTGGCCCAACGCCTCGAGATGGTGACCCGCATTGCCCGGGAGATCGAGGACTACGTGCTCGAGCTCGGTTCGGACGGCCGACTGCTCTCCCTCCAGCTCGAAGAACTCATTACCGGCGTCGACCGGGAGCGAGAGCTGGTGATTCGCGACTACGTCCCGGCCGGGCCTCGGGCGAAGAGTCCCGCCGAACTGTTGGCCCGCCTCGAAGCGCTGACCCCGACCGAGTTGGTCGACCCGGCCTCCTCGGCACTGGTGCTGGGCATCGGCACCGCCGAGCACCTCGACGGGGCGGTCTCCCCGCGCGGCTACCGCCTGCTGGCCAAGGTGCCCCGCCTGCCCACGAGCGTCGTGGAGCGGCTGGTCGACCACTTCGGCACCCTGCAAAAGCTGCTCTCGGCGGGCGCCGAGGACCTGCAGATCGTGGAGGGCGTCGGCGAGCTACGGGCCCGCAGCGTGCGCGAAGGGCTCACCCGGTTGGCGGAGTCCACGATCTTGGAGCGCTACGTCTAGTTCTGCTTCTTCTTGTTCTTGTTCTTCTGCGTGTTCTTGTTCGGGGTGGGCTTGGGCGTGGTGACGATGATCTCCGGGCTGGGTGATTCCAGCTCGAAGGTTGCGTCGGTCGGCTCGCCCCCGAACGCTGCGGCCACCACCTGGTAGGTGCCGGGCAGGGCCCAGTCCGTCAACGCGGAGCAGTCGTCGTCCGAGCGTTTGGCCCCCCAGACCAGGCCTACGGTCGACGTCACGTCGCGGCGTACGACCACGTCCTCGACCGGCACCGGGCCCGGGCAGTCCAGGGTCGACCAGACATCGTCGTCGCCCGAGGTGATCTTGACGGTCACGTGATTCGCCGAAACCTCCCAGGTGCAGGCCTCGGCGAAGTTCGTGCGCAACTGGAGCACGATGGGCACCCCGGACCCGGCGATCGCTTCTGGCACCAGCGGGGTGACCACGAGGTCGGCGTCGATGCAGGGTCCGCTGGGTTCGGCCAGGGGCGTGGGCGTCGCCACCGCTTTCTTCTTCTTCTTCTTGCCCTGTCCCGGGTTGCCGGAGGTGGTGGCCGCGGGGGTGGGTTCGGCGGCGACCTGTTGGGCGGTCTCCTGGCCTGCGGCGACCCCGTCGGAGGCGTCACTGCCCCCGCTCAGCACCCGGGCGATGACGAAGACCAGGGTGATCGCGAGCAGGACGGCGAAGCCACGCCGTCGCCAATAGACCCCTGAAGGGAGCGGGCCCCGGGTCATGGTCGACATGGTGAGCAAGGGTAGTCAGACCCCGGTGATCTCTGGTGGTGCCACACCGCGAGAGGATCGGCGACGATGAACGACCTGCTCGAACCCATCCTGGAGTGGTACGACGACCACGCCCGCGAACTGCCGTGGCGGGGCACCGCAGCCTCCGCCTGGTCGGTGATGGTCTCGGAGTTCATGCTCCAGCAGACCCCGGTCAAGCGGGTGCTGCCGGTGCACGAGGCCTGGCTGGAGGCGTGGCCCACCCCGGCAGATCTGGCGGCCCAACCGACCGGGGAGGCGGTGCGCGCCTGGGGCCGGTTGGGGTACCCACGACGCGCGCTGCGCCTGCACGCGGCGGCCACCGCGATCGTGGCCGACCACGGGGGTGTGGTGCCCGCCGACTACGACGACCTGATCAATCTCCCGGGTGTGGGTGACTACACCGCTGCGGCCATCGCGAGTTTTGCCTACGGCCGCCGGCACGTAGTGCTCGACACCAATGTGCGACGGGTCTTCGCCCGCGCCGTCGGTGGCGTGGAGTTCCCGGCGACGGCCGTCAATCGCGCCGAGCGAGACCTGGCCACCTCGTTGTTGCCAGCCGACGCGGCCACGGCCGCCACCTGGGCCGTGGCGGTGATGGAGCTGGGTGCGCTGCGTTGCACCGCGGCCAAACCCGTCTGCTCCGAGTGCCCGATCGCCGATCGGTGCGCCTGGCGGGCTGCCGGCTACCCGGCGTACGACGGACCCCCGCGGAAGGCGCAGACCTGGGCGGGAACGGATCGCCAGTGTCGGGGACGGTTGCTGGCGGTGCTGCGCGACTCCCCGGGCGACGTACCCGCGGTGCGGCTGGACGTAGTCTGGGCCGACGAGGGTCAGCGGGTGCGATGCTTGGCGAGCTTGATCGAGGACCGGCTGGTCGTCAGGACCGACGCAGGAAGCTACGCCCTGCCTTGACCCTCGCGATGCCGGCCCCCGTCCCGGCCTCAGCCAGGATCTTGTCGACCTCCGCCGCAGGAGTGCCCGGATGGAAGGGTCGCTTGGAAACCCCGGCGATGGCCGCGAGCGCGTCGGCGAAACGCTGCTCGTCATCCCCGGGCCACGGGGCGGGCTCGTGCGAACCCTGCAGCGGGTCGACCTCGACGAGCAGACGGAGGTCGCGCAGGGTCTCGAAGTCGTCCTCCGTGGTGCGCTCGAAGATCCGCCGGAAGAACGGCGCTGCCTCCTCCGCGGAAAGGCCCAGACCGATCAGGGCGCGCAGTGCGACCGCGGTCGGCTCCCGACCTGGTCGGAAGTTCGCCATCGGGCCGGCGGACAGGATGGAGGTCCACTTCCGCACGAAGTCCTCACCGGAGTAGGACTCGTAGTGCAGCAGGCTCAGCGCCGGGTCCTTGAAGGTCGGCAACTCCTCGCCCTGGGCATCTACTCCGTGATGGAGGGTCAACCACCGGTCGGTGCCGGGGCGTACGCCGGACTTGCCGTCGACGTGGCCGTGGAAGTACGCCCCGTTGTGCGCTCGATCGATGACCCCGAGGGTCTCCAGCAGGGTCAGCTCGGCCTTGGAGAGCTTCCGCTTGAACCAGGTCGGATCACCGTCCCAGTATTGACGGCTGACCGCCTCCAGCGGCGCCAGCGTCACCACCTGGGTCTCGTCCGGAACGCTGGCCAGCACACCTCGGTCGATCTGGGCGACCTCGTCGGCGTCGAGGTGGAAGACCCACTCGACCGACTCGACCGTCGAGGCGACCGCCTTGATGACGTTGGCGTTGATCCGCTGCCGGACATTCAGCTCCGCGGGCCTTTCTCCGTGCCACCAGGACTTGTCGGTGCGGATGCAGGTCACGTGCGTCTGCTCCTCCAGCCAGGACCGCACGCCCGGGCAATCGGAGTCCCCCGCGTCGAGGAAGACCACGAGGTGGTCGATCCCGCCGGCGAGGTTCCCGGCCACGAACCGCTGCACGTTGGGCAGGGTGTCCTTGACCGTGCTGGCGCTGATGATCATGGAGTCCACCCTAGTGCCGCTGGTCGGCGTACCGAGTCGGGTTGGGCCAGGGTTGCGGTGAGTACGGCGTCGTTCGGGCGCCTCATTCGACACCCTCACTCACCACCACCCGGTGCCGCCAAACGCCGAACGGCTGCCGCCTCCCGGGGGAGACGACAGCCGTCAGGGTGTGAGACGGATTCAGTCCGCGGTGGCCTCGGAGCCACCTTCGGTGCCCGTACCGGGCGCCTTGGGGACGTCCGGCGGGCCGTCGTCCTCGAGCGCTTCGATTCCGGCGGCGACCTCGGCGGCCTCCAAGGGAGGCATGTCCGGCATCTCGCCCATCTTCTGACCTTCGAAGGTGAAGGAGGCCTTGGGGCCGTCGCCGTCAACGCCGACCAACACGATCTGCCCCGGGCCGACTTCGCCGTAGAGCATCTTCTCGGCGAGCACGTCCTCGATCTCGCGTTGGATCGTGCGGCGCAGCGGACGCGCACCCAGGACCGGGTCGAAGCCGCGCGAGGCCAAGAGGTTCTTGGCCGGCTGGGTCAACTCGATGCGCATGTCGCGGTCGCGCATCCGCAGCTCGACCGAGGCGATCATGTTGTCGACCATGGCCACGATCTGCTCCATGTTGAGCGGCGGGAAGACGATCGTCTCGTCGACTCGGTTGAGGAACTCAGGACGGAAGTGCTGCTTGAGTTCGTCGTTGACCTTGGTCTTCATCTTCTCGTAGTCGCCGATGGTGTCGTTGGACTGGAAGCCCAGGTTGACGCCCTTGGCGATGTCGCGGGTTCCGAGGTTCGTGGTCATGATGATCACGGTGTTCTTGAAGTCCACGACCCTGCCCTGAGAGTCGGTCAGGCGACCTTCTTCCAGGATCTGCAGCAGGCTGTTGAAGATGTCCGGGTGCGCCTTCTCGACCTCGTCGAAGAGGACAACGGAGAACGGCTTGCGGCGCACCTTCTCGGTGAGCTGGCCGCCCTCTTCGTAGCCGACGTAGCCCGGAGGCGAACCGAAGAGACGCGAGACGGTGTGCTTCTCGGCGAACTCCGACATGTCGAGCTGGATCAGGGCGTCCTCGTCGCCGAAGAGGAACTCGGCGAGAGTCTTGGACAGCCAGGTCTTACCGACACCCGAGGGGCCGGCGAAGATGAAGGAACCACCGGGACGCTTGGGGTCCTTCAGACCGGCACGGGTACGCCGGATCGCCCGGGAGAGGGCGCGAACGGCCTCTTCCTGACCGATGACGCGCTTGTGCAGCTCGTCCTCCATCTTGAGCAGTCGGGTCGACTCCTCCTCGGAGAGCTTCACGATCGGGATGCCGGTCGCCACGGCGAGCACCTCGGCGATGAGTTCCTCATCGACCTCGGCGACCTCATCCATGTCGCCCGCGCGCCATGCCTTCTCACGCTCGGACTTCTTGAGGATCAGTTGCTTCTCCTCATCGCGCAGCCGGGCTGCGGCCTCGAAGTCCTGACCGTCGATGGCGGCCTCCTTGCGCTTGCGGACCTCACCGATCTTGTCGTCGTACTCGCGCAGGTCGGCGGGCGCCGTCATCCGACGGATCCGCAGTCGCGAGCCGGCCTCGTCGATCAGGTCGATGGCCTTGTCCGGCAGGAAGCGGTCGGAGATGTAGCGGTCGGCCAGCGTGGCGGCGGCCACGAGCGCCTCGTCGGTGATCGTCACCCGGTGGTGCGCCTCGTAGCGGTCCCGCAGACCCTTGAGCATCAGGATCGTGTTGGCGATCGAGGGCTCGGCGACCTGGATGGGCTGGAAGCGACGCTCGAGCGCCGCGTCCTTCTCCAGGTGCTTGCGGTACTCGTCGAGTGTGGTGGCACCGATGGTCTGCAGCTCGCCCCGCGCCAGCATCGGCTTGAGGATGCTGGCCGCGTCGATGGCGCCTTCGGCGGCACCGGCCCCGACGAGGGTGTGGATCTCGTCGATGAACAGCACGATGTCACCGCGGGTGCGGATCTCCTTGAGGACCTTCTTCAGGCGCTCCTCGAAGTCACCGCGGTAGCGGCTACCCGCGACCAGGGCACCGAGGTCGAGGGTGTAGATCTGCTTGTCCTTGAGCGTCTCGGGGACGTCACCGCGGACGATGTCGGCGGCGAGGCCCTCAACGACCGTCGTCTTGCCGACGCCGGGCTCGCCGATCAGCACCGGGTTGTTCTTCGTACGCCGCGACAGGATCTGCATGACCCGCTCGATTTCGCTCTCGCGACCGATCACCGGGTCGAGCTTCCCTTCACGGGCGTCCTGGGTCAGGTTGCGGCCGAACTGGTCGAGGACCAGCGAGGACGACGGGGTCTCACCCGCAGCGCCCTGGGCGGCCGCGGCGGCGGTCGACTCCTTGCCCTGGAAGCCGGAGAGGAGCTGGATGACCTGTTGGCGCACCCGGTTCAGGTCTGCGCCGAGCTTCTGCAGCACCTGGGCGGCGACGCCCTCTCCCTCGCGGATCAGACCGAGCAGGATGTGCTCGGTGCCGATGTAGGAGTGGCCGAGTTGCAGCGCCTCGCGCAACGACAACTCGAGCACCTTCTTGGCGCGCGGGGTGAAGGGGATGTGGCCGCTCGGGGCCTGCTGGCCCTGACCGATGATCTCCTCGACCTGGGCGCGCACGGCTTCCAGAGAGATGTCGAGGCTCTCGAGGGCCTTGGCGGCGACTCCTTCGCCTTCGTGGATGAGACCCAGCAGAATGTGCTCGGTCCCGATGTAGTTGTGGGAGAGCATGCGGGCCTCTTCTTGGGCCAGCACGACCACCCGGCGGGCTCGATCGGTAAATCTCTCGAACATGCTCATCGCTCCTTGACGCGTATCCCGGATCGTGGGGTCCCGCCCGGTCCTGGGTGGAGGGAGGGGTACGGGAGTTCTAACCCCGATGACAGCCTACGCGTTCCCGGAAAGCGACTTCATCGCATCCGCTCTCAGCGAACACGGTTCCCGGGTCCCCCTGGGCACCGTGACGCGAAAAGCGCCTCCCGGAACGATCCGGGGGCGCTTTTCGCGTAGCAGCAGACCTCAGTGCGCGGCGTCGTACGCCTCACGGATCTCGGCGGGGATGCGTCCACGCTCGGGGACCTCGTGACCGGCCCCGCGGGCCCACTCACGCACGTCCTTGGCGGCGGGGCCACCCGTGGCGGAGGACTTGGGGCGCCCGGCGCGGCGGGAGCCAGCGACCTTGCGAGCCTCGGACACGTAGAGCGCCAGAGCGTTGCGAAGATCAGAGGCGTGCTTCTCGTTGAGGTCGATCTCGTAGTTGGTGCCGTCGAGACCGAAGGAAACGGTCTCCACCGCTTCGGACTCATCGAGGTCGTCGATCAGAACGATGCTTACCTTCTGTGCCATGCGTGGGATTCCTAACGTGGGGAGAGCGACAACTTAAGCCGTCCGTATTAAGTGGGTTGCCACGCATTGATCGCGTGGCATCTTTACTATGCCAGTCTCTGATAAAACAAGCAAAACCGCGAGTAATTACCGATTGTTGCGGTCGAACACCATTTCAAGACCCTGCAATGTCAGCCAGGGAGCGTGGGCGGTAAAGCAACGACATTCGCCCATTACCAGATCAGCCAAATGGCCGGTGGCGATTACCGAAACCGCATTATTCGAGACCTCGAGTTCCGCGATCATTCGATCGACAATGCCCTCGACCTGGGAGGCAACGCCGAACACCAGGCCTGACTGCAGCGCTTCCACGGTGTTCTTGCCGATGACGTGTCGCGGCCGCAACAATTCGACGCTGCGCAATTGCGCACCGCGGCGACCCAACGCTTCGAGCGACAATTCGATTCCCGGCGAGATCGCCCCTCCCACGTAGCGCCCGGAGGAATCCACCACATCGAACGTGGTCGCGGTTCCCCCGAAGTCGACGACGATGGCGGGTCCACCGAACTGTCGATTCGCCGAGAGGGCATTGATGACTCGGTCGGTTCCCACTTCGCGCGGATTGTCGACCAGCACCGACATCCCGGTTCGTACGCCGGGTTCGACGATCAGGGAGGGCACTTCTGCGAAGTGCCGCGAAATCATCTCGCGCCATTCGTGGAGAACCGCGGGGACCGTTGCGCACACGGCGATACCCGAGATCGTCTCCTCGGCGTGCTCGACCAGGCCACGCAGCAGCACCGCCCACTCATCGGACGTACGACGCTGGTCGGTGGAGACACGCCAGTGGGCGCTCACCTCCCCGCCGGAAACCAGTCCCAGCACGGTATGGGCATTGCCGATATCGGCGGCGAGCAAGCTCACTCCATGTCCATCCCGAGATCGAAGACCGTGACCGAATGGGTCAGCGCGCCGACGGAGATGAAGTCGACTCCGGTCCGGGCCACCTCACGAGCGCGCTCGAGCGTGAGACCTCCCGAGGCTTCGAGGCTGGCCGCCCCGTCGTTGAAGCCGTCGTTGATAGCCACCGCCTCGGTCATGGTGTCGGTGGACATGTTGTCGAGCAGGATCCGGGTGCAGCCGGCCTCCAGTAGGGCGCGCATCTGGTCCAGGTCGGTGACCTCCACCTCGACGGGCAGCTCTGGGAACTGCGCGCGGACAGCCTCGAACGCCGGCACCACTCCTCCGGCCGCGACCACGTGGTTGTCCTTGACCATCGCCAGGTCACCGAGGCTGAACCGGTGGTTGACCCCGCCACCGCAGCGGACGGCGTACTTCTGCAGCGCGCGGTAGCCCGGCAGGGTCTTGCGGGTGTCCAACACCCGGGCGCGGGTTCCTTCGAGCGCCTCGACCCAATGAGACGTGGCGGTGGCGACCCCGGAGAGATGCGAGGCGAAATTCAGCGCGGTTCGTTCGGCGGTGAGCAGCCCCCGGGTCGTGCCTTCGACGACCATCACGGTGTCACCGGTGGCGACCCGGGACCCGTCCGGGACCCGGGCGCTGATCGTGACGTCGTCGCCCAGGACGTAGTGGAAGACCAACGCCGCTACCCCGAGTCCGGCGACCACCCCCGGCTCCCGAGCGTCGAACCGAGCCTCGGCCCGCACATCCACATCGATCGTCGCGACGCTGGTCGCGTCCACTCCGGGGGAGCCGTCCGCCGTCGGAGGTAGGTCCTCGAGCAGCGCCTGCTCGATGGCGGCGTACAGCGCGCGCGGGTCGAGACCGACCTCGCTCAACTCGCCGATCAGGTCGGCCGGGAGTGCGTCGTACGGCGTCATGCGCTCACTCCCGTGTCACTGGCGGGGGCGGGGTCGAAGTGCAGCCCCAACGTCCGGTCGTCGAGGGCCACTTCGAAGTGGCCGGCGAAGGACGCGTCGTCGCGTTCGGGGAAGTCCTCACGCCAGTGGGACCCACGGGTCTCCTCGCGCAGTGCGGCGGCCTTGGTGAGGGCGGTGCTGATCGTGAGCAGGTTGGTCGTCTCCCACGCACCGATCTCGACCTCCTCACCGGGGGTGGAGCCGAGTCGGTCCAGGACCCCGGCTGCCTCGGCCAGACCCTCCGCGTTTCGTAGGACGCCGACGCGCGAGCTCATCACCTCTTGCAGCTCGCGGCGCACCGAGCCGGGGACCAGGGCGGCCAGACGTTCGTCGACCGCGGGATCGCACCACGGACGGAGCTCGCCCGGTAGGACGCTGGCGATCCGGCGGGAGAACACCAAACCCTCGAGTAGGGAGTTGGACGCCAGCCGGTTGGCTCCGTGGACCCCGGAGCTTGCGACCTCACCGGTGGCGTAGAGGCCGGGTACGTCGGCGCGTCCGTGCAGGTCGGTCACCACACCACCGGAGGCGTAGTGGCAGGCGGGGGCGACCGGGATGAGGTCGGTGACGGGGTCGACGCCGTAGGACCTGGCCGTGGCCAAGATGGTGGGGAACCGCTTCTCCCACCACTTCGTCCGACTCGCTGCGCTCGTGTCGCCATCTACGTCGTGCCCGAGGTGCCGGGCGTCCAGCCACATGTGCGGCTTCCCGGTGTCGAGCATTCGCCGCATGATGGCGATGGCGACCACGTCGCGGGGGGCGAGGTCGGCCATCTCGTGGACGCCCTGCATGAAGCGGGTGCCGCCCTCCTCGGGCAGACCGTCGACCAGGAACGCCCCCTCGCCGCGCACCGCCTCGGAGATCAGCGGCTGTTGGCCCATCGAGTCGGGGCCCAGATACATGACCGTGGGATGGAACTGGACGAACTCGAGGTCCCGCAGGGTGGCGCCGGCGCGGAGGGCCAGGGCCATCCCGTCGCCGGTCGACACGGCTGGGTTCGTGGTCTGGGAGAAGACCTGTCCGAGGCCGCCGGCGGCCAGGACCACCGCCCGGCAGTGGACGGCGCCGACCCCGTCGCGCTCGCCCTCCCCGATCACGTGCAGCGTCACGCCGGCGACGCCGCCGTCGCCGCCTGCCTCGGGGCCGTCGGCCAAGAGCAGGTCGAGGGCCAGGGCGTGCTGGATGACCTCGATCTCGGGGGCCGCGGCCACGGCGGCGATCAGGGCGCGTTGGATCTCCGCCCCGGTGGCGTCACCACCGGCGTGGGCGATCCGGTCGCGGTGGTGTCCTCCCTCGCGGGTCAGGGAGATGACACCGTCCGCGTCGAGGTCGAAGTTCGTGCCCAGTGCGATCAGTTCGTGCACGGCCTCGGGGCCCTCGTTGACCAGGACCCGCACGGCTTCGGCGTCACAGGCCCCGGCACCTGCGACGAGGGTGTCGATCTCGTGCTCTTCGGGGCTGTCTCCGGGTCCGAGGGCGGCGGCGATGCCCCCTTGGGCCCAGCGAGTCGAGCCCGCTGCCAGGACGTCCTTGGTGACCACCATGATCTTGTGGACGTCGGTGGCGGCCCGCAGTCGCAAGGCAGTGGTGAGTCCGGCGATCCCCGAACCGACGATCACGACGTCGGCTCGGGTGGTCCAACCGGGGTCGGGTGCGCTCAGGCGCCCGGGAATTGTGGCCATCCGTGGAGGTTAGCGGGCGGTGAGATCGCCGCGCGTCACGTTGTGGCCGCCGCCGATCCCCTCGACGGTCTCCGCGGGGTCGAATCCGGTGGCCAGGATCTTGTTGTCGGCGTCGACGAAGACCACGCTGGGCTGGTACCCCTTCGCCTCCGCGGTGTCCATCTGGCCGTAGGCGATGAGGATGACGATGTCGCCGGGGTGCACGAGTCGGGCCGCGGCGCCGTTGATCCCCAAGATCCCCGACCCACGCTCGCCGGCGATCGTGTAGGTCTCGATCCGGGCGCCGTTGGTGACATCGACGATGTGGACCAACTCACCGGCCAGCAGATCGGCCGCGTCGAGCAGGTCCTCGTCGACCGTCACCGAACCGACGTAGTGCAGGTCTGCCTGGGTGACGGTGGCGCGGTGGATCTTGCTCTTCATCATCGTGCGCAGCATCAGTTGTCTCCCTCGGTGGTACCCGTTGCGGCATGGGCCGCTGCGGTGGCGGTGCTGCCCAGGACGAGCGGCAGGTTGTCGATCAGGCGGGTGGGTCCGACCCGGGCGGCGATCAGGATCCGCGCGTGGGTCTCGGGTTCGGTGGCGTCGTACTCCGAGAACTCACGCTCGAGGTCCGGGGTGCAGATCGCGAGGTAGTCCAGGTCGACCCCGGTGCTGGCGCGCAGTTCGGCGCGGGCTGCGTCGAGAGCCGCGGGGACGCCGTACGCCGCGGCGTTCTGAGCCGCACGCAGCGTCCGGTTCACCACCGCCGCCTCGCGCCGCTGCTCCTCGTCGAGGTAGCGGTTGCGGCTGGATCGGGCCAGGCCGTCGGCCTCACGCATGGTCGGTGCGCCGACGATCTCCACCCCGAAGCAGAGGTCGGTGACCATCCGGCGGATCAGAGTGAGTTGCTGGTAGTCCTTCTCACCGAACACCGCGACGTCCGGGGCGACCAGGCCGAAGAGTTTGGCCACCACGGTCAGGACACCCTTGAAGTGTCCGGGCCTGGTGCGTCCCTCGTACAGGTCGGCCAGCGGACCCGGCTCGACGGTCACAACCGGTTCACCACCGGGGTAGACCTCGGCGACGTCGGGGGCGAACACCACGTCGACGCCCGCTTCGGCGCACAGCTCGAGGTCCTCCTCCAGGGTGCGGGGGTAGCGGTCGAGGTCTTCGCCAGGACCGAACTGCATGGGGTTGACGAAGATCGAGACGACGACAGCGCCGTCGTCCACCTGCTCCCGGGCGACGTCGACCAGGCTGGCGTGGCCGGGGTGCAGGGCACCCATGGTCGGCACGAAACCGATCTTCCGTCCGGCGGTGCGATGAGCTGCGAGCGCGTCCGCAACCTCCGCGCGGGTGCGCGCGAGCACAGGGCTGGTCATGCGCGCCCGGTTCCGTCAGCCCGATCGGCGACCTCGAAGGTGGAGTGCTCGATGAACTGCAGGTTCTGTGCGTGGTGCTGCTGCGAGTTCTCCTGCAGGGCCTCGGTGAGGAGCTCGTTGATCTTCATCGCGCGGATCGGCAGGAGACGACCGTCGGTGACGACCCTGCCCAGGGTGGCGCGGGCGAGGGCGACGTACGACTCGAGGGTCTGGGGAGCGTGGGCGGCGAGGTCCTCGAGGTGGGCCCGCACGGTGTTGACGTCGCCGCGGACGATGGGTCCGGTCAGGGCTGCGTCGCCGGAGTTGAGTGCGTTGTCGAGGGCCGCGGTCAGCAGCGGGCGCAGGGTCGCCGCCGGGTCCTCGGAACCGGCTGCGGCCAGGAGCTCCATGGCCTCGGTGACCAGGGTGACCAGGTGGTTGGCCCCATGGGCCAGCCCGGCGTGGTAAAGCGTGCGGTTGGCCTCGGGGACCCACATCGGCTGCCCGCCGAGGTCGTCGACCAGCGCGGTGACGAACGGCCGCTCGGCGTCGTCGGCGGTGAGACCGAAGACGCAGCCGTCGAGCCGATCGAGGTCCAGCGCGGTGCCGGTGAAGGTCATGGCGGGGTGCAGGGCCGCGATCCGGGCGCCGATGGCCTCGGCCGGCTCGAGCACGGCCAGGCCGTGCCGACCGGAGGTGTGGACGACGTACTGACCCTCGTGCAGAGCACCGCTGGCGGCGAGCATGCCGACGACGTTGGGCAGCATGTCGTCGGGGACCGTCAGCAGCAGCAGGTCGCAGTCGCGGGCCACGGCACTGGGCTTGGCGACCGGCACGCCGGGCAGCAGGGCGTCGATGCGATCACGCGAGGCATCCGATTCACCGGCGGCCGCCACGACCTCGTGGCCCCGCGCGCGAAGTCGGGCCGCCAACACGGCACCCACACGCCCAGCGCCCACGACACCGATGCGGTGTCGGGTCGGGTCGGTCGGGGCGGGCAGGCCAAACGTGGGTGTGGTCATCTTCGAACCTAACGTTTCAGTCCCTCCGACCACCCGCAGGTGCGGGCCGGTGTGGGTACCAGACGGTGTTCAATCGATCAGGACCTGAATCTACGCACCATTTTTCCACACGTCTGCGGAAAGCGGGCGTGACCTGGCCCACGTTTGTGACGCCTGTGTTGTTGGTGTGACTTGTGTGGCGACGCAGCCGGCGGGAGTTTCACCGGCCAGCCGGTGAAACTGGACCTTGGACGAGAAAGTTTCATCGTCCAAGCATGAGTTTCACCGGCCAGCCGGTGAAACTGGCGCGACCGGCTCAGCCGACCTGGAGAGGGCGGGGAGCCTGGGGAAGCCAGGTACGGGTCACGTGATCGATGATGTGCACTCCGGGCGGCGCATGGATCTCGTGTACGCCGGGCAGCAGCTCCGCCTCGGGCGTCCCGCCGTCCAGCACCGCCTTCAGCGAGTTGAAGACCTCCCACTCGCGCCGCTTGCGTTTGTTGCGCCAGCTCGTCGCGAACGAGGACGGATCGGTCCAGTGGGCGAACTCGTCGCCGTCGAGGTACTTCAGCTCCACGCACAGCCCGTGCGGCAGGCCTATCGAGCGGCACCGCTCGGGCGTCGTGCGGATCTCCCACTCGAAGGCCTTGGTGTAGACGAAGTCCGGGCCGATCGGGAAGCCCCACTCCTCGGCGTTGCGCAGTCCGAGGTCGAGGTAGCCGTGGGAATCGCCGTCCAGGTACAGCCCGTGCCGCGGCACCCGGACGATCGACTGGACGTCACCGACCTGCCAGCCCAGATCGCCGATCGACACCTCGCCCTCGGTGGTCAGGACCATGTCGCCGTCCCACTTCCAGGAGTAGCGGGTGGTGACCTGGGAGAAGCACCAGTTGTAGAAGTACGACAGCGAGTGCACCGACAGTTCGTGGACGGCACGGTGCTCGGCCCCGGCCCGCGCCACCGCGAAGGGGTACGCCGCCAACTTCAGTTTGTCGCTCAGCCCGAACTTTGCGGCGGTCTCGGCCGCGACCTCGCTGGTGCCGTCGGTGGAGCCGTTGTCGACCACGAGCACGTGGTCACAGGCCCGCAGCAGGGGTGGCAGCACGAACGGGAGTGAGGGCGCCTCGTCCTTGACCCGCAACACAGCGGTGGTGCCGGGGTGCAGGGGGCCGCGCACCCACGGCCAGGTGACGTCGTACTCGCTGTGGCCCTCGAGGTTCTTGATGCCTTCGGGCCCGGAGTGGGCCGTCATCGCTCGCGGCCCGCGGCACGGCGCAACGCCTGGCGGGCCTTCGGCGGCACCATGGCGCGCAGCCCGTGGGGGATCCGATCCGCACCACGTCCGGCGTCCGCTGACGTCTCGGGCGCAGCCGGCCCAGGACCCTTGCCGGCCCGGCGGGTCTGCTGCTCGGCGGCCACCACCGAGGAGCGCGAGATCGCTTCGGCCTCGGCGTAGAGGTCGACGTACTCCTCGCGCAGTTGGTCGAGCGCCTCGTGGGCCGCGGGGGTGTCCCCGTCGGGCTCGGCGAGTTTGTTGAGCTCCTCCCACGTGTTCGCGGTCAGGTCGTGCAACCGCGGCGGGAGATCGAGGTCGGACAGGCTCTGGGACATCCGACGCAGGGACGGGTCGACGAAGCGGTGCCCGTCGCGGATCTGCTCGGACCGGGCGTGGGTCACGCTCTGGAGCTGCAACCGCTCCCCCACGTTCATCATCACCTTGGTCCAGTCGTCGAGGAGGTCGCCGTACCGGACGAACACCCGCCCGCCGTCCGCAACCGACTCGCGGGTGGCCCGCTCGGTGTGCAGGAGCATGTTGAGCCAGCTGGCGGCCAGGTGGGCCGAGCCGAGCCGGTTGGCGTAGTAGGTCTGCTTGCTGCCCACGACCTCCGCGGGTGGGCGGAGCATGGTCGCGAAGACCGGCGTGGCGCCCGAGCGGATCGCGGCGACCCGCCACAGGGACAGGAACCAGCTCAACCGGGGGTCCTTGACGACGAGTTCGGGTTTCACCTCGAAGTGGGAAGCCAGCCACTCAGCGGTGGCGATCCGCTCCGGCTCCTTGATGGAGGTCCGGCCGGTCAGGAACCACGCCTCGGGGCGAGAGTCGCTGACCTGCACGAACGAATCCTTCAGCAGGCGGTCGTGATGGTCGACGACCCACCGCGGCTCGCCGAACCCCTTGGGGTTGGTCTCGTCGGCCACGACCTCGGGCTGGGGCACGTGCAGACCGAGGATCTGCATCAACCCGGCCAACGTGCTCGTGCCACTCCGCCCGGCCCCCGCTACGAACAGCACCTTGCGGGGGTACTCGTCTTCGGGGGCAGGGTGTCCCGCGCCCGCTGGATCGGCCGACTTCGCTGATTCGCTCACGGTCCGAGACTCTAACGCCCCACCGGGGCGACTCGGGGGATCGCTACGGTGCTGCCATGAGGTTCATCCGGCGCACCCGTTCGCGCAACATGCCCCTCATCAGCGTCGTGGTGCCGGTCTACAACGTCGCCGGCTACCTGGCCTCCTGCCTGGAGACCGTCGGCGCCTCCACCCACACGCGGCTCGAGATCATCGTGGTCGACGACGGATCGACCGACGACTCGGGACGGATCGCCGACGACATCGCGACCCGGGACGAACGGATCCGGGTGATCCACACCGAGAACCACGGGCTCGGGGCCGCTCGCAACGAGGGTGCTCGGCACGCGACCGGGGACTACCTGGCCTTCGCGGACTCCGATGACCTCATCCCCCCGAACGCCTACGCCGTGATGCTCAAGCAACTCACTCGAACCGGGTCGGACTTCGTCACCGGGTCCATCGTCCGGTGGGAGGGCGAGGACCGCAGCCAACCGCCCTGGATGGCCCGTCTGCACAAGAGCCGCCGGGCCCTGGTGATCGACGAGTTCCCCGAGATCCTGGGCGACGTCTTCGCCTGGAACAAGTTGTTCTCGCGGGCCTTCTGGGACCGGGTCGGGCTGAGCTGGCCCGAACAGATCCGCTACGAGGACCAGCCGACGACCACCGACGCCTACCTGCGCGCCCGACGCTTCTCGATCGTCCCGGACGTGGTCTACGTCTGGCGGATCCGAACTGACGGCTCATCGATCACCCAACAACGTTCCTCACTGCAGGACCTGCAGGACCGGTGGCGCACCAAGGAGATGGCGCTGGCCAGCGTCGAGGCGTACGGCGCCCCCAGGGTCACCGGCCTCTTTCACGACCGGGTCCTCGCGGGCGATCTGCACCGCTACTTCACCGAGATCCCCGGGTGCCCCGACGAGTGGTGGGACCTGCTGGTGAGCGGGGTGCAGGCCTTCTGGGGCGAACGCTCCCTGACCCACAGCGGCCTCCCGCCCATCCACCGGCTCACCGGTTGGCTGGTCGAACAGGATCGCCGCGCGGACGCCGAGAAGGTGATGACCTGGTTCGCCGCCCGCAGCGGCGAACCGGTGGCCTGGGTCCACGAGCCCGACGGCGTACGGATCGACGTCCCGGTCATCGACCGGCACACCGTCGCCCCCGCGGCGCTGCGCGTGCGCGACCACGAGATCTGACGCTGGTCGCGGCCAAGGCGCTCGTTGAGGGGGGCCCAGGCCCGAGCCCCAGGGCGCCGGTTGAGGTGTGAGGGCCGCCAGGCCCGAGCCCCAGGGCGCCGGTTGAGCGATCCGATCAGAGCAGGCCCTCGGACTCCAGGAAGTCGCGGGCCACGGCGGCCGGCTCCTCACGCTCGACCGAGACCCGGCCGTTGAGCTCGGTGAGCTTCTCGGTGGTCAGGGACTCCATGAGCGGGTTGAGGATGTCGCCCACGTCGAGGTTCTCGGCGAGGAACTCCGCCGACACCGCGGGGACGAGGTTCTGGGCGGGCTGGATCTCCTGGTCGTCCTCGAGAAGAACTAGACCCTGGCCCTCCAGGGTGCCGTCGGTGGTGCTGGTCTGTCCGAGCTCGGACTCACCGTCGAGCACCGACTGGTAGGTCTGGTCGCTCGCGAAGCCGAGGGGCAGCACCTTGGTGATGTCGATGCCGTAGGCGTCCGACAGGCCCGCCTCGCAGTCGAGACGTCCCTCGCAGTCGGCGTTGGCGGCCAGCGTGACGCTCATCCCCTCGAGGTCGGAAAGGGTCGAGACGTCGTTCTCCTGGGCGAACTCCTCGGTCACGAAATAGGCGTTGGTGTCGGTCGCCTCGGAGATCTGGAGCAGCTCGATGCCGGCCTCGGTCAGCAGGTCGCCACCGTCGGCGGCGAGTTGCTCACCGTCCCCGCTCTCGAAGGGCTCGGCGTTGTCGCCGTTGGCCTGGGAGTTGAGGAAGTTGACGATGCCGCCGACGTACTCCGGGACGATGTCGACGCCGCCGGGGAAGGTCGCCATGTAGGCGTCGCGGGCGTCGACGAGCTTCACGTCGACGGAGTAGCCGGCCTCGGTGAGGAGCTCGTCGTACATCGCGGCCATCAAGGTGGCCTCGGGGAAGCTCTGACCCGACAGGCTGATCTGGCCCTTGTCCGCGTCACCGCCGCCGGCGGTTTCCGAGTCGGAGGCGAGATCGTCGCCCGCACAGGCGCTGACCGCCAGCAGGGTTCCGACTGTGAACACAGCGGCAGCGCTGCGGCGTACGGAGAAACGATTCATGGGGTGTCCTTATGTGTCCCGCGGTGTTTGCCGCGCGTGTCCGGGTGACTGGTCCCAGTACCCTAATCTCCCGCGCCGACACGTCCACGGGAGCGGTTCGCAGAGTGGTCGGACGGCATCGGGTCGGCCATTCGCGCCGCCGTCGCGGCCAACAACTCGAGGACCAGTGCCAACACGGCGATGATCAACGCTCCCGCCAAACCCTTGCCGTACTGCGTTCGGGCGAACGCGTCGGTGATGATCCGGCCCAGCCCCGGCCCGGCGACGAGGGCGGCAATGGTCGCCGTCGCCCACAACTGGACGAGGGCCAGCCGGATCCCGCTCATCACCAGTGGCGAGGAGAGCGGCATCTCGACGGTCCGGAACTTCTGCCATCCGGTCATCCCCATACCGTCCGCCGCCTGCTTGACCTCCTCGGGCACCTCACGCACCGCGACGTAGGCGTTGGTGATGATCGGCGGCAACGCGAAGAGCGTCAGCGCGATCAGGGTGGCCAGCCCGGCCCGTCCGTAGGGGCCCACGGTCGAGGTGCCCGGCCAGTCGAGCTTCACCAGCAGGGCCAGCAGCGCAAAGGTGGGGATGGCCCGGCCGACGTTGGAGATGTTGATGGCCAGGAACCCGAACCGCCCCAGGTGGCCCAGGTACAGCGCGATGGGCAGGCCGACGGCCAAGGCGAGCGCGAGGGCGGTGAAGGTCAGCAGGAGCTGCTGGAACAACAGTTCGAGGATCCCGCCGCTCATCGTCCAGTTGGTGCCCTCGGACAGGTAGGCCCAGGCGTCGAGGAAGACGGTCATCAGCGGACCCCCTGTGTCCACGGGGTCAGGAGGCGCTGGGCGATGACGATGAGTACGTCGAGCAGCAGGGCGAGCACCACGCACAGGACCGCCGCGGTCAAGAGCTCGGCCCGGAAGTTGCTGTTGACCCCGTCGGCGATCAGGTTGCCCAGTCCCCCGAAGGCGACCAGCGAGCCGACCGTGGTCAGCGCGACCGTGGACACCGTCGCGACCCGCAGACCGGCCAACATCACGGGCAACGCCAACGGCAACTCGATCCGCAGCAACATCTTGCGGGGCCCGTACCCCAACCCGGTCGCGGACTCCACCACGTCGTCCGGAACGGCACGGAAGCCCTCCAGCATGGCTCGCACCAGGATGGTCAGCGCGTAGAGCGCCAGGCCGATCACGACCGTGGTCGCACTCAGACCGGTGAACGGCACCAGCAGGGGGAACAACGCGAGCGACGGGATCGTGTAAAGCCCACTGGTCAGGCCGAGCACACCGCTCTCGAGGCGGGCGTGACGGCGGGCCAACAGCGCCAACGGCAGGGCGAGCGCCACCCCCAGGACTACCGCGGCAACGGTGATCCAGAGGTGCTGCACGGTCGCGTCGGTGATCTGCTCGCGGCGGTCAGCGACGTACTGCCAACAGAACCACTCGTTGACAGTGCGGCTGTAACAGCTCGGCCCGTCCGCGGCCGCTTGTAGGGTCACGCGCATGGACGCTACCTCGCCGATGATCCGGCTGACGGGTGTGGGCAAGACCTACGACGACGGAACCGAGGCGGTTCAGTCCCTGGACCTCGAGGTCCAACGGGGCGAATTGGTCTGCCTGGTGGGGCCATCCGGATGCGGCAAGTCGACGACGTTGAAGATGATCAACCGGCTCATCGAACCATCCACCGGGACGATCGAGATCGACGGTGACGACGTCACCGATGTCGACCCGGTCAAGTTGCGCCGCTCCATCGGCTACGTCATCCAACAGGTCGGGTTGTTCCCCCACCAGACGATCCTGACCAACGTGATGACCGTCCCGGTGCTGCTGGGCGAGTCGAAGGCCACCGCCCGCGAGCGGGCCAGCGAACTGTTGGAGACCGTGGGACTCGACGTGGCGACGTACGGCGAGCGCTACCCGCACCAACTCTCCGGCGGCCAGCGCCAACGCGTGGGCGTCGCCCGGGCCCTGGCTGCGAACCCGCCACTGTTGTTGATGGATGAGCCGTTCGGTGCCGTGGACCCGGTGGTTCGCGGTCGCCTGCAGGACGAGTTCCTGCGCCTGCAGCGCGACCTGGGCAAGACCGTGGTCCTGGTGACCCACGACATCGACGAGGCGGTGCGGATGGGCGACCGGGTGGCGGTCTTCGCGCCGGGCGGTTCGCTGGCGCAGTTCGCGACGCCGGCGGATCTCCTGGGCCGACCGGTCGACGACTTCGTAGCCGACTTCGTGGGGTCCACCCGCGGGTTGCGGCGCCTGGCCGTCACACCGATCGACCCCGCCCACCTAGAACCACTGGAAGGCGTGAGCGCCGGTGAGTTGGGCGCGGCGATCGACGTGAACTCCTCCCTCGAGGAGGCCCTCGCCCTGATGATGCGCGACGACAAGGCGATGATCGGCGTCAAGCAAGGCGCTCGCTTCCTGGGGGTCCTCACCCCCAACGGCGTACACCAGGCGCTACGGGCGTCCCTCGCCGACTGACCCCGCCGTTGGTTGAGGTGCGACGAGCAGCCGCGCCGCTGGTTGAGGTGCGACGAGCAGCCGCGCCGCTGGTTGAGGTGTGACGAGCGCCAGCGAGGAGCCTCGAAACCAAGGCCCCCGTGCGCGAACCCAGCCGTGTGGGGAACGGGGTTTCGAGGCTCGGGCCTGGCGGCCCTCACACCTCAACCGACGTGGCGGCCGGGCCTGGCGGCCCTCACACCTCAACCAGCGTAGGGACGCGTCAGCCGACCGGGATGTCCCGGTGCCAGGACTCGGTGACGTACTTCGTCTTCCAGCCCATCGCGGAGTAGAGGCCCTGGGCGCCGGTGGAGGAGTCCGCGTCGACCTCGAGACCCACCCGGTTGCGACCTCGTGAGGCCGCGTCGCTGATGATCGTGTTCAGCAGGCCCTTGGCCACCCCTCGTCCTCGGGCGGACTCCAGGACCCCGATGTAGGACACGTAGGACCCGTCGGGCCCGGTCGAACTCTCGGTCGCCGTACCGACCAGGGCGCCGACCGGTTGCGGCTCCGGCCCGTCGGTGAGCTCGGCCAACCACCAGTGGTCCCATCGGTGGCCGGGGTCCTCCCGCAGACGGAAGAGGAACTCTCCGAAGGTCTCCTCCCAGTGGTTGAAGTGATCGACGAAGGAGCCCTCGATGATCTCGTGCATGCTGCGCAGGTCGGCCTCGTCGGGCAGTCCGTCGCCCTGGCGGCGTACCAGCCGGAAGGTGACGTTGCGCCCGTCCCACTCGGTGGGGTCCGGCACGAGGTCGGCTTCCTCGGGCAGTACGGACCGGCTCATCTGCCACCAGGTGCGGACCCGCTCGAAACCGCTCGACTCGAGCCACCGGTGCTGTCGGTCGTCATCGGCGAAGGCGCCGGTGTCGATCTGTTGCACTTCGAGGCCGCGCGCGGACCCCACGGCCTGGGCTTGGACCACGGCCCATTCGAAGAGCACGTCGGAGCAGGCCCGGGCGACTGGCGCCTTGAGGAAGTTCTCCACGATGTGCACGAAGAGCATCCGTCCGCCCGCGCGGTCGTGGACGCTTCCCCAGGCCCGGATCCGTCCACCCTTGTCACGCACCACGATGTTCTCGCGGGTCCGCAGACCGGCTTCAGAGACCTCGACGAGTACGTCGTCCTCGCCCGCCCCGGCCCACCCGCGGCCGGCCGCCTCGTGGTCGCGCAGCAGCTGCGTCAGCTGCCGTACGTCGTCGGGGTCACCCGGATCGGGATTGTCCACCGTCCACTGGTCCGGCATCGAGGCCGGCAGGTCGACCAGGTCGTCAGGGTCACTTTCGAATCGCGAGTCTTCGGGGATCACGCGGACCAGTATCCACTGCGAAGGGACCGGGTCGTGTGCCTGTGCACCACCCACGGGTCGTTGTGGGGCACACAACCCGCCTCACCAGGGGGAAGTGGGTCAGGCGTGCTTGCGGCGCGGCTCGGGCATGGCGGCGTGCCACTCGGCCAGCATGACGTCGAGTTCCTGCTCCAGCTCAGCCACCCGCACGATCGCCTCGGCCGCGCGGGACTCCGCGTCGGAGAGACGTGCTTCGAGACGGTCGCGCGTGTCCTGGGCCGCGAGCACCCGGTCCTGCTCGACCTCCAGCAGACGGGCTGCTTCGACAGCCTCGGCCGCGGCCTGCTCCAGGCGACCCTCCAGGTGGCCGATGGTGGCCTCGTGCCGCGCGATGCGGCCGTTGGTGAAGGTGATGAAGACCGCGTTGCTGTCGGCCTGTCGGTCGGTGATCGCGCGGTACTCCTTCGCCAGCGTGGCGCGCTCGCGAGCCGCGTCCCGGCGGGAGTCGGCCAACTCGGTGATGGTGATGCGGGTGGCGGCCACCCCGAGTACGACGCCGAGGACGGCCACCGCGACCAGTAGGGGCCAGGAGCCCACCACGACGCCGATGATGACCAGCACGGCCGCGACCGCGAGCAACACGCTCGCCACCACGACTCGGGCGGAGCGCTGACGGCGTCGGGTGGGTGCTGCGGAGGCGCTGGCCGAGGAAGTCATAGAGCGAGAGTAAGTGTCCCACCAGCCCCAGGAGTCACGCCGCGCCGGTCGAATCATCCTCGACCCGCACCCGGCAGGCGCGTTCCAGGAGCAGGGACGCGACCACGATGGCTGCTCCTGCAGCGGCCGCGACGAGGCTGCGGACCTGCCACTGTGCGGCCGCCGGGGCGGAGGATCCGACCCAGGACAGGGCGTACCCCAGGTAGCCCGCGCCCACCAGGGCTCCGACCAACGCCGACGCGCGCGCCAGCAGCAACCGGTTGACGGCCTGGTGGGGAAAGAGCAACTCCCGGTCCCGGACCTGTCGCCAGGTGACCCAGGCGGCGTACCCCAGGACCGCGGCCATCACCCACAGCGCCACCGGAGCCAGCCAGGTCACCGCCAGCGGTGCACCCAAGAGCAGGTCGCTGAGCGGGTGCAGCAGCCACCCGAGCACGAGTCCGGCCAGTGCCCAGGCGAGCAGCACGGTCGGGGGCGTCGTACCCATGGACCCACCGACACCCCGATCAGGGGAACCACCGTCGGGGGGAGTTGGGGTCACCCGACCTCGAGGGTGAGGTCCTCACGCAGGGTCACGCCGTCGAGGCCGAGGTCGGCCAGCAGGTCCGCGATGGGGCCACGGTCGGGGAACTCGGCGTCGGGCTCGAGGTCGAACCAGGGCTTCAGGACGAACGCGCGCTCGGCGGCCCGCGGATGCGGGAGGACCAGCGTCTCGGTGTCGCTGCGGCGGTCGCCGACGACGATGAGGTCGATGTCGAGGGTGCGGGGCGCGTTGGCGACCTCGCTCCGCTCGCGGTCGTAGGCCTCCTCGATGGTCAGGGCCCGGTCCATCAGGCGGTTCGCGGCCAGCGTGGTGTCGGCCAGCACGACCGCGTTGAGGTAGTTCCTTGCGTCAGCCGGGGAATCGACGGGTTCGGTCTCGTAGACCGGGGACACGCCGGTGACCCACACATCGGGGGTGTCGGCGATGGCGTCGACAGCGCCCTGCAGGCTCGCCATCCGCTCACCGAGGTTCGACCCGAGGGCCAGCACGACCCGCCGGATCGGGCGCATCTCACCGGTCAGGGTGTCTGCGTCGATGATGTGCGGATTGGGGGTCTCAGTCACGGTCGCCTCGCGTTTCGGGTGATCGTCAGGGCCACATCTGAGAACGTGGCGTCAATGGGGGCATCCGGCTTGTGCACCGTCACCGTGGCCCATTCAACACGAACATCCATGAGACAGACATCCGCAATCCTTTGGGCGAGGGTTTCGATGAGGTCCACCGGGTCGGTCTCCACCGCGGTCTTGACCGACGACACGAGAGTCCCGTAGTCGACGGTGTCGTGCAAGTCGTCCGACGCTGCCGCGGTAGTGGTGTCCAGTCCCAGAACGAGATCGATCAGGAAGATCTGACCCTCGCGACGCTCGAAATCGAACACACCGTGGTGGCCGAAGCACTCCACGCCACGGATGGCGAGTTCGTCGGTCACGGGCGGTCCTTTTCGCTGGTTTTCACTGGCTGGGTCATGGTCGCGGTCATGGTCTGGAGCAGGCGAAGCACATCACGGGTCCCACGGACGTCGTGCACCCGGATCCCCCAGACCCCGCGTTGAGCCATCAGCAGGGTCAGCGCGTGCCCGGCCACCTCCCGCTCGTCGACGGGCCGTGCCGTGCCGTCGGCTCCGGCGAGCAGCGCGCCCAGGAACGACTTGCGTGAAGCTCCCACCAGCAACGGGAAGCCGAGGTCGCCGATGGCGTCCAAGCCCCGGAGCAACTCCCAGTTGTGCTCCCCTCTCTTGGCGAAGCCCAGCCCGGGGTCCAACACGATGCGTTCGTCGGGGATGCCGGCGGCCCGGATCGCGGCCACCCGGTCGGCCAGCTCGGTCCGGACCGCGGCCACCACACCGCCGGGTCCGTCGTACGACGCCAGGTCGGCCATCCGGTCGGAGTGGCCCCGCCAATGCATCGCGACGTACGTCGTCTCCGAGTCGGCCACCACGTCCAGGATGGCGGGATCGGCCAGTCCGCCCGAGACGTCGTTGACCATGCGGGCGCCCGCTCGGATCGCGGCCCGGGCCACCTCGGAGCGCATCGTGTCCACCGAGACCGTCGCACCCTGCTCAGCCAACGCCGCGATCACGGGAACGACCCGGCCGGTCTCCTCGCCGATCAGCGGGCGCGTCGCTCCGGGACGGGTCGATTCACCACCGATGTCCAGGATGTCGGCACCATCGGCCAACAGCCGGCGGCCATGCTCGACCGCCGAAGCGGTGTCGGCGTACCGACCGCCGTCGGAGAACGAATCGGGCGTGACGTTCACGACCCCCATCACCAGCATGGGACGACGCTAGCGGTCATCGCGACCGGGCAGGCTCTGACCCGGCTCGTCCGATGAGGCACTCGGGATCTCGGAGAGGACATCGGCCAACCACCGGCCTTCACGCTGATGGTCGAAGGTGAAGTCGGACTGGTAGGCCGCGGCGGAGAACTTCCCCTTCGCGGGCACGTCGGGGCGACAGTGCACGAGGTCGAGTCGGTGACCGACCACGGAGGAGATCATGTACTCGTTGGTGGCGGCGTACGACTCGGAGCCGATGAGGATCACGTGCTTGGGTGCCCCGGCGAAGGCGATCTGGAACATACCGCTGCCGGCGAACCCCCCGATCACCTCGGCTTCACGCACCAGACGGATCTGATCGGCCAGCGGCAGGTCCTCGGGGTAGACCACCTCGAACCCCGCCTCGATGAACAGGGCCTCGACCTCGGCGGCGTTGTGGCAGGCCCGTTTGCGCTCGACGCGGCGGGAGCAGAAGACCTTGGTGGGCCAGGGCCGGTCCGCAGCCTGCGCGGCGAGGGCTGCTCCGAGTTCGGCGTAGGTCGCCTCGATCTGCGGGTGCAGCACTTCCGGCATGGCGAACATCGGCGAGGTTCCGATCAGTCGCTCGACGCGGACGGGCACCGTGATGACGTCCACGTCGGCCTCGTCGATGCCGGCCGCGGCCATGAGGTCCCACTCCCAGGCCCCGAGCTCGCGGCCCTTCCACTCGCCCACCAGAACCCGCAGGGAGGGCTCCGCGGCCTTGGCCCGACGCCATCCCCAGAGGTGCGAGATCTGCTCGGTCAGGGCATGCCCGAAGTGGCCGCGAACGTGATTGTCGAGGTAGAAGTAGGGGCCATCGAGCACGACCGGTGGGGTCTCGAACTCCGGCGCCAACACGAACCCAGGCGCCCACTCGGTGAACGCGGCGTTGCGCAACCGGGGTCGGAAGTTGTGACGGAAGCTCTCCGGCAGGACCACGCCGACTTCCGAGACGGCCGCCTGGCGGGGCCAGCAGAGGACGTCGCGGTAGTCCCGCAGCGAGAGTTCGGGGGCGTCGTACGACGTGGGGAGCTCAGCGGGGGTGCCGGTGGGGCTCTGGCGCAGGGTGGCCCGGGACTCCCAGGCCCCGCCGGGAACCACCTCGACGACCGAGCCGATCTCCGGCCGCTGCTCCAGCAGGTCGTTCATAGCCGCTTCCGCGACGATCGGGACCGCGGCCACGGTGGAGGTGCAGAGCAGGAACCCGTCCACGACCTGTACCGGACCCAGGCTCGCGGCCAACGCGTGACGGTCCCGTTCGGCGTTGCTGCGGTCGTCGCGTCGGGTCATCGGCGGGTCGAGGTCCTCGGAGTCCCTCAGGGAGACGAGGTCCGCGACCACCTCCATCAGGGGCGAATCGTCAGGTATCCGGCTGATCAGGGTGCCGCCGATGCGCAGGTGGAGCAGGAGTTCGGCGAAGCGGCGATGGGTCCGCGGCCCACCTGCGAGGTCCACGATCAGGTCGCAGGGGCCCGAGGGGACCAGGTGGCGGTGCAGCCGTTCGATGCCACCACCGACCTCGACCCGGGCCACGTCGGACCCGTCGAACGCTGCGGTGAGTTCCCCCACGACCCGACGACCCGATCCCCGGACGAGCACGCGCACGGTGGGTGACTCCACGGAGGTCATCGCGGTCTCCAGGCTGTGCCAGACCGATGCCGGGAGCATGCTCACGAGGGGCCGTAGCGACGGTGCAGGATCTGCCGCCGACGGGTCCCCTCGACGTTGCGACCCTTCTGGATGAACACCAGGTTGTGGTAGGCGTACACGCCCACGACGTGCTGATCGGTGTACGTCGGCTGATAGTCCTCATCGACGTACTCCTCGTAGTTCAGGCCGTCGAGGAGGTCCTTGACGAGGTTCATCGACGTGGACCTGTCGTGGAGATCCTCACTCCCGCCGGCCTCGGGCCAGTACGACGTCTGGGTGTCTTCGATCGCATAGATCCCGTCGGGCGCCAGCAACGGGAAGAGCACCTCGAACGTCGCGCGCACATGGTCGGGGCGGTGGCTGCCGTCGTCGATGATCACCTGGAAGGGCCCCCGCTCGGCGTGCAGTTTGTTCAGCACCACCGGATCGGTCTGGTCGCCCCGGTAGATGTGGATGCGCTTCTTGGCCACGAAGGACTTGTCCTCGATGTCGAGCCCGACGATCTGGGCCTTCTCGAAGAACCACGACCACATCCGCAGAGACGCCCCGCCCTTGCCTTCGCGCCTCGCGCCGCCGATACCGATCTCGAGGAGGTTGAACTCGTGCTCGCGCAGATGCGCGAAGTGCCGCTGGTAGTGCTGGGTGTAGTGGTGCGTGGTGGCCTTGTCGGTGCCGAAGTGTCGACCGAGCTCCGTCAGGTCCATCGCCCGCAGGCGCGTCTGTCGTCGGACGCGTTGTTTCTCACGCTTCTTCTCAGGCAACGTGGTCGTCCTCTCCTGGTTGGAGAGGCGACTCTAATCCGATCAGTGCCCGCGGTTGATCAGCGACATCGCCTCGGCCCGGGTTGGGCCACTGTGCATGATGCCGCGAACCGCGGAGGTGATGGTCCGGGCACCGGCCTTGCGGACCCCCCGCATCGTCATACAGAGGTGTTCGGCCTCGATGACCACGATGACCCCGCGGGCCTCGAGGATCTCGACCAGCGCGTCGGCGATCTGGGTCGTCAACCGCTCCTGGACCTGGGGCCGCTTGGCGTAGACGTCCACCAGGCGGGCCAACTTGGACAGCCCGGTGATCTTGCCGCTCTCGGCGGGGATGTATCCGACGTGCGCCACCCCGGTGAAGGGCACCAGGTGGTGCTCACACATCGACCACAACTCGATGTCGCGCACCAGAACCATCTCGTCGTGACCGATGTCGAAGGTGGTGGTCAGGACGTCAGCCGGCTCCTGATGGAGTCCGGAAGTGACCTCGGCGTACGCCCGGGCGACCCGGGCCGGGGTGTCCAGCAGCCCTTCGCGCTCGGGGTTCTCACCGATGGCGTAGAGGAGTTCCCTGACGGCCGCCTCGGCGCGCGCGTAGTCGAACTCGGGCACCCCGCTGGCTGGGGTGGGCTCCAGGGAGATCTTGTCGGCGGCGATGGCGCTCTCCTGTGATTCTGGGGGTCAGGTCGAACGGTGTCGGCCGGTGCCGTCACCTGGTCCGTCGTTCCTGTCAGCCGAGTCGTTGAGCGGCGTACCGCCGTGGACGTCGCCGCCCGAGCCGGGGGGCGTCAGAATCGCTCCAGCACCCTCCCCGGCGGACTCCTGGGCGACCCCGTTCGCAGCAACCCGGTCCCGAATCTCCTGCGGGATCTCCACCGGCGGGATGGTGGACGGGATCCGCTCGTCCGACCCGGTCCACGCCGGACGCTTCGGCCGCAGCCGCAGGGCCTCGAAGATCTCCTTGATCTCGGCCTTGTCGAGGGTCTCCTTGTCGAGGAGTTCCAACACGAGGGCGTCCAGGACGTCGCGGTTCTCCTCGAGGATCTCGAAGGCCTCGTGGTGGGCGACGGTGAGGAAGTTCTTCGTCTCCTCGTCCACGATCGCGGCGACCGCCTCGGAGTAGTCGCGACCATGTCCCATGTCGCGGCCCATGAAGGGCTCGCCGCCCGAGTCGCCGAGTTTGATGGCGCCCAGGCGCTCGGTCATGCCGTACTGCGTGACCATCGCGCGGGCCAGGCTGGTGGCCTTCTCGATGTCGTTGCCAGCACCGGTGGTGGGGTCGTGGAAGATCATCTCCTCCGCGGCCCGTCCGCCCAGCATGTAGGCGAGCTTGTCGAGCATCTCGCTGCGGGTCTGGGAGTACTTGTCCTCGTCGGGCAGCACCATCGTGTAACCCAGGGCGCGACCGCGCGGCATGATCGTGATCTTGTGCACCGGGTCGGTGCCGGGCAGCGCCGCAGCGACCAGGGCGTGACCGCCCTCGTGGTAGGCGGTGATGAGCTTCTCCTTCTCGCTCATCAGGCGCGAACTACGCTGCGGGCCGGCGATGACGCGGTCGATCGCCTCGTCCATGGAGTCGTCGGTGATCAACTTCTCGTTGTTGCGCGCGGTCAGCAGCGCGGCCTCGTTGAGCACGTTGGCCAGGTCGGCCCCGGTGAAGCCGGGGGTACGACGGGCGATCGACAACAGGTCGATGTCATCAGCCATCGGCTTGCCCCGGGAGTGGACCTCGAGGACCTTGTGGCGGCCGGCCAGGTCGGGTGCGTCGACGCCGATCTGACGGTCGAATCGACCGGGACGCAGCAGTGCCGGGTCGAGGACGTCGGGTCGGTTGGTGGCCGCGATGAGGATGACCCCGCCGCGTACGTCGAAGCCGTCCATCTCGACGAGGAGCTGGTTCAGGGTCTGCTCGCGCTCGTCGTGGCCACCGCCCATGCCGGCGCCGCGGTGGCGACCGACGGCGTCGATCTCGTCGATGAAGATGATGGCCGGAGAGTTCTCCTTGGCCTGCTCGAACAGGTCGCGCACGCGGCTGGCGCCGACGCCGACGAACATCTCGACGAAGTCGGATCCGGAGATGGAGTAGAACGGCACGCCGGCCTCACCGGCGACGGCGCGGGCCAGCAGGGTCTTACCGGTTCCCGGAGGCCCGTAGAGAAGGACACCCTTGGGGATCTTGGCGCCGACGGCCTGGAACTTGGCCGGTTCGGCGAGGAACTCCTTGACCTCGCCCAACTCTTCGATGGCCTCGTTGCAGCCGGCCACGTCGGCGAACGTGGTCTTGGGCATGTCCTTGGTGATGAGCTTGGCCTTGGACTTACCGAACTGCATCACCCCACGACCGCCGCCGCCACCCTGCATCTGGTTCATCAAGAAGACGAAGATCAAGATGATCAGGGCGATGGGGATCAGGGTGATCAGGATCGAGGAGAGAAAGCTCGGCGTCGGGTTCTCGGAGTTGGACTCCTCGATGGTCCCGTCGGCGACCGCCTGGTCGACGAGGTCCAGGAGTCGCTCCTGCTGTCCGTCGATGTAGTAGGAGGTGACCTCCGAGCCCTCACTGCGGACGTCGTCGTCGAGGGTCGCCTCGATCTTCTGCTCATCACCTTCGATGAAGGTGATCTCCTTGACCTCGCCCTTGGTGATGTATGACTCGAGCTTGGAGGTGGGCACCTCGTCGAAGCCCCCACCGGGCGCGAGGAACTGCAGGGCGAGCAGGACGCCGATGACGGCAATGGCGATCCAGGCCCACGGACCCTTGAAAATGCGCTTCACGGACTTCTCTCGGACTATCGGAGGATGTGGCTACCCACCAGTGTCTCAGGCGGGTGATGAAAACACCGATTGCGGTGGCTGCGACGGTACTTCGACAGGCATAGATGGCGCGGGGCTCACCCGACTCCGCGTCCTCATGCGGCCTGGGCCGCGGCGAAGCACGAGTATGCCTGTTGAATTACCGTCGGTCAGCGAAACACCTGTCGGTCAGCGGTAGACGTGCGGGGCGAGCGTCCCGATGTCGCGCAGGTTGCGGTATTTCTCCCGGAAGTCCAGGCCGTAGCCGACGACGAACTCGTTGGGGATGTCCCAGCCGACGTACTTGACGTCCACGGGCATCCGCTGGGCCTCGGGCTTGCGCAGCAGGGTGCAGATCTGGACGCTGGCCGGTTTGCGCGAGGTCAGGTTCGCGGTGAGCCAAGACAAGGTGAGCCCGGTGTCGATGATCTCGTCGACGATGATCACGTGCTTGTTGGAGATGTCGGTGTCGAGGTCCTTGAGGATCCGCACCACTCCGCTGGACTTGGTGCCCGACCCGTAGGAGGAGACCGCCATCCAGTCCATCTCGATGTGGCGGGTGAAGGCACGGGCCATGTCGGCCATCACCATGACCGCGCCGCGCAGGATGCCGACGATGATCACGTCGTACCCCTCATAGTCCTTCTCGATCTCCGCGGCCAGTTCCCCGATCCGCTCCTGGATCTGAGCCTCGGTGAAGAGGACGTTCACGAGGTCATTTTCGACGTGGGCCGCATCCATGTCGTCAGCGTCCCACAGCCGGCGCGGGGCCGTCGAAGCGGAGGTGGTGTCCGGACCGGTAGGCCGTCACGTGACCCGGGAGTTGGATCTGTTTGGGCAGGTGGGTTCGGTTGTGGATCTGTTCCTCGAGGGCGTTGATGTGCACGGCGAAGAGCTCGGAAGCAGGTGAGCCCGCTTCCAGCGCTGCCAACCGCAGGACGCGAGTGCGCAGGGCCTGGGGCGTCTCGGCCAAGCGGCGTACGTCGAAGCCGTCGGGGGTGTGGTGCTCGACGAAGACGGCGGCAGCCAGGTCGTCGAGGGCCTCCATGTCGGGGCGCAGTTGTTCGGCGGTGCGGGCAAGGGTCTCGGCGACCCCTGGTCCGAGCTCGCGTTCGAGGGTGGGCAGTGCGGTGTGGCGGACCCGGCTGCGCAGGAAGCGGGGGTCGACGTTGTGCGGGTCGTTCCACCACTCGACGTCCTCGGCACGGCAGGCCTGCTCGGTCTGGGCCCGGGTGATGGCAAGAAGGGGCCGGAGGAACACGTCGAAACCCGGCCGCATCCCCGCGATCGACCGACCACCCGAGCCGCGGGCCAGGCCGAGGAGAACGGTTTCGGCCTGGTCGTCCAGGGTGTGACCGAGCAGCACCGTGGTGGACCCGAAGTGGTCGGCGAGCTGACGCAGGGCGGCGTACCTCGCCTCACGGGCCCCCGCCTCGAGCCCGTGGGTGTCGGTGTCGACCTGGACGCGGATCGAGGCGGTTTCGTCAGCGCCCAGCCCGGCCATCTGAGTGACGACACGTTGGGTGTGGTCGCTGCTGCCGTCCTGCAAAGCGTGGTCGACGACGACCCCGATCGTGATGTGGCCGGTGCGTCGGGTCTCGAAGATCGTGGCGGCCAACAGCGCCAGTGAGTCGGCGCCCCCCGAGCAGGCCACGAGGACCGGTCCGGGCGGATCCGGGAGAGCGCGGCGTACGGCTAGGCGAACCGCTGCAACGGCAGGATCGAGAGTCATGTGGTGACTCCGAACCGCTGGTTGAGGTGTGACGAGCCGCTAGGCGAGGAGCCAGACCGCTGCTTGAGGTGTGACGAGCCGCTAGGCGAGGAGCCTCGAAACCCGGTTCCCGGAGCGCTCATCCCAGGACGCGGGCGACCCAGGCGTCGTGGTCGGCGAGTTCGGACTTGGTCGGGAGGTTCTCAGGACCGGCCCACACGGCGTTGAACTCCTCCATGCCGACCTTGTCGACGACAGCGCGGACGAAGGCTGCGCCGTCGCGGTACTGCGCCATCTTTGCCTCGAGTCCCAGGAGCCGACGCAGGATCCGGTCGAGGGTCCCGACCCCCTTGCGACGCTGGTTGAACTTGCCGCGGATCTGCTCGACGCTGGGGATGACCGTCGGCCCGACCCCGTCCATCACCACGTCGGCGTGACCCTCGAGCAACGACATCATTCCGGTGACCCGGTCCATGATCTCCTTCTGCTCCGGCGAGCTGAACATGTCGACAAGACTGCCGCCCTTGGCGCCGCCCTTGATCGCCTCGGTGAGTCGGGCCAGGCCGTCGTCCATCATCTTGGTCGGTTCGACGGTGTCGGCGATGGCCTTGATCTCGGAGAACAGGTGATCGCGCATCCAGGGCACCGCGGTGAACTGGACCCGGTGGGTCTCCTCGTGAAGGCACACCCAGAGCCGGAAGTCGGTGGGATCGACGTCGAGTTCCCGTTCGACCTGGACGATGTTCGGGGCCACGAGCAGCAAGCGGCCGTCAGGTTCGTAGAAGGGGTCGAACTGACCCAGCACCTTGCCGGCCAGGAACCCCAGCAGTCCGCCGACCTCGACGCCGGTGACCTTGGACCCGATGGCCTGGGCCACTGCGCCGGGCGGCTTCTCGCCGCTCAACTTGTCGACCATCGGTGCGATCGCGACCTTGAAGCCGTCTGCGTTCGCCTGCAGCCAGCCCGGCCGATCGACGACCAGCACGGGCGCCTGGTGGCTCGCGGCGACCAGCCCGGTGAAGTCCCGCACCAGCCCGGTCGACCGGTTGGCGTCGTCGCGCAGTTCGCCGACCGCCTGGTCGGCCTCGTCCCGACCGATCGTGGGCCCGTCGCCGGCCAACTTCGTGCCCAGGCGTACGGCGAGGTCCCAGTCGACCATCGAGACCGGGTTGGCTGAGGTGTCCGACGCAGTGGTGTCGGGTGAGGCAGTCATGTCCCCGAACCTATCTGGCGGGCGGCTGGCGGGAGTTTCACCGGCTAGCCGGTGAAACTGGACCTTGGACGAGAAAGTTTTGTCGTCCAAGCATGAGTTTCACCGGCCGGCCGGTGAAACTGGCGCACCACCCAAGCCCCACCAACCTCAGGAGCCACACCGACAGGCCCCGAGGGCGGCTGCTGCGTTGTCCAACGAGGTGCGCGCATCGGTCTCATCGACCTTCGCGATCCGATCAGCCATCAACGCGAACAGCATCAGGTTGCCGTCCCGGTCAGCGGCGACTCCGGCCAGCGACGTCACGGCGGTGAGGGTGCCGGTCTTGGCCCGCACCCGGCCCCGGCCCTCGGGGTCGCCTTCGGAGAAACGATCCGTCAGCGATCCGGTGAACCCGGCGACCGGGAGTCCCGCGATCACCGACCGCAGCTGGGGGAGGTCGGGACGGGTTCCGAGCGCGAGTACGTCGATCAGGGTCGTCGGGGCGAGCCGGTTCTGTCGGGAGAGCCCACTGCCGTCGTACAGCACCTCGGCCGATCCGAACGTGACGCCCTGCTCCTCCAGCAGCGACAGAACGCCCTGCCGCCCACCGTCGAAGCTGCCCTCGCCGCTGACCGCCAGCCCGACGTGGCGCAGCAGTACCTCGACGGCCTCGTTGTCACTGACGTCCAGGATCCGTTCGACGATCTGGGACACCGGCGGACTGGACACCGTCGCCAGCGCAGCCACCTCGCCCTGGGGCGCAGACCCCTGCTCGGGTACGCCGACGACCTCGACCCCCGCATTGCTCAACGCCCCGCTGAAGACGGTCGCCGCGGTCAGCGGCGGGTCCTCCACGCGGCCGGTGCCCTCCGCGGGACGACCCTCGTCGACCCACAGGGATCCGATGCGGGAGACCTCGCCGTCGGGGATGTAGTCCTCCTCCCACGTGGGGCTGCCCTCCGGACCGGTGAACAGCGAGTCGTCGTAGGTCACCACCACCCGGCGGCGGCCCTGCGCCAGGAGAGCCTTCGCAGTCTCTCGAGCCAGGGTCACCACATCGGCGCGGATCGGGTACGACGGAGCGTCGGGGTCTGTGCCGGCCGGCTGGGAGGCCAGGAACGGGTCGCCTCCCCCGACCAGGACGATCCGTCGCCCCGCGCCGGGGACCACGGTCGTCTCGAAGGTGTGGTCGGGACCGAGCGCCAGGAGAGCCGCCGTACTGGTGACGACCTTGGTGGTGGAGGCCGGGATCGCCACGGCTGCCGCACCGGTGCGTGAGGTGTAGACCGGGTCGGTCCCGATCGGCGCCACCGCCGACAGGACGTGACCGCCCAGGTCGGGGTCGGCCAACTGCGGGGCGACCGCCCGCCGAACGGCGCGTCGGCTCAGCGCGACCGTCTGGGCGGGGATCGGCTCGGCCACCTCCTCCGCGGGGACCAGCGGAGGAAGGCTCAAACCGGGAGGTGGCGCGATCGTGGTCGGCTCGACCGGTACCGCCACCTCGCGGGGGCCGAACACCGCTTCCAGGGCGTCGTCGGTCAGGTCGTCGGCCAAGTCATAGCGCCAGACCGCCAATCCGGCGACGATGAGGGCGAGAACGACGACGAGACGGGCGGCAAATTTAACCGAACTTCTCACATTTCCCTCCCGCTGCGCGTGCCAAGTCGGCATGCGGGAGACTAGCGTGCGGCCTGTGATGGGTCGTTCCCCATACGTGACCCCCGACCGGGTGGTCTGACTGTGATGATCGCGGAGGCTGATGTGTTGGAGTTCGACGTACTCGTGGAGATCCCCAAGGGCGAGCGCAACAAGTACGAGGTGGACCACGAGAGCGGGCGTATGCGCCTGGACCGCATGCTCTTCACCTCGACCCAGTACCCCTCCGACTACGGGTACATCGAGAACACCCTCGGTCAGGACGGCGACCCGCTGGACGCCCTGGTCCTGCTCGGTCAGCCGACTTTCCCCGGTTGCCTGATCAAGTGCCGCGCGATCGGCATGTTCCGGATGACCGACGAGGCCGGTGGCGACGACAAGGTCCTGTGCGTGCCCGCCTCGGACCCGCGTCAGGCCCACCTGAAGGACATTCACGACGTGTCGAAGTTCGACCGCCTGGAGATCCAGCACTTCTTCGAGGTCTACAAGGACCTCGAGCCCAACAAATCCGTCGAAGGCGCCGACTGGGTCGACCGTGAGGCCGCCGAGGCCGAGGTCCACGCCTCCTTCCAGCGGGCCAAGGACAACCCCTCCGCTCACTGATCCATCCCGTTCGCCCGTTGGCCCTTCGAGGTACGTCGGGGTTGCGGCACCGACCGTGCCGACGTACCCCGCCGACCTCGCGGGGCCTTTTGGCGTACTTCGAGGCCCCATCTGGCGAACTTCGCGGGGCCATTCGGCGAACTTCGTGAGGACGGGAACCACTAGGGTCGAGACATGCGTTCTCATGCCCGCGTGCTGGCCACCGTCGGCCTCGCCGTCTCCTTGAGCCTGGGCGTCGCCGGGTGTGGCAACGACCCCACGCGGGAGGAGTTGATCGAGGACATCGCCGCGGAGCTCGAGGTCGAGCCCTCGATCGCGGAGTGCTTCGCTGCGGCGTACGAGGACGTGGGGATCTCGCTGGAGGATGTGCAGGAGGTCGGCCGGGGCACCACACCCGACGACGTGGACCCCGGCGAGTTCGGCGAGGCGAGTGTCACCGCACTCGACTGCCTGCCCGACGACCAGCGCGACGAACTGATCGACGACGCCACCGAGGATGACACCGACGCGGCCCGGGAAGGGTTCGTCACCTCCTTCATGGCCACCGCCCCCGAGGGCACCACCGAGGACCAGGCCGGGTGCGTCTTCGACGCGGTGCTCGAGGCCGGGGTGAAGTTGTCGGAGCTGGCCACCACCACCCTGTCACCCGCGACGCAGACCGCCCTGAACGACGCCGTGGAGCTCTGCGGCCTCTCCTGAGCGGCCTCCTGAGTGGCCTGCTTGAGCGCACCTGTGGATAACTCGACGCACCGATCCGCGGACCGACCTAGGGTCTGCCCATGCCTCAGAGTCGCCGTTCCCGCCTTCGCGTCACCCTGCTCCTCCTCGCGGGGCTCGTGCTCTTCCTGGGCGTGACCGCCTACTCCCTCGGGTCCACCGACCAGACGTCCTCTACGACCTTGCTGAGCGCCGAGGATGAGCAGCTGCGCGACGACACGGTGGCCCTCGGTGTGCTGAGTGACCAGGATGCCGATTGCCTGCTCAAAGGCTTCCGGGACGCGGGTTTCACCGCCGAGGAGACCGGGGCTCTCGCCAGGGGTGAGACACCCGACGGGATCGACCCATCGGCCTACGCCGAGGCGAACGCGGCGCTACGCGCGTGCCTGGATGACGACGCCCTGAGGAAGTTCACCGCGAAGAGCATCGAGCTCAGCCCGCCGGCGTCGATCCGCAACAGCTTCATCACCTCGATGATGGCCGTCTCGGCGGTCGCCATGACCCGGGAGCAGGGCGGGTGCGTCTACGACTCGCTTGTCGCGAGCGGGATCGACTTCGCCGACGTCCTCATCGACCCCGAGGACGCCGAACTGGGGTCGCACCTCGACGACGCACTACTGATGTGCGGGCTGATCTGAACGAGTCGACCCTCAGCCCTTCGATCCGCGGAAGTAACCCATCGCCCCACTGCGCTCGAGGGTGGGTTCGATGATGCCCTGACCGGCCAGCCAGGCCGTGATCTCGGGGCCGGTGCATCCCGGGCCCAGCAGGTTGCCCAAGCGCCCGAACCGACGCATCGGCTCGTGTCGCAGGCCCGTGTCGTTGAGGATCGCGCTGCCGCTGATCACGCCGCCAGGCTTGAGGACACGCACCATCTCGATGACCGCGCGAGCCGGGTCGGGGAAACAGTGCAGCCCGGTGAAGGAGACCACGAGATCGAAGGAGTTGTCGTCGTACGGCAACGCCTCGACGTCGGCGATCTGCGGGTCGACCTGGTCGCTCAGACCCCGCCGACGCGCGGCCACGGCCGTACGCTCGAGCATGGCCTGGGAGATGTCGGCGGCGACGTAGTCGACACCCTGACCGGGGGTCAGACCACGCAACGCCACCCCACCCCCACACGGTACGTCGAGCACGCGTGCCCCGGGCGGCTGCAGGGCGATCTCCGCGGCGGCACGGTAGAGCCGGAACAGATTGCTCTGGATGCCCAGGGCCCACGCAGCACCTCCGAGCACCGGGTGCTCGACGGTCCAGTCGTAGATCGGCGCCCACAGGGGGTCCTCGGCCCAACCCACCAGCCCGAGTCGGGGAAGCCGGGTCCGTGCCATCAGGATCCGATCAGGTCGGGCGCGCGCAGCAGTTCGGTGGGGATACCGAAGGCGTCGACCAGGTCCTCGGCCAGCGGACGCACCTTGCGGCACAGCGACTGGACCTCACGACTGATCGCCTTGCTGCGCGGGGAGGACAGCCGCCCGTGCTCCATCCACCACGCCGCGTCGGCCTCGACCGTCGACAGCGCGTGGAGGTCGCACAGCAGGCTCAGGGCCACCTTGTGATCGCCCTCGGGCATCGCCCGGGTCTTGTTCACGAACGCCTCGAGCACCAGTCGCTCCACGTGGGCGCGGGCCGCGCCCAGCACATGCGGCTGCACCCGACTGAAGACGTCGCCGGGGTTCATCCCCGAGTCGACGCCGCGCTTGAGGCGGCGCGCCGCACCGCTGAGCATGTGTTCCTCGCGGAACCGCAGCATTGCGAGGTGATACTCGGAGTCGAGTAGACCGGCTTCCTGGTCCCACCCGTCATCGCCTCCGGGCAGCACGTCCTTGATCCGCTGGAGGAGCTTGTGCACGTTGGTCTTCTCGATGACCGTCTCGACGGCCAGGCTCGCCACGAACTTCACCATCGCGAACTCGTCCATGTCGGCGAAGTCGCTCGAGTAGTCGGTCAGCAACCCCTTGGCCACCAGCTGCAGCAGGACGTGGTTGTCGCCCTCGAAGGTGGTGAAGACGTCGGTGTCGGCCTTGAGCGCGGCGAACCGGTTGACGGCGAGGTAGCCCGCACCACCGCAGGCCTCGCGGCACTCCTGAATGGTCGCGGTGGCGTGCCAGGTGCCCAACGCCTTGGTGCCCGCGGCACGCGACTCGAGCTGGCGTCGCGCCATCTCGTCGTCGGTCACCCCGGAGAAGACGTCGTGCAGCTGTCCGGCGACCACCTCCTGGGCGAAGTGCAGGGCGTAGGTGCGGGCCAGCAGCGGCAGGAGTCGCTTCTGGTGCACCCCGTAGTCGAGGAGCAGTTCCTCGACGTTGTCACCGGTGCCGTCGAACTGGCGGCGGTGCTCGGCGTACTTGATGGCGATCGTCAGCGCCACCTTGGAGGCGCTGATCCCGGCGCCGCCGACCGAGACCCGGCCCTGGACCAGGGTCCCGAGCATGGTGAAGAAACGGCGGTTCGGGTTCTCGATGTCGCTGGTGTAGACGCCGCTGGCGCTGACGTCCGCGAACTGGTTGAGCAGGTCCTTACGGGGAACGCGGACGTTGTCGAACCAGATCTTTCCGTTGTCGACGCCGTTGAGGCCCATCTTCAGGCCGTCGTCCTCGATGCGTACGCCGTCACAGACCTTGCCGTTCTCGCGGACGCGGACGACGAACGCGTGAACGCCCTGGTTCTCGCCGGCGACGTAGAGCTGGGCGAAGACGACCGCCAGCTCGGCGTGCTTGGCCGCGTTGCCGATGTAGTCCTTGTTGGCCAGCTCCCCGCGGGTCTCGATCACGAACTCCTCGGTCGCCACGTCGTAGGTCGCGACCGTGCCGAGCGCCTGGACGTTGCTGCCGTGCCCGGTCTCGGACATGGCGAAGCACCCCATGACCTCGCCGGTGATCGTCGCCGGGAGGTACTCCTGGTGGTGGCGCTCGGTGCCCAGTTGCAAGATCGCACCGCCGAAGAGCCCGAACTGGACCCCGACCTTGACCAGGACCGACAGGTCGCCGTAGGCGAGGGTCTCGAAGGAGGCCACCGAGGCGCCGATGTCTCCCCCACCACCGAGTTCCTCGGGGAAACCCATGCCGGTCTGGCCGGTGGCGGCCATCTCGACCACGATCTCCTTGACCCGCTCGCGGAACTCGTCGCGCGTCATCGTCTCGGCGTCCTCCAGCACACCGGCCGTCTCGACCATGTTGCGCCGGACCAGGTTGCGGACCTCGGCGTACTTGCCGTCCAGGGTCGCGACGAGGGCCGGGACGTCGATCGACGGCTGCGAGTACGCCGACGCCGCTTCGGTGGGTTCGGGCCGAGTGGTTTCAGACTGCATGGAATCAGACTGCATGGAATCAGACTGGGGCGAGTCGGAGGACGCGGCGGACTCGGGAGCGGAGGTGTCGGTGGCCATGAGGCCACGCTACCGGGATGGCCGAGGCCACGTCCCGGCTAACGGCACGCACCACCCCGAAGGGTTATTCCGCTGAGGTCAGGCAGATTCGCGGGACTCGACCGGGATCGCCGAGGTCGTCGTGGTCGGGTGCGACTGCAGGCTGTGCCGTTCGAACTTCTGACCACTGGCGATGCCCCCGAGGTAGAAGGCCAGCAGGGCGATGAGGACCCCTGCGACGTCGTCGGCGATGTAGTGCCAACCGAAGTAGAGCGTCGCGACGATGGTGATCGCGAAGTTCACCCAGAAGACGATCTTCAGGACGCGGTTCCGCAGGGTGAAGTGCACCATCAGGGCGACCAGCAACGTGATGGCCGTGTGCAGGCTCGCGAAGCCCGCGACAGACTGCACCACCCCTTCGACGCCGCCGTTGACGACTTGGTTGCGCCCGTTCGCCAATCCGTCCATCAACTTGCCGGTGGGGGTGTTGGGCAGGTCGGCGTACTTGGAGACGTATTCGAATCCGGGACCCAGTGTCGGCAGCATGTAGTAGGACAGGGTGCCCAGGCTCCACGCGATGCATTGGGAGGTGGCGAACCAGTAGCCGAAGGACAGGTTGCGGGACCAGACCAGCCAGGCGGTCAGGGCCAGCGGCACCAGGGGGAGGAACCAGAGGTAGATGTAGGAGAGGAAGAAAGCGATGAATCCCGTGCCCAGGACGGCGTGCAGGATGTCGGAGGGGTCGTTACCGAACATCAGCACGCGGTCGACCAGGTGGAGTTCGCGGTCGTACTTCGTCTGGATGATGAACGGCAGGAACGACTTGATGTTCCGATAGCTCACGTAGGTGATGTAGAAGCAGGCGATCCCCAGGACGACCAGGGTGACTCGGTCTCGGGTCCAGTGGGAGTGGATGCGCTCCATGAAGACCGACTTCATCGCCGGGACCTTGAACTTCGACTGCCACAGGGTTCGCGGCAGGAGGTCCACCAGGAAGGCTCCTGCCAGGAGCATCGGCAGGCGCACCCACGCCGGACCGAGGAACCCGTCGGGGTCAGCGAGGCTCTTGTCCTTCCAGACCGCGAGGGTGATCGCCGTGGCGCCCATGATCAGAGCCGTGCCGATGAGCACGGTGTAGGCGCGGCGATACATGGGCCCCATAGTAGGGACGCGTCCTGATATCGGAAACACAGCGAGGTCATGACCTCGCCCACTATCGGTCAGTCCGTGGCCGGCACCGCCGAGCCGACCCGGGCCGATCTTGCCGGCTCGAAGCGCAACCCCACCTCGTCGCCGACCACTACCGGCGTCCCCGGCGCTGCGACCGCGTCGACCTCCTCCAGCTCACCCGCTACCCGCAGCGCGACCACCAGTCGCGTCTGGTCGGGTGTGGACCGGGCGGCGAGTACGACGCCCGCGAGCGTCCCCCGGGCGTCCACCTCGAGGGCCGAACGCCGCAGGGCCAGGTCGGGCTGCTCGGGGCCCACCGGCACCTGCGCGCCCAACAGCAGGCTCGCCGTACGGTCGGTGACGACGCGGGAGTAGCCGAGGAACAGGGCGGTCTCCGCATCGACCGGGGCGGCCCACACGTCGGCGATCGGGCCCTGTTGCACGATTCTGCCCTCGCGCATCACGACCAGGTGGTCGGCGATCGCGAAGGCCTCCTCGTGGTCGTGGGTGACCAGCAGGGTGGTGGTGCCGGCGCGACGGAGGATCTCGCGGAGGTCTCCGGCCAGGCGGACCCGCAACCCCGAGTCCAGGGCGGAGAGGGGTTCGTCGAGCAGGAGGAGTCGGGGGTCGGCTGCAAGCGAGCGAGCCAGGGCGACCCGTTGCCGCTCGCCGCCGGACAGGGTGCCGGGGAGGCGGTCGGCGTACCCCTCCAACCCGACGAGGGCGAGCAGTTCGGTGACCTTCTCGGCGACCGCGGCCCTGCGCCGCCCTCGGATTCGTAGGGCGTATCCCACGTTGCGCGCGACGGTGAGGTGTCCGAAGAGTTGCCCGTCCTGGAACATCAGCGCGAACCCACGTTTGTGGGTGGCGACCGGGGCGAGGTCCTCGCCGTCCCACGCGATCGTGCCGTGCTGGAGGGGTTCTAGACCGGCCACTGCGCGCAGGAGGGTCGACTTGCCGCAGCCCGACGGCCCCAGGATGGCGGTGACGCTCCCGGCCGGGGTCACCAGGTGGGCGCCCTGGACCGCAGGGGTCCCGTCGTAGGCGACCGTGACGTCGTCGACGCGCAGCATCACCAACCTCCCATCGTCGGCACTCGTAGCCGTTCGACGGCCAGCATGACGGTCGCGGTGACTGCGGCCAGCACGACCGAGGCCGCCAACGCCATCCCGTAGTTCTGCGCCCCCGGGTGCCCGATCAACCGGAAGATCACCAACGGCAGGGTGACGGCGTCGTCGCGGGCGAGGAACGAGGTGGCCCCGAACTCCCCCAATGAGACGGCGAACGCGAACCCGGCGGCGGCCAGAAGCGGTTTCCACAGCACCGGCAGGTCCACGGTCGCGAGGGTCCGTAAGGGTCCGGCACCCAGCGAGGCGGCGGCCTGGCGTTGCCGGTCGTCGATGCTGTGCAGGACCGGCACGAGCGTGCGGACCACCAACGGGAGGGCGACGAGCGCCTGAGCGATCGGGACCAGGGCCCGGGAGTCACGCAGGTCGAGGACGCCGGAGTCGAGGGTGATGAGGAACCCGAAGCCCAGGGTGACCGCGGAGACGCCCAAGGGCAGCATGAAGAACCCGTCCAGGAGTGCCCGGGTCCGTCGCTCTGCGGCGCTGCGCGACCGCCGTGTCACCACGATCGAGACGAGCAGACCGAGCAGGAGCGAGAGCCACATCGCGTCGACGGCGGTCCGCAGCGAGGTGACCAGTGCCTCGGTGGCCGGTGCGGCCAGCGCCTGGTTGACCCCCGGGGTGGTCAGTGCGCGGTAGTTCGCCAGGCTCCATCCGGTCGGAGTCTGCAGGGATCCCGCGACCAGGGTGGCGATAGGAGCGGCGACGAAGGCGAGCAGCGTGAGAGTGAGCGCGACCTGGGGGAGATCGCGGCGGCGTACGGGTACGGGCCGGGTCAGGGCTCGGCTCACGGTGGGGTCGGCAACCCGGCGCAGGCGAGCGGCCAGGGCGAGGAGGGCAACCACCGCGACGAGTTGCACGATGCTCAACGCCGCCGCGGCGGGGAGGTCGAGCAGGTCGGTGGTGAGGAAGTAGATCTCGGTCTCCACCGAGGAGTAACGGGTGCCGCCGAGGGTCAGCACGATGCCGAAGGCGGTCGCACAGAAGAGGAAGACCACGCTGGCCGAGGACACGATCGCGGGCCGCAGGGCGGGCAGGGTGACGGTGCGGAACACCTGGCCGGGGGTGGCGCCCAGGGAGGCCGCCGCCTGGCCAGGACGGGGATCGAGGGTCTCCCAGGTCGCGCCGACCGTGCGGATCACCACGGCTGCGTTGAAGAAGACCAGTCCGGCCACGATGGCCACCGGGGTGCCATCGAGATCCAGGAAACCCAGCGGACCGGCCTCCCCGATCAGTTGCCGGAACGCGACCCCCACGACGACCGTGGGGAGGACGAACGGCACCAGCAGCGCACCGCGCACCAGTCGTCTCAGCGGGAAGGCCAGACGGTGGAGCGTGTACGCCGCGGGTACGCCGACCGCCACCGCGATCGCCGTACCCAACGAGGCCGACCAGAGGGTGAACCACAGCACCCGGACGGTGCGGTCGCGGGTGAGGACGTCGAGCACCGCGCCGGGCTCGAACCGGTCGTCGGGGAAGAACCCCCGTCCGACCATCCCGGTGACCGGCAGCACGAAGAACACCCCCAACACCGCGACCGGCAGCAGGGCCAGTCCGATCAGGGATGCGATTCTCCGGCGGCCGGTCATCGGGTGATCGGTCCCGTCAGGAGGACGTGACGTCGCTCCACTCGCGCAGCCAGTCGTCGCGGTTCGCGTCGATCTCGGCCGGGTCGACCGCGACCGGGTCCTCGGCGCGGGTGGCGAACTCGGCCCACTCGGTCGGCAGCTCGACGCCGTCGACCACGGGGAAGACGTACATCGACTCCGGCAGTGCGGCCTGGACGTCGTCGCTGAGCAGGAACTCGATCAGCTTCTGACCGCCTTCCGCGTTGTCGGCTCCGTCCAGGACACCGGCGTACTCGACCTGACGGAAACAGGTGTCGAGCAACGCGCTGGTCGTCGAGGTGCCGTCCTCGGCGATGGTGAACGCCGGCGAGGAGTCGTAGGACAGGACGATCGGACGGTCGCCGCCGCCGCCGCCCTGGGTGAAGTCGACCTGGTAGGCGTCCGACCAGCCGTTGGTGATCTTGGCGCCGTTGTCCATCAGGTCCGACCAGTAGGTCGGCCAGTCGTCGCCGAACTCACCGATCGTGGCGAGCAGGAAGGCCAGCCCCGGGGAGCTGGTGGCCGCTCCGGGGGTGACGAACAGGTTCTCGTACGCCGGGTCGGTCAGGTCGTCGAGGGACGTGGGGGCGGCCAGGTCGCGCTCGGCGAACCAGGTCTCGTCGACGTTGACGCAGACCCCGCCGGTGTCGACCGGGGCCATGGTCGCGTCGTCGCCGGGCAGAACGTACTGCTCGGCACCGTCGGGGAGGGTGGCGTCGTACGGCGCGAAGACGCCCTCGGTCAGCGCGCGGCTGCCGAAAGCGTTGTCGACCCCGAAGGCGACATCGCCCTGGGGGTTGGCCTTCGACAGCACCAACTTGTTGGTCAACTCGCCGCCGTCCCCGTTGGAGCGGGTGACCAGCTTCAGTCCCGACTCCTCCTCGAACCGGGTGCGCAGCTCGTCGGACAGTACGAACGAGTCGTGGGTCAGCAGCACGACTTCGCCGCTGGCCTCTTCCTCGTCAGCAGCACCAACGACCGAGCAGGCCGAGGTGGCCAGTACAGCGGTGCACGCGAGCGCCACCAGGGTCGACTTCTTGCGGGCAGGGTTCTTCATCTCCGACTCCCTTCGCCGGTCTTAACCGGAGCAGGTTCTTAGGGTCTGCGGCGGATCCGCACTCTCAGCACCGCGATGGGTGCTCCCCTGTCATGTGCTGCGGAGTCTACCTGTGGCTCCGTCGGCCGCTGGGGTGGCCCGGGGTGGCGGTGAGTTAGCAACCATCCCGCTTCCAGATCCGGTACCCCACTCACCGCCGACCCACGGCAGCCCGGGCGGCGGTGAGTTAGCAACCCTCCATGCCTCGACCTCGGTTGCGTACTCACCGCTCCCCCCGAGCCCAGCCGAGTGGGGCCACCGACCCGTGAAGTTGCCACAGCCAGTTTGGGCGGACGTGTTCTGCACAGTTGTTGGGTTCTGCTCGACTCGATTCGCCGCATCTGAGATCGGATCGGGGGATGCAACCGATTCCACCCGAGCTAGTCCATGGGCCCTTTACCAAAGCTCAGGCACACTCCGCCGGAGTCACATCTCGCATGCTTCAGGGCCGACGCTTCCGACGCATCCATCCCCGTGTGTGGGCCCTGGCCGATGCCTCCCTCACCCACAGTCAGCACATCGAGGCGGCCCGGTTGGCCCTCCCTGCCGATGCGCGGCTGACCGGCATCACTCGTCTGCAGGACGCCGGGTTGAGCTTCGGGCCCAGATTTCCGATGCGCTTCGTGGTGGCTCGTGACCATCACCTGGCCCTGGACGACATCTTCGTGCACCGGACGAAGGTCATGCCTCCCTGCGACGAGCGGTCAGTCAGCCCCTTCGCCGCTTTTCTGGCGTACTGCGCCTTGGCCCGGGTCATCGACGCGATCAAGGTCGGGGACTGGCTAATGGGGAAGGGACTCTGCGACCCCGCCACGATTGAGGCCTATGCGTTGGCGAACCTGTGGCGACCCGGCGCCGACGAGGCGATCTGGATATTGCCGTACCTGAGCGGGGAGTCCCGGTCCTTCCCGGAGTCGGATACGCGGGCCATCGTGACGTTCGCGGGTCTCCCGGTTCCCGAAGTGAACGTGAGAGTTCCTCTCGAAGATCCTCGGGTCGTCATCGCGGATCTTCTCCTGCGACCGTGGCGCACGGTCATTGAGTACGAAGGCTCCCAGCACCAAGTTGATCGCCGGCAGTACATCAGCGATATCGACCGGTACGCCGTACTCCGCCGAGAGGACTACGCCTACGTCCAAGTCACCCACGAAACCGTCGGCCGCCCACAACAGGTGGCGCTCGATGTCCACCGCGCCCTGGTCCAACAGGGGTACGCCGGCCCAGCGCCGGAGTTCGGGAACCGCTGGCGGCAACTGTTCGGTTCGGTCACGCTGGCGGTGGGCGAGCGTCCCGCGCTGCGGCGGGCCCCGGTGAGCTAGCAACCGTTTCCCCCGATCAGTCGGTTGTTCTCTCACCGCCACCCCGGGCCGGCGGTGCGCCGGCAACCGAATCGACCGGCCAGTAGGTTGCTCTCTCACCACCGCCCCGGCCGCACCTCAGCGACACAGCTCCACCGGGTCGGCCATCCTGCTCAGCTTGTCCGGGTTGAGTACCAGACAGAGGTGGCAGACCAGACCATCGATGATCGACACCGTGGCCACCGTGTCCAACTCCCCCACGACGTCCCGCTGTCCAGACCCGAGCGGATGCCGACCAGGAAGCGCAGAACCTTGTCGCGCCCGCGTATCGGGCGACGAGCAGTTGGGTTCTCCATCAAGACACCGACCGAGCCGGGTGTGTGACAGGTCCTACCCCGAGATTTTTAGTATCAACCACGGGTTGCCAGGTGAGGGGAGATCATGGGGATGATGGGTACCGAGATGACCAGCACCCGAGACCTCCGCCGTGGATCGCGCCTTGCGCGACCGCGCACGCCTGCCCTGACGACGCGAATGCCCATCGGGCTCGCGATCCTGCTCGCGTTGTCGCTCGCCGGGCTCGGCATCGCCCCGACGTACGCCGCGAACGACTTCCCGGCCCCCGCCCCCGGCTCGTCCTGGTTCGGGGCCGATCTGGACTGGGATGACGACGACGCCGACCTCTACACCCAGCGGCTCGGCTCCAACGTCTCGCTTCTCGCGCGGTCGGTCGACTATCCCCTCACCGCGACCTCGACGAGTGCCCTGAGCGACCTCGCAGCCCAGGCGCGGACCCAGGGCGCGGTGGCGGTGTTGAGCCTGGAGCCATCGGTGGGCCTGGACCAGTTGACCCCCGACGACGCCCGGGATGTGGTGGAGGCGCTCAACGATCTGACCCGCGACCTGGGGACCGCGTTCCTGATCCGCTTCGCCCCGGAGATGAACGCGAGTTGGACCTCCTACGGGCAGCAACCCACGGCGTACGTCGATGCGTTCGTCGTCTTCGCCGACGTCGTCCACACCCTCGCCCTGTCCGCGGCGACGGCCTGGGTGCCGGCGTACGGCGGTGGCTATCCGTTCGGGGGGTCGATCACCGATCCCGTGCGAGGCACGGTCCTCGACGGCGCGCTCTCCGCGACCGACCGGGCGCTGCTCGACACCAACGGGAACGGCCGCCTCGATGTGCGGGACGACCCGTACGGCCCCTACTTCCCCGGCGTGGAAGCGGTGGACTGGGTCGGCCTGACGATGCTCAGGTACGGCGCCGAGGACTCCCCCGATATCGGCACCGACACAAGCACCACCACGAACACGATCGCGAACGCGACCGAGTTGCAGGAACGACTAGAGGACGAGTTCGAGTATCCGGCCATGTCGAGGCCCGGCTTCTACGAGCGGTACGCCGTGGACCGGGAGAAGCCGATGTTGCTGCTGACCGGTGCGGCGTACAGCGCGCAGGCCGCCGAGGCCGGTGGACCCACCGAGCGGGCTGTGAAGGGTTCCTGGCTCCGGCGGGTCCTGTCCGCGGCCCGGGCTCGCCCACAGATCAAGGCCGTGGTGTGGTTCGAACCGACCCGCGAGGAGCCTGAGGTCGGCTCCGTCGTGCGGTGGGGGCTGACCACCTCACCCGCCCTGGGCCGGGCGCTGGGGCGGATCCTCCAGGCCGGCGAACTCGATCTCGCCCCGCTGACGGGACAGACGACCGACGCCGAGCCGGGAGCCACCGACGACCCGGAAGCCGATGACTCCTCCTCGACCGACAGCCTGATCGACCGGGCGACCGACGCCGTCGGGTTGTCGATGGTCCAGGTCTCGTTGCTGCTGCTCCTGACCCTGATCAGCATCACCCTGTGGCTCACCTGGCAGGTCCGCCGGCAGCGAATGCGTCCACCCTGGGAGTGATCCCGCACCGATATGGAAGGCTCCGACCATGCCGAGCCTGCGTCATTCGTTCCTGGTCTGGGCCCTACCGCGTGTCAAGGGCTCCCGCGATCTCGATGATCCCGCGGACACCGGGCCGGAGCGCGCACGCCTCGAGGCCTGCCAGAGCGGACTCGAACCCCGAGTTCCCTCAACCCTGGTGCCGCGTTTCGACCGCGACTACACCGTGGCGGCCCAGACCCTGACCGGCCCCGAGGGTGACTTCGTCGCCCACGTCATCACGCCGCGGCGCGGAATCCCCGACTGCACGCTCTACTACGTGCACGGCGGTGGCTTTGTGTCGCCGATCGACCCCTTCCACGTGCGGTACGCCGTACGCCTGGCCAAGGCGCTGAACGCCCGGATCGTGATGCCCGACTACCCGCTGACGCCGACCCACACGTGGCGTGCCTCCCACGACGCGATCGCGGAAGACGTGGCCAAGTGGTCCGCACAGGGCCGGGTCGTCCTGGCCGGAGACTCCGCCGGCGGCGGCATCGCCCTGGCGGTGGCGCAGACGGTTCGCGACCGGGGTGGTCCGCAGCCCAGTCAGATGTTGATGTTCGCCCCCTGGGTGGATCTGACCACCAGCACTCCGGAGACCTACACGCTCGACGAGTGGGACCCCTGGTTGTTCGTGGGCAAGATGGACGCCTACGCCGGGTGGTGGGCCGGGGACGACGACGCCGGACGGCCGGAGGTCTCCCCCGTCTTCGGGGACCTGAACGATCTGCCGCCGACTCAACTGTTCTGCGGCACCCGCGACCTGCTCGTGCCCGGGTGCCGGATGCTGGTCGACCGGGCCGCGGCGTCGACGTGGGAGCTGACGTATCTGGAGGCAGAAGGGCTGCTCCACGTCTTCCCACTGCTCCCCGCCATCCCCGAAGCCCGCCGCGCCTGGCGGCATACGTTGGAGTTCCTGCGATGAGCGTCCGTCTGCGGAGGTTCACCGAGCTCTCTCCGGTCGACGCCCACGACGTGTGGCAGTTGCGCCAGGACGTGTTCGTGGTCGAGCAGGGGTGCCCCTACTCGGACCTCGACGGCCGGGACACCGAACCCGAAACCCTCCACGCGGTGCTGCACCAGGACGGTGAGGTCGTCGGCACCCTGCGCGTCCTCGACGACGGCGACTGCTGGCGGATCGGGCGGGTGGCGCTCGCGTGCGGCGTACGCGGTCGTGGGCTGGCGGACGACCTGATGGCCGCCGTACTCCCCGAACTGACCGACCGGCCGATCGTGCTCGACGCCCAAACACCCCTGGCCGGCTGGTACGCCACCCACGGCTTCACCCCCGACGGCCCGGAGTTCATCGAGGATGACATCCCGCACCTCCCCATGCGCCACCCCTGACCACGAAGTTCGCCAGATGGGGCGCCGAAGTTCGCCAGATGGGGAACGCCACCGGGCACGTCCCCATTTCACGAACCTCGCGGGGCCATTTGGCGAACTTCGTGGAGACTCTCAGGGGAGGAGGGTGTAGGTGAGGCCCGGTTGGTTGTCGGGGTCATCGGAGGGAGTGCTGCGGGTGGCTTGACCCCGGGCCACGAGAAGCTCGAGGTGGGCCTTGGTCTCCATGCTGGCCATCCCGGCGCTGAAGAGGTCCAGGGTGTCGAAGGCGTGTTCGTGGCGGGTCCAGCCGAGGTGACCGGCGACGTCGTACGCCGTTTTCCCACCGGCTGCAGAGGAGTCAGAACTGACCAGGGCCGCCAGGCACTGGTCGAGCCGGGTTTCGTGGAAGGCCAGGAGTTCGTCGACGCGGGCGTGGGAGGACGGCGAGACCGGGCCGTGCGCGGGCAGGATCTGGAGGTCGGGCAGCGACCGCACCTTGGTGAGCGAGGCCATGAAATGGCCCAACGGCTGATCGGTCTCCGGGACGGTGAACCCGATCGAGGGAGTGATCGTCGGCAGCACGTGATCTCCGGCGAAGAGCAGCGAGGCGGCCTGATCGGCGAAGACGTAGTGCCCGGGCGTGTGACCAGGGGTGTGCACCGCGTCAATGGTGCGGGAGCCGACGGTGATCTGCTGATCGCCCTCCAGCCAGGTGCCCGGGTAGGCCCACATGGCTGGGTCGGGTCGTTCGTCGTCCTTACCGCCCGCGATCCACGCCTCGGCGATCTCGTGGGCGCCGGCCGAGCGCAACACGGTCGCGAAAGGGTTCTCGGTCAGGTCATCGACATTGTTCAGCAGGTCGAGGGCGTCTTTCTCCTCGACGCCGAGCGTCACATCGATGCCGAGTTCACTGCCCAGCACCCGAGCCATCGTGTAGTGGTCACGGTGCACATGGGTCACCAGGAACCGGCGGATGTCACCGAACCCGGATCCGATCTGGCGCAGGCAGCGGTCCAGCAGTTCCCGCGCCTCGGGAATGGCCCATCCCCCATCCACAAGGGTCAGACCAACGGGTGTCTCGATGACGTAGACGTTGATCGCACGCAGCCCGTCCATAGGCAGCGGCAGCGGGATCCGGTAGATCCCCTCGGCCACCTTCCAGGCGCCCTCGGCCGTCCAGTGCTCGCCGGAGTCGGGCGAGATCGCCCGAGCCGTGCTGACCCCGGGATTGTTGCGGTTGTGGGTGCTCATCAGCCGAGGCTAGACGCGCGTCAGATCGACACGTCAGGCAGGTTCAGATCGAGGTTGGGTTGTTGGATGCCGCCGTCGACCTCGAGGATCTTCCCGGTGACGTACTGCCCCGCCTTCGAGCTGAGGTACAGCGCGGCGGCCGCGATGTCCTCGGCCTCCCCCACCCGACCCAGCGGGGTCTTGGTCTCCATCTGATCCATCATCTCGGGGACACCGGCGACGAACTCCAGGGCGCTGGTCATCACCGAGCCGACGAAGATGCCGTTGACCCGGATACGGGGCGAGAGGTCGGTGGCCGCCAGGCGGGCCCAGTGCGCGAGCGCCGCCTTCGCGGTGCCGTAGGCCAGATAGCCGCGACCCGAGGCGCGCCCCATCATCGAGGAGATGTTGACGATCGACTTCTGCGCGGTGTCGGCCTCGCCACCAGCCAGCATCAACGGGACCGCCGCCAGGCTCAGCGCGTGGGCGGTGGAGACGTTGAAGTGGAAGGACTCCTCGAGGTAGGCCACGGTCGTCTTCATGAACTCGTTGGGGATCGTCCCCCCGACGTTGTTCACGACCGTGTCGAGGCGACCGAACTCGTCGTACGCCGCTTGCGCCAGGCCGGCCACCGCGTCGGTGTCCGAGAGGTCGGCGGGGATGACCAGAGCCCTACGTCCGGTGGCGCGGATCGCGTCGGCGACCTTGTCGAGTTGGGACTCGGTACGCGAGGAGATACAGACGTCGGCGCCGGCCTGAGCGAACGCGACAGCGGTGGCAGCACCGATCCCACGGCCCGCGCCGGTAACAACGGCGACCTGATCGGTGAGGGTGAAGCGATCCAGGATATTCACGCGCTGGCCCCGGTTCCCGTGACCAGGCCCCGACCGGTGATCAACGGCAGATCCTTGGCCCGAACGATCCCGGGGGCGGCGGCCACGACGGCGGGCAGCGCGTTGATGATCCGCTGGGCGGTGGTGATCATCCCCGAGACGTTGTGGTCCCCGAACTCGCCGTGGTGGGTGAAGTCGACCTTCATCATCGGCTCGCCGGTGATCTCCACGCGGTAGCACCCGTCCCCGATCGGGGGTTGGGGCCAGTCGGGCATCTGGTCGGGCTTGGTGCGAGTGACGTGCTCGAGCACGATGCGCGGAACCCCATCGACCTTGCCGATCACCTGGAAGCGGACCGCGCCCATGGTGCCGGCCTCGATGTTGCCGGAGACGGACTCGATGTCCTCGGTCGCGGCCTGCCGGTCGACCTCCTCGGTGAGGGGCTCATCCAGGGTGACATCGAGACCGGCGGCGATCTGACGCACCACACTGCCCCAGGCCATGGTCAGGATGCCGGGCTCCCACAGCATGGCCTTGAAGTCCATCGGCTTGCCGAAGCCGAACAGTTCACTCATCACCACCGGCTGGTAGTAGGTCGAATAGTCGGCGATCTCCGAGACCCGCACCTCGTCGATACGTTGGCTCAGGCTGGTCATGGCCAGCGGGAGTACGTCGTTGGCGAACCCCGGGTCGATGCCGTTGATGTGCATGGAGGCGTTGCCCGCGGCGCAGGCGTCCTCGATGCGCGCGATGAACTCCGGGGGCAGGATCTGCTCGGGCCACTGCAGCAGCACCGGGCCGCTGGAGGTGACGTTGATGCCGGCCTCGACGAACGAGATCAGGTCCTCGATGCACTCGAAGACCCGGTCATCGGCCATCGCGGTGTGCACGATCGCGTCCGGCTTCAGCGCGATCAGCGCGTCCCGGTCGGTGGTCGCGAGGATCCCGAGGTCGCGACCCAGATCGGCCAGGACGCCGGCGTCCTTGCCGTCCTTGTCGGGGTTGGAGACCCACACCCCCACGAGCTCCATGTCGGGGTGGGCGTCGATCCCGGCGATGGCGTGGCGTCCGATCGTCCCGGTGGACCAGACGACGACGCGATACTTGTCTTGAGTCATACCCCGCAATCTAGAACACGTTCTAGTTTGCGGCAAGGACAGGCCACACCAAGGCCCCTCCGCACGGGCCGGACCTCCTTAGGGATGCAGCCGGGTGACGGTCCCGAGAAAACTCGTGACATAGAGGGATTCGCGGTCCCAACCCCGTCCCGCACCGAACCGCAACGAGGAGGAGAACGGCAGCCCTCTAGCGATCGTGCAGGAGGCACCGGACCGCGGGTCGACCCGCAGGATCGTGCCCGCAGCGTTGAGCGTGACGTAGAGGTAGCCGTCCCGACCGAGCACGATCTCATCGGCGGAATTGGCCGGCCCGAAGCCAGCCATCGTGATCACACGTGGCTTACGACCTGGGTGGTCGAGGTCGACCACGCTGATCGTACTCGCGACGTTGAACGTGGAGACGATGTAGACCACCCGCCGCCGGACGTCGACAGCCATGCCGTTGGTAGACGTGACGCTCGGCGCGAACGTCGCCTGACGCCCTGCCGGATCGATCCTCGTCGTGCGCCCCGGCAGCCCGACATCGCGGCTCACCAGGAACGACCGATCGGGCAGCCGCACCAGTCCGTTCGGCATGGCGAGCCCCCGCGCCTTGACCCGTACCTTCCCGGTCACCAAGTTCACGACCGACAACGTCCCCGTCCGACTTCCCAACTCACCAGCGATGCCGTCGGCGAATCCGTTGCCCGTGGTGAAGAACAACTTGCGGCCCACGACGACCTGGCCGCCCGGCGACGTCACATCCGGCACCACCACCCGGTGTCGCCCCGAGGGCCGCAGACGCACGATCGCACCGGGACCCGTCAGCTGCCCCGCGGAGAGCAACAGCCCGCCGCGGCGGTCGAAGGAGAGGTTCTCCAGTACGCCGAGACCTGACGCCACCGTGCTCTGTCGCCAGGTCGAACAGCCGGGTTCGGCGGCCGCCGCCGGACGAGCAGGCGAGGTCACGGGTGTCACCAGCAGGGCGGCCAGAACTGCGAGCGCCGTACTCTTCACGATGCGATGGGGGGTCACGTCTCGTTCAACGATGGCCGGCATCGCGGGTCACGCGACGCGCCATCGATCCTGCTGGGTCCTCGAGATCGCGTCCCCATCTCGCGAACTTCGCGGGGCCATTTGGCGAACCTCGCGTCCCCATCTGGCGAACTTCGCGGGGCCATTTGGCGAATTTCGTGAGTCAGGGGAGCACAGGACAGTGGGTGCCGCGGTCGGAGTAGATCGTCGGCATACACCGGTTGCAGTGGATGCAGAGGCCTTCGGTGGCCGCGCCGGAGGCCAGCCGGTTGACCAGGTCGGGCTCACGCAGCACCGCTCGACCCATGGCGACGAAGTCGAAGCCGGCCGCCATGGCCCGGTCCATCGTGGCGCGCTCGTTGATGCCGCCCAGCAGCATCAACGGGATGGTCAGCGCCTCGCGGAACGCGACCGCCTTGTCCCAGAAGTACGCCTCCTCGAAGGGGTACTCCTTCAGGAAGGTCCTCCCCATCGGGGTCTTCAACCCGAAGCGCACCAGGGGCGGCATCGAAGCGGCGAATTCCTCCCGAGGCACTCCCCCGCGGAAGAGGTACATCGGGTTCATCAACGAGCTGCCCCCGCTGAGTTGCAGGGCATCGAGGTGGCCGTCGGCCTCGAGCAGTCGGGCGATCTCGATCCCCTCCGCGGTGGTGACCCCACCGGGGAATCCGTCGCCCAGGCTGAGCTTGGCGGTCACCGCAACGGCGTCGCCGATCTCCTCCCGCACCGCTCGAGCGACCTGCCGGGCCAACCGAGCCCGGTTCTCGAGCCCGCCACCCCACCGGTCGGACCTCCGGTTCAGAGCAGGGGCGAGGAAGGAGGAGATCAGGTAGCTGTGCGCCATGTGCAGTTCGAGTACGTCGAAGCCTGCCGCCACCAGGGTCCGCGCGGCCGCGACGTACGCCCGGGTGACACGGGTCAGATCCCGTTCGCTCGCGGACCCGATGAACTGCATGCTCAGCGGGCTCGGCATCCGGCTGGCCGCGATCGCCTTGACGCCGTTGGAACGGCCGTTGGCCACCGGTCCCGCGTGGCCGACCTGTCCGGCGATCGCCGCGCCCGTCTCGTGCACCGCTTCGGCCAGTCGCGCCAACCCGTCCGACGTCGAGTCCCCCACCACGATCTGCTCGGCGTGCGTACGGCCCTCCGGGGCCACCGCCAGGTAGGCCACGGTGGTCAGACCGATCCCCCCTCGGGCGGGAGCCAGGTGGTAGTCGATCAACCCGTCGGTGACCTGGCCGTGCGGGGTCCGTCCCTCGAAGGTCGCCGCCTTGACCGTTCGGTTGCGCAGCGTCACCGGCCCCAGCTCCACGGGAGCGAAGACATCCGGTGCGGGAGTGGTGGGGAGCGGGGAGGGAGCCATGCTCCTCATCATGTCGCCGCGCGGACCACACGGGTCAGGAACGACCGTTCCGCGAACCTCGGGCCGCAGAGCGCCCCGGTTTCTGCGGGCTTCAGCGGAGACCGGCATTCGCCTGCCGACTGGCGGGACCCACCCGTAGACTGCGCGAGGCCTCTCAGCCATGGGGGTTGGGCGAAGGAAGGGTTCAGCAGATGTCGGTCGCACTTCGGGTCCGCGCGCGAGCCCGGAACCCGACGGCCCTCAACCCGACTGGGCTGCGTCGTACCGCAGGAGTCCTGGCGCTGACGATGGCCGTGTTCGGACTGCACTGGTCCGGCGCCAACACCCCCTCCGTGGCCGCCTCCGACGTGGTCAGCACCCAGTGGAGCGACGCTGGCCTCCTGGTCCCGAACTACTCCTCGCTGGACGGACAGGTCGGCGTCACCGCCGGCCCCAAGACCGTCATGGTGATCCGGTTGGAGAACGCCCGCTTCGTGTCCATCCCGAAGCAGTGCCTGAAGAGTTCGACGATCAACCCCCGCTCGCGGATCTCTGCCGACAGCCAGCGGCTGGAGTGTTGGCTGACTTCGACCAAGAACAACCGCACCGTCAACTTCCGCACCCTGGTCTTCGGTTCCAACACCGCGATGGTGCGGGCCCAGGTCACCGTCTCCGGCAGCGGTAGCGGCACCTTCCCCTCGCGCATGATCACCCCCGGAGCACCCCGCGCCGTCCCGGGCCTGCGCCTGCTCTCGAGCCCGGACTTCCTCAACGCCGACGTCGCGGATCTACGCCGCGGGCCCAACTTCTGGCGGGCCGCCTCGGTCCCCAACGGCACCAACTCCGACTACGAACGAGCCCTGAACGGGGTACTGGACGACTGGCAGTCGACCAAGCCCGACGCCGTGCTCGTCGCCGGCGACATGGTCAACGGGCACTGGGGCCTGGACAAGGCCAAGACCGGGGTCTTCGGACCGGTGAAGACGTTCAACCAGAAGCGCAAGGCCCTTGCCCGGGCCGCCTCGACCTACTACTCCCAGTGGCTCAAGCGGTTCAGCTCCCGCGATCTCGACGTCTTCACCGCGATGGGTGACCACGAGTTCGGCGACGACCCGTTCCTGGGGCCCAAGCGCCGCCTCGCGCCGACCTTCGAGAAGAACTACGCGAAGTACTTCACCAAGACGCCGGCTGGAAAGCCGCTGTTCTCCGAACGGCCCCGCGGCAAGCACGAGTTCAGTGCGTACGCCGGTCGACCCCGGCCCGACACCCTGGTCGTCACCCTCAACGTCTTCGACACGACCAAGAACGGCACCCGCATCCGGGTCGACCGGCAGCAGATGAAGTGGCTGCGCAAGGTCCTCGCCCAGGCCAAGCGGGACGACGTGAAGTGGATCATCGTCCAGGGACACACCCCGATCCTCTGGCCGGTCCGGGTCCGCGGATCCAGCGGCCTGCACTACGAGAACGGTCGCAACTCCGAGCTCTGGAAGGTCTTCAAGAAGTACGGCGTCGACCTCTACCTCACCGGCGAGGTCCACGACATCACCGCCACCGAGGCCGACGGCATCACCCAGATCGCCCACGGCGGGGCCTTCCAGTTCGGCCTGACGAACTACCTCCTCCTCGACTTCTACGGCGACTTCGTCTACATCACCGCCCGCGACTACGACGCCACCTTCAGCAGCGGCCTGCCCAAGGACCGGGTGTGGGAGACGCGCCCGGGTGGCGGGCCGGCGTCGATCAAGGTCAAGCCCGAGCCCTTCACCGTCGGGACCGCGATGCTGATGCCCAACGGTGAACTCACGGCCAAGAGCGGTCTGCTGCTCCCCTGGAACGGTGGCTACAACTAGTCGAGATGGCTAGTCTCCCCACCATGGAGACAGGATGCTGAAGAAGAGGTGGCAGCGCCGCAACGAACAGTTGCACCCCGAGACGGACTACGTCGAGATCTATCGCAACCTCTCGACCTACGACTTCCCCTGGGACTTCAACCAGTCCCTCAGCCTGGCCCTGTTCCGCACCTACGCCGTGCCCAGCGTCGGGCGCCTCCTCGACGAGACCGGTCAGTTCACGACCGACTGCCAGAAGCGGTACGACGACACGGGACTCCTCCTCGAGGCGCCGTTGGTCCATGGCTTCGACAGCGAGACCGGACGCGCCGGTATCCGTCGGATCAACCAGATGCACCGGATGTACGACATCTCCAACGACGACTTGCGCTACGTCCTGTCCACCTTCGTGGTGGTGCCCAAGCGGTGGCTCGACGACTTCGGCTGGCGGGCGCTGACCACCGGCGAGCTGCGCGCAACGGTCAACTACTTCCGCGAACTCGGCCGGCACATGGGGATCACCGGGATCCCCGAGACCTACACCGCATTCGAGTCCCTGATGGACGACTACGAGGCCGAGCACTTCGCCTACGACGAGGGCGCGCGACGGGTGGCCGACTCCACTCTGGGGTTGATGGTCTCCTTCTACCCCTCGGCCGCGGCGGGCGTCGTGGAGAAGTTCAGCCAAGCCCTGATGGACCCCGCTCTCCTGGCCGCCTTCAGGTACGACGAGCCGGGTGAGCCGATGCGTCGAGCGGCCCGTCTGGCGTTGCGCACCCGCGCCCGCGCCCTGGCCTTCGCCCCGTCACGTCGGAAGCCGGCCCTGGTCATCGACAGTCCCCGGATCCGCAGCTACCCCAACGGCTACGACGTGCGGAAACTCGGCACGTTCCCGGCTGCGACCCCTTCGGCGGCCGGCTGCCCGGTTCCGGTCCGCAGCGCCTGATCCGACCCGCGCCCGACCAGGGCCGCCGGAGCGGCGAACAAGAAGCCGAACCCCAGCAGCCGCAGCGCCTCGTGCAGGGCCAGACACGCCATCAGCGTCACCGCGGTGAGCGCCAGTGGGAAGACGCCACTGACCAGTATCGAGGTGGTGCTCAGTCCATCGCCCAGGTCGAGTGAGAGGTGACCGACGGCCGAGAGTACGGCGAAGTGCAGCACGTAGACCCGCAGCGTCCGTTGACCCAGCCACACGAGTGGTCCGGCCAACCACGAGACGCGGGCCGCCCGGACCGCCCAGGCGATGCCGAGCGGTATCCCCACCAGGCTCAGGGCGACGACCTGGAGACTGCGCGGCCACCCCAGCGTCGTCGTACCGACCGTGAGGGCCACATAGAGCAACGACAGCAACCCCGCCGGAAGCGGGTTCGCCCCGAGGCGGCGCACCACCTGGGGGTAGTAGGCCCCGGCCAGGAAGAACACGAAGTGGAACAGCACAGCGGCGCGGTTCGCCTCCTCGAAGGGGTACCACGACTTCGCCAGCGACAGGGCCAGGGCTGCGGCCAGCACCACGGGCGCGGGCAGCACCCGCAAGACCTTGGCCACCACGAAGTAGAGGACCATCGCGTAGAGGAACCACATGCTGGTGGCGGCCCACATGAGCTCACCGAAGTAGTCGCCCAGGTCCTGGGTGCGGTTCGCCGGCATGACCGTGTCCAACGAGTAGATCGCCCAGAACACCGTCAGCCACACGGCGTAGAGCCAGTAGCCTCCGACGATCCGCGCTCGGGCGTCCGCCCAGGGCCTGGTCACTGCCCCGGCTGCGAAGAACCCACTGATCAGGAAGAACAGCGGCATCCGGATGGGCTTGAGGGCGCCGGTGACCTCGGCCCACGCGACGCTGACCGAGCCCAACTCGGCCGGGACAAGATCCACGACGAACAACTTGGTCGCGTGGTGCAGCACGACCAGAACGATGCAGGCGCCCTTGGCGATGTCCGGCCAGTCCAGACGCGCCCGGCTGGTCGCGGTTGCGGCTGGGGTGGTGGCTGTAGCGGCTGACATCGGGGGATTCATGGCGTGAAGTGATCGGGTCCGCGCAAGCGCGGCGCAGCCGTCACTGGGACAGCGGCACCGCGGCGGGCTCTGTCGTCTGCGACGAGGGGACGGTGGGCTGCGAGGAGCTCTCGCGGGCGACGCGCGCCTTGGTCTGGGTCAGGCCCAGGGCCCAACAGGTCGGGCAGCCACGAAGGAAGAAGACGCCGACCGGCGCCAGCAGCAGCATGCCCGCGCCGTACGCCGGGATCAGGGCGAAAGCGGCCACCAACAGCGGCAGACCGACCGCGCCACGCAGCAGATGTGCGCGCACCGTCCGGCTAGCGAAGGTGGTGTCCTCGTCCATGGTCCGAGTATGCCGGGGCACCCATCGGGAACCCCACTCGAAGTCGCTGTGACTTCCACGACTCGACGGCTCGCATTCGACGGAACCACCGGGACTGTTCCGCGTCGACGCTAGGTCGGAGAGACTACATTGATCCCATGCTCGACCTGTCTCGCCCGCGCGTGCGCGTGGCCATCGTCAACGACTTCGACCTGGTGGTGCTGGGTCTGGCCGCCGCCCTGGAGTTGCACACCGACCGCATCGAGGTGGTGGAGCTCAACAGCACGTTGAATCCGGTCAGCGACGTCGACGTGGTGCTCTATGACGCGTTCGCCAAGGACGTCGGCGGACCGCGGGACATTCCAGGACTCTCCCAGGGCGGGCTGACCCGCGTGGTGATGTTCTCCTGGCGCGGTGACAAGGCGTCGATCGAGATGTCCAGGCAACCCGGCATCGCCGGCTTCATCGAGAAGGAACTTCCCATCGCCGAGATCGTTGCTCGCATCGAAGCGGTCGGTCACGGCAAACAACTGCCCGAGGTCGACTTCGACGAGAGCTCGACCGTCCCCACCTTCGAGGGCGCCTGGCCGGGTCAGACCGAGGGGCTCAGCGAGCGGGAGTCCGAGACGGTGGCGCTGATCGTGTGCGGGCTGAGCAACCGCGAGATCGCCGAGCAGACCTTCGTCACCGTCAACACGGTCAAGACCCACATCCGCACCGCCTACCAGAAGATGGGCGTCGTACGCCGCTCCCAGGCGGTGCTGTGGGGCATGGAGCACGGTTTCGCCCCCGACCGGTCCCGCGTCGTCGTCGTCGACTGAGCCTGCGCCACCGGCCCTGGTCATCAAGCCTGGTCACCAAGCCCGGTCACCAAGCCCGGTCACCGAGCCCTGGGGGTCAAGCCCTACGCGGCAGCTTCGCGCGTACCCGTTGGGTCGAGCACCGAACGCAGTCGGTCGATCACCGCGGTCAGCCGCCGGGAGACGGTCATCTGGCTGATCCCCATCTGCTTGGCGATCTGTCCCTGCGTCAGGCCGTCGACGTAGCGCATCCGCAGCAACGCACGATCCGAGGACGCCAGGCTGCGCAGCCCGGGGGCCAGGACCAGGCGGGCCTCGATCGCGTCCACCTCGGCGGTGTCGTGGGTGATGAAGGGTTGCGCGGTGGGTTGTCCGGACCCCGGCTCGGCGTCCAGGAAGTTGTCCAACGACAAGGGCTGGTAGCACTGCTCGGCGCCCAGCGCCTCGGCCACCTCGGAGGCGGCGACACCGATCTCCGCGGCGACCTCGTCGACGCTCTGGGACCGACCCAGTTCGGGGCGGCTGTCCCGCACGGCCAACGCCATCGACTGGACCTCCTGGATACGCCGTGGCGGCCGGATCGTCCAGCCCAGGTCGCGGAAGTAGCGCTTGACCTCACCGGTCATCGTCGGCACGGCGTAGGAGAGGAAGTCGCGGTCCTGATCGATGTCGAACCGGCGGGCGGCGCGCACCAACGCCAGCGAGGCCACCTGCTCGAGGTCCTCCACGGGTACGCCGCGGTTCCGGTAGCGACGAGCGATCGCCTGAGCGACCTGGAGGTTGAGTTCGACCACTTCGTCGAGAAGCGTATCCCGAGCGGCCGGGTCGTCCGCGCCGATCGCTGCGGCCTGCGCGAAGCAGTTCCGGGTGCGAGCACTGCGCTCTTCGTGAGGGAGAACCTTCCGGGGTGCCATGCAGGCAACTCTTGCGGGTTCTGGCCCTCGCGCCCATGGCTGAGAGCCCTTTTCACCCGTTCGGGTGAGGCTGCGAGAGGCTATTTCACCCCTAACGGTGGGGCGCCGGACCTGCGCCAACCGATCCGTCGGGCCACTCATTGCCCCGACACCGCCCAGTACCCACGCAGGCGACCTTCACGCACCCGATGGGCGCGAAGAGATTCAGCGGGCAGCCACCACCGCGGCTGCGGCGCGCTGGCCGCTGACCAGGGCGCCCTGGATCGATCCGGTGTCCCGGTGGTCACCACACACGACGAGCCCGTCGCGGGCGTGCACGGTACGCCGCAACGACAGCGGAGCGGGTTGGACCGGCAGCGCGTCGGGGACCTCGTGGCGTCGCACGAGCCGCCAGCCCGAGGTCGGAACCCCCAGCAACTCCCCCGCGTGTCGCCGCATCTCCCTTCCCGTGGGCGTCGTGCGGTGACCACCCATCAGAGCGGAAGCAGAGATCAGGTGGGAGCCGGCAGGCGCGTAGGTGGGCGCGGACGCCGAGATCACCGCGGCGTTGACCAGCGGACCGGGTGGGCCGGCACGGCCGTCCAGGAACAACATGGCCGGATCGGTGGGCACCGATCCCACGGGGGCGGCGTACCACTCGGTGACGACGCCCTTGCTGGTGGGAGCCGTCACCCCGGCCAGCCGCTGGGCCTGGGCCCCTGAGGTGGCGAGGACCACGTGACGCGCCCGGACGACCCCCTCGGCGGACTGCACCGTGTAGGACCCAACGGTGCCGGTGATGGTCGCCACCGGGCACTCCAGATGGATCCGATCTCCCAGCTCGGCTGCCAGTTGCTCGGGAAGGGCCTGCATACCCGCGCGAGGCAGGCCAGGGGTGCCGGCGACGAAGGTCTTGACGAGAAGGCGGGCGTAGTCGGCTGAGGTCGCACCACTGTCGTCGAGCAGCGTGCCGGAGAGGAAGCGGTCCATCACCGTGCGCAACAGCCCCTCCAGACCGGCGTGGTCGAGCGACTCCTGCAGGGTGCGCGGGTCGGGATGAGCCGCCAGCTGGCGGGCCAACGGCCGGCGACGTACGGCACCGGACAGCACGGGCTTCAGCCAACGGGCCAGGGCGAGCAACTCTCCGGGGTGGGCACCGACCGCCCGCAGGCTCGACCTCAGGTGCCGAGTGGCCCGGAACGGGTCGGCCAGGACCTCCAGTCCGGTGTGGGTGCGAACCGCCGCTCCCGCGCCGAAGGACTGCAGCCCCAACGCCTCGACGTCGATCAGGCGACGGACCGCGGGATAGGCGGGGTTCAGCAGCTGGAAACCTCGGTCGACCAGGAATCCGTCGATGGACTCGGTGCGAATCCGTCCACCGACGCTGCTTTCCGCCTCACACACGACGACGTCGAGACCCGCCGCGACCAGTTCCCGGGCACATTGGAGGCCCGCGAGACCCGCGCCGAGGACGACGACCCCGCTCTCCCCCGGCAGGGTCATGGTCGACCGATGCGGTCGGTGTAGGCCACCACCCGGTTGAAGAGGTTCATCGCGATCATCGCGTCGGCACCGCCCGGGAGGGGATCCGCTCCGAGGTCGTGGATGACCTCGTCACTCACCGTCGCCCCGGCTCCACGGGCGACCTGCAGGCACACCCGGGCCGCGTCGCGGACCACGTCGGGGTCCACCGTCCAGACCGCTTCGAAGAGCCGTTCCCGGTCGGGGACGTCGTACTGTCCGGGCAACTCCCAGGCGGTCAGCACCACGGCCAAGCGGTCGCCGTCCAGTACGACGGCCCATTCCCGCTGCATCGGCGCATCCTCCGCCAGTGGGACCAGGGTGGGTCCTGCCTCGGGGGCACCCTCGATCTCCTCGGGGGTGAAGGCGGCGAAGGCGAAGGTGGACTGGGAGATCCGAGCCAGCTCCCCCCAACGCTCCTCGGCCGAGGCGTAGTGCTTGGAGTACTGGAACGCCCCGAACACGTGGGCCCGTTGAGCCGTGGCACTGCACTCGTCCTCGATGGCCCACGACATCGCCAGGAGCGTGGACTTCCGCAACCGGTGAACGGCCATCTTGGGGTGCCGTCGTCGGATGTCGGCGTACACCGATCCCGATCCCGGCCGCGCCGTGCGCTTGGCCTGATCGATCGCCCGCGAGATCGCGACGTCGAGACGTACGCCGGAGTCTCTTTGGGCGACCACGCTGCGGACGGTGTCCACCTCGGTCTCGGCGTAGCGCCGGTGGCCGCTGGCTCTGCGGAGGGGTTCTGGGAAGCCGTGTCGCTGTTCCCAGATCCGCAACGTGGCGGGAGTGACCCCGGTCCGCTCGGCGAGATCGCCGATGGTCAACATCGAACCGGGGTCATCAGGAGAAGTGCTCATGGGGTGAGCCTAAACCTCCACAGTCTGTGGAGAAACATGTGGAGGGGATTTAGGCGTCGGAACGGCTCGCGTCAGCGGCGTCGGCCTCGGTCGAGGTGCCCGCCGTGGAGAGGTTTCCGCCCAGGTCCTCGAGGTGGGCGCGGACGAACCACTGGAACTGCTCGAGCTCCGCGGTGTGGCTGATGATCATGTCCTCGGTGATCGGGTCGAGGTCGCCCAACTCACCGATGACTTCGCGCTGAGAGGTGATGACACCGACGTAGACCTGGTCCAGAGCGCCGAGGTGTGCGAGGACCGTGTCGCGACCCAGGGAGTAGTCGTCCCAGGTCCGGTCCGCGATGATCGAGTCGACGGTGCCCTTCGGAGCGGCCCCGAGGGTGGCGATGCGCTCAGCGACCTCGTCGGCGTACCCACGAACGAGTTCGACCTGGGGGTCGATCATCTCGTGGACCGCGATGAAGTGCGGCCCGATGACGTTCCAGTGGATGTGCTTGAGCGTGAGGTGGAGGTCGTTGTAGGCGCTGAGTCGACCCTGGAGGAGGGTGGCGACGCGCTGGCCCTGCTCGTTGGTGAGACCGGGGACGGTGTAGGGAGAGTTCACAGGAAAGACCTCTTTCGCATTCGGGGTCCACGCTTTCGACGTGGCTCTCCCGAAAACTTGCCGCACCCGTGGCACGCAATCAACACCTCTTGGGGTGATGGCGTTGTGAGGTACGGCTCAGGCGCCGGGGAGGTTCCCGGTCAGCCGACCGTGGATCGAGGCGCTGGCCTCGTTCAGTCCCCGCACCTCGACCTCCTTGCCCTTACGGTGGTACTTCGTGGTGATCGCGTCGAGCGAGGCCACCGTGGAGGCGTCCCACACGTGGGAGCGGGTGAGGTCGATGACCACCTGCTCGGGGTCGTGGGTGTAGTCGAACTGCGTGTAGAGGTCGTTGCTGGAGGCGAAGAACAACTCACCGGTGACGGTGTAGACCGCCTTCTGTGTCCCGTCGGGGTTGTCGACGAGGGTGCGGGTGGTCTCCGCGAGGTGGGCGACCCTGCGGGCGAAGAGCGTCATGGCCACCAGGACCCCGACGCCGACGCCGATGGCGAGGTTCTCGGTCGCCACCACGACGACGACCGTCGAGAGCATCACGGTCGTCTCGCTCTTGGGCATCCGCCGCAGCGTCGAGGGCTGGATGCTGTGCCAGTCGAAGGTGCCGACCGCGACCATGATCATCACGGCCACCAGCGCGGCCATCGGCAGTTCGCCGACCAGATCGCCCAGACCGACGACGAGGACCAGCAGGAACACACCGGCCAGAAAGGTCGAGATCCTGGTGCGAGCACCCGAGGCCTTCACGTTGATCATGGTCTGGCCGATCATCGCGCAACCACCCATGCCACCGAAGAAGCCGGTGATGATGTTGGACGCACCCTGACCCCAGGCCTCGCGGGTCTTCTCGGAGTGGGTGTCGGTGATGTCGTCGACCAACTTGGCGGTCATCAACGACTCCAGCAGCCCGACCAGCGCCATCGCGAGGGCGTAGGGGGCGATGATCTTCAGCGTCTCGAGGTTGACCGGGACGTCGGGCAACAACAAGGACGGCAGGCTGTCGGGCAACTCGCCCTCGTCACCCACCGTGGGGACGGTGATGGCCGCGACCGCGGTGAAGGCCATCAGCGCCACGATCGCGACCAGCGGCGCGGGGACGACGGTCGTGACACGCGGCATCAGCACGATCAGGGCGATGCCGAAGGCGATCATCGGGTAGACCACGAACGGAACGTCGATCATGTAGTGGACCTGGGAGAGGAAGATCAGGATCGCCAGCGAGTTGACGAAGCCGACCATGACCGACCGGGGGATGAACCGCATCAGTTTCGCGACGCCGACGAGGGCCAGGACGACCTGGAGGACACCGCCGAGCAGCACCGTGGCGATCAGGTAGTCATAGCCGTACTCCTGGAACAGCGGCGCCAGGACCAGGGCGATGGCTCCGGTCGCGGCCGAGATCATCGCGGGTCGGCCGCCGAGGAAGGCGATCGAGACGGCCATGGTGAACGAGGCGAACAGTCCGATTCGTGGGTCGACACCCACGATGATCGAGAAGGCGATCGCCTCGGGAATCAGGGCCAGGGCCACGACGAGTCCGGCGAGCACCTCGGTGCGCAGCATCTTCGGCGAACGCAGGGCGTTGCGAACCGTGGGTTCGAGTTCGGTCAGCTGGGCGGGGATGGCCCCGGGTGCGGACCCGGGAGGCGTGAGGGTGCTCAAGGAAGTGCTCCGATACTGATCAGTGCGCGCGTACGGCGGGCATTGGGGGTGGCCCCCTGAGCCGCCCGGCACTGGACGATCGAGGCCTGGCGCGGCCCCGATGAGGGCCGACGCGGAAGTCTGGAGCCCCTAGGTTAGGGCGTGCGGGGCCCTCGCACCGCATCCTCGGGATGGTTGTGGGCGATTCCAGTCAGGGGCGTGTGGCGTCGCTGGTGCGCACCGCCAGGCCCTCGATCCGCACCGGGCGTCGGTTGCGGGACACGATCCGCACCTTGCCCGAACGTGGTTCGGAGAACCGGGCGATCGAGGTGAGCACCCGCTTCTTGGAGGACTTACCGGACAGCTTGATCGTGCGCAGTTTCTGCCGGCCGATGAAGACATCGACCTTGCCGCCTCGACGGACCCGAGTCAGCACCAGGGACAGCTTGGTCACGTCGCGCACCCGGAGGGTGAGCGTGGACTTCTGGCGCTTGGCGAGTCGGTAGGTCCCCCGGTAGCTGGCCGAGGCGCGCTTCTTGACCCACCGCTTCTTCGCGACCTTCAGCGAGCGGTCGTTGTACGGCGTCACCATCGTGGCGACCGCAGGGCTGGCATCGGTGTTGCCCGCGCCATCGGTGGCGGCCACCGTGAACCGGTAGGTCGCACCCTGCACCAGGCCGTTGAAAGTGATCTCCCCGGACGTGGGGCACGCACCGGTGAGGTCGCCGAACGAGCAGGTGTAGGTCACCCCTGGCTCGGAGGTGTAGCGATAGGTGACCGAGCGGTCGAGGTGGAACCGGGCGTTCTTCGGCCCGGAGGTGATGGTCGTCTGCGGGGCCGTGGTGTCGACCGGGGTGCCGTCGTCCTGGTTGACCGTGACATCGGCGTCCTCGGCCGATTGCCCTGTGTAGCGGCCCCCGACCGTCAGGGCGACGGAGTAGGTGCGCCCGTCGTCCTCCGGGAGATCAGCGAGGACCGCGCAGGACGTCGTACCGGTTCCTGGGCCGGTCGCGGTGACCGGTGCGTCGGCGCACAGCACCTCACTGGTCGCCGTGTCGGTGAACGTCACGGTCGCCTTCGTGATGTCTCCCAGCGCACCGTCGGTCTGCTCCTGGAGCATGGCCGTCATGTCGATCGTGGTCGACTCGGCGTCGCTCGACGGGGTCACCTCGGCCGGTCCGGTGTACGACGGGGTGGCGTCCTCGGCCTCGACGACCACCGTGAAACCGGCCTGCTGCGGACCGTTGCCGTCATCGACGCTCAGGGTCACCGGATAGGTGCCGGGGGCACCGGTGATCTTGCCGGTCACCACGAAGTCCGCGGTGCCAGGGCGTACGCCGTCGGCGGAGACGTTCTGCTTCGTCACCGTCAACCCGGCGGGAAGACCGGTGGGAACCCCGGTAAGGGCCGCCCCGTCCGCATCGGTGGAGGAGGCCGTCACCTTGGGTTGCGTCCCCAGGGCGTCGGAGTAGTCACCGGTGAACGTACCGGGCGTGTTGCCGCCGAGCGTCAGGCCGCCTGCGGAGGTGATGGTGAAGTTCGCGTCGTTGAGGTCGAAGAAATAGTTGCCGACCGCATCGACCTTGACCCGCGCCTGCGTGGTGTCGACGTTGGGCCAGGTGACGGTGTGGGTGCCGTCGTTCGGGGTGGCGGCCTGCAGCACGTGCGGGTAGGTGCGTCCCCCGTCGGTGGACAGGCTGATCTTGACCTGAGTGGCCATCGCGGCGGTGTCGGTGCCGGCAACGTCCCAGGTGACGGTGCCCGTTCCGTTGCCCGGGACGGTGACATTCGTGGCCTGGGAGGAGACCAGGAACGGCCCGGCGAGGGGCGACACGGTCAGTTCGGTGTCGTCGAAGGACGTGCCTCCGTCGTACCCACCGTCGGCGCCGCCGAGGTCACGGGCCGTGAGCCGGAAGTTCACACCGCGATCGAGGTCGCGGCTGAGATAGCTCGAGGTCGGCAGGAGTTCGGACTGACAGTCGAGGGCCGGCCCGTTGGGTAGTCCCCCGGCTCCGGGCGCGCCCGCGGGACAGGTCCCGTCCTGGGCGTTGGTGTTCCCGGCGATGATCTGTTCGAGGTCGGGGAAGGTCCGCGACGGATTGTTCGTCGCGATGTTCTCGCCGGGCGATTGGTACTGCAGGGTGCCGGCCGGGGTCACGTCGGCGTAGGTGCCGAAGATCCGGAAGAGCGGCCCGGAGATGCGGTTGAGGTTGGCGATCGCGTTGCCGACCTGCTCGCCGCGGTCGTTCTGCTCCCACAGGTAGAGGATGCGTCCCGCGTCACCGGCGTCGAGGTCGGTGGCCGAACCCGTCAGGGTGAACGGGGTGCGGCTCGGGATCGTCTTGTCCGCCGGCGCGGTCACGTTCGGCACCCGGTTGGTGGAGGTCACGGTGGTCTTGCCGCCATTGGTCGGAACGCCTCCGGAGACGACGTCGTTGGCCTTGCCCGAAAAGGACCCGGCGACGACGTTGAGGGTCGGGTTCACGATCGCTGTCCCGGCACGGGCGCCGGAGAAGGTCAGTTGGAAGCCCTTGGTGTCGAAAGTGACGCCCGCGAAGTAGTTGCCCACGGTGACGGTGCCCCCGGTGACGGCCTCGACCGCCGCCTTGATGCCGGCGGTGGTGTAGTTCGCGCCGTTGACGATCGGGGCGGTCGTCCCGTAGTCCGGGAAGGTCAGCGTGAAGGAATCAGCCGCCTCGTAGCCGACGAGGCTGACGGTTCCGATCTCGTTGATCGCCGTCCGTACGGCGTTGATGTGGGTGCCGATCTCGGTCTGGCTGCGCTGGCTGAAGTAGGGGTCGGTGTGGGGCTGCAGGTTGTCGGCCGAACAGATGCCGGCGTAGGCCATCACCGATGAGCCGGAGCCGGGCTCCACGGACGTGCCCGGGTTGCGGTTTGCTCCACCGCACGACCCGTTGAGCCCTTCGAAGGTGTGGTTGCCGGCGAACTGGTGACCGATCTCGTGGGCGACGTAGTCGACGGCATAGAAGTCCCCCACCGGTGATGGGAGACCGGTGCAACCCTGAGCCTTGTTGGCCAGGCCGATCACGCCGAGAGAGGCGAGCCCGCCACCGTTGAGGCCCAGACCGATGTGGCCGGCCTCGAAGTTCTCCGCGCCGATCACCTGACCCAGCACCTGGCGGTTCCGGGTCAGCAGCGTGCCGGAGCAGCCGTCGGTCACGTCGGTCTGCGCGAAGCAGGCGACCTCGCCGCAGCGTCCGCCGGCGTTGAAGGCGTCGGCGTTGGTGTTGAAGTTGGTCAGGTCGGTGTCGTCGACCAGGACCATCCGTAGCGACATGTCGTCGCCGTACACCTGGTTGACCCGGTTCATCAGGGTCGCCTTGGCCGCGGTGACCAGGACGTTGTACTGCGCCTGGGTCGTGGCGCCGGGGGCGAAGAAGGCCGAGTACGTCGGGTCGGTGGTGAAGGCGATCCGGTAGGTGCGGGCCTTCACCGGGTTGTCGGCCCCCTCACCGATGCGCTGGAGGGCGGCGGCGACCTCCGCGTCGGTCAGGGTCCGCGATCCGGGGCTGATGGCCTCGGGTTCGACGAGTGCCTTCTCCGGTTCGGGGAGGTCCTGGCCGAGGTAGGAGAGGTACGGCGCGTCCGCGCCCTGGTCCGGGCCGTTGAAGGCCGGATCGATGTACCACGAGGCCCCGTCGCCCCGCACCGAGGCGTGGAAGCCCAGCGGGGTGTAGTCGAGTCGGATGCTGGCGGGGCTTCCCGGGGCGGTGGTGCGTCCGGCGTAGGTCTTGATGTCGGGTCGGGCCGCGGCCAGCCCGTCCTCGAGCACCGGCGACTCCTTGACCGCGAACTCGACGAGGTCTCCCGACGGGGACGGGATCTCGATCAGTACCGGGTCACCGCTCGACGAGGTCTCCAATGGGGCCCGTGACAGTCCGCGCTGCAGGACGGGAAGGTCCAGTCGGTACGCCGTGTATTCAGCGGGGCTGACCAGTCGCGGCAGACCGTCGTGGGTGCGCGGCAGCGCGGCTTCCAGCGGCGCGAACACGTCGTCCAGATCGGCCGCGCCAACCGGGGTCGCCCCGACTGCACCGGCGGCACTGGCCGCCCCGGTCCCGGCGAGCGGAGAGAGGACGGTCACCACGAGAGCGAGCGCGAGAGTTGCGGAGGAGCGGTATCTGAACGAGCGCACGGCGGATCCTCGAAAGTCGGGCCCACTCGAACCGGTCGGGTGCAGATGGGCGGAAGAGCTGTCTGCCGTTCCCAGCGAATGGGAACCCCTCACGGTAGGACGGATCCGGATCCAGATCGAGAGGCCCGCGGGGATTTCGCCCAGACCGTCGATTCTCCGCGTCCAGGACGGTGACCGGGCTAGACCGGCCTGGCTTGCGAACCTCGATGAGGGCCAATCTCGAAGGACGCGGTCACCGACCCGTGACCGGACTAGCTCCCTGCTCGCTCAGCAGAGAGATTCGACTTCAAGGAGACGACCATGAGCACCACGTCACGTACTCGGATTCTCGCAGCACTTCTCGCCACCGTCGTGTTGATCGGCGGCGTCAACTACGCGGCGTACGCCGCCAACGGCAAGCCACTCCTGCTCGGCAAGTTCAACGTCGAGACCAAGAAGAGCATCCTGAAGAACAAGGGCTCCGGCCCCGCCCTGCACCTGAAAACCAAGCCGGGTCAGCCGCCCCTGGCGGTCAATCGCTCGGTCAAGGTCAACAAGCTCAACGCCGACCGGGTCGATGGAGCGAACGCCGCCGATCTCGAATCGCTGGTCCATGTCTATGAGTTGCCGTCTGCGGCCTCGGCGCCTGATCACGAGATCGGTTTCCCGGGTCTGCCTCCCGGGCTTTATGCGGTGGACTACACGGTCATCACGTCCGGTGTTCAGGTGGCGTGCTTCATGTCGAACCGCGATCAGGGCCTCACCTACTCAGTGGATGGTGTGGGCGGCTTCTCCGTCAACAGTGGCGCCGCCGTCATCGACACCAGCAGCGGGGCCGATCAACTTCTGTGCAACGGCATCGGAGGAAACGCCTCGATCTTCTCGACCGCCGCCGGGGGGTTGTCCGAGGTCACGTTCACGCGTCTCGACGCGATCTCGAACGGCAGCCCGACCCTCTCCCGCCCCGCGGCCGAACGGCCTGCAGCAGGCAGTCCGACGGGTCGCTGAGCAACGCGCCGGGCGACTCCGCGGGTGTCTTCGGACTGCCCTGCTTTCATAGACGACGTGTCTGACCACCTCCAGCGCCCTCAACTCATCACCTACCCGGACTCCCTGGGTGGTTCGCTCGCTGCGCTGGCCGAGATCCTCGGTGGGGGGATGTCGGAGTTGTTCGCGGGCGGCGTGCACGTGCTCCCGCCCTTCCCGTCCTCGGCCGACCGGGGCTTCGCACCGACCCGCTACGACACGGTCGACGAACGGTTCGGGTCATGGTCGGACCTGGAAGCGATCGGTCGACTCGGGCCCCTGACGCTCGACGTGATGGTCAACCACCTCTCCCGACAGTCCGTGGAGTTCCTCGACTTCGCTCGACACGGTCGGGCCTCGCAATACGCCGACCTCTTCATGCGCCCCGACAAGATCTGGCCGCACGGTGAGGTGCCGGCCGACGACCTCGAGCGGGTCTTCCTGCGCAAACCGAAGCATCCGTTCCTCGACATCCCGATCGAAGAGACCGGAGAGACCGAGCGGGTGTGGGCCACCTTCGGGTCCGCCGTGGACCGCAGCGACCAGATCGATCTCGACTGGCGCTCCCCTCTGGCCGCAGCCAAGTTCGCCCAGTGGTTCTCCGGACTGGCCGGGGTCGGCGCCACGGAGGTGCGCCTCGACGCCGTCGGCTACCTCACCAAGCGGGCTGGTACGACGTGCTTCATGGTCGAACCCGACATCTGGGAGGCCCTGGACCACTTCTCCGAACTGGCCCGCCGTCACGGAATGAGCATCCTCCCCGAGATTCACGCCGAGCCGGCGACCATCACTGCCCTGAACGAGCGCGGCTTCCTCACCTACGACTTCACCCTCCCCGGGCTGAGCATCCACACGTTGCACACGCGGCGGAGCGGCGCCCTGGTCGAGCACCTCTCGCACCTCACGGCGACGACGGTGACCACGTTGGACACGCACGACGGCATCCCCGTCCAGCCCGACCTGCGCGGCGTACTGACCAAGGCGGAGCTGCAGGAACTCGTTGCCGTCCTCGAGAGTCGGGGGGCGAACGTCAACCGGATCCTGGACGCGGCGGAACGGGGCATCGACTTCGACGCCCACCAGATGAACATAACCTACCTCGAGGCGGCCGGCAGTGTCGACGCCCTGGTGGTCGCTCGGGCCATCCAACTCTTCGCCCCGGGTCGGCCGCAGGTCTACTACCTCGGCCTCCTCGGCGGCCGCAACGACCAGCAGGCCGTCGGCCAGACCGGCGAGGGGCGGGCCGTCAACCGGACGAACCTCACCGTGGCGCAGGTCGGGCAGATGCTCGACTCCGAACCGGCGGCACGGCAGGCTCGCCTGCTGCGGCTGCGCTCGACCCACCCCGCCTTCGAGAGCGCAGTACCCACGATCGAGGCGTCCTCGGACTCGACGCTCCGGTTGCGGTGGGTCAACGGCGACCACGAATGTTGCCTCGACGTCGATCTCGAGGCGATGATGGCTCTCGTCACAGCCACCTCCGGGCTCAGCGGCGAAGCCGACGTCTGGACCGCTTAGAAGGTCGGACATGGTCTCCTTCAAACTCAAGACCACCGTCCCGCAAGCCGACCTGCTCACGCTCCCGTGGGACCTCGCGCTGGAGGACTGGCCGGCCGAGACGACGGTGATCCTGCCCGCCGGCACCCACCGTCACGTCGTGCGCTTCGCGCCCGCCGGCGATGACTTCGTGGCCCTGAAGGAACTCCCCCACCACCTGGCCGTGCGCGAGTTCGAGGTCCTCACCGCCCTGCATCAACACGGCCTGCCCGCCGTCCAGCTCATCGGAATCGCCTCCGATCGCTACGACCGTCGCGGCGAGAAACTGCCGTCCGTCCTGATCACCAAGCACCTGCGCTACTCCCTGCCCTACTCCCACCTGTTCGGCGCGCCGAACGTCCCGTCTCTCGGCGAGCGCCTGGTCGACGCGTTGGCGGTCCTCCTGGTCCGCCTGCATCTCGACGGCATTTTCTGGGGCGACTGTTCACTGAACAACGCACTGTTCCGTCGCGACGCCGGCGCCCTACGGGCCTACGTCGTGGATACCGAAACCGCCGAACTCCACCCCCAACTCAGCCGCGGCCAGCGAGCACACGACCTGGACATCGCCGTCGAGAACACCGTCGGGGGCCTGCTGAACCTCGACGCCGGCGGCTACCTGCAGGAGGGCATCGATCCCTTCGCGACCGGGTTGAGCCTGGAGACCCGCTACACCGAGCTGTGGGACGACCTGACCCAGACCCAGGACGTCTGCACCGCCCAACTCGCCTCGATCCACCAGCGGTTGGCGCGGCTGAACGAACTCGGCTTCGACACCGACGAGGTCGAGCTCGACTCCCGCGACGGGCGGGTCCACTTCCGACCCACCATTCTCGAGGAGGGCCACCACCGCCGCCAACTGGTCGGGCTGACCGGCATCGTGGCCCACGAGAACCAGGCCCGCCGCCTGCTCACCGCGATGCGGGCCTACGGCGCGTGGGTGCAGAACGGACCGACCGCACTGCCCGACGGGGTGCTGGCGGGTCGGTGGCTCCAGGAGCGGTGGTTCCCGACGATGAACCAGATCCCGGAAGGGCTGCGCGGTCGCCTCGAGGACGCCGAGGTCTACCACGAGGTGCTCGAGCACGGATGGTTCCTGTCCGAGCGGGCGGGCCACGACGTGGCCCTCGACGTGGTGGTCGACTCCTACGTTCGCGACGTCCTGGAGCACCGCACCGACGAGCGGTCACTCCTGATCACGCCCGAACCCGGTGCCGCTGAGGAAAGCGCCTCGGACCTCAGTCCCGGTTGACCCACCAGCGTCGGGCCTTGACCAGCTTCCCCAACGCCTTGGCGGTGCGGGGGGCGTCGAGGGTGGAGCGGACGTCGATCAGGGCGGCGTTCCAGGGCCCGTCGTTGTAGGTCGGGTAGGCGTGGACGACCCCGGCCAGGTCGCGGGTGGTCATTCCCTTGGCCACGGCGAGGACCACCTCACCCAGGGTCTCGCCGGCGCGAGGCCCGACGACGGTTCCGCCCAGGATGTGACCCCGCTTGTCCACCACGAGACGGGCGTACCCAGCCGTGTCGCCCTCCGCGACCGCCCGGTCGACGTGGCTGTGGGTCCACTCCAGGATCTGTAGTCCTTCGGCCGGACGCTCGGTTCCCACGCCGACCGAAGCGACCTCGGGGTGGGTGTAGGTCACCCGAGGGATCGCGCTCAGGTCGATCTTGCGGCGTACACCGAGGACGGCGTTGGAGGAGGCCAGGCTGCCGTGGTTGCCGGCGGTGTGGGTGAACTGCGGGTGCCCGGTGAGGTCGCCCGCCGCCCAGATCCGGATGTTCGTGGTGCGCAGGTAGTCGTCGGTCACGACGAACCCACGCTTGTCGAGGTCGACTCCGGCCTTGTCCAGGCCGAGGTCCTTGGTGCGGGGAGTGCGGCCGACCGCGACGAGTAGGCGTCCGAACGGCACCTCGCTGCCGTCGTCGAGGATCAGGGTGCCGCTCGGGCCGCCCTCCTGATCGGGCTTGACCTCCACCACTCCCTGACCGGTGCGCAGGACGGCTCCGTCGGCGACCAGGGCCTGACCGACCAACTCGGCCGCGGTCTTGTCCTCACGGGCCATGATCCGCTCGGCACCCTCGACGATGGTGACGCGGCTACCCAACCGGGCGAACGCCTGACCCAGCTCGCAGCCGATGTTGCCGCCGCCGAGAACGACCAGGTCCTCGGGCAACTCCTCCAGATCCCACACGGTGTTGCTGGTCAGCGCGTCGGTCTGCGCCAGCCCGGGGATCGGGGGCAGCGCAGGCGACGCTCCGGTGGCGATGAGGGCCTGGGTGAAGTGCTGAATGTCAGTGCGGCCGGACCCGTCGGTGATCTCGACGGTTTCGGGCCCCGTGAACCGGGCCGATCCCGAACGCACCGTGGCGCCGGTCTCCTCGATCGACTCCACCGAGTCCAACGGGGCGATGTGGGCGATCGCGCCGTGCACGTGATTCATCACCTGCGCGAAGTCGACGGTCACGTTGTCCACCCCTACGCCCAGTCGTGCGGCGCTGCGCGCTGTGGCTGCCGCCTGCGCCGCCGCGATGAGCGCCTTCGACGGCACGCATCCGGTCCAGAGGCAGTCGCCTCCGGTGCGTTCCCGCTCCACGAGGAGCACATTGGCCCCGAAGCGGGCAGCGTTCTTGGCGCCGACCAGTCCGGCGGTTCCACCGCCGATGACGACGAGGTCCCAGGGATTCGATGGCGTCCCGTACGTCGGCGCGACACTGCCGGACTTCCGGGCGGCGGGATGGTCGGGGGTGGGGTGAGTGGTGCTCATGCAGGAGGCTCCTCGGTCAGGGTGTCCAGGAAGGTGCGGACGCGCTCGATCGAATCCGGGTCCACGTCGGGGCGGCCGGTCAGGTTGACCAAGGCTCGACGTAGACCCCGATGTTGGGCGACCACCGCGGAGCAACGTTCGCACTCCGCGAGGTGTTCCTCGAGGGTGTCCACCTCCCCCGGGGTCAGGGGCGCCGATGGGTCGGCGTCCAGGTAGCGCTGGATGCGCCGCGCCGACCAGCGACAACGGATCATCTGGCTCACGGCGTTCATGACGTTTCCTCTCGAGGGAGCAGATCGGGGGCAAGGGCTCGCCGCAGCCGTTCGCGGGCCCGGCTCAGCCGGGACATGACGGTGCCGGGTGGACAACCGATGACCGCCGCGGCCTCGGCGTAACTCAGGTCATGAACGTCCACGAGGATCAGTGCCTCCTGGAACCGTGGGTCCAGAGCACGGATCGCCCGGTCCAGCGCGGGGTGCAGCTCGCCGTCGATGAAGGTCTCCTCGGCGCTGGCGCTGATGTGCGCGCCCTTGCCGAAAGCGGGTCGCGAGGACCGGAGCAACTCGGCGTCGTCCACCGTGATCGGACGTTGTCGTCGATGCATGCTGACGTTGGTGTTGCGCAGGATCGTGAGCAGCCAGGCACGCACGTAGCGGCCGTCGAACCGGTCGATGGCCTTGTAGGCGCGCAACAGGGTCTCCTGCACGAGGTCCTCCGCGTCGGCGGACGTCGCGGTGATGCTCAGGGCCACGCGCAACAAGACCTCGATCTCAGGCTCGACGTACTCCCGGAACGACGCCTTACTGTCGGTCTCCTCGTGCACCAGCAACTCCTTCACGATCGGGGAACGCAGCAACAGGTCTCGATACTTCCCTATCGCCCCAGCAGTGGCCCCGGGCGCCGGTGAGTGAGAAGTCGAATAACCCTCTCAGACGACCGCCTACTCACCGCCACCTCCGCTCAGCCCGAACCCACCCGGCACACTGTGCGCATGGGAGCCGGGCACTCGCACGCAGCGCATCGTCAGGGCGACGACGCCCTCCTCATCGAACGCGGACCGCGAGCGGTCCTGCTGGGGTTCCTGGCCCTGTGCGCGTTGGTCACCGCGATCGGCCTGGTCACCCTGTGGCCGGATGCGGATCGATCCGGGGAAGTGCTGGGGTCACAGCAGTTCGCCACCGAGACCGCCACCTTCCCGACCGGGACGATCAGCGAGATCGGGCCGGACGGGGCCATCAGCGTGGTGATCGACAACGGCGAACGCGTCGGGGACGAGGTGGTCGTCCAGAACATCCCTCCCGAGGTCGGCGACGTCGGACTGGAGGTGGGAGATCGACTCGAGTTGATTCGCACCCCTGCGACCGATCAGACGCCCGAGCAGATCAACTACTTCGGGATCGAGCGCGACCGGCCGCTGCTCATCCTGTTCCTCATGTTCGTGGCGGTGGTCCTGGTCGTCGCCCGTCTGCGTGGATTCTTGGCCCTGGTCAGCCTGGGGTTCGCGGGCCTAGTGATGGGCTACTTCATCCTCCCCGGGCTGCTCACCGGGGAGTCACCGGTCCTGGTGGCCCTGGTCGGCTCCTCCGCCATCCTGTACGTCGTCCTCTACATCACCCACGGCCTGTCCATCCGGACCAGCGCCGCCCTGGCCGGCACCCTCGGAGGGCTCGCGATCACCGCGGCGGTCGGGCTCTACGCCATCGGGGCAACCCGTCTGACCGGCGTCACCGACGAGGGCAGCCGGGTCCTGACCTCGTCGGCCCCGGACATCGCGCTGAGCCAACTGCTGCTCGCGGCTGTGGTGATCGCCGGACTCGGCGTCCTCAACGACGTGACGATCACCCAATCCTCCGCGGTCTGGGAGTTGCGCTCCGCCGCCCCCACGATGTCGCGCGCCACGTTGTTCGCCAGCGGGATGCGGATCGGTCGTGACCACATCGCCTCGACGATCTACACCATCGTCTTCGCCTACGCCGGGACTGCGTTGACCGTGCTGCTGGTCATCCAACTCTTCGACCGGCCGCTCCTGGACCTGATCGCCACCGAGGAGATCGCCGAGGAGATCGTCCGGTCACTGGTGAGCAGCATCGGATTGGTCCTGGCGGTCCCCCTCACCACGGTGATCGCGGCCCTGACCGTCCCAGGCCCGCGCTCCGAGGATCACGTTTCCTGAACGTTTTGTGGATCTGTGGCACGAGACACTCCTCGCGACGTAGGTTCCGCGCATGTGGACCTCCCTACGCCCCGCCCGCCGAGGACGTCTTTTCGGGCGTCGGCTCGCTCGCGGCATCGCCGGGGCGCTGACGGTCTCGCTGGTGGCGAGCTTCGGACCCGCGCTCGCCTCCTCAGCAGCACCCGCATCCGTCATCGACGCTGCGGCCGCGCCCGTCCCAGCTGCCTCAGTTGCCTCAGCTGCCGCGGCTCCCACCCGCCGCAAGGACGCCGACCTCGTCAAGCCGAAGACCCCGACCACGACGTTCACGACCAGTGACCGCGTCGTACCCGTGCGGACCGGGCGCAGCAACGACATCGAGATCGGCATCGACACCCGCCTCTACGTCCCCCAGAGCGCCAGCCGCCGCCGACCGGCGCCAGCGATCTTGATGTCCCACGGCTTCGGAGGGTCCAAGGACTCCACCGAGGTCCTCACCACCGCCGCCTTCTTCGCCTCCCACGGGTACGTCGTCCTGACCTACTCGGCCTCCGGCTTCGGCAAGAGCGGTGGTTGCGTGACCCTGCACTCCGCCGACTACGACGTGAAGAGTTCGAAACAGCTCCTCGACACCGTCCTCGAGCCCCGTCGGGACGTCCTGCACGACCGTCGCGGCGTGGTCGTCGGCACCATCGGGGGGTCGTACGGCGGGGGCGCTCAGCTTCCCCTCGCCGCGCTGGACAAGCGGGTCAAGACCAGCATCGTGGGTCGCTCGTGGAACAACCTGGCCTTCTCCCTGAACCCGAACAACCGGATCGTCCCCGGCGACCGCACGGGTCTGGAGCACGGGCGCAACCTCCAGGGCGTGTTCAAGATGGAGTGGACCTCGCTGTTCTACGCCCTGGGCAACGCCCAGCCCGTCATGGGGAATGGCGGCTGCCCGCAGGCCAAGATCGCCTCCCAGAACCCCGTGGAGATCGCGGCGTCACCGAACTGTCCCGGCTTCTATCTCGAACTCTGCGCGGTCTACACCGAATTGGCCGTTGCCGGCACGACCAGCGCGGGGGGCCGGACCCTGATCGCCCGCGCCTCGGCCTCGAACTACCTGGCCAAGCTCAAGAAGCCGGTGCTGTTGATCCAGGGGCAGAGCGACACCCTGTTCAACCTCAACGATGCCGCCGCGACGTACACCGCCCTGAAGCGACGCGGCGTGCCCGTCGGGATGATCTGGAACTCCGGGGGGCACGGTGGCTACACGTCGCAGCCCGGGGAGTGCGAGGCCTACGACGGCATCGACCGCTCCATCTCGAGGATGAGCAACTGCTATCTCCCCCTGCGCTCCCTGGGTTGGATGGACCACTGGCTGCGTGGAACCAAGGGCGGTCGCGGACCGGAGTTCACCTACTACCGCGACTGGGTGAAGTACGGCGCCCGCGGGCCGAACGACGAGCAGTACGCCAAGGCCACGTCTTTCCCGCTGCCCAAGATCACCCGCTTCACGTTGACCGGCACCAAGACCATGCGGCCCCGCACCGGCCGGGTGAAAGCGGGCCAGGTGAGCTTCATCAACCCGGAGGGCGGTCAGCCGGCGGCGTACTCGGAGACCTCGCAGTTCAGTGGACCCGACGCCTCACCGAACCTGGCCCGGCAGCCCACCGAGATCGCCGGGCAGCATGTGGCGTTCACCTCGACCCGGTTGCGTCGTCGTCTGCCGTCGATCGGCATCCCCGCCGCTCGACTCGACATCACCAACAGCAACGGGCGCGACCTGGTCTTCTTCGCCAAGATCTACGACGTGGACCGCAACGGCAGGGCCGAGTTGGTGCACCGCTTGATCTCCCCGGTCCGGGTGCCCGCCTCCGAGGTCGGCAAACCGGTCACCTTCGCGTTCACCGGCTTCGCCCACCGCTTCGCCCGGGGCCACCGGGTCCGCATCGTGCTGGCCTCGACCGACTCCACGTCCTACAACGCCAAGACCGCCGACACCATCACCGTGCGGACCGGCAAGCAGTCGGTGTTCGTGCTGCCCGGGAAGATGAAGGGCTGACCACATGCCCCTCAACGTGCGGCATAGCGCACGCTGAGGGGCACGAGAGGGTGGATGGATCAGGCCAGGAAGTCCAGCAGCGCCCGGTTGAACTCCGTGGCGTGGCTGAGGTTGCAGCCGTGCGGGGCACCGTCGAGGGTGACCAGGGTGCTGCCCTCGATGGCCTCGTGGGTTCGCTGTCCCGATCCCTCGAGCGGGACGATCCCGTCGGCGTCGCCGTGCAGGACCAGGGTCGGGACGGTGACCTTCGTCAGGTCGTCGCGGAAGTCGGTTCCCCCGAAGGCGTCCATGCACCCGAGAGCGGCGTCCTGGTTGGACTGCAGGCACAGGGCGATGGCGTCCTGCCGCTGTTGCTCGGTCACCTTCAGCTCGTCGCCGGCGGAGAAGAACTGCTTGGTGAAACCGTCGAAGAACTCCTCGCGGCCAGCCTCGAGGCCGCTGCGCATCTCGGCGGCCGCGTCCTCGTCGAGGGGCCCGTCGGGGTTGTCCTCACTCTTCAGCAGGAACGGGGGTACGGCGGCCGCGAAGACGACGCTGTGCAACCGGCCCTCACCGTGACGGGAGACGTACCGGGCGACCTCGCCGCCACCCATGGAGAATCCGACCAACGTCACGTCGTTCAGGTCGAGGTCGGTCAGGACGTTGTCGAGGTCGTCGGCCAGAGCGTCGTAGTCGTAGGAGTCGCCGGGGTCGGACTTGCCGAATCCGCGACGGTCGTAAGTGACGGTGCGGTAACCCGCGTCCTTCAGAGCCGGCACCTGCTCGGACCAGGACTCACCGGACAGCGGCCATCCATGGATCAGTACGACGGGGCGCCCGTCGCCACCGCTGTCGGTGACGAAGAGTCCCCGGTCGGTGTTGGAGTCGAAGTTCTGGTCGGTGTTTCCCTCAGCGGTGTCGCTCATGAAGAAGTCCTCTCAGTAGGTGTCCCCCTACAACGGGAGCACGGGTCGCAAACATTCCGACCCACGTCGAGGTACCCGCATCAGCGGCTCTCAAGCACCCCTCACACCCGGGCGGTGTCCTCCTCGAGGGCATCGGTCAGCAACGCCACCAGCGCCTCGAGCTGGATGTCGGCCGACGACCCGACCTCCTCGTCCGAACCGTCCAGGGCTCGAGCGGCGAGCCCGGCCTTGGAGTCGATGAGTTCGGCGATCTTCGTGTCGATCGTCTGCGCGGCGATGATCCGCCACGCGGTGACCGGCTCGGCCTGTCCGATCCGGTGGATCCGGTCGATCGCCTGGGTCTGCTCCGCGTCGGTCCACGAGAGCTCGGCCAACACCACGTTGGAGGCGACCTGCAGGTTGATCCCCACTCCGGCGGCGGTCAGGGAGCACACGATCACCGCGACGTCGGGGTCGTTGACGAACGCGTCGATGTTGCGCTCGCGGGCGGCCCGGGTCTGGTCCCCCCGGATGGAGGAGTAGCGCAGCCCGCGCTTGGCGAAGGTCTCCTCGGCCACGTCCATCACGTCGATGTGCTTGGCGAAGAACACGACCTTGCCGACGCTGCGCGCGAGTTGGGCGGCGTAGTCGGAGGCGAGTCCGGCCTTGGCCTGTCCGATCCGGCGGACCATGGAGAAGACGTTGTCCTCGCTGGTGGGGTTCGGGTTGTCCTCCCGTTCCCAGCCGGCCACCTGTCGGACGAGTTGGTGGTCGATGCCCTCGACGACCCGTCCGGAGGTGCGCGTGTCCAGCGCCTGGTGGTAGCGAGCGACCAGTCGACGGGCCAACTCGCGCTCGGCCTCACGGATCGAACGGCCCATGTCGTCGTCGAGTTCGACGGGGATGTCGGCGATCCGACGGGCCGGGATGTCGGAGGCCACGTCCACCTTGCGGCGGCGGACGATCCCCTGGTCCACCACGGCGGCTCGCGCAGCCGGATAGAAGCCGGGGTCGGCCGGGGTCAGCCCGATCTCCTCGAGGGCTTCGAGCAAATGCGGACCGGGCATCGTCTCGTCGATCCAGCCCAAGAACTGCCAGATCGCCTTGAAGTCCTCGATGTCGTTGATCAGCGGGGTGCCGGTCAGCGCCATCAACAGGGGTCGGCCGATGCGCTTGCGGATCCGGGCGCTGAGTTCGAGCACGTGCCGCGAACGCTGGGAGGTCTTGTTCTTGATGAAGTGCGCCTCGTCGACGACCATGCCCCGAAAGCCGAGGTCTCCCAACCAACCGACGTGCCGGTCGAGCACCTCGTAGTTGACGATCACCACGTCGGCGAACCCGTCGATGTCGTGGCCGTCGCCGTGGATCACGGTGGCTGTGTGGTGCGGGGTCCACAACTCGACCTCACGGGCCCAGTTGGTCTTCACGACGTTGGGCACGACCACGAGCAGCGGGTAGGCGTGGGCGGCCTCGGCGGCGAGGAGCGCCTGAGCGGTCTTGCCCAGACCGGGCTCGTCGGCCAGCAGGAACGTGCGGTGGCCCGCGGCCGCAGCGGCGACCACGCGGGCCTGGTGACCCATCAGTTCACGAGCACCAGGGAGGTGCAGGGCGGGATTCTCCGGGGGCTCGGGGAGATCCATGCACGCAGAGGCGCCGCCGGCGTACTCGAAAGAACGCAGGAGCGGCCCGATCAGCTCCCAGGTGGCCAGGCGGCGGGGACCGTTGGATCGCGGCGGTACGGCGGAGAAGTCGGGAGCCTGGAAAGGGTTGGCCAGTTGCCGTGCCATCACCGACTGCGGCACCACTCGGCGCTCGAGGTTCCCACCCGGCTCGCTGGGTGCGGCGACCGGTTCCGGCGGGGGTTCGACGCCGCCAGCCTGGAGCATCTCGCGCTTCAGGGCCCGCGCGGAGGCCGACACCTCGGACTCCTCGGCCAGCAGTTGGAGCAGGCTGGTGTCCCGTGCCGCGGTCTTGGCCAAGATGGTCGCGACGCCGTCGAGTCGTTTGAGCTGATCGGTGCGCTCGGCCTCGGTGACGGTTTCGTCGACCTTCAGACGGGCACGCTCCTCGCGCACAAGGAGGGCCACCACCTGGAACTTGGTTCGACCCTCCGGCTGGACCGGACCACGTTGGGCCCGGTTCTCCACCTCCCGCACCGCCTTGGCGAGCACCGGGAGGATGCCTTCGTTGTCCAACTCGCGCACCCGTTGCTTGGCGCGCTGGTTGCCCTTCTTGGCTCGGGGCTGGTTGCCGTTGTTGGAGCGGTTCGCGCCGGATTGGCGCTGCCCTCGTCGGGCCACGGATCCTCCTCTTGAACGCCCCGGCAACGGTGCCGCGGCGCCTCGACCCCGTCGCACCGGCGTGATCACCGCATCCGAGGGGATGTGCGAATGACGCCGGGTCGGGTGCGGCGCATTCGGTCCGGCAGCGGGACTGTGTGATCCGGCTGCCGCGTCGACCAGCCCCACCACGCGCCGATGAAGATCGGGCCTGTCCGGGACCGGACGGTACCCATGCTACTCCCTGACCACCGCCATTGGGCAGGGGTCCGTCGCGCGTACGCTGTGGGGGTTCACCCGTCCCCGCGCAGTGAGGATCTGTTGCGATGCCCCACGCGCCCGCTGGGCCGACGGCCCGCTCCACCCGACAGCGCCGGGCAGTGGAAGCCGCTCTCGACGCTTCGGCAGATTTCCGTACCGCGCAGGAGATCCACGAGGCGCTGCGACGCGAGGGTGACTCGGTGGGATTGGCGACGGTCTACCGGACCCTGCAGGTCCTCACCGATGCCGGTGAGGTCGATGTCGTGAAGACCGACGGCGGCGAAGCGGTCTACCGCCGATGCAGTTCCTCCCACCATCACCACCTCGTGTGCCGGCAGTGCGGACGCACCGTGGAGATCAAGGGACCGGCCGTCGAGAAGTGGGCCAGCGCCATGGCGACCGAGCACGGGTACGCCGATGTGAGCCACACGATCGAGCTGTTCGGGACATGCCCGGAGTGCCATCCGGGCAAAGAATCCCCGGAGCGCTAGGGTTTCCACGACTTGCGGCTAGGGCAACAACCTGTTGAACTCAGCGCGAGGCGCACCGCCACGTGACGTCGGACTCAGCGTCCGACTCTCGTCGGCGGAGCAAAGCCGTCAACTCGACTACGACGGGGTAACCCAACCCCCAGAGGAGCACACCACCATGAACCGCACCGAACTGCGTGACGCCGTTGCCAAGGAAACCGGACTGAGCGGCGCCGAGGCCGACCGCGTCATCGCCGCAACCTTCGACACCATCGGTGGCGCCCTCGCCGCCCGCGACAAGGTCGCCCTCGCCGGCTTCGGCACCTTCGAGACCCGCGAGCGCTCGGCCCGCACCGGCCGCAACCCGCAGACCGGCGAGTCCATGGAGATCGCCGCCAGCACCGCGCCGGCCTTCAAGCCCGCCACCGCGCTGAAGCGTCGCGTCTCCGAGGCCTGAGCCTCCTTCGGGCCCTGGGCCCGAACCTTTGCATCACCGCCGCTGGGCGGGAGAGCCTCCGTGCCCTCCCGCCCAGCGGTGATTTGCTTGCGGGGTGGAGTCTTGTGCCGTGACCGACGCCGCAACGTCCCCTGAGAAGGGGTCGGACTTCTCTCTGCCGCGGGCCATCCTGCTCATCGAGGTACTCATCGTCTTCGGGCTCTCCCTGGGACGTTCCTCGGTGTACTCCGTGGTCTCGCTCATCTCCTCGCTGACCCGACCGGAGTCGTTGCGCTCGCAGAACGCGACCCTCAACAGCAGCCTCGCGCCGGGGCGGCCCTGGCTGGATCTGACCTACCAACTCCTGTCCATCGGCTTCGCCCTGGTGCCGGTGGCGCTGGCCGCCTACCTGATGTGGCGCACCGGGGACTCCGTGCGCCGGCACATCCTCGGACAGGGCGACCGGGTCCGAGACGCCCTGCGCGGAGCAGCCCTGGCCGCCGGAGTCGGGAGCACCGGCATCGCGTTCTATCTCCTCACCCGGGAGATGGGGATCAATCTGACCGTCGTGGCCTCGGGCCTCCCCGACGTGTGGTGGCGCTATCCCGTGCTCGTGCTGTCGGCGCTGCAGAACTCCATCGTCGAGGAGGTGCTCGTCGTGGGGTTCCTGATGACCCGGCTTCGCCAGATGGGGGTCACCGAACGCTCCTCGATCGTCATCAGCGCCCTGGTGCGCGGGAGTTATCACCTCTACCAGGGCATCGGCGGCTTCCTGGGCAACGCGGCCATGGGGGTCTTGTTCGCCTGGCTCTACGGCCGATGGGGGCGGGTTATGCCCCTGATCATCGCCCACACCTTCCTCGACGTCGGCGCCTTCGTGGGGTACGCCGTGCTGGTCGACCGGGTGCCCTTCCTCAGCAGTTGATCGGAGGGGCTTCCCGGTGGGTCCAGCCGGGGGTCAAGCCCCGGTGAACCTCGGCGCCCGCTTCTCGGCCCGTGCCGCGGCGGCCTCCTTGACGTCCGCGCTGGCCCAGCAGGCCGCGAAGGAGGCTTCGATCTCGGGGCTCTGCGTGGTGTCGATGGCCTCGGTGAGGACGGCCTTGTTGTGGGCCAGCGTCAGCGGCGCCAGTTCGGCGATCTCCTGCGCCCAGGCCACCGCCTCGTCGACCCCTCCGACCCGATCGACCAGGCCGCAGGACATCGCCTGGTCGCGGTCGATCGACTCGGCGGCCAGCATCAGTCGACGGGCGACCCCCCGACCTGCCGCGGCAGCCAACGCCCGGATCGTCCAGGCGTCGACCGCCATCCCGTTCCTGGCGGTCGGGACCGCGAACTTCGCCGACTCCTCAGCCATCCGCAGGTCGCAGGCCAGCGCCAACTGGGTGCCAGCCCCGATGGCGGGGCCGTTGATGGCGGCGATGATCGGCACCGGCAGGCGCGTCAACCCGTGCAACATCCCGTAGAGCGCATCGAGGAACTCCTCGCCGTACACCCCACCGAGGTCGGCCCCGGAGCAGAAGGACGACCCACGACCGGTGATCACCAGGACCCTCGCGCCGGCGGCCACCTCGTCATCGGCCGCCTGCGCGATGGCCCGGCACTGCGTCAGGTCCAGCGCGTTGCGTCGGTCAGGTCGGTTGAGTTCGAGGACCGAAACCGGTCCGTCGCGTCGGGTCTCCAGCATGCGGCAAGGCTAGTGGGCCTCGATCGTCGCGGCGACCGGAGGCGTGATCGGCGAACGCGCTCATCGCGTAGCGGCACCTGACAAGATGACCGCCATGCCCACCGGAGATCGCGTACGCGTCGCCATTGCGAACGACTACGAGATCGTCGTGGCCGGTGTGGCGGCGGCCCTCGCGTCGTACTCCGATCGCATCGAGGTCGTGGAGTTGGACGCAGGGGTCGCTCCCAGTCAGGACGTCGACGTCGTCCTGTACGACACCTTCGGACAGGCCCAGGGTGGGAGCATCGACATGTCGCGCCTCGCCCCGGACCTGCACACCCGGTTGGTGATCTTCAGCTGGAACGTCGACGATCACCTCGTCCAGCAGACCCTCGAACTCGGCGCCGCGGGTTACGTCGCCAAGACCGTCTCCACCGTCGAGTTGGTTGAGGCGATCGAGCGGGTCCACCGCGGGGAGTCCGTCAGCATCACCGGCGGATGGGCCGAGGACTTCGGCCGGTGGCCCGGGGACCAGTACGGCCTGAGCAACCGAGAAGCGGAGGTATTGGCCCTCATCACGCAGGGGTACAGCAACCTCGAGATCTGTGAGCGAACCTTCATCAGCAACAACACCCTGAAGACCTACGTGCGGGGCCTCTATCGCAAGATCGAGGTCAGCCGTCGCTCGCAGGCGGTGCTGTGGGGTGTCGAGCACGGGTTCAGTCCCGACCACGTCCGGCATCGCAAGGACCTCTGACCTCCACCTCAGCGAACCTGTGTATATGCTGTGGCTACGATCGGGCCACATCAGCGACCCGTCCTGGTGCTTACTCTCTGGGGGCTCCTCGCCGTGTCGCAGCTGGCTCCACCACCACCGGCCCCGCTCGGGTCCCAGGCTCGGCTCAGGGTCTTCTTGGCCATCGGCTCCGAGGTGATCGACATCGGAGTACGCCGATTGCTCGAGTCGGTCCCCTCCATCGAGGTCGTTCCGCTGCTGCGCAGCGACTGCGACGTCATCCTCGTGGACGGCATCGCAGCACGGGGACGACTAGGCAGTCGGATCCGGCACCTCCAGCCACCACCGAGCATCGTCGGACTGAGGCCCGACGGGGTCGCCGTGGACGAGAACGTCGAGCGCTATCTCTCCCCCGGTCGGTGGATCGCCATGAGTGTCAACGCGGACGGCCTGGTGCAAGCGCTCGAGGCGGCTCGCCCCGAACCCGTTGCGACGCCTTCTCGGAATCAGTCCACCTCCGAGATCTGTCTGACACCCCGCGAGGGTGAGATCCTCGGCCTCATCTGTGCCGGTCAGACCAACCAGGAGATCGCCGCGACCTTGTTCCTCAGCGTGAACTCGGTCAAGAGCCATATCCGCACGCTGTACCAGAAGATCGGCGCCACCCGGCGCTCTCAAGCCGTGGTCTGGGGTTGGGAACGGGGCTACTGATCCGTAGGGTCGGCGCAGATCTTCGCCCCCCATCCCCCCACCTTCCAGACCTGATTGCAGGAGAACGTCGTGCCCCTGACCACCGGTGACCTGCTCGCCGAGCGCTACCTCCTCGGCGAGATCATCGGCTCCGGGGGGATGGCGGAGGTGTATCGCGCCGAGGACCGGATCCTGCACCGCGAGGTAGCGGTGAAGTTGCTGCGCGAATCGACCGACACCGAGACCGACCGCGCTCGCTTCGCCAGTGAGGCCCGCACCCTCGCCGGCCTGACCCACCCGGGTCTGGTCACCGTGCTGGACGCCGGGATCACCACCACCCACCCGTTCCTGGTGATGGAGCTGGTGCGCGGCGAGACCCTGGCCCAGCAGTGCGCTGCCGGCGGCCTCCCCTCGAAGACCGTCACCGACATCGGCGTCCAGCTGGCTCAGGCGGTTGCTTTCGCCCACCGCCACCACATCATCCACCGTGATCTGAAGCCCGGGAACGTCCTGATCACCGCCACCGGACGGGTGAAGTTGGCCGACTTCGGGATCGCGCGCCTGATCGGTGACACCACACGTCACACCCAGACCGGCCAGGCGATCGGCACCGCCGCCTACCTGGCCCCGGAGCAGGTGCGCGGAGAGGAACTCACCTCTGCCGCTGACGTCTATTCCCTGGCCCTGGTCCTCCTCGAGGCCCTGACCGGCGAGCGTGCGTTCCCGGGGCCCGCCACCGAAGCGGCCCTTGCGCGGCTGTCCCGGCCCCCGGTGATCTCGGCCGATCTCCCCCCCATGTGGCGCCAACTGCTCGCCTCGATGACCAGCGCCGAGGTGATGGATCGGCCGAGCGCAGCCGAGGTCGCCGCGATCCTCGCCGGACCACCCGCCACCGCACCCACACCGCTCGAACCGTCCGGTCCGACGCCAGCGAGCACCGCGGTGATGACCCACCTGACCGACCTAGCCACGTCCCCGGTGGCTCCCGTGTCGTTGCCGTCACCGGCGCGTGGCAGGGGGCTACACCCCTGGATGATCAGCGGCCTGATCGCCGTCGCGGTCCTGATCATCCTGCTGGCGGCCCTGGTCGCTTCCGGAGGTCAGGACGAGGCGCAGCCGCAGCGGCCGGTGCCCAGCGGCGTACCCACCGAGTTCGTGGCGCCCCTCCAGGATCTGCACGACGCGGTCGGTGACGCGTCGTGACCGGGCGACTCCGTTCCACGGTTCGAACTCTGGTCGTGGTCGCGTTGACGGTCTCGCTGAGTGCCTGCGGCTCGCCGTCGACCGACCTCGACCAACGCCTCGGCGCCGTCGACCAGGCCATCGTCGACGAGGACTACGAGCTGGCCCGCGACGAGGTGACCGGGCTGTTGGAGGAGGCCGCGCAGGCCGATCTCGAGCCGAGCGACGAGGACGCGATCACCTCCGCCGGCACCGCGCTGCTGAAGCAGATCGATGCCGCCCAGGAGGGCGCGAACACGCCCGCCCCCGAACCGACTCCTGAGCCGAGCCCGTCCGAGTCCACCCAGAGTCCACCCTCCGGGGCCGAGGACCCCGAGGAAGACGAGAAGGAGCAAGAGAAGGCAGACGAGGAGGCCGAGAAAGAACGCGAGAAGGCCGAGAAGGAGCAGGAGAAAGCGGACAAGGAGGCCGAGAAAGAACGCGAGAAGGCCGAGAAGGAAACAGAGAAGGAGAAGGACGAGAAGGGCTGACGTCCCGGGCAGCTAGCTGCCCGCGGACACGTACGGCGTCCGCCCCGACAACCGGGTCACCACGATGCCGGTGACGGTCATGGTCAGCGCGATGCCGGCCAGGACGACGAGTTGGAACGCCGCAGCCTCGGCGGGACTCGCCCCACCGAAGAGCGCTCCGACGAAGGCCCCGGGGAGGGTGACCAAGCCGGTCGACTTGGTCTGGTCCAGGGTCGGCAGGAGTGCCTCGCGTACGGCCTCGCGGCCGATGTCCTCGTGGGCCACCGACGGCGTTGCCCCCAGGGAGAGCCAGGCCTCGACCTCGCTGCTGCGCGCTCGCGCCCCGCGCAGGAAGTTACGTCCTGAGAGGGTGGCTGCGGTCATCGAGTTGCCGATGATTATTCCGGCGACGGCGATCAGATAGCGGACCTGGAAGTCGACCAACTGGAGCGCGAAGATGGCGGCCAGCGTGGTAGCCGCCCCGGCCAGGACGCTGACGACCGCCGTACGACGTCCGCGGTGAAGCTCCTTGAGACGCCCGACGGCGGTGAAGGATGCGGTGGTCAGCATGAGCAGGATGAAGGCCGCGACCGTCCAGGGGACCGACAGGATCCCCCGGAGGAGGAGGGCGATCACGCTGAGTTGGACGACCGCGCGCAGGATCGCCCAGAGCGGGAACCAGCCCAGGCCGATCCGGGCCCACCGACCCAGGCCGACTGTCAGCCCGGTCATCGTGAGGAGACCGGCGGCGAATCCGGCGTACCCCCAGACGTCGCTCAGCACGGCCTCACCCGTCACAGCTCAGCGAGGGGCGGCAAGATCGGTCGCACGTCGCCGGAGGCGGTGACCCAACCGATCTCGGGTTCGAACGTGCGCAGCACCCGGGCCGGCGACCCACCGACGATGGCCCGGTCCTCGACGACACCTCGCACCACCGCTCCGGCGGCGACGATGGCGTGGGCGCCGATGACCGTGCCCGGCAGGATGACTGCTCCGTGGCCGATCCACGCCCCGTCGCCGATCGTGACGGGGTGGTGCAGGCCGAGTTGCTGGCCGATGGGCGTGTGGATTTCCTGGTAGCCGTGACCGGCGTCGGAGACGAAGACGTCCTGCCCGCACCACACGTCGTCGCCGAGGATGATCGAGGAGTGGGCGGTCAGACTGCTGCGCGCACCGATGACACAGCGGTCACCAATGATCAGGGCCCGGTCGGAGATGTTGGGGTCTCCGGGGCCGTACCCCGCGGACAGGGTGACCTGGCGGCCGATCAGGGTGTCGGCTCCGATGCGGATGGATTCCACATTCATCAGGGTGGCGGCGGGAAATCCGATGGCACTCCCGGTCCCGAGGTGGCCGAACCGGTCGCCGGTGCGGGTCCCAGGCACCACCTCGCCGACTCTCTCGACCCAGCGCCACGCAGCCAACACACCAGCATTCAGGACGCGCGCACCTCGGTTCACCCCGCGAGACTAGTGGCCGTGTGAGACGTCGTCAGTCGACCGTTCCGATCGGGCGGCCCAGGGATCGACTTCGCCCGCGGAACTCCGCGATCACCACCCCGTCATCGCGGGTGACGGTGACGTCGTACAGACCCGAGCGACCCCTCAGCGCCCGCTCCACCGCCGTGGCCGTCAGGTCGTCCCCCAGCCGACCGGCCTCGAGGAAGGTCACCTCGAACCCACTGGCCACGGTGACGGTGCCGTAGGAGTTGCAGGCCACCGCGAAGGCGCTGTCCGCCAACGCGGAGATGATGCCGCCGTGCGCTGAGTCCCAGCCGTTGATCATGTCCTCGCGCACCGTCATCGACACCACGGCCCGGCCCGGCCCGACCTCGATCAGGCGCATGCCGAGCGCGCGGCTCGCCGCGTCCTGAGCCCACATGGTCTGGGCCGCCCGTCGTGCGGTGTCCTGCTCGGAAGCGTCAGCGGCGGGCATGGGTCGGAGTCTCGTGCGCTCGGCCCGGGCTGTCCAGTGGTGATGCTCGCCGAACTACTGACAGAACAAGCCGAAACATGCCGAAATCGCCTTCTCAGAGCACAGATCGGGCCGTTCAGTCAGTAGTTCGGTTCTCCACTGGCGCCGATGGAGTCTCCGGGGGAGCAGATACGGGGGGCTGCGGCGCGGCCTCGGTGGGAGCCGCAGGCACCGACGGCTCCGACGGCGCGGTTGGCGCGGTCGGCGCGGTCGGCGCGGTTGGCGCGGTCGGCGCGGTCGGCGCAGTCTCGGTGGACGGGACCACCGGGGCCGGACGGTTCCCTCGGCCCCTGCCGCGCCGAGAGGAACGGCTCGGCTTCGGCACGTCTTGCTCACCCGACTGTTGACCCGGCTGCTGACCCGGCTGCTGACCCGACTGCTGACCCGATTGTTGCCCCGACCTCTGACCCGATCGTTGACCGGACTGTCCGGACTTCTGGGGCCGCTTGGCCGCAGACCCCTTGGTGGCGGAGGGAGACCGGACCTCGGCGCCCTCGCCCATGAAGAGATCGGCGCTGCCGGTGAAGAGGGGGCCGGCCAGCGCAGAGGTCGGCATCCAGAGCTGGGTCAGGATCTCGTCGTCGATGACCGGTACGGCAATCCGCACGCTGGTCGTGGTGACCTGATGATCGAACATCTCCAGGGCCAAGGGATCGATCGCGCGCAACGAGGCGATCACGTCGGCCACAGGTCGGTCCTTGGCGGCGGCCAAGCGGTGGGCCACGGTCGTCGCGAGGTGATTCGATCCACCGGAGCGACCCTTGGTTCCCGCGTCGATCTGCGCCATGGCGCTGCCCACCGCGTCCAGCGCGGTCTCGAAGACCTCGAGCCAACTCGATGCCCGCAGGCTCACCTCGACCGGCTCGTCACCGCGTCCCCTACGTTGGCTCTCCCCGGAGTGCCCCGCGTGCGCAGCACGTTGCGTCAGTCCCAGGGGCACCGACAGCCACGACTTCTCGCCGGCTCGGGGTCGGGTCCCGACGTACGCCGCGGTCGCGCGGCCGCCGCCGAGGATGGCCACGTCGGCGCGCGCCAGGTGACTTCGGTCCAGGCCGCTGACGTCGCGCGAGCCCGGGCCCGACAACCCGTCGACCAACGCAGTGAGAGCCGGTGAGCTCTTCACGCTGCGCCAGAAGTCGGCTCGAGCGCGTTCGGGGACCTTCTCGAGGCCCAGCGCCACCATCTTGAGGGGGTCACGACCCGTCACTCCGACCCGCCGCAGACCGTCACGCAACGGGTCGACCACAGCAGGCACCCGGGCGTTGACGGCTTCCACGACCCCTAGTCGGAACGCTTGGGCAGCAAGGTCGACGTGGGGACGGAAGTACGCCACGAACTGCGCCAGGGTCGGCTGGCCGGCTTCGCTCGGAAGCGGGTGCCCCTCCAAGGGCATCGCGAGCGCCTGCTCCATGCGCGCCTCGAGCACTGCGGCCACCGCGAGTCGGGTGACGTGCTGGGTGACCAGGTCACGTGGGCTGACCGCCCACAGGTCGGCACTGCGTTCGGCAAAGGCCTGGATCTGCTGCCCGGTCGGTCGGGGCGGCACATCCAGTCGGATCGCGGGCAGGATCATTTCGCGGGATACGGCATCAGACATGGGCGGGCCTCCTGTGACTCACGGACTCCGTGACCCTACGGGGCGTGCCGTCACGAGCGAGAGGCAGGAGCATCGCCCACCCTGAGGGGTGATTTTTGGCCAGATCCGTTGCCGTGGCCTCTCAGGACAGCAGACGGCGTGTGTCACGTGCTAGGCATGGAACCGCAGCCCCTCACATCACGTCGCCCCCGCCATCCCCGAACACCGACCAGGGAGTCATCCAATGAGCGAGATCAAGCCGACCACCACCGATGCAGGCATCCCGGTCGAGAGTGACGAGCACTCTCTGACCGTCGGCCCGGGCGGCCCGATCCTGCTGCAGGACGCCTACCTCATCGAGCAGATGGCGCAGTTCAACCGCGAACGCGTCCCCGAGCGCCAGCCCCACGCCAAGGGCAGCGGCGCGTTCGGCCGCTTCGTGGTGACCGAGGACGTCAGCCAGTACACCAAGGCCGCTTTGTTCCAACCCGGCACGGAGACCGAACTGGTCTCTCGCTTCTCGACCGTCGCGGGCGAGCGCGGCTCACCGGACACGTGGCGCGACCCCCGCGGTTTCGCGCTGAAGTTCTACACCTCCGAGGGCAACTACGACATGGTCGGGAACAACACCCCGGTCTTCTTCATCAAGGACCCGATGAAGTTCCAGCACTTCATCCGCTCCCAGAAGCGTCGGGCCGACAACAACCTGCGCGACCACGACATGCAGTGGGACTTCTGGACCCTGTCCCCCGAGTCGGCGCACCAGGTGGCGTGGCTGATGGGCGACCGCGGGATCCCGCGCACGTGGCGTCACATGAACGGCTACACCTCGCACACCTACATGTGGATCAACGCCGAGGGGGAACGCTTCTGGGTGAAGTACCACTTCAAGACCGATCAGGGTCAGGAGTTCTTCACCCAGGACGAGGCCGACCAGATGGTCTCCGCTGACACCGATTACCACACGCGGGATCTCTTCGAGCACATCGCACAGGGCGACTTCCCGAGTTGGACCCTGCACGTGCAGGTGATGCCGTACGACGAGGCGGAGGGCTACCGGTTCAACCCCTTCGACCTGACGAAGGTGTGGCCGCACGCCGACTATCCGCTGATCAAGGTCGGCACCATGACGCTGGACCGGAACCCCACCGACAACCACGCCGAGATCGAGCAGGCGGCCTTCCAACCGAACAACCTGGTCCCCGGCATCGGACCCAGCCCGGACCGGATGCTGTTGGCCCGGCTCTTCGCGTACGCCGACAGCCACCGCCACCGTGTCGGTGCCAACTACCAGCAACTCCCGGTGAACGCCCCGATCACGGAGGTGAACACCTACTCCAAGGATGGCCAGATGGCCTACCGCAAGACCTCGGACCCGGTCTACGCCCCGAACTCCAAGGGCGGCCCGGCCGCGGACACCGAGCGTTACGGTCAGCCGCCCAGCTGGACCGCCGACGGGGCCATCACCCGTGCCGCCTACGTCGATCACGCTGAGGACGACGACTGGGGTCAGGCCCGCACGCTGGTCAACGAGGTCATGGACGACGCGGCTCGCGCCCGCCTGGTCGACAACATCGTGGGACACCTGCTCAACGGGGTCACCGAACCCATCCTCGAGCGGGCCTTTGAGTACTGGCGCAACGTGGATGCCGACCTCGGCGCCCGCGTAGAGCAGGGCGTGCGCGACAAGAAGGACGAGACGGACCCGAAGGCCGGCGAGCAGGGGAACTCGGCCCGCTCGGACATGCAGGAGAAGGCCTGAATCGCAGCCCCGAATCAACATCGGCCCCACTCGGGGGTGACGCGCGATCGTGTCACCCCTGAGGGGGTTCTGCCCCGCGTGTCGCACCCGACAGACTCGACCCATGTCTGCTGAAGCGAGCCAGCGATGAACCTCCCCCAGTCGCGGGGCGCCATCAGCCAGTGGCTGACGTCCGTGTTGACCGGTTCGATCCGGGATCAGGTGGAGTTGCTTCCCGGCGACCCTGCTGACCCCGAGGACGCCGCGCTCAGCCTGTGGATCCTCCACGAGTTGAGTTATCGCGGATTCGATTCGGTGGACGAGCGCTGGGAGTGGCAGCCCGACCTGTTGCGGCTGCGCCACTCCCTCGAACGCGGCCTGGAAATGCGGCTGCGGGAGCGCTGGAACGAGAGCGATGTTGATCGCCGGCCCGCGGAGAACTTCGTCGATCAGCTGATCTCGTTGATCGAGGATCACTCCGGACCTTCCTTGGCCCGACACGTGCAACACCACGCGACGCGCGACCAGGCCGAGCACCTGCTTCGGCAACGATCGATCTACCACCTCAAAGAGGCGGATCCCACCAGTTGGGTTCTCCCCCGACTCCAGGGTCGCAGCAAGGCCGCCCTCATGGAGGTGCAGTTCGACGAGTACGGCAACGGCGACCCTTCCCGCGTACACCACCATCTCTTCGCCCAGGGCCTGGCGACGTCCGGCCTGGATCACCGATACGGCGCCTACATCGACGAGGCGGTTCTCGAGATCCTGGAGCAGAACAACGCCTTGAGCATGTTCGGCCTCCAACGACGGCTACGGGGCGCCGCCCTGGGTCACCTCGCGGCCTTCGAGTCCACCAGCTCCCTGCCGTCGCGGCAGTTGGGCCAAGGCCTGCGTCGGCTGGGTTTCACCGAGGAGATGGTGCACTACTACGACGAGCACATCGAGGCCGACGCGGTGCACGAGCAACTGGCCCTGCGCGATATCTGCGGCGCCCTGGTCGAGGACGAGCCCGCCCTCGCCGAGGACGTGCTGTACGGCGCGTGGTCCTGCCTGGATCTGGAGTCGCGGACGGCGAGCCGGCTCCTGGGCACCTGGGAGGCCGCGTGAGTTCCGAACCCGGCCCACTCGAACCACCCGCACCGACCCCCGACGTCGTGTTGTGTCCCGGGGGTCCCATCCTGGTGCGCGGCGCGCAGATCGTGCAGGACGCGGCGGGGGTCAACCACGCCACGACCCGGCCCGTGTCGGCGATCTGTCGGTGCGGCAAGACCGCTCGTGCGCCATGGTGCGACGGCACCCACAAGCTCCTGCCCGCCAAACAGCGCCCCTGACCCGCGCCATCAGATTCATCCGCCGGGCAGCCTCACTCGGCCGCGAGCCCCAGGCCCAGGCCCAGAATCACGCCGCGCTCTCCGGCACGTCGGCCGCGCTCCTCCCACCGGGCCGCCCCGCTGTCCGCCGCACCTTCACTCAGTTCGGACACCAGCCGGTCGCACTGGGCGTCATCTCCCAACTGAAGAAGCAGGAACCCGTCGGCGACCAGGTGGTGCGCCGCGGTGATCAGGCAAGCCCTCGCTACCGAGAGGCCGTCCTCTCCCCCGTCGATGGCCAACGTCGGGTCCTCTGGGAACGCCTCGATCTGGCCCGAGGTCACCCAGGGCGGATCGGCGATGACCCCGATGAACCTCTCGTCATCCTGGAGAACGTCGGCGAAGTCGCCCTCCCGCACCTCGACCCGGTCAGCCAGACCGGCGGCCGCTGCGTTGTGGCGGGCGTACTGGCAGGCCACCGGATTCAGGTCCACGGCGACGAGGCCTCGCCCCGACTCCTTGGCGGCCAGCAACCCGATCTGACCAGCACCCGCACACAACTCGAGGAGGCGACCGGGACCGCTCTCCGCCGATAGCTGCACCGCCCATAACGACTGGACAATGGTCCAGGGTCGCGGCTCCAGCACCCGGGTGTCGTAGTCGATGACCAGGGTGCCGAAGGGGGCCGATGACGACGCGTGGGGGCTATGGGGGAACAGGTCATTTCGGGCACTCATGATCCGAGCCTGATCTAGTCGGTCTCGTTTCGCGACCCCCCAAAGGGTGGAGGTCACGTGGCTGAAACCCAACGGGTCAATGCGCCCGAGGGTTCACTGCGCCACGGACAACCCGTCGCGCGCAGCGGCGTTCAGCGGCGGCAGGTAGCCGTTCTGGGCACCCCACAGCACCGCCTGCGAGCGTCGCGTGACCCCGATCTTCCGGTAGAGGTTACGGATGTGGCTCTTGAGCGTGTTGTTGGTGACGTAGTCCCGTCGACAGATCTCCTCGTTGCTGAGGCCCTGAACGATCATGCTCAACACCTCGGACTCCCGCACCGTGAGGGCCGCTCGCCCCGGCGTCTCGGACACCAGTTGAAGACGCTTCGCGTCCGGGGCAACTGAGCGCTCGCCCCGCGCTGCCGCTCGTAGGCAGTTGACGATCTGATCGGCGGACGCCCGCTTGGACAGGTAGCCGCTGGGCTGCACCTCTCCCAACTGGCGTACGGCGGCCCGCACGTCCCAGGAATACACGACCACCCGGGCGCCGCGCGATGTCCAGTGCCGTAGGTCCGCGCGTCCCGCACGAGGAGGGGTCAACGGGTCGAACAGCACGACGTCGATGTCTCCTCCGAAGCTCGTCGGCGACATCACCACGATGCTCTCCCCATGCGATGCCAACAGTGCGGTGAGACCCGCGCTGACCAGTTCGCAGTCGTCGACCAGCGCCACCCGGAGCGGCGCTTCGACAATGTGTGGAAGTTTCGAGTTCATATCTGTGACTATGACACAGAAACCTCAACAAGCACCATCGGGCTGAGCACTTTTTTTGGCGCCGTCAACAGGGGCCGTTCCACCACCCCTCACCCGCTCGGGTCTGGTGGCGGTGACCCCCGTATCTGCAGACTCGTGGCATGCGATCTGTGACCTCCCCCAGCGGTGCCCGGCTCGTCGCCGTGCGTGTGCCGCGCAGATGTGAGTCGGTAGCGGTGGTGTTGCACGGTGGCGCTGCGCGTGGGTCCGCTGCGCCGGTCAGCGCCACCCAACTCTCCGTGCTGCGGATGATCCCGATCGGCTGGCACCTCGCATGGTCCGGGCGCAGGACCGCGGTCTTCCGCCTCCTCAACTCCCGGAGAGGCTGGGACGCCGAGCTCACCCCGGTGGCCGACGCGACCTGGGCTCTGGACCAGGCCCGCCAACGGGTCGGCGATCGCCCGGCCGCTTTGGTCGGTCATTCGCTAGGGGGTCGAGCCGCCCTCTTCGCCGGCGCCCACCACACGGTGCGGGCGGTGGTGGCGCTGAACCCCTGGGTCTACCTCCACGACGACCCCGACCTCGAGGGACGAGACGTACTGGTCCTGCACGGGGATCGCGACCGCATCGCCTCTCCGCAACGATCAGCGGCGGTCGCCCAACGGATCGCAGAACGAATGGCACAGCGCGCGAAGGTCGAGTTCGTCACCGTGCCCGGGGCCAAGCACGCCATGTTGCGTCACGGCCGCACCTTCCAGCGACAGACTTCTCGCTTCCTGCACGACACCCTCACCGCTCGCTGAGCGGCACAGACCCCCAGGAGAAACATGAGCACGAACCAGCGCACGATCAAGGCCAGCCCCAGCGAGGTGTGGGACGTCCTCGCCGACGGGTGGCTCTACCCCCTCTTCGTCGTCGGGGCCTCTCGGATGCGGGAGGTGGACAGGACCTGGCCAGCAATAGGCGCGAAGCTGCACCACTCGGTGGGGGCATGGCCGATGCTGATCAACGACAAGACCGAGGTCCTGGAGTGCGATCCCCACCGCCAACTGGTGCTACGGGCCCACGCGTGGCCCTCGGGTGCGGCCCGGGTGGTGCTGACGCTCGAAACCGACCCGACCGAGCCGAACCACACCCGGGTCACCATCGAGGAGGACGTGGAGTCCGGGCCCGGCCGCTTGATCCCCAAGCCGGCGCGGGACGTGCAGCTGGCTTGGCGCAATGTCGAGACCCTCCGTCGGTTGGCCTACGTCGCCGAGCGGCGCCCGTGAGACAGGGGTACGACGCGATCGTCGTGGGCGCCGGCCCGAACGGTCTGGTCGCCGCCAACCACCTGATCGACCATGGCTGGTCCGTCCTGGTCCTCGAGGCGCAACCGGACGTCGGGGGCGCCGTACGCAGTGACCGCGAGCTGCACCCGGACTTCGTGAGCGACACCTTCAGCGCCTTCTATCCGTTGGCCGCCGTGTCGCGCGCCATCACGTCCTTGAAGCTCGAGGATCACGGGCTGCGCTGGTCCCACGCACCGGCGGTGTTGGGGCATGCGCTCCCGGACGGCCGGTGGGCCACCCTGCACCGGGACCGCGCCATCACCGCAGCGACCCTCGACGACCTCCACGCCGGCGACGGCGACCGTTGGTTGGAGCTGTGTGCGGCCTGGGACGTCGTGGGCGAGCCTTTGATCGAGGCGCTCACCGGCCCCTATCCCCCGGTGCGGGCGGGGTTGCGGGTCGCCAACGGCGTACGCCGCGCCGGTGGACTGGATCTGGCCCGCCTGCTGGCCACGCCCGCCGCCTCCATCGCCTCCGAGGTCTTCGGCGGGGTCGGCCCCGGACTGCTCATCGCGGGCAACGCCGCTCACGCCGATCTCCCCCTCGACTCCCCCGGGTCCGGTGCGTTCGGAATCCTGATGAGCATGCTCGGCCAGACGGTCGGCTTCCCGGTCCCCGTCGGGGGAGCCGGCGAACTCACCGCCGCCATGGCGCGACGATTCACCTCACGCGGAGGGGTGATCGTGACGGCCGCGGAGGTCACGGTGATCGAGGTCGAGAACGGGCGGGCGAAGGCCGTGGTGACCACCGACGGCACCCACCACCGCGCACAACGTGCGGTCCTGGCCGACGTCTCGGCCCTGCGCCTCTTCAACGGACTCGTCGCTACCGACCACCTCCCCACCCGACTCGACAAGGGCATGGATCGCTTCGAGCTCGACCCCGGCACGGTGAAGGTCGACTGGGCCCTGTCCGGCCCGGTGCCGTGGACCGTTCCCCCGCCGTTCGCCGCGGGAACGGTCCACGTCGGCACCTCGGTGGAGGAGATGACCCGTGCGCTCGGCCAGGTCGCCTCGCGGACCATCCCGGAGAAGCCGTTCCTACTGGCCGGACAGATGACGACCAGCGACCCGACGCGATCGCCGACGGGCACCGAGTCGATGTGGGCCTACACCCACGTACCGCAACCCGGCCCCTCGGTGCGCGACGGCGGTGACGGCTCGATCCGGGGCTCCTGGGATGCTGCCGACTGCGAACGCTTCGCCGACCGGATGCAGGCCAGGATCGAGGATCTCGCGCCGGGCTTCGGCTCCCGGATCATCGTTCGCCGGGTGTTGGGCCCCCACGAGTTGGAGGCCCGCGACGCCAACCTGATCGGGGGCGCCATCAACGGCGGGACCTCCCAGATCCACCAGGAGCTGATGTTCCGCCCGGTGCCGGCGATGCGCGGCCGCCCCGAGACGGGGATCGGCGGGCTCTACCTCGCCTCCGCATCCGCCCACCCCGGTGGAGGTGTGCACGGAGCCGCCGGCGCCAACGCGGCCCGGGCCGCCGTACTCCACGACCGCCTGCGGTGGGGCCGTCGGTGAGCCACACCTGAGCGCCCGGGTGAGAGCAGGGTCACCGCCGAGAAGTTGGACGCAGGTGCCACCCAGCGCCACGATGTGTCCGTGAAGGCACTTCTCCTGGAGAACATCCACCCGGTCGCCGTCGAGACGCTGCAGCGTCGCGGATTCGAGGTCGACCTGCGCACGTCGGCCATGTCCGAGGACGAGTTGGTCGCGGCCCTGCCCGGCGTCTCCCTGCTGGGCCTGCGGTCCAACACCAACCTCACCGAGCGCGCGCTCGGGGCCGCCCCCGATCTGCTCGCCGTCGGCTGCTTCTGCATCGGCACGAATCAGGTCGACCTGACCGCTGCCGCCGCCCGCGGAGTGGCGGTCTTCAACGCGCCGTACTCCAACACCCGCAGCGTGGTCGAACTGGTCATCGGCGAGATCATCGCCCTGGCCCGTCGCCTTCCGGAGAAGACCGTGCGCATGCACGACGGCGTGTGGGACAAGTCCGCCGCCGGGAGCCACGAGGTGCGCGGTCGCACCCTGGGCATCGTCGGCTACGGCAACATCGGCACCCAGCTGTCCAACCTGGCCGAGGCCATCGGGATGCGGGTGATCTTCTTCGACAAGGCCGACCGCCTCGCCCACGGCAACGCCCAGCGGATGCGCTCCTTGGACGAGCTTCTCGAGCGGGCCGACGTGGTGAGCCTCCACGTCGACGGCCGGCCCGGGAACGCCGGGTTCTTCGGGCCCGAGCAGTTCGCCAAGATGAAGCCCCGTTCGCTGTTCATCAACGCGGCCCGCGGCATGGTCGTCGACGACGTCTCCCTGCGCGAGCACATCCTCTCCGGCCACATCGCCGGTGCGGCACTGGACGTCTTCCCGGTCGAGCCGAAGAAGCAGGGCGAGGAGTTCGCCTCGGTGCTGCGCGGCCTCGACAACGTCATCCTCACTCCGCACGTCGGCGGCTCCACCCAGGAGGCGCAGGAGGAGATCGGCTGGTTCGTCGCCGGCAAACTCGCCGCCTTCTCGTTGGAGGGTCGGACCGAGCTGTCGGTGAACCTCCCGGCGGTTCAGGCGCCTGAACTGGCCGGCTCGCGGATCGGCTACCTCCACGTCAACGTCCCCGGGGTCCTGGCCGAGGTCAACGCCCACCTGGCCGAGCAGGGTGTCAACGTGATCGCGCAGTACCTCGCGACCGCAGGCGAGCAGGGGTACGTCGTGACCGACGTCGCCGCACCGCTCTCGCAGGACGCCCTCGCGGCGATCGCTGCCTCTCCGCAGACCGTCTGGTTGCGCTCCTGGTCGGCCACCCACTGACCGAACGACCCACAGACCGAGCCTGTTGATCGAGCCCGGCGGGATCACCCCAGCAGGGCGGCTACCTCCGGCGAGGCGTAGAACGGCTCCAGCTGCGAGCGGATGATGCGTTCGAGGTCGCCGGACTCTCGCATGGCGTCCAGGACGCCCGGTGCGAGGCGCACGAGATCGGCGACGATGTCCGACCGGTCGATGGCCAGGTGGTCGAGGAGTTGGGGGGGCGTGAAGTCCCCGAAGCGCTCGAAGAACGCATCGACGACCGCGTGGGCCAGCGCGGCGACGTGCTCGTGCGCCAGGGTGGTCACGGTCAGGTCATGGATGGCGTCGCCCAGGCCGGCGAGCTCCGTGCGATCCACCTCTCCCTCCAAGCCGGCGACCGGTCGCTCGGCGACGAGGTCCCACACCTGAAGGACTGCCTCGCGGGTCATCGGGTCCCGCAGGGTCTCCAGGAGGATGCGATTCATCCGGCGTACGGCGAAGACGCCGCCCTTTCCGACGGTGTCGCCCAGCAGACCCTCGAGCTGCTTGTCGGCGGCCCCCATCGCCTTGGCCGCGGTGCTGGTACCGAACGACATCAGCGACCCGAGCCCGGGCACGACCTTGTTGGCCATGGCGTTGTTGGTCGCGACGACCTCACCGACGATCCGACCCATGAACCGAGACGCCATGGTGCCGACCAGAGGACTGGCGGTCAGTTGCTCCATGCCGCGTTCGAGGATCGGGTTCAACTCCAGCAACTCGTCGATGACCCGTTCCACCTGGGCCCGGTCCACCAGATCGCCCAGCGGGTAGGACTCGGCGGGACCGGCGTACACCACCTCGGCGACGAGATCACGCAGGTCATTGACCGCGGCACTCGCGGGCACCGTGATCAGGGAGCGCGCCACGATCTCCTGGATGGTCTCGCGATCCATGACCTCGCTGAGGGTGTGCGAACCGGCCGCCGCGAAAACCTCCTCGGCCAGCCCGGCCACGGTCGTGGCGAGATCGTCCCCGTCGAGGCGGGCCAGATGGAAAGCGACCTGGGCGTCGAGGAGTTGCTGGGCAAGGGTGTCGTTGCGGGGGTTGGCGGGCACGCAGTGAACCTACGGGACGTGGCAACGCTTCAGTCCCGTGCGGTGCCTCCCCCTCCGAGTGGGTACCGGTCGACAACTGCCGGCCGACAACCGCACCACATCCCAGGGGGCACACCATGAGCGATCACGACCACCACCCGCACGTCGACTCGACCGAGGACACCGCGACCTTCGCCGCCACACCCTCCGATCGAACCCGGGCACACGACCGCTTCGGCGGGCTCAACTGGGGCGCCTCGTTCTTCGGATGGCTGGTCGCCATCGCCGTCGCCGTCCTCCTGACGAGCGTCATCGGCGCGGTCGCGACCGCGGTCTCCTCCTCGATGGAGGTCACCCAGTCCGAGGCCGAGCAACAGGCCGGAACGATCGGCATCGTCGCCGCCTCGGTGTTGGTTCTGGTGTTGGCCACCGGCTACTACGCCGGTGGGTACGTCGCGAGCCGGATGTCACGTTTCGACGGCGGCCGACAGGGTGTCGGCGCCTGGGTCATCGGCCTGCTGGTCTCGCTGATCGCCATCGGGCTCGGCGCCGGGTTCGGCAACGAGTACAACGTCCTGGACCGGGTCGACCTGCCCAACATCCCGCTCGGCAACGACGAGTTGGGGATCGGCGCCGTCATCACGGCGGTCGCCGTCCTCCTGTTCACGCTCCTGGCCGCACTGCTCGGCGGCAAGGTCGGTCAGCGCTACAACCGGCGGGTCGACGCGCTCACCACGCACTGAGCCCCCACGCCTGAAACCAGTAACCGGCCCCGAGAGTCAGGCCGTGCCGGGCCCGCCCTTGCCGTCGGATGTGTAGTCGGTGAGTACGTCGAGCAATGCGGTCACCATGTCCTCCAGGGCCACGCCCGCCCGAAGGGCGGCTCCGCGCAACCTCTCCTCGGCGCGATCCACCTCCAGGCCCCGCCACCTCGACAGCATGGCCACCGCGACGGCGAGGTTCGTCTCGTCGCGCATGATCTGTGGTGCTCTCAGGGCCAGGGTGTGGGTGGTGAATCCGAGGTCGTCGTCCTCGGTCGCCCCATCCCCCTGCACGTCGAGGATCTCGGCGATCCTGTCGTCATGGCCGCGGAAGGCCCCGGAGGCAGTTGCGTAGAGATTGAACCCACCCAGCGACTGCGCCTCTCGCACCAGCGGAAGTGACAGGGTGCTCCTGATTCCCGCAGCTGAGGCCACGGATCCGAACACCGGCCACTGGGAGGCGTCCTCCAGATCCACGATGGCCAGCGGCCTGGACTTCTGGATCGATTGGGGACCTGGCCCGGTCTCGACGTACTGGGCGGCGTCCAACAACGCCGTTTGAACACTTGATGCCACCAGGGTGAAGGTCACGCCCTCGGCGACAAGCGAGAGACTCAGGCCCACACATTCGGGGACGACTTGCTGGATCCGGGCGCTCTTCTCGATCAGGCTCTGCAGCAGATCGTTGTCGTCGTAACTGAACGGGCCGTACTCGTCGTCGACCTTGCGAGACGCAGGAATCGGTTCCATCAGGCTCGGCCGCTACCGCGGCCCCTCCTCACTCATCTCTCGCCGGACTGTTGCCACCGCCAGCGGTCTCAGCCCGGACCTGCGTTGAGGTCGGGAGCGGCGCTGCCCGGTGCCGCACTGATCGGCGTACGCCGAGCGCGCAGATAGGAGCCGACCGCCAGGGCGGCCACGGCCAAGGGAAAGATTCGGGAGAGGGAGCGCATGTCTCCATTTTGTGACGCGAAGCCGCATAGGTCTCCACCCGCACGGGTGATATCCCCGATCCGACCTGGGTCGGGTCGCATCCGGAGTGTCCCTCAGGGGTCTGTGGGAGCACCCGTAAGAGCGTCGACATCGGCCGCTGTGCCCGGCCTGGTCTCAGGCTGGAGGGCTCGGGTCAGGGCCTCGGCCAGGGGGGTGAACCGGTAACCGGGCTCGAGCAGGTCGCGGCGTACCGCGTCCTCGCTACAGACCATGTCGTGCTCCAGGCTCTCGACCAGAGAGGCCACGGTGCTCACCGGCATCCCCGTGATCCGTGCGCAACCGCGGCCCACCACCGCGACGGACAGACCGCGGACCAGGATCTGTCGTCGTTGCAGACCTGCGGCCGTGGCGTAGGCCGCGAGGAGCTCCGGGTAGGTGACGATGTCGTCAGCCCCTACGTCGTAGTGCCGGTTGCGGTCCGGACCCTCGAGGGCGCGGCGCAGGAGGTGGACCACGTCGTCGACCGCCACCGGTTGGAGGCGCCGGTTCATCCAGCGCGGCACCGGGGTCACCCTGGGCACCCGATCGCTGATGCGACGCAGGAGTTCGAAGGACGTCGAGCCGGCGCCGATGATCATGGCTGCCCGCAGTACGACCGTCGGCACCTGGGAGTCGAGGAAGATCTGCTCGACCTCCAGGCGCGATTGCAGATGGTCGGACAACTCACCGTCCGGCACCAGGCCGGAGAGGTAGACGATCCGGCCGACCCCCGCCTGCTCACAGGCCGACGCCATCCGCTCAGCGGCGGCTCGATCCTTCTCGACGAAGTCCTCGGACTCCATGGAGTGCACCAGATACACGACCGCATCGCAGCCGGTGACCGCCTCTCGGATCAGGCTGTCGTCCTCGATGTCGAACTCGCGCGACTCCACCTCGCCGGCCCAGGGATAGTCCTCCAGGGTCTGGGGGTCCCGTGTCGCCGCCAGCACCGTGTGCCCGGCGGTGAGCAACTCCGGAACGAGTCTGGACCCCACGTAGCCGGTCGCCCCCGTCACCAACACTCGCAGAGTCGGCGTTGCCGTCATGGGGGATCTCCTGGGGGTGGGTGGGTGACCGTTTAGGTCCGACTTTTGATCATCTCGCACGTCAAGGGAGGTCACAGACTCGTTGGCCGCAGAACACCCTCAGGGGTGGCGGACATCTCACGGTGTCGATTCGGACGCATTCCGCCCCGAAGTGTCTCTGGACGTGTCACGCTGCTCACGGCGTACGCCGCGCCACGTGGGGGGTCACGGGCCATCTGGTCTTTGGTTCCGCACTGAAGAGAGCCTGACGTTGACGAGGTACGACCTACGCACGGCGCTCCGCGGTGGCCTCCGTCTCCGGCATGCCGTGTGGGGCATCGCCCTGATGACGCTGAGTTACATCGTTATTGCCTTCGGGTCACAGCTGTTGGCCACGACCGCCGGGGCCCACCTCACCGTGTACACCAACCTCATCGGCGCGAGCTGCTGTATGTACGTCGGGCTCCGTGGTCCCCGCGTCGCCCGAGTCTCCTGGGTTCTCTTCACTCTCGTGTTGTTGTTGTACGCCGGGGCCGACACGTTGTGGTTGGTCTACGGCGGAGCCGAAGGCATGCCGCCCATCCTGTCGGTGGCGGATGCGCTGTATCTGCTCGCGCTCGTCCCTGCCGTCATCGCCTTGGTGCTCTATCCGGCGGCGCGGGGCTGGAGGGGCACCCTGCGGCCTCTCGTCTTCGATGCCGCTGTCCTGGGAGCCGCCGCGCTCCTGATCAGCTACGTGCTCGTGTTCGACGAGGTCCTCCGTCTCAGTGAGAGCAGGAGCGACGTGTTTCTGCTCCTGGTCTACCCGGTCACCGATGTGGCGCTCGTGTGTCTGGTGCTGCTGGTTCTGATTCGCAGCGTCGGCCAGCCCCGTCCCGACCTGATCCTCATCGGCCTGTGCTTCGCGACCTACGCCGTAGCCGACAACGGCTACGCGTTGCTCACCGTGCGGGGTCAGGACTCCCTCGGCACCGTCGTGGACCTCGGATACATCCTCGCGCCGCTGCTTCTGGGGTGGGCCGCGGTCCGTGCCGGAACCCGACCTCGGGAAGCTCGGACCCTGCAACGCCACCTCACCGGGATCGTAGCCCCGCTGTTCCCGGACCTGAGCACCATCGCCGCCCTCGGATTCTTCGTCACGCTCGAGCACGACAACACCTCCGCCTCCTGGGTCCTGGCTGCGACGGCTCTCGCGCTGACCGGTGGCCGGCAACTGGCGTTGACGGTCGATCGTCAGCGGGTGCGCAACGATCTCGAGGAGCGCATCGCGGTGCGTACCGAGGAACTCCGGGAGCTCACCGAGGCTCAGGTCCGACTCGACGCGATGAAGTCCGAGTTCGTGTCCGGGGTCAGCCACGAGCTGCGTACACCGCTGACCGCGATCCACGCCGCCCTCGAGATGCTCGCCGACGGCGACGCCGGACCCCTTCCGGGTCCCGCGCAGGGCGTCGTGGAGGTGGCCCATCGCGGAACCCAGCGCCTGGCCCGCCTGGTCGACGACATCATCGATCTGGAGCGGCTGGACCACGGCACGTTCAGCTTCCATCCCCAACCCGAGCAGCTTGCCCCGCTGCTCGCCGATGCCGTCGGCCCACTTACCTCCATCGCCCAGAGCCGGGGGATCACGCTCGTCCTCGAACCGACCACTCAGTCGGCCCACTGCGATGCCGATCGCATCGTCCAGGCGCTGATGAATCTCGTCGGCAACGCCCTCAAATTCACGCCATCAGGTGGTCGGGTCACGGTCTACGCGACCGTTCCTGCTGGTCATACCGACGATCTGGTCACCATCGCCGTGACCGATGAAGGCCGCGGCATTCCGCCGAACGAGCTTCATGCCATCTTCGAACGCTTTCACCAGGTGCTCGACGACGACGACCGCACTCACTCCGGAGCGGGCCTGGGACTCACCATCACGAAACACATCGTCCGGGCCCATGGTGGGCGCATCTGGGCCGAGAACAACCCGGTGGTCGGTTCTACCTTCTCCTTCACCCTCCCTCGGGCTCAGGCCGACGAGCACCAGCCGATCACGCCCAGCGTCGTCGACGCCACCAGCGCCTAGACCGAACGGGGTAACGCCCGGGAGACCCCTGCTGCGAAGAGGTCGGGGAGCGTGATCCCGGCCGCCCTCGCCATCACCGCGATCACGCTCTGCTCGGCGTAGGAGCAGTAGGGACCGGCTTCGAGGAACCAGGCACGACCCGAGGGGTCGATGCGGAAGTCGAACAGTCCGTAGTCGCGGCACCCCATGGCCCGGTAGCACCGCCGAGCCGCTTCCCACACCGCCTCGGTGACGGGGTCGTCCTCGGGCACGATCCAGGCGTGCTCCACCGTCTTGGCCACCAGTCGCAAGGCGCCGGAGTCCCGTGACAGTTTGTCGTCCGCGGACCGGACCGGTTTGCTGACCGGATCGACGGCGTACTCCTCGAGGGGCAGGCAGATCAGTGCCCCGTTCAAGTCGACGATCCCGCAGCGGACTTCCCGGCCCAACTCGACGTAGCGCTCCTCCAACACGTCCGCGGCGTGGGCACGGGCCTGCTCGATCGCTGTCTCCCACTCGGAGGCCAGACGAACCAGGGTGATCCCGGCGGAGTTGTCGGCATCCACCGGCTTGACCACGACCGGGAGCGTGGTGGGCCCCGCGGGAAGCGGCCCGGGTCCGATCACGCGACCGTTCGGCACCCGCACTCCGGCCCCGGCGACCACCGCCTTGGCGCGGGCCTTGTGGGCCGAGAGCGCCATCACCTCCGGGGGGTTGCCGACGTAGGCGATGCCCAAGGCGTCGAAGAGGCTGCGATAGGTGGTCATCCCGGGCAGGCAGAACATCTGGGGGATCACCACGTCGATGGCGATCTCACTGATGAACGCAACGGCCTCCGGAAGCGACAACCGGACCGCCGCAGCCAGGTCATCGGGGGCCAGTGACGCCGGGAACGACCAGGTCCCGTCGGGCGAGACATGGGCGATGACCGAGTCATAGCGGTCCGGGTCGGCGGCCGAGCGCAGGCAGTCGGCGGCGTAGAGCCGGGACAGATCGGCGTAGAACTCGCTGACCGCCGATCCCACGAGATGCAACAGTCTTGGTTTGCCGTTGGCCGGGTGGGTGGGCATGTCAGTCCCCTCCTGCGGTGACGAGTTTGCCGATGTTGAAATCGATCCGCAGCCAGTCCTCGTCGTGTCGCAGACTGCGCAGGAGCAGGGCTGGGATCTGAAGGTGATGGACGAGCAGGAAGGGCAGGGGGTCGCCCGGGCTGAGGATCGCGTCGCGTCCGGCGTGCAGACCTCGCCTGATCTCCCAGATCCGTCGCGGGTCCGAAAGCATCCGCCAGACCTCGTGGTAGATCCAGTACGTCGCCCGGGTGCGAGGGGCGGGCCGATCGATCGATGCATCGCCCAGGTAGGCGTCGGCGAGGTCGGGGTGACCGTCGAGCAGGGTGATGGCGGAGTGCGTTCGGGGGTTGCACTCGATGGCCAGAACCGACCCGTCGGATCGTTCGATGAAGTCGAAGGAGAGTTGCCCGGTCAGCCCGTACGCCGCAACGTACCGCTGGACCCACTCGTGGATCTCTGGCTTGTCGACCATGTCGTAGTTGACCTGGAAGGCCGAGGAGTCACAGCACAGGTAGACCGATAGGCGCCCGTCACGCGCGGTGCCGTGGGTGCAGAACTCCCGACCCGTGACGTACTCCTGCAGGATCCAGGGGTTGTCGGCGCTGATCGGTTTCCCGCTCAGCCAGGCACCGAGGTCGTCCGGGTCGTCCATCGGTAGGCGAGTGAGATCGAGCCGATGCACCGGGTCGTAGGCGATGCTCTTCAGGACATAGGTGCGACCTCGTCGCTCGGGGGTGGTGAAGTCGAAGGCGTGAACCTGGCCGGGGTCGGTGATGAGATGTGTATCCGGCACCGACAACCCCACGGCCTCAGCGGAACGTGCGAAGGCGTACTTGTCGTCGACCCGCTCGACCTGGTCGGCGTCGGGGTGCAGCACCTGGCAGTACTGCTCGAGGGTCTTCTTGGCCCGTGCGTCCGGGACGCTGGAGGCCGGGCTGCAGACCGGTACGAAGACGTCGACGCCCTCGTCGATGACGATGCGGCGCAGGGCCTCCGTGTACTCCTCCTCGACGCCCATGCTGGCCTGGGGAATGGTGCGAAACACGTCGACCGCCCGCGAGAACCGGTGGCCGGTCAGTCGGTAGCGGTCGGACTCGACGAGAACCACGCGGTGACCGGCGGCATGGAACGCGCGACAGAGGATGAGGGCCTTGGTCATCTTGCCGCCGGTGACCAAGACCGTACGCCGCGGCCCGGGCAGCGGTTCGGTTCGGCGGCAGCGCAGGACCGCTCCGCGCACGGCGACCGCGCCGGTGACAGCTAGGTTCACCGGAAGAGCAGCGGCCAGCAGGCTCAGGGCACCCAGGGTCCGGCCCCGTCCGGCGAGGCTCACCGGTGGACCTGCCTGATGAGCGTCACTCCGTCACGCAGCGGCACGATCACCTGTTCCACGCGTGGGTCTCCGGCAACCACTTCGTTGAAGTGCGCGATCGCGGCCCCGTTCGCTGAGCGCTCGCCGGACAGGTAGGCCTCCCCCTGCATGAGGGTGTTGTCCACCGCGATCAGGGCGTTCGGGCTCAACAGCCCGCGGGCCAGTAGGACATGGAGGTAGTCGACGTAGCCGGCCTTGTCGGCGTCGATGAACACGAAGTCGAAGGTCCGCCCCTCGGCGGCCAGGGTGACCAGGGTGTCGATGGCTGGACCTACACGCACGTCGATGCGCCCTCCGACCGGGCTCGTGGCGAAGGATTCCTGAGCGTTCCGAGCGACCTCGGCGTCGATCTCACACGTGACCACCGTGCCGTCCCCGGGAAGGGCCTCGGCCATGGCCAGGGCGGCGTACCCGGTGAACATGCCGATCTCGAGAACCTGACTGGCCCTGGTGGCGTGGACGAGCATCTTGAGGAGTTGTCCCTCCACATGCCCCGAAAGCATCTCCGCCTCCAGACCCCCGCTCCCCCACGTCGCCTCTGCGGTACGCCGAGCTAGTGCCTCCAACTCGGCGGACTCCGCAGTGGTGCTGCGGGCGACGTACGGATCGAGGCCCTGGGCCAGTGCGAGCGCTTCGTCGAGTTCGACGAGCACCTCCGCATCCACCCGCTCGAAGTGAAGGCGTGAGCGCAGACGCTCCAATTGCTGAGTCAGGATCCCCAGGGGCGTGACCGGTCGCAGAGCCACCCCCGCGCTCATCTCCTCTGTCATCCAGCCCCCCTCATCCAGCCCCTCATCCAGCCCCTCATCCAGCTTGGGCCAGCGACATGCTCGGCGTGAACATGTCGACGCCGTCACCGCCGCGGGGATAGGCCCGGACGAGCTCCCGGTGTGTGACCAGGAGTTCATCGAGTTCGTCGGCTGACAGGTCGCTGACGAAAACGCAGGTGCCGATCGGGCTCGGCAGTGCCGCGCGGAGCAGCCCGTCGCGGGTCTGCTTGATCGACTCGGTCGCGCTGCGGACCAGTTCGGGGGTGAGGAAGGGGCTGTCCAGAGTCAGACCGATGCTGCTCATCAGGCCGAGGATCCGGTCGCGCTCAACCGCCGTGATCAGGCCGCGCCGTTCGGCGACGGTCGCGGAGAACGCCATGTCCACGTTGATGGCGTGCCCGTGGAAGTAGGGGACGTCCGGAGCCAGCTCCAGGGTGGGGCTCCAGGTGTGGCCGTAAGCGATGACCCGATCGAGGTCGAGCTCGTGGAGGTTGGGCACCTCGAGGGTGAGCATGGTCTTGATCGCGTTGTAGGTGATCCGATCGGCGACCTCGACCAACTGGTCGTCGGCGCCGCCTGAGCCGTCTTCGTCACCGTCGGACCGGTGACCGAAGCGGGTGCGCAACAGTTCTTCACCGTACTTCTCGAGGTCGTTGAAGATGTCGTCGTTCGCGACGACGGCGATCTTGATGAGCTCGGCCATCCCGTTGCGCACCTGGTCGATGGGCAGCGTCGCGAGCAGGGAGAAGTCGAGGAACACCTTCGTGGAGGCGTGGTAGGCGCCGAGACGGTTCTTGTAGCGGCCGTGGTTGACCCCGACCTTGATCGAGACGCTGGCGTCGATGAGGCCGATCAGGGTCGTGGGGATGCGGTAGTAGGGCGTGCTGCGGCGGTAGGACGCGCAGGCGAACCCGGCGACGTCGGTGGTGAGTCCACCACCCACGACGAGCACCGGCTCCTTGCGCAGGAGGCCGAAGTCCGCGAACGCGTCCACGATGCTCTCGACGCTGGTCAGGGTCTTGGCCTTCTCCCCGATGCGGACGCGGTGCACGGTCAGGTCCAGGTCGTGGTGGGTGAAGTAGGCCTCGATCTGCTGGCCGTAGAGGTCGTGGACCATCTCGTCGACCACCATCAGACACCGGCCGTAGGGGCGGTAGGCGTCAGCGAGTTGGGGGTTCTCCGTTCCGAAGATGCCTTGGGCGTAGACCAGTTCGAAGTCGATCTTCTCGTGGCCCTCGACGCGAAATGCTGCGTCGGTGGCGGTCAGTTGGGCACTCACGCTGGACATGCTCGGATTCCTCACTCGGGATTGCGTCTGGGGATGGTGATGGGGATGTTGGGGTCAGGCGAGAACGGCGCGAAGCACGTCCAGGTCCAGCGATTCCATCTGGGCAGCGGCGCCTTCGAAGATGTGGTCGGCGGTGTTGGAGTTCGGGAAGGACACGCAGCGGATCCCCGCCGCGATGGCCGCACGGAGCCCGTCCACGTTGTCCTCGATGGCCACGCAGTCGGAGGCTTCGAGTCCGAGTTCGGCCAGCGCCTTCTCGTACGACGTGGGGTCCGGCTTGGGCTGGTCGACCTGACCGGAGTCCAGGACGACATCGAAGGCAGGCAGGTCGTGCCCGGCGCGCAGGGCCGAGAGGAGCGCCTCCACGTTGTCGGTCGACGTCGTGGTGACGAAGCCGATCTGGAGTCCGGCGGCCTTTGCGGCGTTCAGTGTGTCGATGACACCGGGGCGGGGGTCGACGCCCTCGGCGAGCAGGGTCTGAAAGCGCTGCGACTTGGTGGTGTGGATGGCCTCGACGTCGACGTCCTCGCCGCGGGACTTCGCGTACTCCGCCAGGCGGTTCTTGCCACCGGAGGTCTCCAGCAGGGCGGCGTACTCCTCGCGATCCCAATGCCAGTCCAGGCCGTGCTCGGCGAACGCCTCGTTGAAGGCGGTGCGCTGCACCTCGGAGGTGTCGGCGAGGGTGCTGATGGATCCGAACAGGACAGCGGTCATGGTGGGGCCTTTCGTACGGTCAAACTAAACAGAGTGTTTAAGTTTCGTACGAACAATCTCTACCATCAACGAACTAGGCGCCACGCCCCCAGGGGTGAGGTCTGGCTCTCTCCGGGATCACCCCGTCGCAGCTCGTAGGAGAACGACCCCGGTGATCACGGACAACCCGAGGAGAAGGACCTGGCGAAACGTGTCCGCGTTCAGCCGATGAAAGATGAGATCCCCGATCCGCCAGCCCGCCACGGACCCCAGGACGCCGCTCGCGGCAACGGTGAGAGCCACCGTCGTGACCTGCCCCAACGCGACGAACGCGAGGGAACCGACAACGGCCTGGAAGAAGAAGGCGGCCTGCAGCGTGCCGCGAAACTCCCTCGGCGTCAGCCGAAGCGCCTGGAGACCCACCACGAGCGCAGGACCGTTGATGCCGGTCGAGGAAAGGCAGACGCCGCTGACGAAGCCAGCGGCTCGGCTGCTCGATCTGCCCTCGGGCAGGGACACCCGCGCCCCGATCAGGATCAGGGCCGCAGCCAGGACGGCAGCCAGCACGAGGCTCAACCCTCGGTCGGACAGGCCCACCAGCGCGACGAGGCCGAGAGGAAGTCCGAGCATCGCGGAGACCGTCATGGTGCGGACCGCATCTCGGCGTACGAACTCCCGCTCACGCAGTGCCGCCCAACCCGTCAGCCCGATCGCGACCAACCCGGCCGATACGACTGCCGAAGCCGGATCCAGCGTCAGGGCCAGGAGGGGCACCGCCACCATGGCCGACCCGAAGCCAACCACGGCTTGGGCGGCACCCGCCAGTACGAAGACGGCGAGGCCCAGCAACAACGCCTCAAGCACGAGATGGTTTCACTTCGGACTCGGTCACGAAGGTCGCCTGCGCTCGAGGAGCGACACGTTGGTCGGCGCTGGCTTGCTCACCCGATCTCGCTCGCCGCGCCGCTGACCCTCACCCGGTCATCATCGCCGGTCAGGTCGACGACCAACCGACTGGGGCTCCCCATGTCCTGCCCCTGCAGGATCGTGATCCGGGCGGGTAGATCCACGAGTTGTAGCGCTCGGAGGTAGCCACCCAAAGCGGCGGCCGCGGCACCCGTCGCGGGGTCCTCGACGACCCCGCCGGGCGGAAACGGGTTGCGCGAGGAGAAGGACAGAGGCGTCTCGGCGTGGACCAGTTGCAGCGTCGTCCACCCGCGCTCGGCCATCAGGGCGGCCAGTTGGTCGTAGTCGTAGTCCAGTCGCGACAACCGTGAGCGGGACCGCACCGCGAGGATGAGGTGCTCGTTGCCGGCGTAGGCCACATGCGGCGGGTAGCGAGGATCGAGGTCCTCCGGCACCCATCCCAAGGCGGCGAGCGTGGCGGCGAGTTCGTCGGGCGAGGCCGCCCTGGTGCTGGTCGGCACACTGGTCAACGTGGCGGCGTACCCACCGTCCTCGGAGCGGGTCTCGACCTCGATCTGCCCCGAGCGCGTGTCGAAGGACAACCGTCCGGGACCGCGCCGTTCGGCCAACGCGACCGAGGTCGCCACCGTGGCGTGGCCGCAGAAGGACACCTCGCCAAGCGGGCTGAAGAAGCGCAACCGGAAGTGCCCCTCGGGGCCTTCCTCGTCCACGAACGACGTCTCTGAGTAGCCCACCCCCGCCGCGATCGCGAGGCGCTGGGCGTCGTCGAGTCCGGTGGCGTCGAGCACGACCCCCGCCGGATTCCCGCCGCCGTGGTCGGTGAACGCGGCGTACCGCAGCACCTCGACCTCGTTGTGGGCCTTGCCGTGCTGTGAGTCGTCGTCGGGCATGGGGACAGTCTGGCGCGTACGCCGTGCATCCTGCTGTGAGAATGAACGGGTGCGTCGTCTCGTGGCCCCCCTACTCGCTGTGACGGTGGCGCTGGTCCTGGCCGATTCGGCGGTGGTGACGCTCGCGTTGCCCGACATCCTGGTCGAGCTCGACGCCTCCGTCGCTCAGGTCGCGTGGGTGCTCATCTCCTACAACCTCGTGCTGGGGGTCGTCGTCGTACCCGCAGCCATCGGGCTCGCTCGGGTTCAGCCACGGGTCGTGAGCGCGATCGGAATCGCTGTGTTCGCCGCAGCCTCCGCATGGTGTGCCGTGGCCGGATCGATCGACGTGCTGATCGCGGCCCGGTGCATCCAGGCCCTCGGGGGCGCCCTGGCTCTGGTCGGTTCGTTGGAGCTGATGGTCGATCAGTGGGGCGAGCGCCGCGGTGTCGGGGCCTGGGTCGCCGCTGGGGTGGTCGGTACGGCGGTCGGCCCGGTCGCCGGAGGCCTGCTCACCCAAGCAATCTCGTGGCAGGCCATCTTCGTGGTGCAGGTGCCGTTCGCCGCGCTGGCGGTGCCGGCGGCGCTGACCCTGGGCGCCGTGCACGCGACCGGCCTCGCGCGTGATCGTCATCGCCCGGCGTTCCGGGCCAACCTGACCCTCGCCCTGCTGTCGGCTGCGCTGACCGCAGCCCTGTTCTTGCTGGTCCTCCTGTTGGTCCAGGGCTGGAGCCGGTCGCCCGCAGCCGCCGCCGTGACGGTGTCCGTCGTACCGCTCGCGGCGCTCGCCTCCCGCCCGCTGGCCCGCCTCCTGCGGGCCCCGGCCGACCTCGAGGTCGCGGTGGGCTGCTTCCTGATCGCTGGCGGGCTGGTCGGTCTGGCGATCCTCCCGTCCGCTCACCTCGCCTGGACCATCGGCCCGCAGGCGCTGGTGGGGTTCGGCCTGGGCCTCACGGTCGACCGGCTCGCGTCGCAGGCCATGCGGATGCGCCTACCCCGATCCGAGCACGCGGCGTGGACCATCAGCGCCCGTCACGTGGGCGTCGTGGTGGGCCTGGCCCTCCTGACTCCCGTGTTCACCGCCGACCTGCAGGACGCCCAGCGGCCCGCCGAGGAGGCGATCACCGCTTTGGTCCTCGACGCACCCCTGGAGGCCCAGGACAAGATCGCCGTTGCCGAGGCGCTCGGCCGGGAACTGTCAGCCCAGCAGGGTCAGATCCCGGATCTGTCCCGGGCGTTCGCTACGTTGGACCTCGCCCCGAACGAGCGTTCCGTAGCGGCCGAACTCGAGCGCGACCTCGACGAGCAGTTCGAGCGAGCAGCCACCTTCGCTTTCCGCGACTCCTTCCTCATCGGTGCTGGGCTGGCACTGCTCGCCCTGATGACTGTCATCCCACGCCGCCGCAGGGAGACGTCGTGAGCAGCCGCTCTCGTGCCGCGGGTTTGCCCGCGCTCGCGCTGGTCCTGGTCGGCGGAGTCCTGACGCTGCAGCTCGCCAACGGTGGCGGGACCTTCGAGCCACTCCGCCCGGCAGACCCCTGCGCGGAGCGTGTCGTGGTCTCGCGCTCCCAGGGCATTGATGGGCTCACCGAGCGACTCGTGCTCCTGGGCATCGACAACGCTGCCTGCCTGCTGGGGGTCAACCGCGAAGCACTCACCCTGGACCTCGCCCGATCCACCGATCGAACCGACGATGAGATCGACGCGCTACGTCAGGGGTTGGCCGACGCCGTGCGGGAGATGGAGGCCGACGGCTCACTGCCTCCGGCCTCGGAACTGGTGGAGGAGTCGCTCGACAACGCCGATCTCAACCGGTTCCTCGAGGCCGCGATCCGTGCGCTGCCGGACTCGTTCATCGACGCGGCTTTGAAGACCGACGACGTCCTGATCCGCGCCATCGACGATCTGGATCTGCGGAGCGTGTTGGCCAACCTCGATGATCAGGGCGACCTCAACCGACAGATCGAGGCCGCCATCACTCAGGCGGTCAAAGACTCGCTCGCCGACCGGCTTCGTGACCTGCTGTAGGGATCGGGCCCGACCACGGAAGCCGAGCGCCGACGCTAGTTGCTCGTCGACGCTCGACTCAGAGGACTAACGGGTCAGCAGTTCTGGTCGACCCGGTTCTGCGCGTCCTTGAAGGAGGCGACGGCAGACTTCAGCGACTTGATCACCTTCTTGACCTTGGCCTTCGCCTTCTTGACCTTCGCCTTGGCCTTCTTGACCTGTTTGGCCTTCTTCGCCGAGCTGGCTTCGGACTTCTTGGCCTTCTTCACCGCCTTCTTTGCCTTCGACTGCTGCTTCTTCGCAGCCTTCAGCTTCTTCGAGACCGACGACACCTGACCCAGGGCGGCAGCCGAATCGGCCTCGGCTTGGGTGCATGCGGCTGACGGCGGCTGGACGACGGGCCGAGTGTCCACCGTGAACGACCGGGCTGCCGGCGTGGTGTCGGCGTTGCCCACCGCGTCGACTGCGCGGACCTCGAAGGCATGCAGACCGTCGCTCAATCCGGTCAACCTCGTCGGACTGGTGCACGCACTGAACGCCGCGGCATCGACCCGACACTCGAATCGATCGCTGTCTCCGCTCGGTGAACCGGTGAACGCGAAGACCACCGAACTCTCCCGGACAACAGAACCCTGGTCCGGACCGGACGTGATCGCCGTATCTGGTGCGGTGGTGTCCGCGACGGCTTCCGTCTCCGCAGAGGTCTTCGCAGCCGGGTCGAAGCCATCCTTCGCAGCGGTGACTCGCACCGACATCCGCTTACCCAGATCGGAGCGCACCAGCGTGTACGTCGCCGAGGTGGCCTCAACCACTGGCGCTCCACCCGCAAGCCATTGGAACGTCAACGTCACGTCGGCCGGGTCCCAGGTGCCATTGGTTGCGGTGAGCACCTGGCCCACCTCCGGGGCGCCCGACACCGTCGGGGCAACCACGTTGGCGATCGCGGGACTGCCGATCACGGCAGATTCCGCCGAGGTCTCGGCCCCGTCCCGGAAACCCGGGGCCGATGCGACGACCCTCACGGACAGCTTCGTTCCGCGGTCGGCGGCCAGGACGTCGTACGACGCGTTGGTCGCCCCGGCGATAGGGCTGCCGTCGCGACGCCATTGGAAGGCGAGATCCACGTCCTGGGGGTTCCAGCCACCACCGTCGGTGGTCATGGTCGACCCGACCTGTGCGCGCCCGGTGATCGATGGGCGGGTGACGTTGGAGATCGAGTCGATGCCCACTTCGTCGTAGGTCAGGGTCTCCACACTGGTCGGTTGACCGACCACGACCGGGATGAGGGCCTGATCAGAGGGCACCTTCGAGAGGCTGCCGTCCTCTTCACCGGTGTAGAACTGGGCTCCGGCCGCGCAGTCGATGACGCGCAGACGGTAGTTGCCGGTGGAGAGGCCCCGGATGAAGAAACGACCCGTCTGGTTGACCCGATCGGTTCGGGTGACCAGTCGGTCGCTGCGGGTGAACGCCTGCACCTCGCATCGCTTGGCCAACCGACCGCTCTGATAGACGAGCTTCCCGGTGATCCGGCCACCTTCGACGAGCGTGGCGTCAATGTCGCGCACGAGGTCTCCGTCGGCGTCGATGACGACTCGGGTCGCGCCGTCGGCGCCGGCACCCTCACCGGTTCCGTCGTAGATCTGAGGAGCCGAGTACGCCACACCGCTGACGCGGTTGAAGGTCACCCGATAAGAGCCAGCACCCAGTCCGCGAACGGAGTAGCTTCCGTCGTTGGCCGCCTGTTCGGCGCCGACGAAGCGGCCCTCGGCATCGCGAACGATGACCCGCAGGTCACTGCCGATCCCGCCAGCGGGCAGGTCGATCTGGCCGGCGATGCCGCCACCACGTGGATAAACCAGCGTGCCGACCTTCACCGTGGAGCCGAGCACCGCCTGAGAGGGAACGGCCTGCGCGGGGTCCTTGTCGGTGGATTGTCCGTCGCCGGTCGCGTACCCGATGCCGTTGCGGCACTGGCGACTCGGCACGACGCGGACCGCGTAGGTCCCCTCGCTGAGTCCCCTGATCGTGAAGCCACCATGCGCCCGGCTCGTCCCGGTGCGGGTCACGAGGTGCTGCCGCCCGGTGTTGCCGGGGTGAGCGGCGGCCGCGGTCCGAGGATCGACCGCCTGCACCGTGCATCGAATTCCCTCACCGGACTCATCGACCAATCGCCCGCGGAGCACTCCACCGGTGACCAGGAAGGCGTCGATGCCCACCGTGGGCTCATCCTCTCCGATCGTCACCAGGTCCGCGGCGCCACGACCGTCCTGCTCGGCGACCCGGTCGTAGAACTGGGCTGCGCTGCGGGACTGCCCGCTGACCCGGTTGAACGTCACCCGGTAGGACCCGGGAAGCAGAGCACCGAACGAGTAGCTGGCGACCCGGCGTGGACGCACCGCCTTGGACCGGACGACCTGACCGGTCGCGGCATCGCGCACCACCACTCGCGTGCTCGACCGTGAGTTGTGGATCCGCCCGGCCAGCGTCGAGCCGGCCTTGGCCAACATGTCACCGATGGCTGTCTCCTCACCCAGTCGCACCGCCACCGGGCTTGCTCCCGCCGCCCCAGGGGCGACCGCAACCTGGTCGCTTCCCGCGAAGTACTGAATGCCGTTGCGACAGCCCCCTCCGGGGGTGAGTCGCACCAAGTAGTTGCCAGTCGAGAGTCCGTCGATGCTGAACTCGCCTCGAGAGTTGGTTCGCCCCATCCTCGTGACGAGATGCTGTGTGCCCGAGTGTCCTGGGTTGCGGATGCCGACGGTGCGGGGGTCGACGGCTTGGACGAAGCAGCGACTCAACGGGCTTCCGCCCGGGCTCACGAGCCGCCCGGAGACAGAACCACCCGGGGCCAGCGTGGCGTCGACGCCGCTGCGCACCTCCAGCTCACCGAGTTCGATCAGATTCGCCTCGCCCCGGCCACCGGACTCGGGTACGCCATCGAAGAACTCGGCTGCGTAGCGGGAGTACCCGCTGAGTCGGTTGAACGTGACCCGGTAGGTACCGGCCGCCAGACCACGGGCCGAGTAGTAACCGCTGCGATAGTTGGCGCGAGCGGTGCGAACGCGCGCCCCCGTGGCCGCGTCGCGGATGACCACCACACGTTCGTCGTAGGACAGCCGAGTGGGGAGCGTTCCGGTGATCCCGGAGGACTGGACGGGCGACTCCACGTCGCCGACCTCGGTGTCCTCACCCAGCACGACGTCGATGTGACTAGCGCTGACGGGCCCGGTCTTGAGGGTGCCGTCGTCGGCGAGGAACCGAGCTTCACGGCAGGCGCCGCGCCGGCCGGAGACCTTGAGCACGTATGCACCGGTCGACAGACCGCCGACGGTGAAGGTGCCGTCGCGCTGAACGTATTCGCTACGCGTGACGAGGTGCTGCCGCCCGCTGGCGCCGGGACGAGTACGACGCACCGTCCGCGGGTCCAGCGCCTGGACCTGGCAGTAACGGACTTTGCCGCCCTGCGCGTCGACGAGCCGTCCCGAGATCGATCCACCCGTAGCAAGGCTGGCGTCGATGCCGGTGACACTGCGGTCCCCGACCGTCACCGGGGTAGCCCCGCCGCGACCGTTGCTCTCGACGGAGTCCCGGTAGAACTGAGCAGCCAGCGAGGAGAACCCGCTGATCCGGTTGAACGTCACCCGGTAGCTGCCCTCAGTGAGTCCGCGCACGGCGTACTCACCTGAACGCTTGACCCGGACGCGCCTGGCCAACTCACCAGTCTCGAAGTCACGCACCACCACGGCGCCGGCGCGCGAGTCGCCGTGCCCCTCGGGGACCGACACCATGCCGCGGATGGCCGAACCTGTGGCGTAGACGACGTCGGAGGTCAAGGTGGTCGCCTCCCCGATGGTGACGTCGACCGGCACCGCGTCGTCGCGCTCGAGGGACAGGGGCGTTCCGTCTGCGACGAGGTGCTGGGTGCCGAACCGGCAGCCGCCGGTCCCTCCTGCGATGCGCACGGTGTAGGCGCCGGTGGAAAGACCCCCGATCGAGAAGTAGCCCTCCTTGTTCGTGCGGTCTGAACGGGTGATGAGCGTCCGGTCCGGGCTCAGGGCCTGAGCCAGACATCCGGCCATCGGCAGGCCGTCGGAGTCCACGAGACGGCCGACCACTGAGCCCCCGACCACCAATGCAGCGTTGACGTCGAGGCGATCCTCACCCGGGCGAACCACCACAGGGGTCGCTGCATCGCTGCCTTCGTGCTCCGCTACTCCGTCGAAGTACTGAGCCGCCGCGTAGGCCTGCCCGCTGATCCGGTTGAACGTCACCCGGTAGCTGCCAGCCTGCACACCACGGAAGGTGTAGTTCGAGCCCCTGCGCAACGAGGCCTTCGCCACCACCTCCCCGGTCTGGGTGTCCCGCAGCCGGATCTGCCCGTCCTGGTACCTCGAGGCACCCTCGGGAAGCGTGACCTCTCCAGAAATCGTCGCCAGCCCTCGAGCGGCTGAGGCCGGATTGGCAGCGAGGAGGCCGAGGACGAGCGCGGCGACGGCGACAAGTGCTGCACGCACCGCAAAGCGGCGGGCACCCAGGAAGTAGTACTGATCGGACATGGGGGTGGTCCTTCGGAAATGAGAGCACGGGACAGCACAGAGTGAGGTCAATCTGGCACCCCCCTAGTTCCGGACGGAACTGTTTTCAAAAACTTCTGGTTCCGGAATGCAGGGACGGGCGTGCCATCATCACGGCGTGCCCGTCACCGCCAAGGCCCGGATCGAGTCGGTCGTCGATCCTGATCGGGTCCGACGTTCGGTCGTGCTCGCCCTCCTCATGCTGGCGCCCCTGGCCTGGATTCCTGGCGGCTTCACCCGATTCACCTTCCCGAAATTGCTGTGCGTCGCTCTCGCTGGTCTCATCGCAGCGCGGCTGAGCCGGGGCGGCCGACTCCCTCCCGCCCTGATCGCGCTGACCGGGGCCGGGTTCGTGGTCCTGGCGCTGGCCGCAGTCTTCGGACCGACGCCCATGGCATCGTTGGTCGGGAGGTGGCCCCGCTACGAGGGGCTCCCGGTGCTGGCGATCTACGTGGGTGCCGCCTGGCTCGGCGCTCGCAGCGTCGGTGCGGCTGGTCGACACCTCGGCGTACTCAACCTCTGGGCGGCCATCGCGAGCGTAGCCCTGGCCGCTGGATCAGCACTGGAACAACTGGGCGTCTCACCACTGGGTGAGTCGAGCATCGACCGCCCCGGTTCGTTCTTGGGCAACGCCACCGATCAGGGTGCGGTCGGCCTGATGCTGGCTGCGGTGCTGTTGAGCGCGTTGCTACGCCCGTCGGTGGGAGAGGCCGACCGCCGATGGCTCCTCGCGGGTGTGGTCGGAGGCTTGGCGACCGTCGCGATGTCGGGGAGCCGGACCGGGATCGCCCTGAGCCTGATCGTGGTCATCGTGATTCCGTTGCTCACTTCGGCTCGGCGCCGTGCGGCCCAGATCATCGCTGTCGCCGCGGCTGCGCTGATCCTCTTGGCGGTTGCGTTGCCGGGCACCCGGGAACGGGTGCTGGGCACACGCACCCTGGAGGGGCGGCTGATCCAATGGAAGTTGACCGGCCAGTTGGTCCGGGACCATCTCGTATCGGGGGTGGGGCCCAGCGGCTACGAGGACGCCTTCGGCCGCTACGAGAGCGCGCAGTGGTTAGCGTGGGCTGGCGCCGGTCAGGTACCCGACTCACCCCACAGTTGGCTGCTGCAGGCGGCCGTGGCTGGTGGGCTGCCCCTCCTGCTGTTGGCCGTGGCGATGGCGGCGTACGTCGTCGTGGTCGGCTTCCAGCGCCTCCGCGCCGCCCCATCGCTTCTGGGGGTGTACGTCGCAGTCCTCGCCTACGGGGTGTCGCTCCTGATCAACTTCACCGCCGCAGGACCGGCCTGTCTGGCGGCGGTCCTGGCGGGTGCCCTGCTGGCGGCGCCCGAGACATCCTCCGAGGCGAGGTCCGGCTCCGACCGCGTGGCCTATCGACCATTGGTGAGTGGGGTCAGCATCCTGGCTCTCCTGTTCACCGGGACCGCCAGCGTCGCTGAACTCGAACTGCAACGCGGTGTCGAGGCCGCCAGGCAGGGCGACACCGCGGAGGCGACTTCCGCGATCGCATCCGCAGGCAAATGGCGCCCCTACGACTCGGACATCGAAATGATCGGCGCCCAGGCCATCGCTATCGCCGCGAGCAACGGTGACCAGGACGCCGCCGAGGAGGCGTTACGCCTCGCCGAGTCGAGCCTGTCCCGCACTCCCGACAGTTGTTCAGCGCTGGTGGCGGCCGGGGTCAGTTCCCTGTCGTTGGATCGGGTGGAGGACGCTCGGCGTCACCTTGACGATGCGGTGACCAACTGCCCGATGCGGCCAGGCGCCTACATCCAGCGGGCGATCGCTCGTTTCGGGATGCGCGACGTGACGGGAGCCCGGGCCGACCTGGATCGTGCCCTCGAGTTGAATCCGCGCAGCCGGGTGGCCCGTCGCGTGGCTGCTGAGATCGACCGCAGGGCCAGCCGACCTACTGAGTGATGCGACCGCAGTGTTGCTGCCACCACCGGGCCGCGCACTGGACCTCCAGGGCCGTCCCGGGGACGGCGGCCACGGACAGCGCGTCAGGGTTCGACATGGCGGCGGCGTACAACGCTCGGTGGGCCACCGCACCGCCTTGTTTCAGGTAGCCCGCGAGGTCGTCCCGGGACATGGCTCGTCCTGAGGCGCCGGCCAACATGAGCGCGACCTCGAACCGAGGTTGGTCCGTCTCGTGCAACCAGTGTTCTGCGGCCGCCGGGAAATGGCCGTGTGCCATGCCGGGGAGCCGCCGCAGAATCCTCGATCGCACCACCGGGTCGAGGTGAGCGTCGGTCAGTGACACCAGACATTCAGTGACGGCCGGCGCTAGGGCGGGGATGCCCCCGAGCAGCATGTAGGACGTGACGGCGCGGCACTCGTAGGGGCTGATGGCGATGTCGAACATCAAACGGGCCAGAATCGGCTGTCTCCCCATCCCGAGGGCGTTGGCGATCCTCGAGGCCGCCTCGCGGCACATGAGCCAGTTCGCGTTCGAGGCCTCCCTCGACCAGTCATCGATCACGGCGGCTGGCGCCAGCGGTCTGGTCACCGTGCGATGGCGGGTTCGGATCACCTCGTCGGGCACGAGCCTAAGCAGATGACTGCGCCACTCCCAACCCGGGGAGTCGCTGCCACAGGCGTTGTGCGCCTCGATCAGCCGGTCGACGATTCCCTCCCAGAAATGGGTTCCCGAACTGATCTGGCCGAGATTCTCTATCGCTATCGCCGCCCCGCCCACCACTTGCTCGCGGCGATCGACGAGCAGCTCGAGGCACCAATCAACGGCGCCGGGACTGTGAAACTCGCCGACCGCGCTCATCAAGTCGTTCAGCACCTGGATGTGGGGGTCGGCGACCATATGCTGCGCAGCCTCCAGCACGAGATGGCCATAGCTACTGCACCGCAGGAGGGCGAGTGCCTCGTATCGCGCTGGATAGGCCTGGCCCACCGATCGACCGAGTTCATCGATCAGTCGAAGTATCAGGCCCAGGGCGACGGATTCCTGCAGGCCGATCGCACCTGGTTGAGCAAGGGCTCGCGCCCAGGTGAGCCACACGTCCGCGGCGACGGGTTCTGCGGAGGCAAGCCGATCGGTGAGGTCCGAGAGGCCACGCACCGTGCGGATGCACGAAGCCCCCGCCCTGTCGACGGGGGCCTCCGGGAAGGTGCGACAGGTGGCATCGATCGGCCCACGGAGGGAACCGCCAGCCAGTCCGAGGGCCACCTCGTAGGCATCGACGAGGTCGCCGGCGCGAACCACCCCGGTCTCGAGGCGATGCAGGCGAGTGGTGTTAGACGTCACCAGTCGCGCCATCTCTTCCAGGCCTGGGGCCGACTCCGACGTCATTCTCGCGGCGCGCAGCACCCATCCGATCCGAACGCTTACGTCGATCCGAGGTCCATTGAGAGGCGTCAGATCATCGACAACGTTCACGAATTCCCCACGGACGATTCGCGACATAGGCGAATACTTACATCCTCGCTTTCTTTTTCCGGCTGCATTCCACGAACGGCCGTTTAATCGCGAGGGGCCCGTTTGACCCGCCTGCCTCGTGCGTCTCCGCGTGCGCTCCAGCGCACTCTGTGACACACGCGACCCGGATGGAGCCCATGCCGTGCGGTTGACCGCGCCTGTACCGTGACGCCATGCCCATGGCACCGGCTGGAAACGGCGCCGGCGAATTCGCCCTGATCGCGGGCATCGTCGCCCTCGCTTGTTCTGTGGTCCCCATCGTCGGCGAGTTCGTTTCCGCTCCAGCGGCTGTGGTGGCGATTGCAGCGGGTTGGATCGGAATCAACCGAGTGGACCGTGGACTGGCCACGAATCCGGGCGCAGCATGGATCGGGTTGGCTCTCGGGGTGCTGGCCGGCTTCTTCACCGCCCTGGTTCTCCTCGCGACCAGCGACGTGGGGCAGGAGACTGTGAGCAGGAGCACGCACTCCCGGACCGATCTGTGGGCCTGACCCGCCGGCGTTTGGCCCCAGAGTCGAACCGCCGTGCCATGATCTGACCGATCACTGACCGGGAGAGGGAGCGCGTGCGCGGTAGGTGGGACGGGATCTCGCATCCCGCGCGGATCGTGCCGTTGGCGTTTCTCGCAGCGGTCGTGGTCGGGTCGGTGCTCCTCTCGTTGCCGAGCTCTACTCCGGGCCCCACCCGTCCGCCGGTTTTGACTGCTGCGTTCACGAGCGTGTCGGCGGTCTGCGTCACCGGGCTCACGACCGTGGACACGGCGACCTATTGGTCGCCCTTCGGCCAGGTCGTCATTCTGGGACTCATCCAGGTGGGCGGGTTCGGAATCATGACTCTGGCGACCATGCTCGGCCTGCTGGTGGTGGGGAAACTGCGCCTGAAGTCGTCGCTCATCGCCCAAGCGGAAACCCATGCGCTCAACATCGGCGACGTACGACACGTGATCCGCCGCGTAGCCATCACCATGCTGGTCTTCGAAGTCGCTTTCGCGGCAATACTGACCTTAAGGTTCCGGTCCCGGTACGACGACACGTGGGGCGACGCGGCCTGGCACGGGATCTTTCATTCGATCTCGGCATTCAACAACGCTGGCTTCGCCCTCTACTCCGACAACCTCATCGGGTTCGTGGACGACGCTTGGATCATGTTCCCGATCTGCGTTGCCGTCATCGCAGGAGGCATCGGATTCCCCGTCTTGTTCGAGCTGCGTCGTCGGTGGCGCACACCACGGGCCTGGACGGTGCACACCCGGCTGACCGTGTACGGGTCACTGCTTCTCCTCGTGGCCGGGACGGGCGCGTTCCTGGCCTTGGAGTGGACCAACAGCGGAACCCTGGGCGGACTGACGCCTTGGGGGAAGGTCGTCGGTGGAATCACGGGTGGGGTGGTCCCCCGCACGGCTGGATTCAACTCCGTCGACTACGCCGAGATCACTCCGGAGACGATGGCGGTCAACTTCTTCTTGATGTTCATCGGCGGCGGAGCCGCGGGGACCGCCGGGGGCATCAAGGTGACGACCTTCTTTCTTCTCGCATTCGTCATCTGGTCCGAGGTACGCGGTGAACGCGACACCAACATCGCCCACCGTAGGATCGGCAGTCAGACCTTGCGCCAGGCGCTGACGGTGGTCCTGTTGGCGTTGGCTGCGATCGCCACCGGCACCATGGCGATCCTGCTGGTCACCGACTACACCCTGGACGTGGTCCTGTTCGAGACCATCTCCGCCTTCGCGACCGTCGGCCTCTCCACCGGCATCACCCCCGACCTACCTCCGGCCGCCGAGATCACCCTCATGATCCTCATGTACGTCGGCCGCGTGGGAACCATCACCGTTGCGTCGTCGCTCGCCCTGCGCTCCCGTCACCGCCACTTCCATCTGCCCGAGGAGAGACCCGTCATTGGCTAAGTTCAAGAAGGCCGGACCCCAGTCCGTGATGGTGATCGGTCTGGGTCGCTTCGGTACGGCCGTGGCAGAGTCGTTGGTCCGTCTGGGCCAGCAGGTGCTGGCGGTCGACGAGAACCAGGATCTGGTCGACCGATGGGCCGACGAGCTGACCCATGTGGCGCAGGCCGACACCACGGATGATGAGGCGCTGCGGCAACTCGGCGTGGCCGAGTTCGATCGCGCGGTGGTGGCCATCGGCACCGACATCGAGGCCAGCGTCCTAACGGTCCTCGCGCTCGCCGAGGCAGGGGTGCCTGACATCTGGGCCAAGGCCATCACCCGCAAACACGGGGCCATCCTCGAACGGGTCGGCGCCCATCACGTCGTCTATCCGGAGCACTCCATGGGTGAGCGAGTGGCACACATGCTCACCGGCAGCATGATCGACTACATCGAATTCGACGACGCATTCTCGATCGCACGCACCCTGGCTCCGTCCTTCACCTGGGACCACACGCTGGCCGAGTCCGCACCACGCAGCAAGCACGGCGTCACCATCGTGGGTGTGAAGCGAACCGGCGAGGACTTCACCTACGGCCGCCCTGAAACGATGGTCCACCGGCATGACCACTTCATCGTCTCGGGCCCCACCAAGCTGGTCGAGAAGTTCTGCAACCTTCGCTGAAGCCGGTAGGCCGCTGACGACATACAAACTGACTTGCCAGCGGCTCGGCCTCATGTGTGCTCCCATCCCACCTGAGGCGGTGACGCAAAGCCTGGACGGGACGACCGCAGGTCTAGGACCACAACGGAGCCGCCTGTCGGAATCGAACCGACGACCTTCTCATTACGAGTGAGATGCTCTACCGACTGAGCTAAGGCGGCGTACGTCACCCGGACTTGAATGGAAGCCAAGCCCGGGCAACGGCGCCACTATACGGAGACCAGACACCTCATGCGAAACCGGCGCCTGGTGCCCGAGAGGGTTCGCGTCACGATCCGTGGGATCGGCCTCTCGGGCTGGGGGTCAAACGCGTACGACGGCGCCGAGCATCTGGGCGCCTGTGCTCTGGGGCTTGACGGGGCGGTGCTTCATGCGGCAACCCAGTCGCGGGCGTCGGCCTCGGCGTGCTTGCCGGTCAGAGCGGTCTGCTCGTCGCCGCACCAGCAGGTGAAGGCGAGGATGATGCCGCGGTCGGTGTTGGCCATGCCGTTGATCTGGCTCGGGAAGATCAACTGACGGCGGGAGCAGGTGGTGCAGGTGTGAGTGAACATCTGGAAGACCTTCCTGTGAAGAGGGGCTGAAACATGCTGACTTCCCTATTCTGGAGCAACTCAAGCAATAGGGGTAGCCTCTCTTTCCAGTGGCTGCCATAGGCTTAGCCTATGCTTCATTCATGCTCTCCCTGCATCAGCTGACCTGCTTCCTCGCCACCTATGAGCATGGCTCGCTCACCAAGGCCGCCGAGGAGCTCGGCTACGCCCAACCCTCGGTCTCCGAGCAGATCCGCTCTCTCGAGAAGTCCCTCGGCGTGCAGCTCTTCCGACGCGTCGGGCGGGGCGTCGTACCCACCACCGTTGCCGACACCCTGCGCCCTCACGCGGAGCGCACCATCGCGGCCGCCGAGGACACCCGGCTCGCCGCCCAGAGTGTCCGACGCTTCGAAACCGGAACCATCCGGTTCGGCATGTTCGGCATCGCCCGCCTCTACGCCGGCGCCGGGCTGGTCGCCGACGTCCTCGAACGCCACCCGGGCGTCCGGGTCGAGCTCGTGGGTCAGAACTCGGCCGACGTGCAGGAGGACCTTCGCCGCGGTCGACTCGAAGCCGCGATGATCGCCATTCCACAGATCTCCAGCTCCGGCATGGAGGTCATCCCGGTCGCGCGTGACGAACTGGTCTTCGTCAGCGCCGATCGCCACAAGCTGACCACCCCCGTCACGGCCCGGCAACTCGCACGTGCCTCGCTGGTCCTTCCTGACGCGACCTTCGCCGCGAACGACTCGGTGCGCGTGCTGCTGCGCAACATGCTGCACGAGACGGGCCTCAACCCGCAGACCCGTATCGAGGTCGAGGACCCTGAGATCGCCGTTGAGCTGGTCGGCATGGGTCTGGCCGACTCAGTGCTGCCTCGTGGTGCGGCCGAGCAACTCATCCCGCGCCTCGCGCCCCACACGGGGTTCGTCTCACTGCGACCCAAGATCTACGACATGTTGGCCATCGTGCACCGGCAGGGCGCGACGCTCTCGCCAGCCTCGCAACTGATGATCGAGTTGGCCACCAAACGGATCCAGGCGGTTGCGGAGCCGGTCTGAGGCCCTTACAGGTTGCTGAAGTTCAGGTGCGTCTGACCGTCGAGCTCGGCTTCCCACTGGCGGGCCCGACGTGGCCCGGCCCATCCGCATCGACACTGGGAGGTGATGCACCAGGCCGAGTAGTTCCCCTCACCAACGGACATGTCGACGACCGTTGTCTTGCACGAAGTGCTGATGGCGGAGAAGGGGCTCATGCTTCGAGAGTGACCTAGCGACCGGGGCACGGATAGTGCCCAAGACCCTTCTTCACACCATCCTGACTAGGTCCAACAGAACATTCACAAAATCACGAGCACGCCCGCAACGCAGTCCAGGCGATTCAGCACTCAAGCCCGTCTTCGGGAACCGTGCCCGCGACGAGGTAGGACTCCAACGCCTCGACGATGCACTTGTTGCCGGAGTTGTAAGCCGTGTGACCGTCACCGTCTCGGCTGACCAGCACCCCTGATTCGAGTTCCTCGGACAGCCCCACCGCCCATTCGTACGGCGTCGCCGGGTCACGAGTCGTGCCGACCACCACGATGGGTTTGGCGCCCTCGCCGGTGATGTCGAGTTCCGGTTCGCTGGACTCGACCTGAATGCCGCGGCACCCCATCAGTCCCCAGGCGAAGACACGACCGAAAGTGGGCGATGCCGCCTCGAAAGCGGCGAACTCCGCTGGCACCTCCTCCGGCCCGATGGCGTACGGGTCGTCGAGACAGTTAATGGCCAGGATCGCCTCGGCCGAGTTGTCGGCGTAGGTGTCTCCATCCCGCGAGGCGTTGAGGTCGGACAACAGCAGGAGGGTCGATCCCTCGCCGTCGAGGGCCTGGCCCAACGCCTGATCGAGGATGTACCAGAAGTCCTTGTTGTACAACGGCGTAATCACCCCGTAGAACGCGTTGCCGACGGTCAGGTCGCGGTCCTGGTTGGTCGGCAAGGGCTTCTCGTCGATCTCGGCCAGCAGCGACTTGATCGTGCCGAGCCCTTCCTCGGCATCCTCACCGAGGAAGCAGTTGTCGGCGGTGTCGACGCAGTTCTGCACGTAGGCCGTCAACGCGGTCTCGAATCCCGCGGCCTGGCCCAGGCTTAACTCACGCGCGGGCAGCGAAACGTCCACCGCCCCGTCGAGCACGAGCCGCCCGACCCGCTTGGGGAACAGCTCGGCGTACGTCGCCCCCAGCTTCGTGCCGTAGGACGCCCCGAAGTAGGTCAGCTCGGTCTCGCCCAGGGCAGCCCGCAACACATCCATGTCGCGTGCCGTCTCCGCGGTCGTGACGTGCCCGATCAGCGAATCGGAGTTGACCACGCATCCCGCGAAGAAGTCCTCCTGCGCCTGCTCGACGGCCTGCGCCTCCGCGTCGCTGTCCGGTTCGGGGTCCGCCGAAAGGTACTCACCCAACTGCTCGTCGCTCAGGCAGTCGATCGGGTCGGAGTCGCCGGTGCCACGGGGGTCGAAGCCCACGATGTCGAAGTTGTCGCGCAGCGGGTCGCCGAAGACCTGCTCGGCCCGGGCGGCGTACTGCGTGCCGGGTGATCCGGGGCCACCCGGGTTCACCACCATCGACCCGATCTTTTCGCCACTGGCGGGCACCTTCAGCAGCGCGATCTCGATGGTCTCGCCGTCGGCCTTGCCGTAGTCGATCGGCACCTCGAGGGTCGCGCACTCGTGGGTGTCGCACGCCTCCCACTGCAGGGTCTGGGCGTAGAACGGCTCCAGCTCCGGGGACGGGGGCTTGATCGCGTCCGGGTCGGCGGGCGGCGGTTGGTCACTCGGTTCGGAGGTCGGCGTCGAGTCGACCCGGGGGTCGCCCGTGCCGCCGCCGCCGAACAGGAGTCCGATCGCCGTCCCGCCCGCGGCCAGAACCATGGCCAGCACGATCAACGCTACGACGGCCTTCTTCACCTGTTGCTCCCCTCGGGCACCTTCAGTGCCACCATCATGGATTCCAGCGCCAACGCGATCGGCACGTTGAAGTCGAGCATCTGCTCCCGGGCGTCGAAGATCCACCCGATGCGACGCAGGTTCAACTCCGGCGACGAGGTGCGTGAGAGCTTCTCGATGTCACCCCGGATCTCCTCGTTCACCAAGGCTCCCGGCGCCCCCACCGCCACCGCCATCGCGTCACGGTAGACCGACACCAGATCCATCAACCCACGGTCGACCACATCGAGGTGTCTGCGTTTGGCGCGCTTCTTCTGGTCCTTTTCGAGCGCAGCCAGGGCCGGGCCGTACTCACGCGGGCGCCGCCCCTTCTCGACCACCCCGAAGGTGGTCGCCAGGTCGGTCTTCTCTCGCGCGTCCAGGTCTCCGGTGATCACCTCCGCCTCGGCGGCGGTGACCTCCACGAGGTTGGTCGCAGCATTCATGCAGGCTCCGAGGGAGGTCAGCCGGGCCGGCCACGAGACGACCTCGCGGCGTCGGTTGCGGGTCTCCTCGTCGCGCGCCAGAGCGCGGGCGCGCCCGATGTGTCCCTGGCTGGCCCGAGCGGAGTACGCCGCCAGCGCCTCGCTCACCTTCTCGGTCCGGACCAGGAACTGCGCCACGTCCGCGGCCGCCGGGGTCGCCAGTGTCACCAGGCGGCACCGCGACCGAATCGTGGTCAGCACGTCCTCCTCGGTGGGGGCGCAGAGCATCCACACCATCCGCGGGGTGGGTTCCTCGATGGCCTTGAGCAGGGCGTTGCAGGCCTGGTCGGTCAATCGGTCGGCGTCCTCGATGATCAGGACCTGCCAGCGCTTGCCCGCCGGGCTGAGCGCGGCGCGGCGCACCAGGTCGCGGACCTCATCCACCCCGATCGACAGCTTCTCCGTGCGCACCACCGACACATCGGCGTGCGAACCGGTGACGGCGGTGTGGCACGCGTGGCACTGCCCGCACCCACCCTGCTCACACTGCAGCGCGGCGGCAAAGGCGATCGCGGCGTTGGATCGACCCGATCCGGGCGGACCGGTGAACAGCCAGGCGTGGGTCATCCCCTTGCCTCCCGCGGCGCGCTGCAGCGTCGTCACCGCGTGCCGCTGCCCCACCAGCGAGTCCCAGACCGTCATGGCATCACCCTAGGGTGGCCCACCCACACTGCTGGAGGTCCGGTCACAGGCGGCCTCAGCTGGCGGAGGTGTCGAGCAGCGACTCGACGCGGCGGCGGACGGCCTCCGCGATCTGGGCGACCTCCATGCGGGCGTCGAGCACGAGGTAGTGCTCCGGGTCGGCCGCGGCCATCTCGACGAACGCAGTCCGCACCCGCTCGTGGAAGTCCAGCGACTGGCCCTCCATCCGGTCCCGCTCCTCGAAGCGCCCCAGCCCTGCGGTTGGCGCCAGATCCAACACGACCGTCAGATGCGGGCGCAGGTTCCCGGTGGCCCATCGGGCCACGGCCTCCACCTCGGTGACTTCCAGGGCCCGACCGGCCCCCTGATAGGCGAGCGTCGAGTCGACGTACCGGTCGGTGATCACCACCTCGCCACGCGCCAGCGCCGGACGGACCAGGGTGTCGACGTGCTCGGCCTTGTCCGCGGCGTACAACAACACCTCGGTGCGGTCGGACAACTCGCCGGTCTCCGGGCTGAGCACGATCCTCCGCAACTCGGCGCCCACCGGGGTGTCCCCCGGCTCGAAGGTCGACACCACGACATGACCCGCCTGGGTCAACCACTGAGCCAGAAGACGCGACTGGGTCGACTTGCCGGACCCCTCGCCACCCTCGAAGCAGACGAAGACGCCCTGGTCGGCGTACACGGGTGAACTGGAGTCGAGGGGCACGCCCCGACGATAGTGGTCGCTCATCGTCGCCCTCCCTGGCGGTGAGACCGGCGCACGAGATCAGCCGCACCGGTCGCCAGCGCTGGCCCGCGGATCCGACCTAGTAGGTCGGATGCGCGGGTCAGCTCTTCTTCGCGGCCGCCTTTTTAGCCGGGGCCTTCTTCGCTGCAGCCTTCTTGGCCGCGGTCTTCTTGGCAGGAGCCTTCTTGGTGGTCTTCTTGGCCGCCGCCTTCTTGGCAGGAGCCTTCTTCGCGCCCTTCTTGGCCGCCTTCTTCGCCGGGCCACGCTCGCGTCGGTCCGCCAACAACTCCGCGGCCCGCTCGATCGTGATCGCCTCGACGCTGTCGTCCTTACGCAAGGTGGCGTTGTATTCGCCGTCGGTGACGTACTCGCCGAAGCGGCCGGACTTCACCACAACCGGCTGACCCGAGACGGGGTCGGGACCGAGCTCCTTCAACGGCGGCGCGGCCGCGGCACGACCCCGCTGCTTGGGCTGGGCGTAGATCGCCAGCGCCTGCTCGACGGTGATCGTGAACAGCTCGTCCTCGGTGGTCAGCGAGCGGGAATCGGTGCCCTTCTTGAGGTACGGGCCGTAGCGGCCGTTCTGCGCGGTGATCTCGACCAACTCACCGGTCTCACTGCCCTCCACCGGCACCTCACCGACCACGCGAGGCAGCGATAACAACTTGACCGCGTCGGCCAGCGTGATCGTGTCCAGCGACATCGACTTGAACAGCGAGCCGGTCCGCGGCTTGTCCTTCTTCGGTGCGTCCTCGGGCAACATCTCGGTCACGTAGGGACCGAAGCGACCGGTCTTGGCCACGATCGGCAGGCCCGTGTCCGGGTGAGCGCCGAGATCGATCTCCTCACCGGCCGGGTTCGCGAAGAGCTCCTTGACCTTTTCCATCGTGAGCTCGTCGGGCGGCAGGTCGTCGGGGACGTTGGCGCGCACCCCTGCCGGATTGCCCTCGTCGTCGGGTCCCTCGAGGTAGGGGCCGTAACGGCCCACCCGCAGGTTGATCCCCAGCTCGGGGTCGCCGATCGGGAACGTGGCGTTGTCCTTCGCATCGATGTCGCCGAGCCCGGTGACCAGGGTATGCAGACCGGGCATGCCTTCGACGCCGTAGTAGAACTCGCCGAGTTCCTGGGCGCGGTCCTTGCGACCCCCTGCGATGTCGTCGAGGATCCGTTCCATCCCGGCGGTGAACTCATAAGACACGTGGCGGGGGAAGTGCTCCTCCAGCAACCGGGTCACCGAGAAGGCCAACCACGCCGGCACCAGCGCGGTGCCCTTCTTGTAGACGTAACCGCGGTTGATGATCGTGCTGATGATCGAGGCGTACGTCGAGGGACGGCCGATCTCGCGGTCCTCGAGTTCCTTGATCAGCGTGGCCTCGGTGTAGCGCGAGGGTGGCTTGGTCTCGTGACCGCTCGCCTCCAGTGCGGCGGCAAAGACCGCCTCACCCTCGGTCAAGTTCGGCAGGCGGGTCTGGGCATCGTCCTTCGCACCCCCGTCATCGGTGTCCTCGACGTAGGCCTTGAGGAACCCGTGGAAGGTGATCACGCGACCGGAGGCGGAGAACACCACGTCCTCGCCGGTGCTCGCAGCCCCGCCGATGCGCACCGACACGCTCTGACCGACAGCGTCCTTCATCTGCGAGGCGACGGTCCGCATCCAGATCAGCTCGTAGAGACGGAACTGCTCACCGGTCAGGCCGGTCTGCGCCGGGGTCCGGAAGGACTCCCCCGCGGGGCGGATCGCCTCGTGCGCCTCCTGGGCGTTCTTGACCTTGGAGGCGTAGGTGCGAGGCGAGTCGGGGAGGTACTCCGCGCCGTACAACTCCCGCACCTGGTCGCGGGCCGCGTTCACCGCGCCACCGGACAGGGTGGTGGAGTCGGTTCGCATGTAGGTGATGAAGCCGTTCTCGTACAGCCGCTGGGCCACCGACATGGCCACCGACGCGCTCATCCCAAGCTTGCGGCTGGCTTCCTGCTGCATGGTGGTGGTCCGGAACGGGGCGTACGGCGAACGCTTGTAGGGCTTGGACTCGACCGAGCGGACGTCGTACGCCGTGTCGGCCAGTGCGCTGACCAAGGACTCGGCTCGCGTGCGGTCGAGGTGGACGACCTTGCCGGCGGCCGACGACTTGAGTTGGCCGTCCTGACCGAAGTCGGAGCCTCGGGCCACCCGCTCGGCGTCCAGCGAGTGCAACTTGGCGGGGAACATGCGCTGCTCGTGCTTGGAGCCGGCATCGAAGGTGCCCTCGAGGTCCCAGTAGGACGCCATCCGGAAGGCGATCCGGTCCCGCTCGCGGTCGACGACCAGGCGGGTGGCGACCGACTGGACGCGGCCGGCGGACAGCCCGGACATGACCTTGCGCCACAGCACCGGCGAGACCTCGTAGCCGTACAGCCGGTCCAGGATGCGTCGTGCCTCCTGAGCCTCGACGAGGTCCATGTCGATCTCGCGCGGATGGTCGGCGGCATCGAGGATCGCAGCCTTGGTGATCTCGTGGAAGACCATCCGCTTGACCGGGATGCCCTTGGGCTTCAGCTCGTCCAAGAGGTGCCAGGCGATGGCCTCGCCCTCCCGGTCCTCATCGGTGGCGAGGAAGAGTTCGTCAGCGTCCTTGAGCAGTTTCTTCAACTTGGTGATGTGGGCCTTCTTGTCACGCGGCACCACGTAATAAGGAGTGAACCCGTCCTCGACGTCAACAGCGAGGCGTCCCCACGGCTTGTCCTTGATCTTGGCCGGGGTGTCCGCCGCGTTGTTCGGAAGGTCGCGGATGTGCCCGATGGACGACTCGACGACGTATCCCTTACCGAGATAGCCACCGATCGTGCGCGCCTTCGCCGGGGACTCGACGATCACCAACTTGTGTGCCACGTGTAGTTCTCAATCCTTTTGCTGTGCGAGGGGGCGAACCACCGGAAGGGGCTCACGGCCGATCACGGTAGCGCGTGTTGTCGACCGCGGATCACCGACAGTCCGTGCGCCGTCCCCCTCGGGCCGGTTATCCACAGGCTACGAATCGGGTGGTTGCGGCCCCGGCGCCTTCGGTTTTTGATGGTCCCACCCTTCTCGGAGAGGACCTCAGATGTCTCGGACCAGCCGCCTCCACCTCGAGCCCGACGCGCTGCGACGCGCCGCCGCAGACCTACAACAGGCCGGGGCCCAGTACGACGCCGCTGCCGCTTCCGTGCCACCCGCCGGCACCGGTCCCGCCGCCCCGTTGGTGGCGCTCGCCCTGGGGGCCCACCTCGAGGCCGCAGCCCTAGTGGTGTCCGACGCGCGGGTGCTGGGTCTCGCCGTCGAGGCCGCTCGCACCGACGTGGAGGTCGTCGACGCCCAGACCGCCCTCGACCTCTTCTCCGTCGATGACTCCTCGACGGCGCTGGCCTCGTGATCGACACCGCCATCGAGGGCGACCCGGCACAGATCGAGGAAGCCGCCACCTTCCTCCGCGTCGTCGTGGCCGGCGGCGCCACGGGCCTGGCCGACAGCAGCGCCCGGCAACGCAATCAACTCACCTCCGGCTGGGAGGGCGAGGCCGGGACCGCCTTCGGTGATCGCGCCCGACTCCTCTCGACCTGCGGGGACGATCTCGGCGCGGCCGCGGAACGCACCGCCCGCGCCCTGGAATCCCTGGCCACCGGGTTGCGAATCGCTCAGGCCGCTCTCCTCGCCATCCGCCGGGAAGCCCTCGAGTCCCACCTCTTGGTCACCGGGACCGTGGTGCGAGCGCCGCTCAACGAGGCTCCGGTCGGCATGGCCTTCGGTCCGGACTCCACCTTTGCCGCCCTGCAACGACGCCACGACCTGGTGGTGTCCACCTGGGATCAGGCCCTGGAACTCACCGCCGTGGAGGTGCGACGCAACGCCGAGACCCTCACCCTGGCCACCGCCAACCTGATGTCGGTCGCCTACACGACCTATCTCGTGGGACTGAACTCGAGCATTCTGCGCCGACACGCCGAGCACTTCGGGGACGAGGCCCTCCGGCTGCGCGCCCAGGTCGCGGCTCAGATCGACCGCTACCGGGACGGCCGGGTGAGGATCGACCTCGGCGAGTACGACGAACTCATGGACCGCATCCACACCGCCCAGACGCTGGCCCAGGACTCCGCGACGGCTACCCACGAAGCCCCCCGGGGGATCGGCAGGATCGGCGGGGCCCTGGGTCTGATCACCGGCGCCTACGCCGTCGCCCTCGACATGCAGGACGGCGAATCCGCCACCCAGGCCGTTGTTTCCCAGGGGACCGGGTGGTTCACCGGCCTGGCCACCGGAGCAGGAGTGGGCTCGCTGTTTCCCGTGCCCGTCGTGGGCGCCGTCGTGGGTGGAGTGACCGGCTTGGTCGTCGCGGTGGCGGCCGACAAATCGGTGGACCGGGTCTTCGAAGGACCTCCGGACAAGAACCCCCCGCGGCCATCGACGATGGGGCAGCGTGTTCTCAGCGAGGACGAGTCCAGAATCGCCGTGCTCCTCGGCGGGAACCCGGAGGTCGAGCCGCCCGGCTTCTATCCGAGGACGTCATGACCCAGATGGTGATCGTGGCGTGCATCGGCATGCTCCTCATCCTGGTCGACCTCGAGGAGCGTGTCGGGCTGAGTGGCTTGGGTGTGGCCTGCTCCTCGCTGCCCTGCTCGGCTCTCGCCTCGACGTACGGATTCCGTCACGGGAGGAGAGCGACTCGCGGGTGCGACGCCCTACGGAGGGAGGTCCACCCCCCACGCCTCACCACGCCGTAACCGTTCCGTGACATAACGTTGTGCAGAGAGCACAGCGCTACGGCCGAGAGGGTGGGCGTTGCGCACCGCCTGCACGGAGACATCTGACAAGACCCAGACCCCAATTCGGCGAAAAACCCAAGCGAGTTTGTGAGTCACTCACTATCCCCATGTGTTGCGCGTCACTCATTCTCGATAGGTTGATGTGTGAGCGGGGTCACCGACCGCACGCCACACCCACTTCACGTACGAAGATCAGGAGTCGCATGCGTCACACCAGCACGCGGAGTTCGGTCGTTACGGGTCGCGAGACCCCATGCTGAACGTCGCAGGCCTGACCACGGGATACGGAGCCAACAAGTCCGTTCTCGACTCGGTGGACCTACCCGTGCCCGACGGACGGATCGTGGCGGTCCTCGGCAGCAACGGGGCCGGCAAGTCCACCCTGCTCCGGGCGATCTCCGGAACCCTTCCGATGCACGGTGGCGCCGTTTACGGCGGCACCATCGAGCTCGACGGGGTCGCCATCCACAAGTTGAGTCCCGCCGCGGTCACCCGCGCCGGGATCGTCCAGTCCCCCGAGGGCCGACAGGTCTTCAGCCGGATGACGGTGGAGGAGAATCTGCGCGTCGGCGCCCTCACCACCGCCCGCAACCGTCGTACGGCGGCCCGGGACCGGGTCCTGGACCTGTTCCCAGTGCTTCGCGAGCGCAGCGAACAACGTGCGGGTCTCCTCTCCGGCGGTGAGCAGCAGATGCTGGCCATCGGTCGAGCGATGATGGCCGAACCGGCCGTCCTGCTCCTCGACGAACCGTCCTTGGGCCTCGCGCCCAAGCTGATCGAGCAGATCGGCGACATCGTCGAGGCGATCAACTCCCAGGGCACCCCGGTGATCCTGGTCGAGCAGAACGCCGCCATGGCCTTACGAGTGGCGCACGACGCCATCGTCCTCGAGGTGGGCCGGGTCGCCATGGCCGACACCGCCGAGAACCTCGCGAACTCCGAGGACATCCAGGCGCTCTACCTCGGCGGACACGCCGGGCACCACGACGAGTCCGCCGAGACGATCAAAGCCGCCCGGCCGACCCTGGCGAGGTGGGAAGGATGATCCCCACCCTGCGCGTCGAGAACGTCACCATGCGCTTCGGCGGCGTGACCGCCCTGGACGATGTCTCCTTCGAGGTCGCCCCCGGCACCATCCACGCCGTGATCGGACCCAACGGCGCCGGCAAGTCGACGTGCTTCAACGTCGTGTCCGGTCTTTACACCGCCACCTCGGGCCGAGTGATGTTCGGCGACAACGACCTGACCGGCATGCCGTCGCACCAACTGGCCAAGCACGGCATCGGACGGGCCTTCCAGAACGTCGCCCTTTCCGGCCACGTCACCGTCCTGGACAACGTCATGCTCGGACGACACAGCCTGACCAAGGGCGGTTTCCTCAGCGCCGGCCTCCGGCTACCCAACATGCGCAAGGAGCAGGCCAAGCACACCACCCGTGTGCGGGATATCTGCCACTTCCTCAACCTCGACGAGCACTTGGGCAAGCCGGTCTCGATGTTGTCCTACGGCGTCCAGAAGCGGGTCGACGTCGCCCGTGCCCTGGCCACCGAGCCGAACCTGTTGATGCTCGATGAACCCGCCGCGGGGATGAACGACGCGGAGACCTCGGTGATGGCTCAGACCATCACCGACATCCGCGACGCCCTGGGGATCTCGGTCCTGCTCGTCGAGCACGACATGTCCCTGGTCATGGGGATCGCCGATCACATCACCGTCCTGGACTTCGGCAAGCGGATCGCCGACGGGACCCCCGCGGAGGTGCGCAACGACCCTGAGGTCATTCGCGCCTACCTCGGCGGCTCGGACGACGACGAGGACTCCGAGTCCCCCACCACGAGCCCATCCCTGGACAAGAAGGAGAACATCTAGTGGATACCTTCCTTCAACTCACGATGAACGGCGGCGGCAAGGGCGCCGTCTACGCCCTGCTCGCGCTGGGCTTCGTGATCATCTTCCGCGCCACCGGCGTGGTGAACTTCGCCCACGGGTCCCTGGTCTTCGTCGGTGGCTACGTCACCTTCGCCATGTCGGACAACGTCGGGTTCATCCCGGCCGCGATCATCGGGATCCTGTCCGCCGGCGCGCTGGCCCTGTTCGTCGAGCGGGTCCTGATCGCCCGCAGCCGCAACGCCGACCCGATCGCCCTGGTCCTGTTGACCATCGGGGTCGACGTCGTGGTCACCGAGGAGGTCGCCCGACGCCTTGGCACCGACGTACCGTTCCTCAAGGCTCCCTGGGTCGGCAGCCCGATGGACATCGGCGGGGTCTTCATCCTGCGCGGCCAACTGGTCGCCCTGATCGTCGGCGCCGTCCTCATCACCGGACTGTTGCTGCTCTTCCGATACACCTCCTGGGGTCTGGCCATGCGCGCTCAGGCCGAGAACCGTGAGGCGGCCGCCCTGATGGGCGTACGCAACAGCCAAGTCACCGCAGCCGCCTGGGTGGTGGCCGGACTCCTGGCCGGCATCGCCGTGCTGTTCATCGCCACCTCCGACTTCTCCGGATCCGGTGTCTCGCGCGGCACCCACGCCCTGGCGCTCGTCGCCTTCCCGGCAGCGATCATCGGAGGTCTCGACTCAGTCGGGGGCGCGGTGCTCGGCGGCTTCATCGTCGGGCTCACCGAGGCCTACGCCTCCCAATACATCGCCTTGGACTTCTCCAAGAGTGCGGTGTTCATCGTGATGCTGATCGTGCTCATCTACCGGCCGTCCGGCCTCTTCGGGAGCAAGGAGGTCAATCGTGTCTGACACTCAGGTCATCGACGAGCCCTCGGCCTCGCCCTCACCCACACCCGTCCCGGCCGATGAGCCCAGGTTCACGGTCGCCAAGGTCATCAAGATCCTCCTGGCTATCGCCGCCGTACTGGTGTTGCTCTACATGCCACTGACCGCCACGCCTGCCTGGTTGCGGGTCGGCGAGTACGTCATGGTCGGCGCCGTCGCGGCCATCGGCCTGACGTTGCTGACCGGTCACTGCGGCCAGCTCTCCCTCGGCACGCCGTTCTTCATGCTCATCGGCGGCACCGCCTACGCCACCTTGGCTGCGGAGTCGGCGCCCGGCTCCGATCTGGTGGCCCTCGGGCTCCCGCCGTTCGTGGCCCTCGTCGGCGCGGTCGTCATCGCCGGGCTCGCGGGGCTGGCCTTCGCACCTGTCTCGGGCAGGGTCGGAGGCATCTACCTGTCGGTGGCCACCCTCGCCCTGGTCTACGTCGGTCTCTACCTCGGTCAGCGGTTCGGCGAGTACACCGGCGGCGCGGCCACCGGACGACCCGCCCCGAAGTTCACGGTGTTCGGGTTCTCCTTCACCGGTCAGGACCCGGACTTCTCGCTCCTCGGCGTTCCCCTGTTCGCCGCCGAGCGCACGTGGTACCTCTTCCTGGTCTTCACCGCGATCTCCATCGTGCTGGCCGTCGGTGCCATCAACTCGCGTCCGGGTCGTGCCTGGCGCGCCGTACGGGACAACCCGGCCTCCGCAGCCGCTATGGGCGTCAACGTCGCTTGGGCCCGGGCGGGCGCCTTCACCGTCTCCTCGGCGTACGCCGGTCTCGCCGGAGTCATGACCATCATGTGGTTCGGCATCCTCAAGCCCGACGAGAACGAGTTCACCGGTTCCTGGTCGATCACCGTCGCCATCGGCCTGCTCGCCATGATCCTCATCGGTGGACTCGGCTCGGTGTGGGGCGCCGTCTTCGGCAGCGGCCTGATCTTCGGTCTGCCGCTGGCCCTCCAACTGCTGGTCCCCAGCGTGGACTTCCTCGCAGAACTCTCCCGTGGATCGGGGGGCTTCACCCCCGTGGTCCTGACCGCCTTCGTCTACGGCGGACTCGTCGTCCTGGTCGTCATCTTCGAACCAGGCGGCCTGGCCGCCATCACCCGACGCGTGCGCGGCAACCTCACCGCTCGCATGTCGACCCGTTCATCTCACTGATCATCCCGAAAATGAAAGTAGGAACACTCATGAACGTACGCCGTTCACTCGTCACCCTCGCGGTCGCCGGAGCCATCTCCCTGACCGCCTGCTCCGACAAGTCCACCTCAGGCGGTGGAGGCGGCGGAGACGGTGATCTCGCCACCGACAAGGGCGTCACCGGCGACACGATCAGCCTCGGTGTCCTCACCGACATGAGCGGCCCGTTCGTGCAGCTCGGCACCGGCGTGGTCGACGGCCACCAGATCTGGGTCGACGAGGTCAACGCCGACGGCGGCATCTGCGACCGTCAGATCGAGCTCGTCGTACGCGACCACGGCTACAAGGCCGACACCGGCGTCGTGCAGTTCCAGGAGATCGAGCCCAACGTGCTCGGTTTCATGCAGATCCTGGGCTCCCCGATCAACGCGGCCCTCGACCAGCCGCTCATGGACACCAAGGCCACCGGTGTGGCCCTGTCCTGGTCGTCGTTCATCCTGAAGAACCCCTACATCGTCATCCCGGGCACGACCTACGACGTCGAGATGATCAACGGCCTGTCCTACCTGCTCGACGAGGGTCAGATCGCCGAGGGCGACACGCTCGGCTACATCTACCTCGAAGGTGAGTACGGCGAGAACGGCCTTCTCGGAGCGGAGTACTTCGCGGAGAAGCACAACCTGAAGCTCGAGAAGGTCAAGGTCCTCCCGACCGACACCGACCTGCGCAACGTCGTCACCGGCCTGAAGGGTGCTGGCGTCAAGGGCATCGGCCTGACCACCACCCCCGCCCAGACGCTCTCCGTCGCGACCGTCTCGGCGCAGCTGAAGCTGAACGTGCCGCTGGTCGGTAACAACCCGACCTTCGCTCCGGCGATCGTCACCCCGGAGACCGCGCCGGCCCTGGAGAACTACTTCTTCGTGGCCTCCTCCGCGCCGTACAACGCCGACATCGAGGCGGCCAAGTCCGTCGCCACGGCGTACGAGGCCCTCGGCAAGGACGACGTCCCCAACGGTGGTATCCCCTACGGTTACGCGATCGGTGAGATCTGGGGCCAGCTGCTCCAGACCGCTTGCGACAACGGCGACATGACCCGCGACGGCATTCAGGCCGCGCTGGCCGACAGCTCGGAAATCACCACCGACAGCCTGGTCGCCGACCTCGACCTCACCCAGCCCGGTAGCCCGGCCACGCGTGAGGTCTACATCGCCCAGGCGTCGCAGGACGCCCCCGGCGGTGCGAACCAGATCGGTGACCTCTTCACCTCCACCGACGCCGAAGAGTACGTCGCTCCGGCTGAGCAGTAGCACCTGATCGACCCGCTTCGGCGGGTCAACGTCAGCGCCCGTCCCGCTTCGCGGGGCGGGCGCTGATGCGTTCCCCGAGGTTGCGTGTTCGGGGTGATCGGCGAGTCGGCGCGTGTTGACACACTTAGCGCCGACTCGGACCTCTGCGGGCGTCAAGTTGCGCCGACTCGCGGTTATTCGGCGGCGAGGACGCGCACAGCGAGCAGCAGTTCGATCATCTGGTCGACCCGCCGCAGGTCGCAGCCGGTGCGCTCGCTGATCCGCTCGAGGCGGTAGTACATCGTGTTCACGTGCACGTGCAGGGCGCGCGCTGCTTCTCGCGCATTGAGGTCGTGGTCGATGAAGGCCTCGAGCGAGGCGGCGTAGATGCCGTCACCGGCCAGGTCCTCAGCCAGGAACGCTCGAACCCGGGGCCGGATCAGCCGGCGGACCGTGTCGTCGGGTCGGCGGACCAGGTAGTCGAGGGTGGACAACTCCGCCAGACCCACCACGCCGTGCGGGCCCTGGATACTGCCGAGGGCCAGGCGCGCCTCGGCGTGCCCGTCAGGGACGTCGTCGAGATCCGCGTGCACCGCGCTCATGCCCACACGCAACCGAATCCCACGGCCGGACAGCTCCTCGACCATGCGGGACAACCGCTGGTTCAGCGAGCGCTCGTCCTTCGCCCGCAGAGGCAACAGGGCGACCAGCTCGGACTGGCGCACGGCGAAGACACCCCCCGCGATCCGAGAGAGGTGGGTCCGCGCCGACATGGTCAGCATGTGTTGGCCCTGGGTGACGTCGGCGTCGCCGAGCTCGGCCGAGATCACGACGTACCGGTCCTCCCCGAGGCCTGCCTCGCGCAGCACCTGCAGCTGGCGGGCGTGGGAGGGGCGACGTTTGGCGAGCAGGTCCTCGACCACGTCGCGTTGCACGTTCTCCTGGTCGGCCAGGTCGTACTGCTGCGCCTCGAGGTACGTCGTGGCCGCAGCCGAGCTGCCCGCCTCGATGGTGCGCATCACGTGGGAAACCAGAGCGAGCACGGTCTGCTCGGCCTCGGGGCCGGCCAACGCCCACTCGAGCAGGTGGTCCCACAACTCCAGTTGGGCGATCCGGAACGCCTTGAGGAAGTCCACCAGCGGGATCGCATGGTCGACCCGTTTCTGGGCGTGCTCCGCGGTCCAGGGGAAGTCGTCGACCAACGGGGCGCGTCCCTCGCGGACCGTGGTGAGGAAGACCCCGTAGATGCGTGCGACGTGATGGGCCACGTCGGAATGCAACTCGGAGCGTTGGTAGTTGGGCACCTCGACCCAGATCCGGTCGGTGGCCGAGCGGGCCATCGCCGGCAGCCGTCCCTCGATCCAGTGGAGCAGGGCCACGGGTGGTTGCTCCATGGGATCGAGGGCCTGGCCACCGTCCGGGTAGGCGGTCACGACTCTGTGCCGTCAGCCGGGACGAGGAAGCCTTCCTCGACCAGTTCCCGCACGATGGGCAGGTGGCTCTTGTGCAGCACCTCGGACGACTCGTCCAGAAGGTCCGCCAGCGCCTCGAGGATCTGACCCACGGTGAGATCGCCGTCGCAGGCGCCCACGAGTCCGGCGGTCACGGTGTCGACCTGTCGGGCCCGACGGAAGCCGCGTTGTTGGCGCAGCACGATGCTCTCGGGGTCCTCGGCTCCGACCGGGCCGAAGGTCTCCTGAATCACCTCGGCGGGGCAGACCAGGCGCGAGGTCTCGTCCACGCCTTCGCGCAAGGCGTCCACCGCCACACCCCAGGCCGCGATGGCCGGGGCGATGGGCTGCTCGACGTCGTAGCGCCAGTCCAGGAAGCGCACGGTGCTCTCGGCCGGGTCTGCGTCGGCCGGGCGCTTGCGCAGATTGATCCAACCGAACCCGATCCCCTCGATGCCTTGGTCCTCGAACCAGGCGAGCCACGTGTCGTAGCGGTCGAGGTAGTCGGTCGCCCCGTGCAACCCGGCGTCCTTGAGCCACAACTCGACGTACGACGCGGGGTCGATGCGTTCGCGTTGGACGACCAGCGCATCACAGTCCCCCTCGAACCAGGAGCCGAGCCGTTCCTCCCAGGGGACGTCGCGCTGGATGACCCAGTTGGCCAGGACCTGACACCAGCCGCCCTCGTTGAGGTGGCTCGGCGCGGCCCGGACGATGTCCTCGACGACGCGGTCCCCGGGGAGCCCGGAGTCGCGGTAGACGAGGCGTTCACCGGTGCCCGGTGAGATCACGAAGGGCGGGTTGGTGGCGATCAGGTCGAAGGTCTCCCCGGCAACCGGCTCGAAGTAGGAGCCGTCACGCACCTCGACGCAGTCGTCGACCTCGTTGAGGGCGGCGGTGAAGCGCGCTGCATTCAGGGCTCGGCGGTTCACGTCGGTGGCCACGACCCTCGTCGCGTGCCGGGACAGGTGCAGGGCCTGCACGCCGCAACCGGTGCCGAGGTCCAGGGCGGAGTCGACGTCATGACGCAGCGTCAGCTGGGCCAGGGAGGTGGAGGCCGAGCTGATCCCGAGGACGTGTTCCCCGCCCACCCGTTGAGGGCCTCCATCGAGGCCGGGAGTCAGGTCACTGACGACCCAGAGCGGGTGGGTGGACTCATCGGTGCCGTAGGGGCGTACGTCGAGTCTGGCGGCCACCTGGCCGACACTCTGCTCGAGCAGGCCCTGGGCGGCCATCGCGTCGATGAGGCCCGGCAGGGCCGCCTCCGCCTTCGGCAGCGGTACCGGGGTCTGGAGCAGAAAGAGCCGGGTCAGCGTGTCCGCGGCGGTGCCCCCGGCGGTCCGGGACAGCCCCGGGGTCGTCTCGTTGCGTCCCAGGGCGGCGTGCGCCTCGGGTCCGAGGATCTCGGCCACCCGGTCATAGGTGAAGTCGGCGGAAACCAGGGCACGGCGTAGTCGGGCAGGCAGGTCATCCATGCCGCCGACTGTAGTGGCCCCTCGCGACAGCCCGACGGGGTAGCAGCACCACTAGTCTTGCCGTCGACGCTGGGTCCAGGGGAGGGAGAGCGCCGTGCGACGTACGACGCGCCTGGGACTCGCCGCGCTGTCGGGCCTGCTCCTGCTCACGGGCGGGTTGGTCGGGTGTGCCAGTGACGGCCCCCTCACGGCAATCGATCCCGGCGAACGCCGCTCCGTCGCCGGACCCGGCACGTCCTCGGCCGCCCCGTTCGTGCCGACGGAGCCGTACGCCGCCACCCTCACCTACGTCGACGGCTCGCTGGTGCTCACCAACACCGGGTTGGGCCAGGACGACTACTTCCTTCGGATCACGCCCAGCAGCGCCGGGCAGGTCTCCCCTGCGGCGGTGTCGCTGGCCTCGGGGGAGAGCGTGACGGTGACGGTGACGCCCCGAAAGGGTGCTCAGGTGACCGTCAAAGCCATCAGCGGCACCCTGGCGAAGGAGATCGCCGCCGTGGCGGTGCTGCGCACGCTGTAGGTCGAACCGGAGTTCGTTCGGGCCGGTTCAGGCCAGCGCTGCGGCGGTGGTGTCGTGGATCTCGAAGACCTTCGACAGTCCGGTGATCCGGAAGATCTTCAGCAGTCGCTCCTGGCTGCAGACCAACTTCAGGCTGCCGTCGTGAGCGCGCACCTTCTTGAGTCCGCCGACCAGGACCCCGAGGCCCGTGGAGTCGAGGAACTCGACCGCCTGCAGGTCGATGACGATCCGGTAGGTGCCGCTCGCGACGACCTCGGTGATCTTGTCGCGCAGCTTCGGGGCGGTGTAGACGTCGATCTCGCCGCCGACCGCGAGCACAGCGCAGCCATCGACGTCGCTCGTCTCAAGACTCAAGTCCACGAAATCTCCCGAAGAAGGGCCAATGCATACCGAACTGGGACTCCCGTGCGGCAGGTGGGGGACTCAGCCGGGAACATGAAACCACGCTGGGCGCGGTGATGCGAGGGTGCGCGCCCAATACGGACCTCTGGTCTCGTGATGAGGCCCCATATCCGGCCCCGGATGAGGCCCCGCGACGAGGCCTTCTGATGGGACTCGCAGGACGCGCACTGTCGGCACCCCTTGTCACACTGTGGCTGTGTCCCCCACCCTGGCCCGACTGGCCCACGTCCCGGGCCGCGAGGGCCGGCTGACCCACGTGGAGCACCTGCCTGCCCGCGAGGCGCGGTACGCCGCCTGGCCGGACTGGGTGTCGCAGCCGGTGATCGAGGCCCAACGAACCCGCGGCGTGGAGCGTCCCTGGCGGCACCAGGTGACGGCTGCGGAGGCTGCCCACGCGGGACAAGATGTGGTGGTCGCGACCGGGACCGCGTCGGGCAAGTCGTTGGCCTACCAACTCCCCGCGTTGACCTCGATCCTCGAGGGCCGCGGTCCCCGCCAACGCCGGGGCCCCACGGTGCTCTACCTCGCGCCGACCAAGGCCCTGGCCCACGACCAACTCAGCGCCGTCACCGGCCTGGGGCTCGACGTACGCGCCGCCACCCACGACGGTGACAGCAGCCGCGAGGAGCGCGACTGGACCCGGGACTACGCCGACTACGTGTTGACCAATCCCGACATGCTGCATCGTTCGCTGCTGCCCTCCCACGACTACTGGTCCCGCTTCCTGGGCTCCTTGAGTTACATCGTCATCGACGAGTGCCACCACTACCGCGGGGTCTTCGGCGCCCACGTCGCCCACGTCGTACGCCGTCTCCTGCGGGTGGCGGCTCACCACGGGGCCAGTCCCACGGTCGTCCTGGCCTCCGCGACCGTGGCGGACCCGGCGGTGGCGGCGCAGCGGCTGACGGGCCGACCGACCCTGGCGGTCACCGATGACGCGTCTCCTCGTGGCGAGCTGTCCCTGGGGTTGTGGGAGCCGCCGCTGACCTCGATCACCGGCGAGAACGGCGCGCCCGTACGCCGCTCGGCCCCCTCCGAGACCGCCGATCTGTTGGCGGACCTGATCGTCGAGGGGGTGCGGACCCTGGCCTTCGTGCGATCGCGCCGTGGGGCCGAGCAGGTCGCCTCGACCACGGCCGGGCTCCTCGCCGACGTCGACCCGGGGTTGAGTCGTCGGGTGGCGTCCTACCGTGGCGGCTACCTCCCCGAGGAGCGGCGTGAGTTGGAGCAGCGACTGCGCAGTGGGGACCTGCTGGGACTGGCCGCGACCAACGCCCTCGAGTTGGGCATCGACATCAGCGGTCTCGACGCGGTCATCATGGCCGGCTTCCCCGGCACCCGCGCCGCCTTCTGGCAGCAGATCGGGCGCGCCGGGCGGGAGGCGCAGGACGCGGTGGGGGTCTTCGTCGCCCGGGACGACCCGTTGGACACCTACCTGGTCCACCACCCGGAGAGCCTGCTCGGCGCCCCGGTCGAGGCCTCGGTGTTCGACCCCGGCAACCCACACGTGTTGGGGCCGCATCTGTGCGCCGCGGCTCAGGAGATCCCGCTGGTGGTGGCCGATCTGCCGACGTTCGGTCCCGGTGCGCGTGAGGTGGTCGATGCGCTGGTCGAGGCGGGGCTGCTCCGCAAGCGTCCGCGCGGGTGGTTCTGGACCGACCGGCGGCGGGCCTGCGACCTGGCCGACATCCGGTCCGGGGCCGGTCAACAGGTGCAGCTGATCGAAGACAGCACGGGTCGGGTGATCGGCACCGTGGACGGCGGCCGGGCCCACGGAACGGCCCATGATGGCGCGGTCTACGTGCACCGGGGGGAGACCTGGCTGGTGGAGTCCCTCGACCTCGAGGGCCACGTCGCGACCATGACCCAAACCTCGGTGGACTACTCGACCTCCGCCCGAGAGGTCACCGACATCACGGTCCGCGGGGAGCGCGAACACCGGATGTGGGGGTCGTGTCGGCTCAGCGTGGGTGAGGTGGAGGTGACCTCTCAGGTCGTGTCCTTCTTGGAGCGATCGGTGCCCGGTGGCGAGGTCCGCGCCGAGACCCCGCTCGACCTCCCCCCGAGGACGTTGACCACCACCGCGGTGTGGTGGACGGTGCCGGAGCAGACCCTGCTCGACGCCGGGCTCGGCGACATCGATCTGCCGGGGGCGGCCCACGCCGCCGAGCACTGCTCGATCGGGCTGCTGCCGTTGTTCGCCACCTGTGATCGGTGGGACATCGGCGGGGTGTCCACCGCGCGTCACGCCGACACCGGCGAGCTCACCGTCTTCGTGCACGACGGTCACCCCGGCGGCGCCGGTTTCGCCCAGCGCGGTTACGAGACGGCCGAGTCCTGGCTGCGCGCCACCCGCGAGACGATCCGGTCCTGCGAATGCGACATCGGCTGCCCCTCCTGCATCCAGTCACCGAAGTGCGGCAACCAGAACAACCCGCTCGACAAGGCCGGGGCCATCGACCTGCTGGACGTGCTGCTCGCCGGGTCGTCGTCACCGCCGGCCTGAGATGAGTAACCTCAGCCCATGTTGATCTTCGGTCTGGTGCTCATCGTGGTGGCTGCCCTGCTCATCGTCTCCGCCGTCTTCACCGCGGACGCCAACCTCGGCAACGTGGAGCTGCTCGGCATCGGGATGTCGCCCAGCGCCCTGTTCCTGGTCGGGTTGTTCGCCGGGATCGCGATCATGCTCGGTCTGGCGATCACCAAGTTCGGCTTCGGACGCAGCGTCAAGGAACGCAAGGAGAAGCGCAAGCTCAACAAACTCTCCGAGCAGCTGGACGAGGTTGAGGCCGAGCGCCGCAAGGATCTGGACGACGACGACCGGTAGTTCCCCAGCCACCTTCGGTGGTTGAGGTGCGAAGGCCGTCAAGGCCTGAGCCTCGAAACCTGGCGAGCGGTCGCGAAGGTGCCGTCCCGCCTCATGGGCAGTCGTGCCTCATGGCACCGGCCCTGCTCGGGCCTGCGCGGTGAGGTCACCGGTCTGACCCAGCCAGCGTGGACCCTCGACCAGGACGGTCACCCGCACCTCGCGACCGCTCACCGCGCAGTCGACCAGTCGCGATCGGTTGGCCTCCGCGATGGCTGCCGCCACGGCGCAGGGGACACCTCCCATCCGCGCTGTGTCCGCGGCCGCCAGCGCCGCCAGGTCGGCGGCCGACTGGGCGACCCGGTGATCGACGAACAGGGCCGTGGCCACCCCCAACCCCGCGCCCAGGGTGAGCAGCAGCCCGATGACGCTGACGGCCATCAGGGTTGCCGATCCACGCTCCGAACCGGCCCCGCTGGTCCCCGCTCGGGAGTCTGCTGCGGCGGGGCGCCTCACGGATCCTCCAGTAGGGCGGTGGCCTCCGCCGTGATTCGGGCGCCGGGGAGGTGGTCGAAGATCCCGCCCGGCCCCGAGACCCGACCGGCTGCGCTCACTGTCACGATCCCGTTGGCGGTGCCGATCGAGAACCTGACCCCCTCGGGCGCCACCTGCTCACCGCGCGCCACTGCCGCGCGGGCGTCGTCGCCGCGGGCCACGGCCCGAGCGACCTCCCGGGCCGCATCGACCGTGCGGACCTGGGCGAGTCCCACGCTCAGCAACCAGACCAACCCGGTGGTCACCGCCATCAGGATCGGCAGCACGACCGCGAGCTCAGCGGTCGCCGCTCCGCCCTCCGCCGGCCCCACTGCCGGTGCTGGTGCCGACCCGCGGCGACGCTGACTCATCCGACGCCGAGCAGCCCGAGCACGTGATCGAAGAGCGTCTTGAGCATCTTGTCCCCGAAGCCCCCGGTCAGCATCTTGTAGAGCAGTCCGGCCAGCCCTGCTCCGGCTGCTGTGCCTACGGCGTACTCCGCCGTGGTGATGCCCCGCTCGTCCTCGACGTGATCGACGTCGACGACATCCGTTACGTCCTCGACCAGGGCCAGGTGCGTGGGCAGTCGCTGTAGATCGTGCATGAAGTCTCCTCCGCTCAGTGGGCCGCCCGATGCGGCCCGCTGCCCGAACTCTGCGCTCTTTCGAGCCCGGTTCGGACGGGTCGTCGGCCACTCTGTGGAGTGCCAGGTCGGCACGCCGAGATGGGAGAGTTCGTGGGCCGTTGCGCGGGCGGGTACGCCGAAGCCTCCTCGCACCGAGGTGCGAGGAGGGCGTAAGCGGAGGTCGATCTACGGCTGGTTCAGCGGTCGATCAGCCCTTCTCCTTCTTGTCCTTCTCGGGCTTGTCCTTCTCGGGCTTGTCTTCCTTATCTTTCTCGGCCTTGGCGGGCTTGTCGGCCTTGTTGACATCGGAAACGCACTCACCCTGGTTCTTGTATCCGTAGTCAGCGAAGCCGCCCTTCTTGCAGTCGTCCTTCGTCGTCGCGGACGGCTCGAAGTCGTACGCCGTTGCACCGGAATCGAGGTCGATCACGACGTTGTCGAAGTAGCCAGCCACGTCCTGATCACCAGTACTGGTGTCGCCGACGTTGAGGGCGATGAACGAGATGGTGCTACCCGACGGCATAGCCGCGGGCGTGCTGCCACACAGTGCCTCCGAACCGCCGCCACTGGACGCGACGCTGTTGGCGCCCTCATCGGTCGACATGGTCCCCCAGACTCCCGTCGGACCGTCCTGCGGTACGTAGTTGTAGCGACAGTCGTAGTAGGTCGAGGACCCCGGCAGGTTGGCGTAGACGTTGAGGTAGAACTCCTCGGTGTCGGTGATGTCAGCCGTGTCGACGTAATAGTCGTAATCGATCGAGTTGAGGTCGGCGACATCCACGTTCAGGATCTTCTCGGCAACGAACTTGTCCCACCTACCTGGTGCGGCCGCCGCGTTCGGCTCGTCGTTCTGGATGGACAAGACGTAGAGGCTGCCTGCTCCAGTAGTGGCGGTGTCACTGTTGAACTCGTACGGAGTCGCCGTTCGGGGATCACGGTTGAAGGCCCATCCCGAGTCTCCGTCCTTTCGCACGTCCACTTCGTCCACATGAGCCGCCACAGCGGCGCCACCACTGGCGAGTAGTGCGGCCGCAAGCGCTCCGGCCATGACTATCGATGATTTTCTACGCATGAGAATCCCCCCGGTTGATGAGACGCAGCACGGATACGCCGGTCTCGTATTTCCTACCGGCATCCTGTCCCAACTTCTGCCGCATATCTAGAGCCGCCTCGATCTGCGCGTTTCACCACGCCAGCGTCGACATCAACCCCGCGACCAGCGGCACAATGCCGATCAGCAGGAAGGCGGGCAGGAGGCACAACCCGAGGGGCACCGCCGCCTTGACCCCCACGGCGCGGGCCCGGTCCTCCACGTCGGCTCGGGCGTTGCGGGCCAGCTCCTGGGCCAGCCGGTCCACCGCAGCGGTGACGGGCGCCCCGGTCTCCTGCGCCCTTGCCAGGCACCGACCGAGCGGACTCATCGCTGGCTCGTCGCGCAGCGCCAGCCAGGCCGTGGTCGGGTCGACACCCAGCTCCAGTTGGCTGCCCACCAGGGCCAGACGGTCGGAAGCGGGCCCGGGGAGGGCCGCCGCCACCACGTACGCCGCTTCACCGGGAGCGACCCCGCTGCGCAGGGCGGCCCCCAGCAGCGTCACGACATGAGGGAGATCCCGGGCGACCGCGTCGCGACGGCGGCGCACCCCCGGCGGCTCGATCCGCCCGATCATGCTCCACGTGATCGCACCGACGGCTAGCGCTGCCACCCATCCCGCCTGGCCGCCGACGAAGATCGCCCCGGACGCACCGGCCAGACAACTCAGCGGCAGCCGGAACCGTTTGAGCGGACCCGGATCGGGGCCCCGCTCCCCCGAGGACGTGTCCGGTGGCTCCACCCGTCCCAGCGAATCTCCGGAGCCGGGAACGGCGAAACCCACGACCATCGCCGACAGCAGAGCAGCCATCACGACCAGACTCACGCTGCTGCTCCAACCCGAGCCGCGATCCCCTCGATCCACGCCAACCCCACCGCACCGAAGGCGAGACCGAGACCCAGACAAGCCAGGCCGAGCGGTTCACCCAGCAGAAAGCCCCACGGGTCCCCGCCCGCACCCGACCCCATGCCCAGAGCCACCACCGGCAGGACCGCCACCAGGCGCGCGGTCGCGCGGGCCGAGGCCAGCTCTCCATCCACGATGCGCTGCGTGGCATGGGCTGCCCGGATGTCCGCGGCCACCTGATCCACCGCACCCGCCAGACCGTGGCCGGTCCGATGGGACACCTGCCAGGCAGCAGCCAGCAGTCGGAGATCCAGGGCACCGTCCTGATCGGCCAGCCGGCGGAACGCGGACGGCACGTCGGCGCCGACGCGAAACGCCTCGACCACCGGAGCCAACGGCGTCCAGTCACGGCCTGCCCGCTCCAAGGCCTGGCCCGGTGGTTGCCCGGCCCCGAGCTCCGAGGCGAGTTGCTCACAGACCTCCAGCACTCGACCTCGGGTGCCGGCCGCCATCAGCCGACGGCGTCGGGCGGCCATCAGCCGGTAGGCGACACCCCCGGCAGCCGCCGCGAGCGAGGCCAGCACGGTGACCCGCCAGGAGAGGACTCCTCCCACAGAGAAGCCCGCAGCCAGCGAGGCGGCCATCCCAGCGGCGACGCCGACTCCCCTGGTCCGGCGTGCGAACCTCGGGCCACTCGTCAGCACCGGGGGCCAGGCCAACCAGACGGCGAGGGCCGTGGCCACCAACGCGGTCACCGACCAGGCCTCAGACATGTCGAGCCTCCAGTCGACGCAGCAGCCGACCAGCCGCGGGACCCCTGGTCACACTGCCCTCCGGATCGATCTCCAGCGCCTGCACCGCGACGACCCACCCCCGTTCGCCGCGCTCCAACAGGGCCACCTGGGAGAGGTGCCGCCGCCCGCCCGCCGTGCGCTGGACGTGAAGGACCACGTCGACGGCCGAGGCGAGTTGGGCATGAACCGCCTCGCGTCCCAGCCCGGCGGCCAACGCCAGCGCCTCGACCCGAGCGGGTACGTCGCCAGCCGAGTTGGCGTGCAGAGTCCCGCAACCTCCCTCGTGTCCGGTGTTCAGAGCGGCGAGCAGTTCGACGACCTCCCCGCCCCGCACCTCACCGACCACGAGACGGTCCGGTCGCATCCGCAGGGCCTGACGCACCAGGGTGCGCACGGTGATCTCGCCGGCGCCCTCGATGTTCGGTGGTCGCGCCTCCAGACCCACGACGTGTGGGTGCGCGGGGCGCAACTCCGAGGAGTCTTCGACCAGGACCAGTCGCTCCTTCGGATCGACCTGCGACAACATCGCGGAGAGCAGTGTGGTCTTTCCCGAGCCGGTGCCCCCGCTGATCAGGAAGGCCAGCCGGGCCTCCATGACACCTCGCACCAGGTCGAGTGCTTCCCCGCTTACCAGGGCCGCGAGGTCGAAGCCCTCGCGCCGCGGCACCCGGAGCGAAAGAACCGTCCCGGGACGGGCCAAAGGCGCGAGCACGGCGTGCAGTCGGGTGCCGTCGCGCAGGCGGACGTCGACGTACGGGGTCGCGTCATCCAGTCGCCGGCCTCCTTGGGCGGCCAGTCGCTGAGCCAGGCGGCGTACGGCGGCTTCGTCGGCGAAGCGGACCCCGGTCGCCTCGAGTCCCTGGCCTCGGTCGAGGTGCACCTGCTCGGGCCCGTTGACCAGTACGTCGGTCACTCCCGGGGTGCGTAGCAGCGGCTCGAGTGGACCCGCACCCACCACGTCCCGCCGCAAGGATTCGTACACCGCGAGCACCATCGCGTCCCCGACCGGTCGGCCCGCCTCCCGCAGGGCTTCGGCGACCCGCTGCGGGGTCAGCTCACCGGGACGCCGGGACAGGCGGTCCCGCAGATCGTCGAGGACCTCGGCACCCACCACACCCACCTGGCCGATCGTCAACGGATCGGCCAGGCCAACAACTCGGCACACGCCCTGGCCAGCGGTCCGCGTCGACCGCGCAGCGGCCCCAGCCCGAGGTCGATGGCTTCGGTCAGGCCGCGTTGATCGGGCATTTCCGCGGCGACGGGGGCGCCCACCGTCCTGGCGACGTCGCCTGGCGAGGGGCCTCGTCCGCGCACCACCAGGCCGACCCGGACCCCGTCGCCGAGACGGGACCGGAGCCGCGCCGCCGACGCCACGCCCACCACGGTGGATCTCAACACCAGCAGAGTCAGATCACAGCGCGAGACCACCTCGTCCACCACGGGATCGGACCCCCTCGGCAGGTCGAGCACGACAGTGTCGTGTCCTCGCCGGGCCGCGGAGAGCACCTCGCGCACGGCGGCGGCCGAAAGGGGCTCCTCGGCTCCCGCCCGCCAGGTCAGCGCCCCGAGTCCCTCCCGCCGCGGCAGGGCACCACGGAGCGACCGGGAGCTCAGGCGTCCCGTCGTCTGGGTCAGTGCATCCCACCGGAAGCCGGGGCGATCCTCGAGTCCCAGAACCCGGTCGACCCCCGGTCCGAGCCGATCACAGTCGATGACCACTGCGGATCCTGAGTCGGCGGCCCGCTGACCCAGCGCACAGGCCAAGGTGGTCGCCCCGGCGCCTCCAGAACCTCCCATCACCGCGATGGTCAGGCCCCGAGCAGAGCCCTCGTCGGCGAGGTCGGTCAGCGTCTCGGTCAACCAGGTCTCCCCGGCAGGAAGGTCCACCACGTTCTCGGCCCCGACCGCGAGGGCTCCTCGCCAGACGTCACTCGGTGGCGGACCCGACGACACGACGTGCACCCGCTCGCGCCGCGGTGGTCCGAGGAATTCGACCTCGTGCAACAGATCGACTCCCACCAGGACCAGGTCGGCGGCACCCCAGGCTCGCAACGCCGCCGCAGCGTCACCGACGACCTGAGGGCTCGCCCCGCTGGCCGCGGCCAGCCGCGAGATCGACTCGTGCAGGGTGTCGTCGCGGGTCACGAGCAGGGGAGAGGTCATGGGTCCCACCGTGTCCGAAATGCGACGGCGGTTCGGCGGGATCACGCCCACCTGTGAAGACAGCCGGCCACGGCGGTCATTGGGGGTAACAAGTGGGCACGATGACGGGGAGGGACCTAGAGTAGAGGGGTCATGACCTCCCCCACGGCCTCATCTGCCGGACCGACGGCAGCCTTCTTCGACCTCGACAAGACGATCATCGCGACGTCGAGCACCTTCGCCTTCTCCAAGCCCTTCCAGGCCGGCGGTCTCATCACCCGTCGCGCGGTACTGCGCTCGGCGTACGCCCAGTTCCTCTACGTCATCGGCGGGGCCGATCACGACCAGATGGAGAAGTTGCGCCAGTTCATGTCGCAGATGATCGCCGGGTGGGACGTTGCCACCGTGCGCGAGATCGTGGCGGAGACGCTGCACCTGGTCGTCGACCCCATCGTGTACGCCGAGGCCGTCACCCTGATCGCCGAACACCAGTTGGCCGGCCGTGATGTGGTGATCGTCTCGGCCTCGGGCACCGAGGTCGTCGAACCCATCGGACAGATGCTCGGCGCCGATCTGGTGGTGGCCTCCCGGCTGGAGATCGTGGAGGGCCAGTACACCGGCAAGATCGACTACTACGCTTACGGCACCGAGAAGGCCCGCGCGATCACCGAGCTCGCCGCCGCCAAGGGATACGACCTCGCGAACTGCTACGGCTACAGCGACTCGGTCACTGATGTTCCCATGCTGGAGGTCGTCGGCCACCCGCACGCGGTGAACCCCGACCGCGATCTCCGCCGCGAGTCGGCGGCCCGCGGCTGGCCGGTGCTCGAGTTCACCCGTCCGGTGGCCCTGCGACCCCGGGTCCCGATGCCCCCGGCCAAGCCCACGCTGGCCGCTCTGGCCCTGGGTGGCGCGGCCGCCATCGGTGGCGCGCTGATCTACCAGTCGCGCCGCTCCAACACCGACGTCTGAGCCGTTCCCGGGGGCGGTTCGAACACTCGCGAAATCTTTCTTCGGGTCATCACCGGCCCCTGCGTCCGACTATCGGACATCGTGTTCGGAAGGCGCGCAGAACGGCCTGTTGCCTCCGACCCCGACCCTTATGACGCCCGACGCACCGCGATTCGAGCCGCTTGTCAAGCCTTGAACCGCGGACTACTGCGGCGTAGAACTGACCTCAGCAAGACCACAACTCAACACCTCACAAGCAACACATGAGCCAGGTACCCACGCGGCGATCTCCCTTCGTAGAGGGCGCTACGCTCCCGGGATTCTCCCGGGGCAGCAATTAGATAGTGCACGCTTGGTAGCCAACGACTCATGTGTCAGCGGTGGCACTCAGGTCGCATGCCGACCGGGGTGCCACCTGCATGTGCGGACCTATTCAGTCGCCTCGCGACGCAAGGGGCTCGCCTCGGCGCCAGCGACGTAGGCCTCCGGGGCGTAGAGCGTCCAGGCGTGAACACCCGCCGCACCGCCCTCGGCGTACCCCCGCAGATTCGACTCGTACGCCGCTCTCACCGCCAGGTGCCCGGCCTCCGGAACGACCAACGACTTCTCGTCCACGCCGCGGCCGACCAGGATCAGCCGCTCAGTCGCGCGGGCGACCAGCCCGTTGTGGGAGGGGAACGGAGCGGCAGTGAGGAGTTCGCCGTGCACGAGCGCCGCGACCAGCAGTGCCGGTGCATCCGTGGGGGCGGTCAGCAACCCGGCGATGTCGCGCAGGCGAGCCGCCGACTCGGCATCGCGGGGACGCCCCAGTCGGGTGTCGTCCACCGAGCCGGTGGCGGCCAGCGAGTGCAGTCGGGCCAGCGCCTGCAACGGGCTCTTCATCAAGACGGTGGCCTGGCCGAGCATCTGGGTCGACAGCCGCAGCGAGTCCTGGGCGATTTCGTCGCACTCCCCGGTGCGAACCTGCGCGAGGGTGGAGGTCGACCCCTCCAACACCGCCGAGGCGTGAGCACCACGGACAAGCGACTCGGCCGTCATCTCCGGGGAGGTACGCCGCAGGCCCCGGTCCCGTAGCAGCACGTCGATGCCGTCGCGGGCAGCGGCGTACGCCGACGGCACGCCCTCGAGAGAGAGCAACCAGGTCAGCGGATCAGAGGCAGCAGGCACCCGCGCAGGGTATCCGCCCTGCTGGTTGAGCACTTCGCGCCCACCCGCCCCGCTGGTTGAGGTGCGACGAGTTGCCCTGTGTCAACCTTCGCTGTGTTTCATGCGGCTTGTGGTGGTGTTTGGTTCAGGACGCGTTGGAGCGCGTTATGTCGGTCGGGGTGGTAGGTG
>NZ_BAAGQD010000024.1:0-750 GCF_054783655.1 Nocardioides salsibiostraticola | reverse complement strand
ATGGACCCAGGACAGGGTCGCGATTTCGACGTCCTCGACGCGCTTCCACGGACGTCCCTCGCGTGCGGGACCTCGGATGAGTTCGGCTTTGTAGTAGCCGTTCACGGTCTCAGCAAGAGCGTTGTCGTAGGAGTCTCCGACGGTTCCGATCGAGGGGACCGCGCCGATCTCGGCGAGGCGTTCTCCGTAGCGGATCGAGGTGAATTGACTGCCGGCGTCGCTGTGACACCGCAGCCCAGTCAGTGCGGTGCCGCGTGACCATCTGGCCATCTCGATCGCGTCGAGGACCATCGTGGTCCGCATGTGGGACGCGGCGCGCCACCCCACGATGGTCCGGGAGTAGACGTCGATGATGAAGCAGACGTAGGCCACACCAGTCCAAGTCGGCACGAATGTCAGGTCGGTGACCCACAACTGGTTCGGTGCGGTGGCGGTGAAATCCCGACCGACCAGGTCCGGGTGGCGGGGGGCACCCGGATCCGGCTTCGTGGTCCGGATCCGTTTGGTGCGCCGGCCCCCTTCAATGCCCTGGGCCCGCATCAGTCGCGCGACCTGGTCACGTCCGAGGTCGTGACCGGTGCGTCGGGCGGCCTTCCAGATCTTCCGCGCCCCGTAGACCCGGTAGTTCTCCTCCCACAGTTGACGCACCACCGGACCCATCACCTCATCGCGTCGAGAGCGAGCCGAGGGCTGCCGGTTCTTGTACTCGTAGTAGCTGCTGGGGGCCACCTGCAACGTCGCGCAGATGAG
>NZ_BAAGQD010000023.1:0-5349 GCF_054783655.1 Nocardioides salsibiostraticola | reverse complement strand
CCCGCCGGCCGAGTTCGAGGACACGTTCTACGCTCAGACACGGACCGACCAACCCCTGGTCGGAATCCAATAGCCAGAGTCTCCATCAGACCCAGGGCGATTCACACGTCAGGCAAGCGTCGCTTGAGGGCTAAGCCGGATGACCCGACTCAGGTCGAACGTCATGAACTTCATCCTGGCCCAGGTCAACGGCCACCGCCGCATCCGTTGAGCATGCCGAGGCGGAAATATGAGATTGGACAGGCGTTCTCTTACCCTTCGAGAAGTGCAAACTCGTCACGTAAGGATTCGAGGGGTCCAAGAGCGATCACCGTCACGGAACCATTCAGAACGAGAGAAGTCACACCGTTGGCCTCTGTAGGCTTAGCGCCTTCAGGGACCGGAATCGGCCGAGGCTCCCCTTTGTAGAGGCACACACTAAAGACGTCATCTTCGCCGACGTCTGACAAGTCGTCATAGGCATCGACTTCGATAACGGGCCCACCGAATTCCTTGGCTCTAGACCTGAACCATTCGTTCAACATTTCCACGTTCGCTGACTTGCTTTCGATGAACTCAACCGTCGCAGAGTCTCCTAGAACATTCGGGTCGCTCGCGGCCTTGGTGCACTCAGCCTCGTCTGATGGTCCAGCTGAAGCGGTGTCGGAAAAAACACTGCTCGAAGAGCCACAGCCCACCAGCAGCGGCAGCAGTACGCAGGAGAGTAGCGTTTTGGTTAGCATGGTTTATTCTGTGCCGCCTTTCGTGCGGAGGCAGACTTCCAACCACCGCACAGCTGTGGAGTGCCCACAGTCTCGGTGTCCTGACCGGTCCAGTTGGTCCACGACCCCGCCCCTTTGGTGTACTTGAGATAATTCAGGTCGTAGCGTGTCATCTTGGCTCCGGAATCGTACGACTCAAGGCCGGCCTCGACTCGGATGCCCGAAACTCCCCAGTTCAAGGTGTACTTGTTGACGCCATTGACGAGGAATTTCCATGTACTTCCGTTTGAGCGAGTGATGCGAAACGTGCGCACGGAGCCATTTGGGATATTATTCTACTGGCCCAGCGGGTACCAGTTCCCCCCGGACCCGTATCCCCAGAAACGATATCTCTTATTGTCGTTGCACTGATGAGCCGTGCCCAGCTCCAACCAATTCGTGACACTCGACGATACGATAACCCACTGCGTTTGGTATAGCGGATTCCCTGAGTAATGAGAAGAGCAACCGGTAGACGCTTGATTAGTCACGCCACGATCTGGTCGATCTACTGACAGACCAGTGTAGTTATTAAAGGTCCATTCTTTCCCGATCGAGTACTTGTGGAAGCCGGCGGCCTCAGATGCGGGGACGGCGACCAAAAGGGCCGAAGCGGTGGCAAACGCGCCCACACATGCCGTCACCACAGCGACCCACCGTGCCCTGCTTGCGGCCGCGGGTGAGAGTCGATGCATATTTCGGCACGCTACGCTCGGCTGGCTAAGTCGTCAACGCTCCTCACGAAAACTGCCCCGCGAAACGCTCTCTGGCGTGCCTCACGTATGAATGCCCAGCAAACGGTGAGCGTGGTCGAGTATGAGAATAGAGTTGTCGATGCAGTCTCGTGCCGAGGTCACCAAGAGGTACGCCAAGGCGTACGCGAGGCTTCGATAAGGACAAGGGCCAGATCCTGGACCAGGTCTGCGAGGTCACGCGGTGGTCTCCCGACAATGCCCGTCGTCGGCTGGTCGCAGCCGCGAACCGTCCTCCAGGAGTTGGGCGGCAGGCCGCGAGAACGCCATGGAATCCTCGGGCTCCGAATTACTCCTACTGACTGGGACCCGGTTGGTGGTCCAGGGGTTATGAGAGTGCTGGTTGGGTGTTGGTCCACTGCTGCTGGAAGGCCCCGGGGGTGAGGTCGCCCAGCGAGCCGTGGGGTCTGTAGGTGTTGCACTCGATGCGCCAGTCTTCGGCCAGGACCTGGGCTTCGAGGAGCGTGTCGAACTGTTCGGTGGTGAGGAACTCGTCGCGGAATCTTCCGTTGAATGACTCGGAGTAGCCGTTCTGCCACGGCGAGCCGGGATCGATGAACGCGGTCTCGACCCTGGCCAGGCGGCACCAGTCGATCATCGCGTGCGCGGTCAGTTCGGTGCCGTTGTCCATGCGGATGTTGGCCGGCCACCGGCCGGTGGTGGCGATGATTTCCTCGAGGACCGCGACGGTGGCGTCGGCGGTGAACGATCGGGCTGCCCGGGTTGCGAACGCTTCGCGGGTGAACTCATCGACGATGTTGAGGAACCGTAGTTGGCGCCCATCAGAGGTGACGTCGTACTGGAAGTCCAACGCCCATACGTGGTCAGGACGCGCCGATTCGATGCGGTCGCCGCGTTGCTCACCGACGCGGCGCCGCTTGCGGGCCTGTTGCGGGCGTTTGAGGCCTTCCTCGCGCCACAGCCGCCGGGTCCGTTTCCTGTTCATCACCAGCCCCTCGCGGCGTGCGATCGCGTGCGCCTTGCGCCAGCCCCACCGCGGGTGCTTCTTCGCGATCGCCCGCAATCGTGCCCGGAGCTGCTGCTCAGCATCGGAGCGAACCCGGACAGTGATTCGTTGGGTCGAGCGGTGTTGGCCCGCCACCCGGCAGGCGCGGCGCTGAGATACCCCGAACATGACGACAAGCAGATCGACTGCTCGCCGTCGTCGTTCGGGGCTCAGAAGTTTCCCCGGGACAACTCCTTGAGCATGTCGATGTCCAGGGCCTGCTCGGCGACGAGCTTCTTCAGCCGGGCGTTCTGTTTCTCGAGTTCCTTGAGCCGTTTCGTATCGTCAGCTTTCATCCCGCCGTACTGATTGCGCCACCGGTGCCAGGTCTGCTCGGAGACCTCCAAGTGTTTGCACACCGCCGCCAGATCACTGCCCTCACCAAGCATCCGCTCGCCCTCGCGCAGCTTACGGATGACCTGCTCAGGGGTGTGCCTACGTCGCTTCGCCATGGTCGTAAATCCTCCTGCCCCCATCATGGGGGATCGGACTCTCACAACCTCTGGACCACTACACGGGGATCAGGTCATCTGCCGCATAGTGTGCGCGTCAGCGCACACGGATCTGCCGCATAGTGTGCGCGTCAGCGCACACGGATCTGCCGCATAGTGTGCGCGTCAGCGCACACGGATCTGCCGCGATCCGCGCGCCAAGACTTATTGGGTCGCGGTTGCGGGCGCTGCGATCCGCAGCAGAAGCCCCTGGCGGTGTTGCTGCTTCATGTCGCGGAGGCCATGAAGGCTGCGAGGATGTAGTTGGGGTGCCGATCGAGGTTGTTGCGTGCTCGGTCGTATCGCATCGTTGTCCGGGGGTCGGCGTGGCGGGCGGCGATCTGAACGTCACGCAGGTCAACTCCCGCGTCGAGCATCGTCGTGACGAATGTGTGTCTGAGCATGTGTGGGTGCATCCGGTCGATCGTGACTCCGGAAGTCCGAACCAGGGCTCGTAGCCGTCGAGTGGCCGCGTGCCGGTCCATGCGTCGGCCTTGACCGTTGAGAAGGAGCGGGCCGCTCTCGCGGGTTCCTGCGGCACGGTCGATCGCTCGACCTACGGCGGGCGAGAGCGGGACCTGGGCGATCTTGTCGCCCTTGCCGTGAACCCGCAGCACTCGGTGTCCGCGGATTTCGCTGAGTGCTTCGATGTTGGCGCCGGTGGCCTCGAAGATCCTCAGCCCGAGCAAACCCAGCATCGCGACCAGTGCGAAGTCGTTGTCATTGGTCGAATCGCGGCCGGCGGAAAGCATGGCCTCGAACTGCAGGTGGCTCAGTCCCAGGGTCGGCGACTCCGGGGGGACCTTCGGTCGACGGACGTACTCGGCTGGTGAGTGTTCGAGGACACCGTCGATGACACAGGTTCGGTAGAAGCCCGAAAGCACTGAGAGGCGCCGGGACACAGTTGAGGGCTTGAGTCTGCGCACCTCCTGCATCCAGCGTAGGAACAGTTCGATGTGCGCGCGCTGGGCCTGGAGCGGCGGGAGCCCGTGGTCGTGGCACCAGTTCAGGTAGATGTTCAAGTCAGAGGCTGTGTGAGCACGGGTCTGGCCCTTGTAGCGAGCCAGGTGCGCTGCGACAGCCAGATGCAGAATCTGATCGTCGTGGTCGATTGTCACGGGTAACAGGTCGGTAGCGGTCATAGCTCAGCAAGAACCCGGATGGCGCGATCGTCAACCGAAGGTCCCTTCCGGTTGCGCGCCACCAGCGGCAGATCCATGTGCGCTGACGCGCACACTACGCGGCAGATTCGGGTGCCCCTACTTGGAGGGCGGCCAGTCTTTCGGAGCGGCTCGATCAATGGCGTCGGTGACTCCTGGGGTGCTCAGGCATGTCCCGTCGGCTAGGTAGCTCACGGTGTACGAGACGTTCCGATAGCGGCCGCGTCGGAGATCGCTGAAGTTGATCTGGAGCGTGCCTGCTGCTTCGTCCAAGAAGTAGTCCGCTTCCCCGAGGCCCTCCTCCGGCAGTCGCACATCTGCGCAACGCGTGATCCCAGAGTCTGGTGAGTCGGTCGCTTGGCCCGGTGAGATCGGTTGAGACCTCGACGCACCGTTGGCGCTAGCCGGCGGATCTCGGAGCACTTCTGAGTCACTGGTCGGAGCAGCCCCGGTACAGCCGACGAGTAGGCCAAGTCCGGCGAGACCGAGAGATGTTCGAAGCATGCTCGTCATCAGATCATCTACTGGCTCGGAGGGTTGCAGACTCAACATTTTCGCATGGGGGGCATCCGCTCCTCGGCATTATGCACAGGACCGCGCCCTCTCGGCGGCAGAAGCGGACGCTATGCCCGCTGCCAATCAGCTTTCGCTACGACCGCGAGCATGCTCACGATCCAGCACCTGATGCCGGTCTCCACTCGCCACCTTTCGTCGTTGCCTCCCGCGGAGGAGGTGCTTGCTCCGGGAGGGTCGGAGCGATGCAGGGTTCCAACTGGTAGAGCGAGTAGACCGCAAAGCCTTCGTGGGGTTGCAGGCGCTGGAGCGTTTGCTTGACATCGTGGACGGCGTCATCGACGTCTCCCCACATGACGCTTGCCATGTCGGCCCACTCTTGGGGGCTCATCACGATGTGCACGCGCCGCGACTCTGTCTCGTTGACGGGCAGGGCCACCTCGATCGTTCCGGGCGCGATCTCTGTGGCGGAGGTCCACCCGTCGAGAGACTCGATGAGGCGCTCCCAGAGGCGGCGTTCGTAGTTCACGTTCACAAGCATGCCGGACTTTCATCCTCCCCTCGGCAGGATCGCGCACAGTCAGCGGCAGAACCGGATGTCCCAGGTCAGCGTGTCGATCCTCGGCGCAGTTTGAGCACAGCCGCCCAGAAGACCCCGATGAGACCCAGACTCGAGGCGATGCCGTC
>NZ_BAAGQD010000022.1:0-1524 GCF_054783655.1 Nocardioides salsibiostraticola | reverse complement strand
CTCACTGGTGCACCATCGGGTTGTCGGTGGTTCCAGATGAGCTGCCGGTACACCCCTGGTCCCTACCGGGCCACCGCCTGCTGCGCGTGATTCTCGAGATCCACGACGAGTTCTGTGGGGCCCGGTGGGCCAGGATCCCCAGACCGGCTACAGGGCTATGCGCCGATGAGCGCCGATCAGTGAGCGACCGGCTGCGGGGTCCCGGACCACCGGGTGTTCTCTCACTGCTCCAACAGCGAGGAACCGATATGAGTGTGACCCCTCAAGCCATGAGACCGAGATTCTGTGCGGGTCTGGACTGGGCCCAAGACGACCACGCCGTATGCATCATCGAGCCCGGCGGTGAGGTCATCGAACGATTCACCATCGCTCACACCGCGGCCGGAATGAAGCGACTCGTGAAACGTCTCGCCGCCGCCGATGTGCGTGAGATCGGCATCGAACGCGGCGACGGCCCGGTCATCGAGACGCTGCTGGACACCGACCTCACGGTCTTGGTGATCAGCCCGAACCAGGTCAAGAACCTCCGTTCGCGATACGGATCAGCCGGCAACAAGGACGACCGCTTCGACGCCTACGTCTTGGCCGACGTCGTACGCACCGATCGGCGGCGCCTCACACCGCTGGTGCGTTCGACTCACGCGACCAGAGTGCTACGGACCAGTGTGCGAGCACGCCGAGACCTCGTCGAGCACCGCGTCGCGACAGCGAACCAACTCCGCGCGCACCTCCAGATTGTGCTGCCTGGGGTAGTCGGACTGTTCAAGGACCTCGATTCGGCAGTGAGTTTGAGTTTCATCGAACGATTCACCACCCAGACCAAAGTCGATTGGCTCTCCCCGCAACGACTGGCTCAATGGCTGGAGAAGATCGGTTACTCCGGAAAGACGGACCCCGCCGTCCTGCATCAACACCTCATCGCCGCACCGGCCGGCACGACCGGCCCCGATGCCCATACGACCGCAGCGGTCACCTCCGCCTACGTCGCAGTGCTACGTGTCCTGAACACCCAGATAGAGGCCCTCGCCCGCACCATCAGCGACCAGTTCGATGCTCACCCCGATCACGACCTCTTCGCGTCTCTGCCCCGCTCCGGGACCCTACGAGCAGCGCGCCTACTCGCAGAGATCGGAGACGCCCGCGGCCGATTCCCCACCGCAGCCTCCCTGGCCTGCCTAGCAGGCGTCGCACCCTCGACCCGCCAATCGGGAAAGATCAAAACCGTCACCTTCCGCTGGTCAGCCGATCGAGACCTCCGCGACGCACTTTGTGACTTCGCCGGCGACTGCCGCCGAGCTAATCCCTGGGCGCAAGACCTCTACCAACGAGCCCGAGCGCGCGGCCACGACCACCCCCACGCCGTACGAATCCTCGGCCGCGCCTGGGCCGACATCATCTGGCGATGCTGGCAAGACGGCACCACCTACCACCCCGACCGACATAACGCGCTCCAACGCGTCCTGAACCAAACACCACCACAAGCCGCATGAAACACAGCGAAGGTTGACACAGGGCAACTCGTCG
>NZ_BAAGQD010000021.1:0-5388 GCF_054783655.1 Nocardioides salsibiostraticola | reverse complement strand
GGGGGTGGGTTTCACATCGGTAGAGGGGGGTGGTCTCTATTTGTGTGTGTCGTGGACGCGTTGCGGCATATGTACTGTTTGCCATCATGTAGCCATGTGTGTTCATGGTTTTGGTTGAGCATTTGTGTAGGCAAGCCCTCGGCCTATTAGTACCGGTCGGCTAGGCATTACTGCTGTACACCTCCGGCCTATCAACCCAATAATCTGTTGGGGGCCTTAACCCCACTAGGGGGTGGGAAACCTCATCTTGAAACGTGCTTCCCGCTTAGATGCATTCAGCGGTTATCACTCCCGAACGTAGCCAACCAGCCGTGCTCCTGGCGGAACAACTGGCACACCAGAGGTTCGTCCATCCCGGTCCTCTCGTACTAGGGACAGCCTTTCTCAAGTTTCCTACGCGCGCGGCGGATAGGGACCGAACTGTCTCACGACGTTCTAAACCCAGCTCGCGTGCCGCTTTAATGGGCGAACAGCCCAACCCTTGGGACCTACTCCAGCCCCAGGATGCGACGAGCCGACATCGAGGTGCCAAACCATCCCGTCGATATGGACTCTTGGGGAAGATCAGCCTGTTATCCCCGGGGTACCTTTTATCCGTTGAGCGACGCCGCTTCCACATGCCGACGCCGGATCACTAGTTCCGACTTTCGTCCCTGCTCGACATGTCTGTCTCACAGTCAAGCTCCCTTGTGCACTTACACTCAACACCTGATTGCCAACCAGGCTGAGGGAACCTTTGAGCGCCTCCGTTACTTTTTAGGAGGCAACCGCCCCAGTTAAACTACCCATCAGGCACTGTCCCTGATCCAGATCATGGACCTAGGTTAGACATCTAGTACGACCAGAGTGGTATTTCAACGTTGACTCCACACTCACTGGCGTGAATGCTTCACAGTCTCCCACCTATCCTACACAAGCCGAACCAAACACCAATACCAAACTATAGTAAAGGTCCCGGGGTCTTTCCGTCCTGCCGCGCGTAACGAGCATCTTTACTCGTAGTGCAATTTCGCCGAGTCCATGGTTGAGACAGCGCCCAAGTCGTTACTCCATTCGTGCAGGTCGGAACTTACCCGACAAGGAATTTCGCTACCTTAGGATGGTTATAGTTACCACCGCCGTTTACTGGGGCTTAAGTTCTCCGCTTCACCCACAAGTGGGCTAACAGGTCCCCTTAACCTTCCAGCACCGGGCAGGAGTCAGTCCGTATACATCGTCTTACAACTTCGCACGGACCTGTGTTTTTAGTAAACAGTCGCTTGGGCCTGGTCTCTGCGACCCTCCCCGCCTCACACCGCAAGGGTGTTAACGGTTCGGGTCCCCCTTCTCCCGAAGTTACGGGGGCATTTTGCCGAGTTCCTTAACCATGGTTCACTCGATCACCTTAGTATTCTCTACCTGATCACCTGAGTCGGTTTGGGGTACGGGCGGCGCATAGCTCGCTAGAGGTTTTTCTCGACAGCATAGGATTACCCACTTCCCCCATACGGGGTCGGCATCACGTCTCAAGGTCGACATCAAAGTCAGCATCCCGGATTTACCTAAGACACCCCCTACACGCTTACCCACGCACAACCATCGGCGTGGCTGGGCTACCTTCCTGTGTCACCCCATCGCTTGACTACTACTAGTTCGGATCCCACGCTCCGCCTAAACGCCTCGCCCCGAAGGGTCTGGTCATCTAGGTTTCAGATGGTTAGCATCACCAGGTTCGTCATGGGCGCTACTTTGCCGGTACGGGAATATCAACCCGTTGTCCATCGACTACGCCTGTCGGCCTCGCCTTAGGTCCCGACTTACCCAGGGCAGATTAGCTTGACCCTGGAACCCTTGATCATTCGGTGCAGGAGTTTCTCACTCCTGATTCGCTACTCATGCCTGCATTCTCACTCGTGTCGCGTCCACCACTAGGTCACCCTGTGACTTCACTCGCGACACGACGCTCCCCTACCCATCCACACACCTGAACCAACCACAAGGGCGGCTAGGCTTTACCAATAAAGGGCATGAATGCCATAGCTTCGGCGGATGACTTGAGCCCCGCTACATTGTCGGCGCGGAATCACTTGACCAGTGAGCTATTACGCACTCTTTCAAGGGTGGCTGCTTCCAAGCCAACCTCCTGGTTGTCACTGCGACTCCACATCCTTTTCCACTTAGTCATCTCTTAGGGGCCTTAGCTGATGGTCTGGGCTGTTTCCCTCTCGACAATGGAGCTTATCCCCCACTGTCTCACTGCTGCGCTCTCACTTACCGGCATTCGGAGTTTGGCTAACGTCAGTAACCTTGTAGGGCCCATTAGCTATCCAGTGCTCTACCTCCGGCAAGAAACACGCAACGCTGCACCTAAATGCATTTCGGGGAGAACCAGCTATCACGGAGTTTGATTGGCCTTTCACCCCTATCCACAGGTCATCCCCTCAGTTTTCAACCTAAGTGGGTTCGGTCCTCCACGTCGTCTTACCGACGCTTCAACCTGCCCATGGATAGATCACTCCGCTTCGGGTCTTGATCGCGCTACTCAAACGCCCTATTAGGACTCGCTTTCGCTACGGCTTCCCCACACGGGTTAACCTCGCAACACAACGCAAACTCGCAGGCTCATTCTTCAAAAGGCACGCCATCACCAGGCACAAAGCCCAGCTCTGACGGATTGTAGGCACACGGTTTCAGGTACTATTTCACTCCCCGCCAGGGGTACTTTTCACCTTTCCCTCACGGTACTTGTCCGCTATCGGTCATCGAGAAGTATTTAGGCTTAACGGGTGGTCCCGCCAGATTCACACAGAATTTCAGGGGTTCCGTGTTACTTGGGAAAACACTCAACAGATCCAGACTTACACCTACGGGACTATCACCCTCTACGGCGCCACTTTCCAATGGACTTCAACTTCAACTGGATTTTCTTACTGTTTCAGCCACCGGCAGATGACCACGAATGCTCCCACGACCCCCTACACGCAACCCCTGCCGGGTATCACACGCATAGGGTTTAGCCTGATCCGATTTCGCTCGCCACTACTCTCGGAATCACTTTTGTTTTCTCTTCCTATGGGTACTGAGATGTTTCACTTCCCCACGTTCCCTCCACACGCCCTATACATTCAGGCGCGGGTAACCGCACATAACTGCGGCTGGGTTTCCCCATTCGGACACCCCCGGATCACAGTTCGGTTGCCAACTCCCCAGGGCTTATCGCAGGCTCCAACGTCCTTCATCGGCTCTCGATGCCAAGGCATCCACCATGTGCCCTTCAAAGCTTGCCAAACACAAACACTCAACAAAAACAACAAAGACACATTACACTACATTAATAAACAAACACCCACACACAAGCCCCCACCAACAAACAAACTGTCAGTGAGGCACTCACACAGTGCGGGCATATGCTCGCGTCCACTATCCACAAAACAAACACCAAGAACAACCACCCATCACCCACCCATCCGGGCGAGCTAGGCCTGATCCCTCAGGGCCCAACAGTGTGCCATCACCACCCACAACCAACCAACCACCAGTTTCCACACCCACACCCCCGAAGAAGTATGAGTAGTACTCAAGCAATCAGCCACCATGAGTGACCTTCATCGACGATTCCATCTACAAGCACCAACCACTCACAACAACCCATCCCCACCACAACGGCGGAAACTTCGGTCCGAGCAAGGCAATGCTCCTTAGAAAGGAGGTGATCCAGCCGCACCTTCCGGTACGGCTACCTTGTTACGACTTCGTCCTAATCGCCAGCCCCACCTTCGACGGCTCCCCCCCAATAAAGGGTTAGGCCACCGGCTTCGGGTGTTGCCGACTTTCATGACGTGACGGGCGGTGTGTACAAGGCCCGGGAACGTATTCACCGCAGCGTTGCTGATCTGCGATTACTAGCGACTCCGACTTCATGGGGTCGAGTTGCAGACCCCAATCCGAACTGAGACCGGCTTTTTGGGATTCGCTCCGCCTTACAGCATCGCAGCCCTTTGTACCGGCCATTGTAGCATGCGTGAAGCCCTGGACATAAGGGGCATGATGACTTGACGTCATCCCCACCTTCCTCCGAGTTGACCCCGGCAGTCTCCTATGAGTCCCCATCACCCCGAAGGGCATGCTGGCAACATAGAACGAGGGTTGCGCTCGTTGCGGGACTTAACCCAACATCTCACGACACGAGCTGACGACAGCCATGCACCACCTGTACACCGACAAAAAGGGGCCATATCTCTACAGCTTTCCGGTGTATGTCAAACCCAGGTAAGGTTCTTCGCGTTGCATCGAATTAATCCGCATGCTCCGCCGCTTGTGCGGGCCCCCGTCAATTCCTTTGAGTTTTAGCCTTGCGGCCGTACTCCCCAGGCGGGGCGCTTAATGCGTTAGCTGCGGCACGGAACCCATGGAATAGGCCCCACACCTAGCGCCCAACGTTTACGGTGTGGACTACCAGGGTATCTAATCCTGTTCGCTCCCCACACTTTCGCTCCTCAGCGTCAGGTAATGCCCAGAGAACCGCCTTCGCCACCGGTGTTCCTCCTGATATCTGCGCATTTCACCGCTACACCAGGAATTCCGTTCTCCCCTGCATACCTCTAGTCTGCCCGTATCGAACGCAGACCACCAGTTAAGCTGGTGGATTTCACGCCCGACGCGACAAACCGCCTACGAGCCCTTTACGCCCAATAATTCCGGACAACGCTCGCACCCTACGTATTACCGCGGCTGCTGGCACGTAGTTGGCCGGTGCTTCTTCTGCGGGTACCGTCACCACCATCAACCGGTGCTTCGTCCCCGCTGAAAGAGGTTTACAACCCGAAGGCAGTCATCCCTCACGCGGCGTTGCTGGATCAGGCTTCCGCCCATTGTCCAATATTCCCCACTGCTGCCTCCCGTAGGAGTCTGGGCCGTGTCTCAGTCCCAGTGTGGCCGGTCACCCTCTCAGGCCGGCTACCCGTCGAAGCCTTGGTGAGCCATTACCTCACCAACAAGCTGATAGGCCGCGAGCACATCCCCCACCGAAAAAACTTTCCACCCAACCACATGCATGGCTGAGTCATATCAGGTATTAGACACCGTTTCCAATGCTTATCCCCAAGTGGAGGGCAGATTACTCACGTGTTACTCACCCGTTCGCCGCTCGTGTACCCCGAAGGGCCTTACCGCTCGACTTGCATGTGTTAAGCACGCCGCCAGCGTTCGTCCTGAGCCAGGATCAAACTCTCCATAGAAAATTCAAACCCGACAAACAAACCCCGACATAATTGCCAGAATCATTGCCGAAAAAAACAAACCCAAAAAAACAAACTGGGCATAACAAACTAATTCGTCGACTATATGACACACTGTTGAGTTCTCAAGTATCAGACGCACACGCTAGACTCTCTCGAATCCCCGCGGGGC
>NZ_BAAGQD010000020.1:0-2698 GCF_054783655.1 Nocardioides salsibiostraticola | reverse complement strand
GGGCTGTAGCGACGCGTAGTCGGCTTGCCCGGGGTGTTGTTTTTCGGCATGAGTCCATCCTCGTTTCAAAACGATGGAGACTCCAACCAACCCAGGGCGATTCAGGCCGCCGAGGTCGCGGGTCGCGCGGACCAGTTGTGCGTACGTTGTTGCACGGGTCTGCCAAAAGGATGCCTGCTCGGTGTCGGTGGCATCGAGGAATGTGGCCGCGTGGGCTGAGACGAGGCGTTGGGACGCGGCAACGACGCGGAGGCTGTGGGCGTCGGGGAACGTGTCGAGGTGGGCAAGGAGGTTGCGTTCGGCCTGCATAACGCCTGCTAGCCCGGGCAGCGCGGGACCCTCGGTCCTGGCTGCGGTCGGTCGCCATCCTTGATGATCGACCGCGTAGTCGGGCTCATTGCGTTCGGCGAAAGTCGCGCATGACTCGGCTGCGCGTTTGAGTAGACCCGGATTCCTCAGGGCGTTCCATTCTGGAATGTTGGAGTAGCGGCGGTTGAGGACGACGAGGGCTCGGGTCACGTCGGCAACGTCGTGGAGGACTGTCATGCCTTGGGTGGTCGAAAGTCGTCCGGCGCTGAAGTCGTGTTCCCCCAGCGCCGCGGCGCGCGCAGCTTGGCGCCAGGTCTCGACCATGGGGAAGCTCTGTTCGGTGGTGAGTTCGCCGAGCGGCGGCAGCCCAGGGGATTCTTTGATGGCGCCCTCGAGCCGGCGCTGCAGCTCCCCCGCCGGTCCGCGTGTGAGGGCGAAAGGGATGCCCGGATCGGTGGCGCGTATCGCCTGGACACTCCACACGAGCACGGCGTGGCGGTAGCGGTCGATCTGTTCCCCGAGTCGCTTGCGTTCCTCGCTAGTGGTGGTCTCGGGCACGGTGTAGGAGCCGGCCCCGCCGATGCGTTGCTGGATGCGGTGTTGGCGGAGCAGGATGGTCAGTTCAGCGCGGAGTTTGCCGCTGTTCTCTCCGTACATCAGCCAACGGCTATATCGCGGGCGGCGCAGAGCACGTCGAGGACGAATTCGATTTGGAGAGCGTCGATCCCGTGGGCGACCAGGGCCTCGACCGCGGACTCGGCGGTCCTGAACAGTGCGTCGAGGTCGCCGGTGGGGACCGGGTTGAGCCCGGGTAAGTCGTCGCCGTGAATCCGGTCGAGCTGGAGTAGCGCGCGTTCGTACTCGACAGATGCGTCGAGGGTCTGGGAACGGTCTGCGAGGGCCGCGATGTGAGAGCGGGCCTCGGCGAGGGTGACCGCGTGGGCGAGGAGCATGTCGTGGCCCTTTCGTGATGTGTGAGAGGTGGAGTCGCTGGGTCAGCGCTATCGCTGTCGCACGGCGCTTCATGCATCAGGCGAGATTCCTGTGGAATCCGCGGCGACGAAGGAGCCCTGTGGAGGACCTCTACAACGCCGTCGAGACACGATTCTCGACGCGTGCTCGTGCTGCGACGTCCTCGAACACGAACTGCACGAAGTCGGCCTCGCGGTCCTCGATGGTGATCTCAGGGCTCGATGGGATGGGCTCCTCACCGGGCCAAGCGGTTTGGCGCGTCGCGCGGTCCCGGTCGATCCGGGTACCCGAGCTGGAGGACCACTCACGCAGCCGGTTGCGGGCATCGGCGAAGTCCCGGTGCCATGCGATCGGCCCGGACGGTGACCCCTCGGAGTCGTAGGAGTTCAGCCAATGAAGGTGGAGCGCGGACAGTTCCCAGACCAGTTCATCGTGGCGGTGCCAGTACGGCGGGATCACCGCGGGCGGCAGTCCATAGGTCGCTCGTAACCAATGGACCCAAGCGTTGAGATCAAGCCACTCTGACTCGGCCTCCTCGCCCGTGAGGAGGTTCCAGTTGATCGGTTGGGGTGGGCCATCCTCGTCGGTGTCGGCGGTCCCGAAGCCGGGGACGGGTCTGCCGAGCATCAGCGGGTCGCCGTTTTCGAAGTCAGGATCCAGTGAAGGTCCCCGCTCCGTGTCGAAGTCGGTGGTCATTGGCCCGGGGATCAGATGCTGACAGCTTGCGACGGCACGGCGTCTACGGCGACCGGCAACGTCGGCGGGGCGGGTTGCCGCGCAGGTGTTCTGTCGACGGAATAGCGGGATCTGGCGCAATCGTGACCGATGCGACGGGCGACGAACTGCTCCCGGGGCTCGGCCCCGTCGCCCTTCTTCAGCTTGTATTCGTGGATGTATCCCGACGCGACGAACTGGTCACCGACCTTGAAGCGGGCGTACGCGCGCTCGGCTGAGCGGTCGAACAACACCAGGTCGTGGAAGGTCGAGTCCAGCTTGGCGAAGGAACCATCGACCTCCTTGCGGAACTGCTCGACCCCGACACGCGCGTAAAAGCGGGCATGCCCCTGGTCGGTGAAGCTGAGGCCCGGCGCTGTAGCGATGAACCCGTGCAAACTCATCTGGGTAGGGATCGTCATGACTGGCTCCTGCGGTCCTGCGACGCCACGGCTGGCGGTCGCTCTCAGGATTCAGGTGTGCAGCGAGTTCTCTCATCTCGGTCGCCAAGGAACAGCAGTCCGCCACTCACGGCGGCCCTTATTGGCGGCAGACGCCCCATAGCAGGGGTGTGAAAGAGATCTAGAAGCGCGCGGATTGCGGCAGAACCGGATGTCCCAGGTCAGCGTGTCGATCCTCGGCGCAGTTTGAGCACAGCCGCCCAGAAGACCCCGATGAGACCCAGACTCGAGGCGATGCCGTC
>NZ_BAAGQD010000019.1:0-1368 GCF_054783655.1 Nocardioides salsibiostraticola | reverse complement strand
GCGGCAGAACCGGATGTCCCAGGTCAGCGTGTCGATCCTCGGCGCAGTTTGAGCACAGCCGCCCAGAAGACCCCGATGAGACCCAGACTCGAGGCGATGCCGTCATCGGCTTGGTCGCGAACGAAGCGGCTGAGCGAACTGACCTTGGGCCATGCACGTCTAGTCACAGTTTTGACCGACGACGACTCCGCATTCCTGACATGTGACCTCTGGGGGCAGTGGTCAGCGCCTTCTATCCGTACCAAGGATCCGATGAGCCGGACCTGGGGGCGGCAGTCGGACTGCTCGCCCCATTCGGGACTCGTTGGCGACGCAGGAATCAGCCGCGGCCGGCCCGCTAGGATCGCTCTGTGAAGGTTGTTCTTGCAGGTGGGACTGGCGCATTGGGTCGGAGGTTGGCTGATGCACTAGCGGCCCGGGATCACGAGGTAGTGATCCTTAGCCGCACACCCCGACCCTCGGCGCACCGTCACGTCTGGTGGGACGGCGTCACGGTCGGCTCATGGGCAACCGAGCTCGCTGGGAGCGCAGTAGTCAACTTGGCTGGTGAGTTGGTAGACCGCCGACCGACCACTCAGAACGTCGCTCTGCTTGAACGGTCGCGAGTTGATCCGACCCGGGCCCTCGCGGCAGCCGCATCTTCCCTTGATGCGCCCCTGCCGGTGTGGCTGCAATCCAGCACACTGGCCATCTACGGTGACGCGGGCGAGGCAGTCCTGACCGAGCAGTCCCCACTCGCGCACGAGCCGCCGCAGATGGCGGGCGTCGCCAAGGCATGGGAAGCCGCAGCCGAAGGCGTGAACGCTCAGCGCGCAACTGTACTGAGAACGAGCGTTGTCCTCGATCGGGACACTCCCGCGCTGGATCGACTTGCCGGCGTTGTCCGCTGGGGGCTGGGTGGCCGAATCGCCTCGGGCCAGCAATGGTTCAGCTGGATCCACGTGGACGACTGGCTCGACATCGCCACGCAGTCGATAGAAGGACATGGGGCTGCCGGAGACCTGCACGGAGTGCTGCACGCCACCTCGCCCAATCCCGTTCGAAATGCCGATCTGATGCGGATGCTACGCGGCGTCCTACGCCGACCCGCTGCGCTACCGACACCAGCCTGGGCTGTACGAGCCGGGTCCATCGTTTTGCGAACAGATCCGGCACTTGCTCTGACAGGACGCCGCGCTGTTCCTGCACGACTGCAGGAGGCGGGCTTCGATTTCGCTCACCCCGACCTCGAAGAGACGCTGCAGGACCTCTTACAAGCGCGTTGAGTCAGAGTCGTACGAGCCCGGCCAGTCGGGTACGTAATCGGGACGATGCCCTACCCCAACAGCGGCAGCATCGGATGGCCGCGTGCGCACTCTCGGCGGCAGA
>NZ_BAAGQD010000018.1:0-35645 GCF_054783655.1 Nocardioides salsibiostraticola | reverse complement strand
CGGTTTCTGGTCCTTCGACAGTTCAGAAACCTAGACAGAGAGCGGCGTGCGCCTCGTTAGACGCGCTTACCGCACCCACACATGCATCAGAAGAGCCCGACTCGGCAACTGTTGCCGGCCCGAAACACGGGGGACCTCGATCGGCAATACGGTGGGCGCATCCTCGACTCATGTTGTGGAGAGTGCGGACCTCGCTGCCTGATCAGCCCGGTGCCCTGGCCGCCCTGGCGCAGGAGTGCGGCAAGGCCGAGGTGAACATCCTCGGCCTCCAGGTCTTCCCGGGGGTGCACTCGGTGGTCGACGAGCTCATCCTCCAGACGCCGACCACCTGGCACGAGACGGACATCGCCGAACTGGTGGCGCGCTCCGGCGGCGCCTCGGTGATCGCGGTGAGGTGCGACGAGGCGGCGCTCACCGATCAGCCGACACGGTACGTCGAGGCGGCACGCGCGGTGCTCGCCCAGCCCTCGTCCTTCCCCTGGGTGGTGGCCGAACTGTTCGACGCCGCGCCGGGCGCCGCCGACGCGGACATGGACGCCATGGATCTGGTGGTCGACGAGGTCGCCGTACAGATTCACCGCGCAGCGCCCTTCACCGCCACCGAGCACGCGCGAGCCGCGGCGATGGCGGGGCTGGTCAGCGACGTACTGAGCCGGGAACAACCGATCTTCACCAGTTCCCCGGAACGACGGATGGGCGGTTCGGGTGCCCACGAGTCCCTCGAGTACGCCGTGACGAACGCCGCCGTCACCGCCCTGGTCGACGGAAGACCGGTCGGTCACGCCCGGTTGCGCGCCGCGACCACCGAGGAACCCACGACCAGGCCGGTCGATCTCGAGATCGACCCGGTGTTCCGTCGACGGGGGATCGGGACGAGGCTCCTGACCGAGATCTGCCGGCTCGCCGCGGGCCAGGGGGCCGAACAGGTCCTGCTGAGCGCGAGCGCCGGCAACCAGGCGGTGATGCCCATGGTGTTGGCCGCGGGCATGCGCGGTCGGATCCGGATGGCGGGCGACGTACTGACCGTCAGGATCACCCTCACCGGACTGCGCCGAGTCGGCGCCAGTTGACGCAAGTCGCGCCGACTCGGACCCGTTTCGGCGTCAAGTTGCGCCGACTCACGCTCCCCGAACCGGCCGCACTACGATGAAGTCGTGGAACTCCCGGACAAATTCGCTGCACTCGGCCTGACCTACGACGACGTTCTCCTGCTGCCGGGTCATTCCGACCTGGCACCGGACGAGATCGACACGACCGCTCGCCTGACCCGGGAGATCTCGCTGAAGATCCCGCTGATCAGTGCCGCGATGGACACGGTCACCGAGTCGCAGATGGCGATCGCGATGGCCCGTCAGGGTGGCATCGGCGTGCTGCACCGCAACCTCTCGATCACCGATCAGGCCTATCAGGTCGATCTGGTCAAGCGCACCCAGACCGGGATCATCTCCAACCCGGTCACCATCACCCCGGACAAGACGCTCGAGGAACTGGACCGGATCTGCGGCGAGTACCGCGTCTCCGGGCTGCCGGTCGTCGACGCGGACAATCTGCTGCTCGGCATCATCACCAATCGCGACCTGCGCTTCACCCCCGTGGCCGAGTGGGCGACGACCAAGGTCGACGAGATCATGACCCCGATGCCGCTGATCACCGGGCACCTGGGCATCTCCCGCGAGGAGGCCACGATGTTGCTGCGCAAGCACAAGCGCGAACGGCTGCCCCTCGTCGACGACAGTGGCCGCCTCGGTGGCCTGATCACCGTCAAGGACTTCGTGAAGTCCGAGCAGTTCCCCGACGCCTCCAACGACGCGCACGGGCGGCTCATGGTGGGTGCCGCGATCGGGTACTTCGGCGACGCCTGGGAGCGAGCGACCACCCTGATCGAGGCCGGGGTCGACGTCCTGGTCGCCGACACCGCCCACGGCAACGTCCGGATGCTGCTCGAGATGGTTCAACGCCTCAAGTCCGACCCGGCGACCAAGCACGCGCAGGTGATCGGCGGCAACGTCGCCACCAAGGAAGGCGCGCAGGCCTTCGTCGACGCCGGCGCCGACGCCATCAAGGTCGGTGTGGGACCCGGATCGATCTGTACGACGCGCATCGTCACCGGGGTCGGCGTACCCCAGATCACCGCCGTCTACGAAGCCTCCCTGGCGGCCAAGCGGGCCGGTGTCCCGGTCATCGCCGACGGTGGGATGCGGCACTCGGGTGAGATCGCGAAGGCGCTCGTCGCCGGCGCGGACTGCGTGATGGTCGGCTCCCTGTTGGCCGGGTGCGACGAGTCGCCGGGCGACCTGGTGTTCGTCAACGGCAAGCAGTTCAAGGCCTACCGCGGCATGGGTTCCCTGGCCGCGATGTCCAGCCGGGGGAAGAAGTCCTACTCCAAGGACCGTTACTTCCAGGCCGAGGTGACCAGCGACGACAAGATCGTCCCCGAAGGAATCGAGGGACAGGTCGCCTACCGTGGCCCGCTCGGCGCAGTGGCCCACCAACTCGTCGGCGGGCTGGCTCAGTCGATGTTCTACGTCGGGGCGCGCACAGTCCCGGAGTTGCAGGAGAAGGGCCGTTTCATCCGGATCACGTCGGCCTCGTTGCAGGAGAGTCACCCCCACGGCGTACAGATGACCGTCGAGGCGCCGAACTACACCGGCCGGTAGTCACGCGCCTCAGCGGGAGTGGTGGCAGCAACGAAGATCGGGTGATCGGTGAGCGGAATCCGCGTTGTCGATCCCATCTGGGACACTTCGGTCCATGACTGAGATCCAGATCGGTGAGGCCAAGCGCGGCCGCCGGGCCTACTCCTTCGACGACATCGCCATCGTTCCCTCGCGGCGCACCCGTGACCCCGAGGAGATCAGTCTCGACTGGCAGATCGACGCCTACCGGTTCTCGATGCCGGTGCTCGCGGCACCGATGGATTCGGTGACATCGCCGGAGACTGCGATCGCCCTGGGTCAGTGCGGAGGTCTCGGCGTACTCAACCTCGAGGGCCTCTGGACCCGCTATGAGGACCCGGTTCCGCTGCTGACCGAGGTGTCCGGGCTCCGCGGCACCGAGGCGACCCGACGGATGCAGGAGATCTACACCGAACCCATCAAGGCCGAGCTGATCACCGAGCGCGTGCGCCAGATCCGCGATGCGCGCGTCACCGTCGCCGGGTCCCTCTCACCCCAGCGCACCAAGGAGTTCGCCAAGACGGTCGTCGACGCCGGCGTCGACATGTTCGTCATCCGCGGTACGACGGTCAGTGCCGAGCACGTCTCCTCGAACGCGGAGCCGCTCAACCTCAAGGAGTTCATCTACGAGCTCGACGTGCCCGTGATCGTCGGTGGCTGTGCGACCCAGCAGGCCGCGCTGCACCTGATGCGGACCGGTGCGGCCGGCGTACTGGTCGGCTTCGGTGGGGGAGCGGCCCACACCACCCGCGCCGTGCTGGGCCTCGCGGTCCCCATGGCTTCGGCCGTGGCCGACGTAGCCGCCGCCCGTCGTGACTACCTCGACGAGTCCGGTGGCCGCTATGTCCACGTCATCGCCGACGGCTCCATCGGGAAGTCCGGCGACCTGGCCAAGGCCATCGCGTGTGGCGCCGACGCGGTGATGGTCGGCTCGCCTCTCGCGCGGGCCAGCGATGCCCCCGGTCGCGGCTTCCACTGGGGAGCCGAGGCCCACCACCCCGAGCTGCCGCGCGGCGAACGCGTCGAGTTCGAGCAGGTCGGAACGATGGAGGAGATCCTCTTCGGGCCCTCGCGCGTCGCCGACGGCACGATGAACCTGCTCGGGGCGCTGCGTCGCTCGCTGGCCACCACGGGCTACACCGACCTCAAGGAGTTCCAGCGGGTCGAGGTCGTCGTCGGGTGACGGAGGCGGACGTCGACCTCGAGGTGGTGACGATCTACACCGACGGTGCCTGCATCCCCAACCCCGGGCCCGGCGGCTGGGGCGCCTTCCTCAGCCAGGACGGCCGCGAGTTGGACCTGTGCGGAGGTGAGGCCGGTGAGACGACGAACAACCGGATGGAGCTGCTGGCGACCATCGAGGCGCTCAACGCCCTTAAGCGTCGGGTCCGCGTGGAGCTCTACACCGACTCGGTCTACGTCCGCAGCGGCATCACCCAGTGGGTGGCCGGCTGGGCGAAGAACGGCTGGAAGACCAAGGCCAAACAACCGGTGAAGAACGTCGACCTGTGGCAACAACTCCAAGCCGCCGTGGAGCGTCACGACGTCGAGTGGCACTGGGTGAAGGGCCACGCCGGTGACCCGGGCAACGAGCGGGCCGACCGCCTCGCGGCCAAGGGCCTCGACGAAGCGGTGGCTGCGGCCAAGGCGTGAAGTGTCAGCCGCCGAGGCGAGCCCGGGCGGCGTCCAGCGCTGCTTCGCACCCGGCCCACATGCCCTGCACCACCTCAGCGACGGGGAGAACCTTGTCGATGCGGGCCGAGACCTGGCCGGTGTTGGCAACACTGGCCTCCATGTCGCCGTCGAAGTAGAGGTCGGTGATGCGGCCCAGCAGCTTGGCACCGTCAACGGTGCCCGAGGCTCCGAGGTCGTTGCGGAGCACCCGCATCGTGGGGTTGCCGGGGACGCTGAGCAGCGTCGTACCGTCATCGCCGGCCGCGAGGATCGCGTCCTTGAAGTTCTGGTGGACCTGGGCCTCGGTCGTGGCCAGCATCCGGGTGCCCATCTGGACGCCCTCGGCGCCCAGGACGAAGGCCGCCGCCATCGTGGTGGCGTCGCAGATGCCGCCCGCCGCGATGAGAGGAACGTCGACCCGCGAGGCGATCAGCGGCAACAGCACCATCGTGGACGGGCTCAGGGTCCCCTTGAAGCCACCGCCCTCGACCCCCTCGACGACCAGGCCGTCGACCCCGGCCGCGACCGCCTTCTCCGCGCCGCGCAGGTTGCCGACCACGTGGAAGACCGTGATCCCGGCGTCCTTGAGAGCGGCGGTGAACAGGCCCGGGTCTCCGGCGGAGGTCGCGACGTACGACACCCCGGCCTCGACGAGGACGTCGACGATCGACGGGTCGTGCTTCCAGCCCTGGATCATCAGGTTGGCGCCCACCGGCTTGTCGGTCAGGTCCCGGACCCGACGCAGATCGGCCTGCCCCTCCGGCGTGAGGGTCTCGATGATGCCCATGCCGCCCGCCTCGGAGACTGCGGCGGCCAACTCGGCGCGGGCGATGTAGGTCATCGGCGCCTGCACGATGGGGATGTCGACTCCGAGGAGGCGTTGGACGCGGTTGGGTGAAGTCACCGGGTCAGCGTAGACAGCACTCAGTTGTGCGGGACAATGGCCCGATGAGCCCCACCAGCGCCCTGAGCCCGCACTCCCGAACTGCCGCGATCGAGGCCATGTCGGGGGCGGGCGCGACCGACCAGCGGACGGCCGAGTTGGACGTGCTGGTCGTTGGCGGAGGCATCGTCGGCGCGGGGGTGGCACTGGATGCGGTGACGCGTGGGCTGAACACCGGCCTGCTCGAGCAACGCGACCTCGCCAGTGGCACGAGTAGCCGCAGCAGCAAACTCGTTCACGGCGGCCTGCGCTACCTGGAGATGTTGGACTTCTGGTTGGTGCGCGAGGCACTACAGGAGCGGGGGCTGCTGCTCACCAGGCTCGCCCCCCACCTGGTCAAGCCGGTTCCGTTCCTCTACCCGTTGACCCATCGGGGCTGGGAACGGCCCTACATCGGTGCCGGGGTCGCGCTGTATGACGCGATGGCGATGTTCGGCAAGTCCGACATGGGGGTGCCCAAACACCGTCACCTCACGCGTCGCGGAGTCGCGCGGATCGCACCGGACCTGAAGTCGGACGCGTTGGCCGGGGCCATCAAGTACTACGACTGCCAGGTCGACGACGCTCGGCTGGTCGTCAGCATCGCTCGTACGGCGGCCGGTCACGGCGCCCACGTCGCCACCCGAACGCGGGTGACCGGCTTCCTGCGAGAGGGTGAACGGGTCGTGGGGGTGACCGCTCGGGATCTGGAAAACGACGTGGACTTCGAGGTGCGGGCCAGGGTCGTGGTCAACGCGGCCGGGGTCTGGACCGACGAGATCCAGGAAATGGTCGGGGGACGCGGATCCCTGCATGTTCAGGCGTCCAAGGGCATCCACCTGGTCGTCCCCCGCGACCGGATCCGTTCCGAGACCGGCTTCATCGTCCGCACCGAGAAGTCCGTGCTGTTCGTCATTCCCTGGGGCAGGCACTGGATGATCGGCACCACGGACACCCCGTGGACCTACGACCTCGCGCACCCGGCGGCCAGCCGTGCCGACATCGACTACGTGCTCGACCACGTCAACTCGATCCTGCGTGAGCCACTCGACCACGATGACGTCGAGGGCGTGTGGGCCGGCCTGCGTCCCCTGCTCTCGGGCGAGTCCGAACCCACGTCCAAGATCTCCCGCGAACACACCGTGGTGACGCCGGTCCCCGGCCTGGTGATGATCGCCGGAGGCAAGCTGACGACCTACCGCGTGATGGCCAAGGACGCGGTGGATGCGGCGGCGCACTCGCTGAAGTCCAGCAGCAACGTGACCCTGCGCGACTCGATCACCGAGCAGGTGCGTTTGAACGGTGCCGAGGGTTTCGAGGCCCGCTCCAACCAAAGGGTGCTGCTCGCGCGACGCTCCGGCCTGCATGTGGTGCGGATCGACCACCTCCTGGGACGGTACGGCGGTCTGATCGACGACCTCTTGCGCCTCATCGCAGCCGACCCTCGGCTGGCGTTGCCGCTGGAGGGGGCCGAGGACTACCTCGCCGCCGAGATCGTCTACTCCGTGACCCACGAGGGCGCCCGTCACCTCGATGACGTCCTCACCCGGCGTACCCGGATCTCGATCGAGACCTTCGACCGTGGCGTGGCGGCCGCTCCCGCAGCGGCCGCGCTGATGGCCGGCGAACTCGGCTGGGATCAGGCTCGCGTCGAGGAGGAGGTGGACCACTATCTGCGTCGGGTCGAGGCGGAGCGTCAGTCGCAGATGAAGTTCAGTGACCAAGAGGCCGACGAGGCCCGGGTCCAGGTCCGCGACATCGTCTGACGCCCCGCGAGTCGGCGCTAGTTTGAAAAGACGCGCCGGGTCGGGCTGTTTTGCGCGTCAACTTGCGCCGACTCGACGATTCTGGGGCGGGGACGTTGACAAGTAGAACGTGTTCCACCCATGCTGACAGGTGTCAATTGAGACACGTGTCACGCCGGGTCCACGCGGACGATGGCTGACCGGTGCGAACAAAGGCCCCCAGAGACTAGGACCCCTTCATGGTCAGCCACCTCGATGAATACCCGCTGCACCAGGTGCCGTTGCCGGTCACGTGGGCTGGCTCGAGCGACCGGAACTTCTACGACCGGTGCTACCTCAACGCCCACGACCGGACCGGGGACATCTTCGTCATCACCGGCGCGGGCTACTACCCCAACCTGGGGACCAAGGACGCCTTCGTCCTCGTCCGACGCGGCAACGAACAGACGGCCCTGCACCTGTCCGACGCCATCGACGACGACCGTCTCAACCAGCACATCGGGAACTACCGCATCGAGGTCGTCGAGCCCCTGCGCAAGCTCCGGTTGGTGCTGGAGGAGACCGAGGGCATCGCCATGGACATGACCTGGGAGGGCTCCTTCGACGTCCTCCAGGAGCAGCCGCACGTGATGCGCTCGGGAAGCCGGGTCACCCTGAACGCCCAACGCTTCGCCCAGGTCGGCACCTGGAGCGGGTCGATGGCCATCGACGGCGAGGACATCGCGGTCAGCCCCGACACCTGGGTCGGGACCCGGGACCGTTCCTGGGGCATCCGCCCGGTCGGCGAGGCACCCCCCGCGGGCGCACCGTTGGTTCCCGAGTTCGAAGGGCTGTGGTGGACCTACGTCCCCATGCGTTTCGAGGACTACGCGATCATCCTGATCCTGCAGGAGGAGCCCAACGGCTTCCGCAGCCTCAACGACTGCACCCGCGTGTGGAAAGACGGCCGGGTCGAGCAGTTGGGCTGGCCCCAGGTGACCATCCACTACGCGTCCGGCACCCGCATCGCCACCGGAGCCACGATCCGGGCGACCACCCCCGACGGCACCCCGGTGCACCTGGAGGTCGAGTCCAAGCTCGCCGTACCCATCCACGTCGGCGGGGGGTACGGCGGTGACCCGGACTGGACCCACGGCCTGTGGAAGGGGCCCGACTTCGCCGAGCGCCTGACCTATGACGTCACCAGCCCCGAGATCGACGGTCGCACCATGTTCGGCGTGATCGACCACGTCGGGCGTGCCGTATGCCGCGACGCCGACGGACCCGAGCACGAGGGCTGGGGCCTGTTCGAGCACGGCTCCATCGGACGGCACGACCCCAGTGGCTTCGCCGACTACTTCACCCTGGCCCCGTGACGGCGCAAGAGGTTTCGAGGCTCGTCACTGGCGCTCCTCGCACCTCAACCACCGTTGGCGTCGCTGGCGCTCCTCGCACCTCAACCACCGAAAAGGAATCGACATGACTCTGGACCGCACCGCCTTCTTCATCGACGGCGAATGGGCGGCACCCGCCACCGGGAACGTGCTGGAGGTGATCTCCCCGCACTCCGAGGAGGTCGTTGCTCGGGTGCCCGAGGGCAGCCCGGCCGACATCGACGCTGCGGTGGCCGCCGCCCGACGTGCGTTCGACCAGGGCCCGTGGCCGCGGATGACCCCCGAGGAGCGGATCGCGGTCATCGAGAAGTTCTCCGGTCTGTACGCCGGCCAACTGACCGAGATGGCCGAGCTGATCACCATCGAGATGGGGTCGCCCACCTCGTTCTCCAACCTCGCTCAGTCCCCGGCCCCGTGGATGCAGATCGAGGCCTTCCTGGGTCTGGCCCGTGAGTTCCCGTGGGAGTCCGAGCGTGCGGGCGTCCTGGGTTCCCCGGTCGTGGTGCGCCACGAACCCGTGGGCGTCGTGGCCGCCATCCCGCCGTGGAACGTCCCGCAGTTCACGATCATGTCCAAGCTCATCCCGGCGCTGCTGGCTGGCTGCACGGTCGTCGCGAAGCCGGCGCCGGAGAGCCCGCTGGACACCTACCTGATGGCCGAGCTGCTGGCCGAGGCCGGCGTACCTGCCGGGGTGGTCAACATCGTCGCCGGCGGACGCGAGGTGGGGGAGCACCTGGTGGCCCACCCCGGGATCGACAAGGTGGCCTTCACCGGTTCGACGGCCGCCGGTCGCAAGATCGCCGCGGTCTGCGGGGAGCAGCTCAAGCGGGTCAGCCTCGAACTCGGCGGCAAGTCGGCCGCGATCGTGCTCGACGACGCCGACCTCACCACGGCGATCGAGGGTCTGAAGTTCACCGGCCTGATGAACAGCGGGCAGGCCTGCGTCGCGCAGACCCGCATCCTGGCCAGCCGGGCCAACTACGCGAACGTGGTGGACGCGCTGGCCGCCGGCGTCGGTGCGATGGTCGTCGGCGATCCGGCCGACCCCGCGACAGAGGTCGGACCGATGGTGGCCCAACGTCAGCAGGAGCGCGTCGAGAAGTACATCGCCCTGGGCCAGGAGGAGGGCGCCCGCATGGTCCTCGGCGGTAACGGCATGCCCGCCGGTCTCGACCGCGGGTGGTACGTCCAGCCGACGATCTTCGCCGATGTCGACAACCGGATGCGGATCGCTCAGGAAGAGATCTTCGGTCCCGTCCTGTGCGTGATCCCCTACGACGACGTCGATGATGCGGTCCGGATCGCCAACGACTCGGAGTACGGCCTGGCCGGGACGGTGTGGACGGCCGATCAGGCCGCCGGCCTCGACGTGGCCCGCCGGGTCCGCACCGGCACGTACGGCGTGAACACCTACACGATGGACTTCTCGGCACCCTTCGGCGGCTACAAGAACTCCGGCGTCGGCCGCGAGTTCGGCCCCGAGGGTCTGAGCCAGTACACCGAGATGAAGTCGATCTACGTCGAGACGAGCACGCAGTAGCCGCCGCCCAGTAGCCGACACACAGCCTTAGCTCGTGATTCGCACGCACCCGGTGCTTGCGAATCACGAGCTAAGGCAGGTAGGACACGAGGAAGCGGCTCCGGTCCACCCGCCCTGCTGGAGGAGCGCTCCTATTTGGCGTGCGGTGTGACAGGGGTTCGTGAACACTTGCCGGTAGCTCAGGCGAGCGGTGCGGCTGCCCTGGACGGCCACGCCGAGATCTCGCTCGTAGGATTCGTTCCAGCCCCGGACGGTGTTGTGGAACGCCCGCCCGTCCAACTCGACCACGAGGCCGAACCGCGAGTACTTCACGTCGTGATAACCCGGTCGTACGCCGTTGACGAAGGCGACCTGTCGCTCGCCGCGCGGTAACCCGTGGGTGCGCTCGACCAGATCGGAGTACCCCCGCTCGAGGACCGAGCAGGTGCCGGTCTCGAGGTCGACGAGCAGGCCCTTGATTACGTCGCGTCCGATGACGCGCTCCCGTCCGTCGAGCGCGGATCGGATCTGGCCGACGTGCGTTCGACGGGTGTGGCAGAGATTCGCGAGAGCTTGAAAGGCCTGCTCGATGGGAGGTTGGCCCATCACGTCGATGATCGCGTGCTCGGGAGCGATCCGTGGCGGGGTCTGCAGCCACAGCACCCGGGTCGAGAAGTCGGACGTGCGGTGCGCCACGATCCCGGGCAGCCGGCGTACCGTGCGCCGGACGTCGATCGCGACGTGCAAGGTCCCTCGTGGGTCGGGGTTCGGTAGCGCCGTCTGTCGCGCCAGACCAGCCGGCCAGTACGCGTGCACCGCACACCACGCTCGCTGCTGCCACGACAGAGCGACCGCCGGCCACCGACTGGCGAGCTTCCTGTGGATAACCCCTTGGCTCGTGATTCGCACGCACCAGATGCGTGCGATTCACGAGCTAAGGGGGCAGCGGCCCCTTGACAGGGCCCCCACGTGTGTAAAGCGCCACAGTATGGGCAAATCCCTGTCTGAGGAGACGGGCACCACATACCCTCAGTACATGAGTGCTCAGAATCCCGTCCCGTCCGGAGATCCTGTCGTGGAGGGGCCGCACGACCCTGAGCACGACCCGACGGCGTCCTACGCACTCGAGCCCGAGTACGCCGCCAGCCTCACCTCGCGACTGATCGCGACCAGTGGCGAAACGGTCCAGGTCAACAGCCCCCTCGACGGTGCGCCGCTGGCGCACATCCCGCAGTCCTCCGAGGCCGACGTCGAGGAAGCCTTCGTCCGGGCCCGTCGGGCACAGGCGGCGTGGGCCCGCACCTCGCTGGCCGAGCGCTCCGCGATGATGCTGCGCCTGCACGACCTCGTGCTGGAACGGCAGGACGAGATCATCGACCTCATCGTCCTGGAGTCGGGCAAGGCCCGGAAGCACGGTTTCGACGAGCCGCTGCACATCGCTCTGACCGCGCGCTACTACGCCCGCACCGCGCACAAGCACCTCGACACGAACCGCGTGATGGGGGTCGTCCCGGCCCTGACCCGGGTCGAGGTGAACCGCGTGCCCAAGGGCGTCGTCGGCATCATCTCGCCGTGGAACTACCCGTTCACGATGGCGTTGTGCGACGGCCTGCCCGCGCTGATGGCCGGCAACGCGGTCGTGGCCAAGCCCGACGCGCAGACGATGCTGACCGCCCTGCTTGGCGCGAAGCTCCTCGACGAGGCCGGCTTCCCCAAGGATCTGTGGCAGGTCGTGGCCGGTCCCGGCCGCCAGCTGGGCAGCCCGATCATCGAGCGCTCCGACTACATCTGTTTCACCGGCTCCACCGCGACCGGCAAGATCATCGCCAAGCAGTGCGCCGAGCGGCTCATCGGTTGCTCGCTAGAACTGGGCGGCAAGAACCCGATCCTCATCCTGCGCGACGCCGACCTCGAGAAGGCGGCAGAGGGCGCGGTCCGGGCGAGCTTCTCGAACGCCGGGCAGCTGTGCGTCTCCATGGAGCGGATGTTCGTCGCCGACCAGGTCTACGACCGGTTCGTCGAACGCTTCGTGGCCCGCACCCAGGCGATGACGTTGGGCGCGACCCTCGAGTGGGGCAACGACATGGGCAGCCTGATCTCCTCCGACCAACTCGACACCGTGGTGGCCCACGTCGACGACGCGGTCGCGAAGGGCGCCCGGGTCCTCGCCGGCGGCCGGGCGCGGCCCGACCTCGGTCCCTTCTTCTACGAGCCCACGATCCTCGAGGGCGTGACCCCGGACATGACCTGCTTCGGCCAGGAGACCTTCGGTCCGGTCATCGCGCTCTACCGCTTCCACGACGAGTCCGATGCGATCGCGCGGGCCAACGCCGGGGAATACGGCCTGAACGCCTCGATCTACACCCAGGACGGTAAGCGCGGACGCGAGTTGGCGCGTCACATCCGCTGCGGCACGGTCAACATCAACGAGGCCTTCGGCGCCACCTTCGCCAGCATCGATGCCCCGATGGGTGGGATGCGTGAGTCCGGGATGGGCCGCCGCCAAGGCGGGGAGGGCATCCACCGCTACACCGAGACGCAGGCCGTGGCCACCCAACGCCTGATCCGTTTCGCGCCGATGTTGGGTATGTCCGACAAGACCTACGGCAAAGTCATGACCGCAAACCTCACACTGATGAAGAAGCTGGGAAGGGCCTGACCATGAGCTCGACAGAATCCGCCAACGCGACTCCCGGCAAGCGCCAGAAGTTCGATTACGACGTCCTCGTCGTGGGATCGGGTTTCGGGGGGTCGGTCACCGCGCTGCGCCTAACCGAGAAGGGCTACAAGGTCGGCGTCATCGAGGCCGGTGCCCGGTTCGAGGACGACCAGTTCGCGAACAACTCCTGGGAGGTCAAGAAGTACCTCTTCCGCCCCGAGGTCGGTTGCTACGGCATCCAGCGCATCGATGCCCTGAAGGATTGCCTGATCGTGTCGGGTGCCGGAGTCGGTGGCGGGTCGCTGGTCTACGCGAACACGCTCTACGAGCCCCTCCCTGCGTTCTACAACGACACCCAGTGGAGCCACATCACCGACTGGAAGTCCGAGCTCGAGCCGTTCTATGACCAGGCCAAGCGGATGCTCGGCGTGGTGGAGAACCCGTTGCGTACGCCGGCCGACGAGGTCATGGAGAAGGTCGCCAACGAGATGGGCGTGGGCGACACCTTCCACCCGACCCCCGTGGGCGTGTTCTTCGGTGGCCCCGAGAACCAGCCGGGCGACAACGTCGAGGACCCGTTCTTCGGTGGAGCGGGACCCGAGCGCAAGACCTGCATCGGTTGCGGTGAATGCATGAGCGGGTGCCGGCACAACGCCAAGAACACCCTGATGAAGAACTACCTCTACCTGGCCGAGGAGAACGGCGCGAAGATCATGCCGCTGACCACGGTCACGCAGATCAATCCCCGCGGCAACGGCGGGTACGACGTGCACGTGAAGTTCACCAAGGCCAAGACCGGACGCAAGTCGGCGCGGCGTACTCTCACCGCCGAACAGGTCGTGATGGCGGCCTCACCCTTGGGCACCCAGCGGCTGCTGCACCGGATGCGCGACGAGGGACACCTGCCCAAACTCTCCCAGCGCCTGGGCTACCTCTCGCGCACGAACTCCGAGTCGATCCTCGGCGCCATCGCCCCGGACCTCAAGATCGACTACTCCGAGGGGATCGCGATCACCTCGAGCTTCCACCCCGACGAGAACACGCACATCGAGCCCGTCCGGTACGGCAAGGGCAGCAACTTCATGTCGATGATGCAAACCGTCCTGACCGACGGCGACGGGCCGGAGCCCCGGTTCCAGACGTGGTTGAAGGAGATGTGGAAGCAGCGACGCAGTGTCCGCGATCTCTACGACTTCAAGCACTGGTCGGAGCGGACGATCATCGCGCTGTGCATGCAGAGCCTGGACAACTCCATCACGACCTACACCACGAAGATCCCGGGCACGAACAAGCGGATCCTGACCTCCAAGCAGGGTCACGGGCTGCCGAACCCGACCTGGATCCCCGAGGGCAACGTCGCGGTCCGGTTGATGGCCAAGTTCATGGGCGGCACCGCCGGTGGATCCATCGGGGAGCCCTTCAACGCCCCGTTGACCGCGCACTTCCTCGGTGGCTGCGCCATCGGTGACTCCCCGGAGACCGGCGTGATCGACCCCTATCAGCGCCTCTACGGACACCCGGGCATGCACGTGGCGGATGGCTCGGCCATCACGGCCAACCTGGGGGTGAATCCCTCGCTCACCATCACCGCCCAGGCGGAGCGCGCGATGTCGTTCTGGCCCAACAAGGGTGAGCCGGACCAGCGCCCGTCCCTCGGCGATGGTTACGTCCGGATCGCCCCGGTGCAGCCCGCTGCCCCGGTGGTCCCCGAGAACGCGATCGGCGCGCTCCGGCTGCCGATCGTGGGGGTTTCCTGAAGTTTGTTCCGAACGCCCGTAACCCCCGGGTAATCACCTCGTTGTAGTAGCGAGCCCGTCGGCAACACGCTCCCTCCCAAGGAACGGGCTCATGTTCAATCAGTTCAAGCAGATCACTCTGCGTGAACCATCAGGGCCTCGCCAACCTCCCTCCCGGCGGGGCCCTGATGCATGCCCACTCGGCGCTACTTGACGCTGTGAGGGGGCCGAGTCGGCGCTTGTTCAAAAAGATGCGCCGAGTCGTGGAGGGGCAGAGGCGCCGATAGGCTGAGCCCATGAACCAGCCGTCGAACGCCCACCCCGCAGGCACGGACCACGATCTGGTCCTGGTCGTCGACTTCGGTGCGCAGTACGCCCAGTTGATCGCTCGCCGTGTGCGCGAGGCCCGGGTCTACTCCGAGATCGTTCCGCACTCCCTGCCGGTGGCCGACATGTTGGCCAAGAACCCGAAGGCGATCGTGCTGTCCGGCGGTCCGTCCTCGGTGTACGCCGAGGGCGCACCGTCGATAGACCCCGCGCTGTTCGCATCCGGGGTGCCGGTGTTCGGCATGTGTTACGGATTCCAACTGATGGCCCAGGCCCTGGGTGGGGTCGTGGCGGAGACCGGTGCGCGCGAGTACGGCCGCACTCCGGTCGCCGTGTCCGACTCGGGCACGCTGCTTGCCGACATCCCCCAGGCCCACACCGTGTGGATGTCCCACGGGGACTCGGTGACCGCGGCTCCGGATGGTTTCGCGGTGCTCGCCTCGACCGCCACCACTCCGGTGGCGGCCTTCGAGTCGGTGGACCGGCAGATGGCCGGAGTCCAGTGGCACCCGGAGGTGCTGCACAGCGAGCACGGCCAGACGGTGTTGGAGCACTTTCTCCTCGACCTGGCCGGGTGCCGCCCGACCTGGACGATGGCCAACATCGTCGAGGAGCAGATCGCCTCCATCAAAGCCCAGATCGGCGACCGGGGACAGGCCATCTGCGGGCTCTCCGGCGGCGTCGATTCCGCGGTGGCCGCTGCGATCGTGCAGAAGGCGATCGGGGACCGCCTCACGTGTGTGTACGTCGACCACGGGCTGATGCGTCAGGACGAAACGGTCCAGGTGGAGCGCGACTTCGTCGCGGCGACCGGGGTGGATCTGAAGGTCGTCGACGCCGAGAAGCAGTTCCTCGACGCGCTGATCGGAGTCTCCGATCCCGAGGAGAAGCGCAAGGTCATCGGACGTGAGTTCATCCGCGTCTTCGAGGCCGCCGAGGCCGAGGTCCTCGCCGACGCCGTCAGCGGCTCCGACGGGGACAAGGTCGCGTTCCTGGTGCAAGGCACGCTCTATCCCGACGTGGTGGAGTCCGGCGGTGGCGCCGGCACCTCGACGATCAAGTCCCACCACAACGTGGGCGGGCTGCCGGACGACCTGGAGTTCGAGCTCGTCGAGCCCCTGCGCACCCTGTTCAAGGACGAGGTGCGTCTGGTGGGGGAGCAGCTCGGCCTGCCGGCCGAGATCGTCCACCGCCAGCCCTTCCCGGGCCCCGGCCTGGGCATCCGGATCATCGGTGAGGTCACGCGCGAACGACTCGACATCCTGCGGGCCGCCGACGCCATCGCACGGGAGGAACTCACCGCAGCGGGGCTGGACCGCAGCATCTGGCAGATGCCGGTCGTCCTGCTCGCCGACGTGCGCTCCGTGGGAGTGCAGGGCGACGGTCGCACCTACGGTCACCCCGTGGTGCTGCGTCCGGTGACCTCCGAGGACGCGATGACCGCTGACTGGGCGCGCCTGCCCTACGAGGTGATGGAGCGGATCTCGACCCGCATCACCAACGAGGTCAAGGAGATCAACCGGGTGACCGTGGACATCACGTCCAAGCCCCCGGGCACCATCGAGTGGGAGTAGGGCCCGCCCGCTAGGTAGTACCGCACTGGATGCAGAGACGTCCACGTTGCCGCGGGTGAGGCGTCGAATGGCGCCCACGCACTGCCGGTGATCGTTCCTCGGCGGCGCCGGGGCCGTCTGTGTGCCCGTAAGGCCCGCGTCAGCATGCTCCGACGCGCCTTCAAGGTGACCGTTGACAGGTCGCCCCTCGGTGACTAACGTCTGTTTCTGAGACCTGAATCACCTGTCAGGTTTGGCATCCAACGAGGAGAAGCAGATGACCAGAGGCACCCCACGACACTTCGGCGCCCGGCGCCGCCTGACGACCCTGGCTGCGGTGACCATCGCAGGCGCCCTCGGTCTGACCACGGCCTGCGCCCCCGACGCAGGCTCCGAGGCCACCTCGGACTCCGGTGAGGTCAAGGTCTCGATCATCTACTCCCAGACCGGTCCACTGGCGGCGTACGGCGAGGCGTATCGCAACGGGCTCGAAGCGGGACTGGACTACGCCACGGACGGCACCGGCGAGATCGACGGCACCACCTTGAGCCTCGACTTCACCGACGACGCGGGTGACGCCGCCAAGGCGGTCGGCTTGGCGAAGGATGCCATCGGGTCGGGCTCGAAGATCGTGGCCGGAACCGTCTCCTCGGGTGTCGCCCTCTCCCTGGCCGAGCAGGCCGAGCAGAACGAGGTGCTATACATCTCCGGCGCGGCCGCAGCCGACGCCATCACCGGTATCAACCGCTACACCTTCCGGTCAGGACGCCAGACCTACCAGGACGTGGCCACCGCCGGGAGCTTCTTGGGAGAGCCCGAGGGCCAGGACATCGTGGTCTTCGGTCAGGACAACGCGTTCGGCCAGGGGAACGTGGCCGCCGTGGAGGCAGTGCTCGGAGGAGCGGGGGCGAACGTGGACTCGGTCCTGGTGCCCGAGGACGCCACTGAGTTCACCCCGTTCGCACGACGGATCCTGAACGCGGACCCCGATCTGGTGTTCGTGGCCTGGGCCGGTGACACCACCAGCGCGATGTGGCAGTCGCTGAGCCAGCAGAAGGTCTTCGATCGGGTGCCGGTCACCACCGGCCTGGGCGACGTGGCCAGCTACGGCGCGTACGGCTCGGCCACCGAGCAGATCACCTTCCTCTCCCACTACTTCGGCGGCGCCCCCGACAACGACGTCAACCAGGCGATGGTCGACTTCCTCGAGAGCAAGGGCGAGGTCGCCGACCTGTTCTCGCCCGACGGATTCATCGCCGGCCAGATGATCGCCCACGCCGTGGCCGAGGGCGGCGGCGACGACGTCGACGCCATGATCGATGCACTCGAGGGTTGGGAGTTCGAGGGACCCAAGGGCACCACGACGGTCCGGGCCGAGGACCACGCCCTGCTCCAGCCGATGTTCGAGGCGAAGCTCACCGACCAGGGTGGCTCACCCACCCCCGAGCTCGTCGAGACGGTGGACGCCGAGACCGTGGCCCCGCCGGTCGCTGGCCAGTGACCGGGTCCGACCGCTCCCGTGACGCGGTGCTCGCGGTCGATGACCTGCACCTGACCATCGGTGGCGCACGGATCATCGAGGGCGTCACCCTCGCCGTCGCACCGGGGGAGATGCTGGGGGTGATCGGCCCCAACGGCGCAGGCAAAACGACCCTGTTCAACCTGCTCTCGGGGGTTGCACGACCCACCTCCGGCACGGTGCACCTGGGCGGCCGGGACGTCACCGGACATTCGGTCGACGCCCGGGCCCGCTCGGGTCTGGGGCGAACCTTCCAGACCTCGAGCCTCTTCGACGGGCTCACAGCCCAGGAGAACGTCCGCCTCGCCGCACAAGCGGCACTCGGTGGCGCGCTCAGTATCTGGCGCTTCCCGGGCCGCTCGGACGCTGCCACCCGGCGGGCGCTCGAGCGGCTCGCCGAGGTGGGCCTGTCCCACCACGCCGACACCCTCGCCGGTGGCCTCGCCCACGGTGACAAGCGCAAGCTCGAGATCGCGATGCTCCTCGCCTCCGACCCCCAGGTGATCCTCCTGGACGAGCCGATGGCCGGCGTGGGTAGCGCAGACATCGAAGGTCTGATGGACCTGATCCGCACGGTCCACCGCGACCAGGGCACCACCGTCCTCATGGTCGAACACCACATGGACGTCGTCCTCGGTCTGGCCGACCGCGTCGCGGTGATGCACCACGGCCAACTGCTCGCGTGCGATGTGCCGGACGTCGTGATGGCCGACGCGACCGTGCAGAGCGCCTACCTAGGGGGAAACAGATGAGCGACACCCCAGTCCTCCGCATCGCCGGGCTCAGCGCCCGGATCGGCGCGCAACAGGTCGTCGAGAGCGTCAGCCTCGAGGTCCCCGCCCGCGGCGTGACCGCCCTCCTCGGACGCAACGGTGTCGGCAAGACGAGCACCATCAAGGCGGTGCTCGGCCTCATCGAGCGCACCGGTCTGGTCGAGCTCGACGGCGTACGGATCGATGCCCTGCCGACCCACAAGATCGTGCAGCGCGGTGTCGGCTACGTCCCCGAGGACCGTGAGGTGTTCGCTTCCCTGAGTGTCGAGGAGAACCTGCGCCTGGCCGAGCGTGGACCGAACCCACGCAGGGACCTGATCGCCGATCTGTTCCCCGACATCATGGCGCGCAGCCAACAGGCCGCCGGAACCCTCTCCGGTGGTCAACAGCAGATGGTCGCCCTGGCCCGTGCCCTGCTCAACGAGAACCGGCTCCTTCTCGTCGACGAACCCACCAAGGGACTGTCCCCGAAGCTCGTCGACGAGGTGGCCGACGCCCTGGAGCGGGCGGCCGAGGTCGTCCCGATCCTGCTGGTCGAACAGAACCTCGCCGTCGTACGCCGCCTGGCCGGCGGCGCCGTGGTGATGTCCGACGGGCGGGTCGCGCACACCGGCGATGCCCGCACCCTGCTCGACGACGACGAGCGACTGATCGGTCTGCTCGGCGTCGGCTCCTCCACCGTCCCTGATTCGGAGGCCCCCGCATGAGCACGATCGTCCTGTTGTTGGCCACCGGTCTCGGCCTGGGAGCGTTGTACTTCCTCGTGGCCTCGGGACTCTCCCTGATCTACGGGTTGATGGGCGTCCTCAACTTCGCCCACGGCTCGTTTCTCACCTTCGGGGCCTACGCAGGATGGGAAACCGCTCGTCGTCTGGGTGGCGATTCGTGGGCCACCCTGCTGCTCTCTCTCGCGGTCGGCGCCGGCGCCGGCGCTCTGGCCGCCGTGGGCACCGAACTCCTCCTGATCCGGCGGCTCTACAACCGACACATCGAGCAGGTCCTGGTCACGGTCGGGCTCGCCCTGGCGACCGTCGCACTCTTCGACGGGATCTGGGGCACCGACGCGATCTTCGTGACCGGGCCCGCCTGGTTGGACGAGACGACGAACCTGTTCGGCGCACGAGTGCCCAACGACCGGTTCGTCCTGGTCGGGGTGGCAGCGCTCGTGCTGCTCGGCATCGTCGCTTTCCTCCGCTTCACCCGATTCGGCCTGGTCATCCGTGCCGGGGTCGAGAATCGCTCGATGGTCACCGCGTTGGGCATCGACGTCCGGGTCGCATTCACCGTGGTCTTCGCGATCGGCGGCGCGGCGGCCGGTATCGGTGGGGTCCTCGCCTCGCACTACTTCGGCTACGTGTCGCCCCAACTGGGCGGTTCGTTGTTGATCTTCGCGTTCATCGTGACCGTGATCGGGGGTCTCGGCTCCTTGTTCGGCGCGGCGATCGCCTCGGTGGCGGTCGCGGTCCTCCAGCAGTTCGCCAACTTCTACCTTTCCGGCACCGGCGACCTCGTCGTCGTACTGCTGCTCGCCGTGGTGCTTCTGGTGCGCCCATCCGGCCTGATGGGAGCCCGCACATGACCACCTCCTCCGCGGACATCGATTCGATCGCTGTCCGACGTAAGCCTCGGGTCTCGGCGATGGTGTGGCCCCTGATCCTGGTGGCCCTGCTGGCCGTCATCCCGTTGGTCAATCTCAGTGTTCCCGGGATCCTGCCCGGCGCGACCTACACCCCGGGCACCCTCCAGTTGCTCGCGCTCTGCCTACTCTTCGCCTCGCTGGCCTTGACCTACCACGTGATCTTCGGGGTGGCCGGGCTGCTGTCGTTCGGCCATGCGCTCTACCTCGCGGTCGGCGCCTACGGTCTTGGCATCATTCTCGACCGCACGGATCTGGGGCTGTTCCCTGCGATGGCGCTGACCCTGATCGGCGGTACGGCGGTCGCCGTGGTGCTGGGGGTGATCGGGCTGCGCGTCGGCGGCATCTCCTTCGCCATGGTGACCCTTGCGTTCGCCCAGGCCGGCTCCGTGCTCATCCGCCGCAATCCCGATGTGACCGGAGGTGAGGAGAGCCTGCGCCTGGACACCACCCATGTCCCTGATGCACTGGTCGGTGTCACCAACACCCGCAACCTCTACTGGGTCGCGCTCGTGCTGGTGGTCGTGGTGTTCGTCCTGGTCAGTTGGTTCGAACGCTCGCGTGCGGGCAGGGTGGCGGCCGCCACCCGCGAGAACGAACTGCGGGTGCGGGTGCTCGGGATGCGTCCCTTCGCGGTCAAGCTGCTGGCCTTCGTCACCGGCGCCGCTCTGGCGGTCGTCGTCGGCATGGTCTACCTGCTGCTCCAGAGCGGTGTCACACCGCGCGTCGCTTCGGCCGACTTCACCCTCACCATCCTCGTCATCGTGGTGCTCGGTGGTCTGGGGTCCCGCTGGGGGGCGGTGATCGGCGGTGTTGTCTACACGCTCCTGGACCAGCGGCTGAGTTCGTTCGCGAGTTCCGACGCCGTGGACGCGCTTCCCACGGTGCTGCGGGTGCCGCTGAGCGAGCCCTTGTTCATTCTCGGCACGCTGTTCATCCTCGTGGTGCTGTTCGTCCCCGGCGGCCTGGCCGGGTTGGGCAGTCGTCTCGCCGCCGGACGCCGACCGCAGCGGTCAGCGGCCGCGGGTCAGGATGGCTCATGACTCCCGACGGACGCGACGGCCTGCACACCCTGGGTCGCTGGACCACTGATCGGACCGTGTCCACACCGAACCGGGTCGCGATCGACGACCGTGGTGTGGTGCTGACCTATGCCCAGCTCGAACGACGGGCCGTGGCGCTCGCTGAGCGTCTGCTCGTCTCCGGGTACCGCCGGGGCGACCGGGTGGCCACCCTGACCGGCAACAGCTCCGACCATGTCGTCGTGCTGTTCGCCTGCGCCAAGGTCGGTCTCGTTCTCGTGCCGCTCTCCTGGCGGCTCTCCCCGCCGGAGCTCGCCCAGCAGATCGCCGCGTGTGACCCGGCGGTGTTGCTCGTGGAGGACGAGTTCAGCGCGTTGGCCCGAGCAACCCTTGATCTGGTCGCGGACCCGGTGCCCGTGGCGGGGATGGGGGTGGGGGAGCGTGGCATCGAACGGAACGCACCCCGCCCAGGTGGGTCGACCGGTCGTTCTGCGCTGAGCTCGGCTACGACGGTTGCCGGTCGTCGGGCGGTCGAGGACGACGATCCGCTGATGATCATCTTCACCTCGGGCACCTCGGGCAGGGCGCGCGGCGCTGTGCTGAGCCACGCCAACTGCTTCTGGACCAACCTGTCGCTCTCGCGCACGGCCGAGATCACGAGTCGGGACACCGTCTTGGCTCTGATGCCGCAGTTCCATGTCGGCGGTTGGAACGTCCAGCCGCTGCTGGCGTGGTGGATGGGAGCCACGGTCGTTCTCGAGCGCACCTTCGACGCCGGCCGGGTGCTGCATCTGATCGAGGACCGCGCCATCACCACGATGATGGGGGTGCCCGCGAACTACCTGATGCTCGCCGAACACACCGACTTCGCCAGCACCGACCTCTCCAGTCTGCGACACGCCATCGTCGGCGGAGCGCCGATGCCCGAGCCGCTCCTGCGCACCTGGCACTGTCGGGGGGTCGCGCTCACCCAGGGCTACGGACTGACCGAGGCCGCGCCCAACGTGCTCTGTCTTCCCGCGGAGGAGGCCATCGACCGGGTCGGGATGGCCGGTACGCCGTACCCCCATGTCGAGGTCGAACTGGTCGACCCGGTCACCGGGGCCACGATCGAGGGCCCCGGCGTCGGTGAGCTGGTGGTGCGCGGACCCAATGTGTTCCTCGGCTACTTCCGCGAGACCGAGGAGGAACGCGAAAGCACCCTTCGCACCTCGGGGCTGCACACCGGTGACCTCGCCGAACGCGACGCCGACGGCTACTACCGCATCGTCGACCGGCTCAAGGACATCTTCATCAGTGGTGGCGAGAGCGTTGCCCCGGCCGAGATCGAGAGCGTGCTGCTGGACCACCCCGCGGTGGTCGACTCGGCTGCGGTCGGGGTCCCGCACGAGCGGTGGGGCGAGGTGGGTGCGGCCTTCGTGGTGCTGCGTCCTGGTGTGGCCACCGACCAGCAGGACATCCTGGAGCACTGTGCCTCGCGACTGGCCTCCTTCAAGGTGCCCAAACACCTGATGTTCGTCGAGGCGATCCCGCGCTCGTCGAACAGCAAGATCCTGCGTCGCGAGCTGAACGCACGTTTCACCCAGACCCAGGAGCAACGATGAGCACCCCACCGCGCAAGCTGCCGGCCACCAAGAAGGGCACCGCCACCCGCAAGGCGATCATCGATGCCGCGGAGGCGATCTTCGCCGAGCACGGGTACGCCGATGCCTCGGTCACCCGGATCACCGAGCGGGCCGGGGTCGGGCAGGGCACCTTCTACCTCTACTTCGATTCCAAACTCCAGGTCTTCGAGGAACTGGTCGAGGACCTCAACCGGCGGGTGCGCCACGCGATGACCGACGCGTCCTCGGGGGCCTCGACCCGGCTCGAGGGCGAACGGGCCGGCTTCCGAGCCTTCTTCGCCTTCACCGCCGAGCATCCCGCGCTCTACCGGGTGGTGCGCGAAGCCGAGTTCGTCTCCCCGTCGGCGCTCACCCTGCACTACACCCGCATCGTGGAGGGGTACATCGCGAACCTGACCCGGGCCCGTAGTCGCGGTGAGGTGGGTGACATCGACCCCACGGTGGCGGCCTGGATGCTGATGGGCATCGGTGAGATGGTCGGTATGCGCTGGGTCCTCTGGGGAGACGACGCGGCGCCGGGGGCCGACGCTGCTCGGACCACGGTTCCCGACGCGGTTTTCGACCAGGTGATGACCTTCATCGAGCGTGCCCTGGCCCCACCACCACAGCACCATCGCACCACCGACGAAGGAGAACCCACCTCATGAGTACTGATCTCTCGGGCAAGACGGCGCTCGTCACCGGCGCAGCGAGCGGGATCGGCGCCGCCTGCGCCCGGTCACTGGCCGCCGCCGGCGCCACCGTCATCGCCGCCGACATCGACCCCGACGGGGCGGAAGCCATCGCGGCTGAAGTGGGTGGGCGAGCCTGGACGGTCGACCTCTCGGACCTCGAGAGCCTGTCCGATCAGGAGCTCGACATCGACGTGCTCGTCAACAACGCGGGAGTGCAGACCGTCAGCCCGATCACCGACTTCGACCCGCTCCGGTTCCGGGCGATGATCGACCTGATGCTGACCGCGCCGTTCCTGCTGGTCCGCGCCGCGCTACCGCGGATGTACGAGCGGAACTTCGGACGGGTGGTCAACCTCAGTTCGGTCCACGGACTGCGGGCCAGCCCCTACAAGTCGGCGTACGTCGCGGCCAAGCACGGGCTCGAAGGACTCTCGAAGGTCACCGCGCTGGAGGGCGGACCCCACGGTGTCACCAGCAACTGTGTGAACCCCGGCTACGTCCGCACACCGCTGGTCGAGAAGCAGATCGCCGACCAGGCCCGCACCCACGGCCTCGAGGAGGCCGAGGTCGTGGAGAAGGTGATGCTCACCGAGAGCGCGATCAAGCGACTGGTGGAGGCCGACGATGTCGCCGACCTCGTCACTTGGTTGTGCGGCGACTCGGCCCGGATGGTGACCGGTGCGTCGTACACGATGGACGGCGGATGGAGCGCGCGATGACCGAGACCACCGATCTGAGACGGCACCGCACGGAACCACGGGTCTTGTCGGTGCCCGTACGCGGAGGCGGGGAACTCACCGTCGGGGTGTGGGGCCCGCACGATGCGTCGGCCCCGGTCGTCCTGGCGGTGCACGGCATCACGGCCACCCACCGCAGTTGGCCGTTGGTCGCCGCGGCGCTTCCGCACTGCCGCGTGATCGCCCCGGATCTGCGCGGTCGCGGTCACAGTGCCGATCTGCCCGCGCCCTACGGGCTGGCCCGTCACGCCGAGGACCTCGAGCAGGTGCTCGACCACTTCTCGGTCGACGAGGCCATCGTGGTGGGCCACTCCATGGGCGGCTTCGTGGCGGTGAGTCTGGCCGACAGAGTCGGGCGTCGTGCCGCGGGGCTCGTGCTCGTCGACGGTGGGTTGCCGCTGGCGCCACCCCCTGGAGCGCCGCCACGCCCGGACGCGACCCCCGAGGAGGTGCTCGGGCCCGCTGCGCAGCGCTTGACCATGACCTTCGAGAGTCGCGAGGCCTATCGCGACTTCTGGCGTGCGCACCCGGCCTTCGTCGGGTGTTGGAACGACACGATCGAGGCCTATGTCGACTACGACCTCCAGGGTGAGCCGCCCCACCTGCGTCCCTCCACCCGACTGGAAGCGGTCGCGACGGACTCGGCGCAACTGTTCGGCGGCGACGTGCTCAACGGTCGGAGCTACGCGGACGCCCTGCGTGGTCTCGCCGTGCCGACCACCTTCCTCCGCGCTCCGCGAGGACTGATGAACGAGCCGGAGGCGTTGTACGCCCCTGACACGGCGCGCAACGGTCGCGCTCTTGTGCCTCAGCTGGTCGACATCGAGGTGGACGACGTCAACCACTACACGATCGTGATGGACCAGTCGGGTGCTCGAGCAGTCGCCCGAGCGACCTCCGCGATCTGCTCGACGCCGTAGCCTGACGCTCTCGATCTCGTTGTCTCAGTGACATCAGATGCTCAGAGAGGCTCCATCGTGCAGGTCCCGCAGCTTCGTCGTACCGCAGTGTCCTTGCTCGCCGGGAGTCTGGCCACCGGCCTGATGCTCCTCGCGCCGGCGTCCCCCGTGGCGGCCACAGCCCCGGCGGCCGCCGAGGCTGGTGAGCCGCTGAACATCGTTCTGCTGGGCGACTCCTACTCCGCGGGCAACGGTGCCACCAACGACGCCGGGCAGCCGGAGACCTACGGTCCCGAGAACTGCTACCGCAGCCGGGTCAACTGGACCGAGAAGTACGCCGCAGCCCTGCGTAACGAGGGTCGCACCGTGACGGTGGAGAACCACGCTTGCAGTGGAGGGAAGGCACCCGACGTCATCTCACCGCGGGTCATGGACACCGCCAGTGACTCGACGCCCACCCCCGAGAGCGTGACGACCATCGAGCAGGCCGACGCCTACCTCGCCGGCGAAGACCTCTGCAACACACAGACCTTCCCGGACGAGGAGTTCTGGACCTACGCTGCGACCAGCGTGGACGAGTCGACCATCGACTACGACTGCACCCGCAAGTTGAAGCCGCAAGCTGACTTCATCACCCCCGAGACCGACCTGGTGTTGTTCACCATGGGCGGCAACGACGCGGGCTTCTCCACCATCGTCACCCAGTGCTTCATCCTGAAGTCCGGAAGCGGCTGCAAGGACACCATCGACACCGCTCGGGCGAAGCTTCCCGAGATCAAGCAGTTGCTGCTCGACGACATCGCCGGTATCCGCGCCGCGGGTCTGCGCGACGACGCCAAGATCGTGCAACTCGGCTACCCCTATCTCCAGGCCGACAACAACTACATGGCCCTGGGCCTGCCGCCGTACGCCGCCGGTGACGAGGTGCGGTCCCTGATCGACGACGGCACCGAAGCGCTCGCCGGCGTCGCTACCGAGGCCAACGTGGGCCACCCCGGCCAGATGACCTTCGTGCCCGGGATCAAGGAGGCCTTCGCCGGCCACGAACCCGACGCCACCACCCCGGTCGGCAACGTCGACCGGTGGGTCAACCAAACCGGGGACGGCACCAACACCTCGCTGTGGTACCACCCGAACGGTCTGGGCCAGACCGCCTACGCGATCGTGTTGTTCCGCGGAGGTGACTACGGCGCGACGCCGCAGAGCCCCGAGGAGCCCGTGGACGAGCAGCCGGAGACCCAGGGGCCGGCGACGGTGCGCACGATCTTCCGGGCCCAGCCGGTCAAACGGAAGGTCGCGAAGGGCGAGGTCGTCAAGATCCTGACCCGGGTTCGCAGGAGCGACGGCAGTCGACCCCGCGGCAAGGTGGTGGTCCGGTTGCAGGGCAAGAACATCCGGGCCAAGGCCAGGGTTTCGGCCAGCGGCCGCAACATCTTGCGGTTCAAGGGTCTGCGGCCCGGCCGCTATCGGGTCAAGGCGATCTACACCGGTCAGAAGCAGCGGTCGATCGCCTTCACCAAGGTCGTCGTACGCCGCCGCTGAGTGCGAGCGTGGTCTGATTCTCCACGGAGCGTGACCCGCGCGAGGTGCTATGCGGGTTAACCTCAGCGTGTTGTCGACGTCCTGCTGTGGACGTCGCCCGGGGAGAGAGAGTCCGCCGTGCCCATGTCTCGGTTCCGTCATACGTTCGTCCCGCTTCTTGCGGGAGTCCTTGCTGCTGGGCTGATGCTGGTGGCTCCGGCATCATCAGTGGCCGTCGCGGCCGATCGGGGCCCGGTTCCCGGCGAGAGCGGCGCAGTGTTGAACATCGTCCTGCTGGGCGACTCCTACTCGGCCGGTAACGGCGCCACCAACCGCGCCGGGCAGCCGGAGACCTACGGTCCCGAGAACTGCTACCGCAGCCGGGTCAACTGGGCTGAGAAGTACGCCGCGGCCCTACGCACCAACAAGCGTTTCGTGACGCTGGAGAACCACGCCTGCAGCGGTGGCAAGGCCGCCGACATCGTCAAGCCGCGGGCGATGGACACCGCGAGCGACTCGGCGCCGACGCCCGAAGGCGTGACCACCATCGAGCAGGCCGACGCCTACCTGGCGCAAGAGGATCTGTGCAACACGCAGACCTTTCCCGACGAGGAGTTCTGGACCTACGCCGCGACCAGCGTGGACGAGTCCATCGAGTACGACTGCACGCGCAAGCTCAGGCCGCAGGTCGACTTCATCACCCCCGAGACCGACCTCGTGCTCTTCACCATGGGCGGCAACGACATCGGGTTCTCCAACATCGTCACCCAGTGCTTCATCCTGAAGTCCGGGAGCGGCTGCCAGGGCACCATCGAGACGGCCCGCGAGTTGCTCCCCGGCGTCAAGCAGCTCCTGCTCGACGACGTTGCGGCGATCCGCGCCGCGGGCCTGCGCGAGAACGCGAAGATCGTCCAACTCGGCTACCCGCTCCTGCAGACCGATAACGACTACACCGCTCTGGGAGTTCCGCCGTATGCCGCTGGCGACGCGGTGCGCTCGCTGGGCGAGGAGGGCAACGCGCAACTGGCCGGCGTCGCCACCGAGGCCAACGTGGGGCACCCCGGGCAGATGACCTTCGTGGAGGGGCTCCCTGAGGCCTTCGCCCGCCACGAACCGGACGCCACCACCCCGGTCGGCAACGTCGACCGCTGGATCAATCAAGTCGGCGACGGCACCAATACGTCGCTGTGGTACCACCCCAACGGCCTGGGCCAGACCGCCTACGCGATCGTGCTTTTCGGCGGCGGTGACTACGGCGCGACCCCGCCGTGGACGCCCAAGGTCAGGACCCACCTCTCGGCCAAACCCGTCAAACGTAAGGTCGGGAGGCACGAGACCGTCAAGATCCTGACCCGGGTCCGCAGGAGCGACGGCAGTCGACCGCCCGGCGAGGTGGTGGTTCGGGTGAGGGGCCGGGACATCAGGGTCAAGGCCAGGGTCTCGCCCAGCGGCCGCAACATCTTCCGGTTGAGGGGACTGCAGCCCGGTCGCTACCAGGCCAAAGCGATCTACAAGGGCGAGAGGCACAGGCAGCTCGCGCTCACGACTTTCGTCGTACGCCGCAAGTAGCAGCCAGCGTCGCGCGGGCGGGTTACGCTGCTGGGGCGTCCCTGAATGGTTGTCGGACCGGCATCGTGAGGACGTGACAAACCCCCACGACGAAGGTGACACGCGATGCACGCCAGAGTTCGAGTTCTCGCAGGATTGTTGACCTTCGCCCTGGGGCTGGCGGCTGTCCCCGGCGCCGCCGAGGCCAAGAACATTCGCGGCAACGGGGGCAGCAACAAGATCACCGGCACCTCGCGGGCGGACAACATCAAGGCCAAGGCCGGACGCGACAAGGTTCGGGCACGCGGAGGAGCCGACAACGTCAACGCCGGGCCCGGCAACGACTTCGTCAACGGCGGGGGCGGCAACGACACCATCAACCTCTCCTCCGGCAACGACATCGGCATCGGCGGTGCCGGTCGAGACACCGTCAAGGGAGCCGCCGGCGACGATCTGATCAAGGGCAACGGAGCGACCGACCGCCTGATCGGGGGCGGCGGCGACGACAGGATCATCACCGGATCGGGTGACGACGTGGTCAAGGGCGGGGCTGGAAACGACCGGATCGACGGAGGCAGCGGGGCGAACTTCATCGTGGCCGGCTCCGGGAACGACCTCATCTTCGGCAACGGCGGCCCCGACCGAGTCAAAGCGGGACCCGGTGACGATCACATCGAGGGTGGCGACGGCAACGACGACCTTCTCGGCCTGGACGGCAACGACATCCTCTTCGGCGGACCGGGCAACGACCGGGTCGGCGGCAGCCGTGGGAACGACGTCGTCATCGGCGGCACCGGGAACGACGCCCTGGACGGTGGAGACGGTGACGACATCCTCATCGACGGCAACGGAAGCGCTGGCGACGCCGCCCGCAAGATCAGCATCACCGCCGACGAGGGCGACGACATCATGTACGTCAGCGGAGGACGCGACCTCGTCTACGGCGAGGAGGGCGACAACCTCGTCTACGCCTTCGCCGACGGGGACGAGGACCAGATCGTCTGCGGGTTCGTGCGCACCAACACCGTCGGACGGATGATCTGGGTCGGCGACCAGGCGTCGTACGACTCGGAGGTCAACCGCACCACCGGTCCCAAGGCCGACAACATCAAACTCTGCGGCACCCCCGAGTTCATCTCGGAGGGCGACCTTCGCGCACGGGCGGAGAAGGCCGGAGACCGCTGGACGCTGTACTGGCTCGACCAGAACTTCGGCTGATCGGTCAGCGGCGGATGCTCCCCGAGGGTCAGTAGCTCAGCACTTGGCCAGTACGTCGCGCGCAAACTGCTCGAGGCCGTCGAGCTTCTGATCCAAGGTGGCGTCCATGCCGTGGTAGTACACCCAGGGCATCGTCCACACCTCGGTCACCCCGCCCGCCTCGGCGGCCGCGAAGTGCTCGGGGAGGAACGCGTCGGTCAGGGCCGTGATCACCGAGAAGTCACCCTCGGCTCCCGACTCTGACCGGATCTCGGCCAGCCGAGCGGCGTGGTGGCAGGCCTCCTGGACCGAGTAGAGATCCCCGACCCAGCCGTCATGGCGGGCGGCGCGGCGGAAGGCGATCTCGGAGAGCCCGCCGACGTAGACCGGGACCGGTCGGGCGGGCGATGGATTCATCTGGAGACGCGGGGCGGAGTAGAAGTCGCCCGCGAACTCCGTCCAGCCGGGTTCCCACAACGCCTTCATCAGAGCGAGCCCCTCGTCGGTGCGTTTTCCGCGAGTGCCGAAGTCCTCGCCGAGCAGGTCGAACTCGTCGCGGCACCAGCCGATACCGACGCCGAGGGCCACCCGGTCCTGGGACAGTACGGCCGCGGTGGCGACCGACTTGGCCACCTGGAAGGGGCTACGCAGGGCGGCGATGTAGACCGAGGTGAAGAACCGCAGGCGGGTGGTCACCGCCGACATCGCGCCGATCGCCACCCACGGGTCGGCCCACGGGGCGTCGATGTCCCAGCGTCGGGTCCCGTCCTCGGTGTACGGGTACGGCGTGCTCAGCTCCTCGAGATCCACCACGTGATCGGGAAGCGAGATGGCGTGATAGCCCAGTTCGTCGGCCGCCCGAGCGATCTCCACGAGCTGGTCGAGCGGCTGGAAGGCGGAACTGACCGTGAAACGCATGGGCCCAGACTAGAACACGTTCCAGTCTGGGCCAGCGGTTGAGGTCAAGGGTCTCGGGGGTTGGTCTCAGGTGAAGATGCTGACGCCGCCGGGGCCCACAGCCAGCCCGACGACGATCAGGACGATGCCCCAGAGGATCTCTCCTCGGACGAGGCCGAGGATGCCCGAGACGACGAGGACGACGGCGATGATCCACAAGATGAGTGCCATGTGCTGCTCCTTTTCGCTGGTGGAGCCCGCGGGGGGACCGGTCGGTCACGCGCCAGGCCCCATTGGCGCGGGGCGCGCGCTGCCACGCGCCCCGCCCGTCAATGGTCGCCGAGCACGACGGGGACCGCCATCACCCCGGTGGGTGAAACTCAGCGGAACGCAGGGGCGCCGTACGTCGTGGTGCGTTCTCGGACCGGGCGGTCGATCCCGGCGCCGATGGCTTGGAGATCGGCGACCGTCTTGGCCGATCCGTGCTCGGACCCGGCCATCCGGGAGATGGTCTCCTCCATCAGCGTCCCGCCGAGGTCGTTGCAGCCTGCCCGCAACATTGCGCGGGTGCCGTCGACCCCGAGCTTCACCCAGGACGTCTGGATGTTCGAGATCCGTCCGTGCAGCATGATCCGGGCCATCGCGTGGACGGCGAGGTTGTCGCGCATCGAGGGTCCCGGACGAGCCACCCCGGCCAGATAGATCGGGGAGGACTGGTGGATGAACGGCAGCGGGACGAACTCGGTGAAGCCACCCACCCCGGCTTCGGTCGCGGTGTCCTGCACCCCCGCCAGCACCCTCAGGTGCCCGACCCAGTGTCGGGGGTTGTCAACGTGGCCGTACATCATCGTGGAGGTCGTGGGCAGCCCGATGCGGTGCGCGGTGGAGATGATGTCGATCCAGGTCTGGGCGGGGAGCTTGCCCTTGGTCAGCACCCAGCGAACCTCGTCGTCCAGGATCTCCGCGGCGGTCCCGGGCATCGAGCCCAGCCCGGCCTCGCGGGCCTTGATGAGGAAGTCCTCGACGCTCAACCCGGTGCGCATCGTGCCGTTGACGATCTCCATCGGGGAGAAGGCGTGCACGTGCATGTCCGGGGTTCGCTTCTTCACCGCGGCGGCGAGGTCGAAGTACGCCGTGGCGGGCAGTTCGGGATCGATGCCCCCCTGCATGCAGACCTCGGTCGCACCCAACTCCCAGGCTTCGGCGGCGCGCTCGCCGACCTCGTCGAGGGACAGGGTGAAGGCGTCGGCATCGGTCTTGCGCTGGGCGAACGCGCAGAAGCGGCAGCCGACGTAACAGACGTTGGTGAAGTTGATGTTCCGGTTGACGACGTAGGTCACGTCGTCACCCACGGCTTCTCGGCGTAGGTCGTCGGCGAGGCGGCATACCTCGGCCAACAGATCGCCCTGCGCGGTCATCAACGTCAGGGCGTGAGCGTCGGAGAGGTTGCCGGGGTCGGCCTCGGCGGCCTTCAGGGCGGCGCGACCCTCGCTGCTGGAGGAGCGGACGGAGCCGTCGGACGAGGAACCGTCCAGCCCCGTGGAAACGGCGGCCTCCTTGACCGCGTCCCAGTCGCCGTAGACGTCTTCGAAGTCCGAGCGGCGGTCCTCGGTGCGCCCCTCGGTGTCGACGGCGGTGTGGAGGTCGGTGCGGCCGGTCCCGGGCCCCGAGTCGGAGTACCCGACGTCGGGTTCCTGCCAGGGCAGGCCCTGGGCGCGGACGCCGACGGTGGCCAATCCGCGCTCGTCGGCGAGGGCTTCGACGTGGGCGTGGATCCGGGGGTCGAGCCAGGGGCTCCCGTCCCGGGACGCCCGAACGTACTCGGGGTGCACGGTCAGGCGGGCGGCGAGGGCGAAGCCGCAGGATTCCGTGATCGAGCGCAACCGCTCCAACGACGGCCAGGGTCGCTCGGGGTTGACGTGGTCCGGAGTGAGCGGGGAAACCCCGCCCCAGTCGTCGATCCCGGCGCCGAGGAGAGCACGGCACTCGTCGAGGTCGACCAGGTTGGGCGGAGCCTGGATCCGGGCCTTGGGTCCCATCACCACTCGGGTGGTGGCGATGGTGGCCCGGAACTCGTCGAGACCCAGGTCATCGACGTGACGCATCGCGGTGTCGGGCTTGGCGCGGAAGTTCTGGACGATGATCTCCTGCAGCGCGCCGAAGCGACGCGCGCTGGCGCGCAGGGCGAGGATCGTGTCGGCGCGCTCGACGAGCGTCTCCCCGATGCCGACCAGCAGGCCGGTGGTGAACGGGATCGAGAGGCGCCCGGCGTCCTCCAGGACCCGCAGGCGTACGTCGGGGTCCTTGTCGGGGGAGCCGTAGTGGGCCTCGCCCTTGGTCTCGAAGAGGCGTCGGGAGGTCGTCTCCAACATCATCCCCATGGAGGGCGAGACCGGTTTGAGGCGGTTCAACTCCTCCCAGGACATCACTCCCGGGTTGAGGTGGGGCAGCAGCCCGGTCTCCTCGAGGACCCGGATCGCCATGGCCCGGACGTAGGCCAGCGTGGAGTCGTAGCCCTGCTCGTCCAACCAGGCCTGAGCCTCCGGCCACCGGTCCTCGGGTCGGTCCCCGAGGGTGAACAGGGCCTCCAGGCAACCCGCCTCGGCGCCGTCCCGGGCGATCTGGAGGATCTCGTCGGGGGACAGGAACATCTCGCGCCCGGACCGTTCGAGTTGCCCGGGTGACTCGACGAACGTGCAGTAGTGACAGCGGTCCCGGCACAGTTTCGTGACCGGAATGAAGACCTTGGGGGAGTAGGTGACCACCGCGGGGCGGCCGACGGCCTCCAGGCCCGCGTCGCGGACCCGTGCCGCGGCGACGCAGAGTCGGTCCAACTCGGCGCCGGTGGCGGCGAGCAGGGCGGTGACCTCACCGAGGTCGAGGGTCACTCCGCGCTCGGCCCGGGCGACGGCGCGGCGTACCTCTTGGGGTGTGGGGTGAACGGTCATGGCTCCTTCAGGCTAGCGCCGGAGGGTTGGGTCACGACCCCCCGGGCCAAAGTAGAACCTGTTTCAGTTGCGTGCGGGCTCGGGCGTCTCGGTGGGTGAGGACGGTTCGGGCATCCGGCTCGGCCACCAGGTGCGGTCGCCGAGTTGGTAGGCGATGGCGGGGACGAGCAGCGAGCGCACGACCAGGGTGTCGAGCAGGACCCCGAAGGCCACGATGAAGGCGGTCTGGGCCAGGAAGAGGATCGGCACCACCGACAGGGCGGCGAAGGTGGCGGCCAGCACGACCCCGGCGGAGGTGATCACCCCACCGGTGACCGAGAGACCCTTCAGGACTCCCTCGTGGGTCCCCCGACGCAGGGACTCCTCGCGCACCCGGGTCATCAGGAAGATCGAGTAGTCGATCCCCAGGGCGACCAGGAAGACGAAGGCGATCAGCAGGGTCGAGGGGTCACTGGCCGGGAAGCCGAACAGGTAGGTGAAGACCAGCGCGCTGATCCCGATCGTGGCGCCGAAGGACAACACGTTGGCCAGGATGATGAGCACCGGCGCGACCACCGATCGCAGGAGCAACATCAGGACCAGGAGGATCACCAACAGGATCGCCGGGATCACCACCAGCCGGTCCCGGGAGGTCGTCTCTCGGGTGTCGAAGAGGATCGCGGTCGAACCTCCGACCAGGATGTCGCCGTCCAGCTCGCGGAGATTCTCCCGGAGCCGCTCCAGGGTGTCGGTCGCCGCGGCCGAGTCGGCCGGGTCGGCGAAGGAGGCGAAGATGATCGCGTCCCCGTCCACGATCTTGGCGCTCGAGGGGTCGGTCTCGTCCGGGATCGGGAACACCGCCGGTCGTCCGGCAGCGGCCTCGGCGGCGATGCCTTCGGTGCCCGTAATGGTCTCGAGGGCCCGGGGCAGGCTGCTCTCCGGTACGACGATCTGGGCCGGGCTGGAGTTGTCGGCCTCGAAGTGGTCGTCCAGGATCTCCTGCGCGTCGACCGAGTCCTCGGGGGTCAAGAAGAGTTCGGTCTGCGGGACGGGTTCCTCGTTGAGGGTGAAGGCGAAGCCCCCGAAGACGGCCAGCACGACCCCGGTGGCGACCGCGACGACGGCCGACCGGGTCTTGATGAGCCCGGAGACTCGTCCCCAGATGCCCTGCTTGTCGCGGTGCGGTGACCCGTAGGCGGGCATGAACGGCCAGAAGGCGCGGCGCCCGAGGAGCAGGAGCGCGGCCGGCAACAGGGTGAGCGAGACCAGCATGGCTCCGGCCACCCCGATCGCTCCCACGGGTCCGAGTCCGGCGAGGCTGCTGAGGTCGGACAGCAACAGGCAGAGGAGACCCAGGATCACCGTCACTCCGGAGGCCAGGACGGGTTCGAGAACGGCCCGGTAGGCGACCTTCATCGCCACGTAGGGCGACTCGTGGTCACGCAACTCCTCGCGGTAGCGGGCCACCAGGAGCAACGCGTAGTCGGTGGCAGCGCCGATGGCCAGGATGAACAGGATCGCCTGACTCTGCCCGTTGACGTCGAGCACGTCGTTGGTGGCCAGGGCGTAGATGATCGCCGAGGAGACCCCCAGGCCCAGCACCGCCGAGATCAGCACGGTGAAGGGCAGCACGGGGGTCCGGTAGACCACGACCAGGATCAGCAGCACCACCGCGAGGGCCACGAGCAGCAGGATGCCGTCGATGGCGCCGAAGGCGTTGACGAAGTCGGCCAGGATGCCGCCCTGCCCACCGACGAGGACGGTGAGCCCCTCGGGCGGGGCCTCGGTGAGGTCACGGATCTCGTTGACCGCATCGAGGATGTCCTCACCGTCGCTCACCCCGAGTTGCACGATCAGTTGCGCGGACTCGCCGTCCTCGGAGATCAGTGGCGGGCTGGTCGCCTCGGGAACCACGCCGTCGACACCGGCGATCTCCTCGGCGTACGCCGCCAGCGTGCCCTGGTCTGCCTGCGTCAGCCCGCTCGCGCGTTCGACCACGAGAGTCACCGGGGTCGTCTCGGTCTCCTGGAACTCCAGCAGGGTGTTGAGCGCCTGAGTGGACTCCGCGGTCTTGGGCAGGAAGGCCGCGTTGTCGTTCTCCTGGACCTCCGCCAGTTTGCCGGAGTAGGAGCCCAGGGGACCGCCCACGAACAGCCAGACCAGCACAACCAACAGGGGCCAGACCCATCGCTTGGAACGCTTGGCGCGATGGGCGGTGGGGACGTCGTCAGTCGGCTGGGGTGTGGCCACGGACGGAAGTCTGTCGTACTACGCCGTGCTCCGCTGGTTGAGGTGTGACGAGCGCAGCGAGGAGCCTCGAAACCCGGTTCCGTCAACGGGAACTCTTGCGGGATCCGTTGCTCGGTTTCGAGGCTCAGGCCTGGGGTGGATTCAAGCGGTCGGCGCAACACCGGGGTTGTTGTTGTGGTTGAAGAGTAGTTCTTGCAGGGCTTCGGCGGGGGTCTTGAAGCCGAGGGTTTTGCGGGG
>NZ_BAAGQD010000017.1:280477-295771 GCF_054783655.1 Nocardioides salsibiostraticola | reverse complement strand
AAAACAAACTGGGCATAACAAACTAATTCGTCGACTATATGACACACTGTTGAGTTCTCAAGTATCAGACGCACACGCTAGACTCTCTCGAATCCCCGCGGGGCAACCTGTGAAACGTTACTCGCACGTCCTGGCTTCGTCAACTCGATGTGAGCGACTTTGGCATTCGGTGCATCGCACTTCGACTCTTGCAAGCTTCGGGCCAAGAAGGCCCAGTGGCTGGGAGCCGCTGGTGCGACATGCAGAAACTTAGCACCCCCTCCCGGGGGCGGCGCAACTCGGGGGCCACCCTTTTGTGTTTCCGCAGGTCAGCGAGGTGCGGGAGCCGCCCGAGGGCTGCGTCGATAGGCCGAGACGGTCGGTTCACCACGCAACCAGAACCGCCAGGGACGATCCGCGGCGCGACTCAGGCCGACCCGAGGCCCACAGCCGATCGAGCCCGTGGGGGCTGGGAGGCCCGGTTGCAGGGTCACCAGGTCCTCGCGGAGATCCACACCGTCGTGGTCCAGCGTTAATCCGAGGACCTGACCCAACCGACCCGGGCCACGTGCGAGCTCTTGGCCGGCGCGTCGTGGCGCCCGGGCACGGGCGATGGCCTCACCCGAGACCACTTCCCCGGCTCGAAGCAGAACGGCGCCGGCGGCGCCCTCGGGGTTCACGGTGATGTTGACGCACACGTGAATCCCGTAGGAGAGGTAGCAGTACAGGTGGCCGGCTGGACCGAACATGGTCGTGGTTCGCGGGGTGGGGCCACCGAAGGCGTGCGAGCCGGGGTCGTCTCCCCCGGCGTACGCCTCCACCTCGGTGATCCGCACCGTCACCCCAGCGTGGGTGAGGTGACGCCCCAGAAGTCGCGGCGCCACCTCGCACGGTTCGCCCACCAGTTGGGCGTCGAACTCACCTGCTTGCCACTCCACTGCGCAGAAGGTTTCTCAGGAGGCGACAGTGCGCCGCGCGTCCACGACAGCGCGCAACTCGGAGAGTTGCTCGTTCACTCTCACCGGTGCGGTTCCTCCGCGTCCCACTCGAGCGGACACCGACCCCTCGGCAGTGAGGACGTCTCGCACCTGGGGGGTCAGCTGGGGAGAGATCTGGGCGAAGTCGTCGTCGCTGAGTTCGTGGAGTTCGATTCCTCGCTCCTCACAGCGCCGTACGCAGGCCCCGGCAACCTCGTGGGCGACCCGGAACGGGGTGCCGTTGCGCACCAGCCATTCCGCGACGTCGGTCGCCAGGGAGAACCCCTGCGGCGCCAACTCGGCCATGCGCTCACGGTCGAAGGTCAGGGTCGCGATCATTCCGGTGAACGCCGGCAACAACACCTCGAGGGTGTCCACCGAGTCGAAGACGGGTTCCTTGTCCTCCTGGAGGTCCCGGTTGTAGGCCAACGGGAGGGCCTTGAGGGTGGCCAGCAGTCCGGCCAGGTTCCCGATCAGCCTTCCCGCCTTGCCCCGAGCCAGTTCGGCGATGTCGGGGTTCTTCTTCTGCGGCATGATGCTCGACCCGGTCGACCAGGAGTCGTGCAGAGTGCTGAACCCGAACTCGCGGGTGGACCACAGGATCACCTCTTCGGCCAGCCGGCTGATGTCGACGCCGATCTGGGCGGTGACGAAGGCGAACTCGGCCACGAAGTCGCGGGCCGCGGTGCCGTCGATGGAGTTGGCGCTGGATCCCGAGAAGCCGAGATCCCGAGCCACCGCCTCGGGGTCCAGACCGAGGGTGGATCCCGCCAGAGCACCCGAGCCGTACGGCGAATCCGCCGCCACCCGGGCATCCCAGTCGGCCAGACGGTCGACGTCGCGCAGCAGGGGCCAGGCGTGCGCCAACAGGTGATGGGCCAGGAGGACCGGTTGGGCGTGTTGGAGATGAGTTCGTCCCGGCATGATCGTGGGCTGCTCCCCCAGGTGATCCTCGGCCTGGACGGCCAGCGCTTCCACCAGATCGAGGACCATTCCCCGGACGATCTGGGCGTGCTCTCGGAGGAACACCTTGAACAGGGTGGCGATCTGGTCGTTGCGACTACGACCCGCGCGGAGTCGCCCGCCGATCTCGGTGCCCACCTCCACCAACAGAAGCCGTTCGAGGGCCCCGTGGACATCCTCGTCGCTGGGATCCGGACGCAGGGTGCCGGCGTCGTACGCCGCCTCGAGCGCCTGGATCCCTCGGGTCAACTCGCCGTGATCCGCCTCGGTCAGCAGGCCCGCCCGGAACAGCGCCCCGGCGTGGGCGCGACTACCAGCTAGGTCGTACGGCGCCAGCCGCCAGTCGAAGTGGGTCGATCGGGACAGCGCCTCCAACTCCGGTGAGGGTCCCCCGGCAAAACGTGCTCCCCACAGGGCGCCTTCGTTGGTCGTGCTCACTGGTCTCCTTGTAGAACATCTCGGGTACGGACGGCCTGCACCGCCTGAACGGCACGCACCATCACGTCACACAGGTCGGGGGTAACCACCCTTCCTCGGGTGGCCAGTTCCTGCGGCAACCACCATTGTGCCGCGAGGACCGTGTCGACCTCGGCTGGTTCCAGGTGCGCGAAACTGATCTCCGTGTCGCGTTCTAGCTCCATGGCGAAGAACGTCGAGTCACCGAGATAGGCGCGCCCGTCGTAGCTGAACTCATGACGGTCTTGATGGAACGGCCCGATCAGAGACGCAGCCTGGGCGACGATGCCGGTTTCCTCGTGGAGTTCGCGGAGGGCCGCCTCGGTCAGGGTCTCCCCCGCGTCGACGGCGCCTCCGATCGTTCCCCAACGGGTCGTTCCGGGGTGGGCGGGGTCCTGATCCTCCAGGAGCAGGACCTCGCCGGACGCCGCGACGGGGATCACCCGGGCGGTGACCCGTAGCAGCGGTGTCATCAGTCGGTGCCGAACTCCATCGCCGCCGCGTCCAACGCTTCGTCGTCGAGGAACGAGTCAGAGCGGGGGTTCTCGGTGATCCGGCTGGCTCCACCGGGCTCCAGCTCGCCGTAGAGCGTGCCGTTCTCGACCAGGACCTGGCCCTGTTCGAGGGGTTGGCCGGCGTACAGCTCGAGCTTGGCGCGGCTGTCCGCGATGTCGAGGTTCCGCATGGTCAGCTGGCCGATCCGGTCCAGGGGGCCGAAGGCGGCGTTTTCCGTGCGCTCCATCGACAGCTTGTCCGGGTGGTAGGAGAAGGCCGGACCGTCGGTCGACAGGATCGAGTAGTCCTCGCCGCGGCGCAGCCGCAGGACGACCTCGCCGGTGACCAGGGAGGCGACCCAGCGCTGCAGCGCCTCGCGGATCATCAGGGCCTGGGGGTCCAACCAGCGGCCCTCGTAGAGGAGCCGGCCGAGTCGACGACCCTCGGAGTGGTAGCTGGCGATGGTGTCCTCGTTGTGAACCGCGTTCAGCAGTCGTTCGTAGGCGATCCACAGCAACGCCATCGCAGGTGCTTCGTAGATGCCGCGGGACTTGGCCTCGATGATGCGGTTCTCGATCTGGTCGGACATGCCCAACCCGTGCCGGCCACCGATGGTGTTGGCCTCGTGCACCAGTGCGACGGGGTCACTGAACTCCACGCCGTTGATCGCGACCGGACGACCGGCCTCGAAACGGATCGAGACGTCCTCGGTCTCGATGTTGACCGACGGATCCCAGAACTTCACGCCCATGATCGGCTCGACGATCTCCAGGGAGGTGTCGAGGTGCTCGAGGGTCTTGGCCTCGTGCGTCGCGCCCCAGATGTTGGCGTCGGTGGAGTACGCCTTCTCCTGGCTGTCGCGGTAGGGCAATCCACGCGCGACGAGCCACTGGCTCATCTCGTCACGGCCGCCGAGCTCGTGGACGAAGTCGGCGTCCAGCCACGGCTTGTAGATCCGCAGATCGGGGTTGGCCAACAGTCCGTAACGGTAGAACCGCTCGATGTCGTTGCCCTTGAAGGTGGAGCCGTCGCCCCAGATGTCGACGCCGTCCTCGTGCATGGCGCGGACCAGCATCGTGCCGGTGACCGCGCGACCCAGCGGCGTGGTGTTGAAGTAGGTCCGGTTGCCGGAGCGGATGTGGAAGGCGCCGCAGGCGATAGCGGCGAAGCCCTCCTCGACCAGCTGGGTGCGGCAGTCGACGGCGCGAGCCAACTCGGCGCCGTACTCCTTGGCGCGATCGGGTACGCCGGAGATGTCGCGTTCGTCGTACTGGCCGATGTCGGCGGTGTAGGTGCACGGGATGGCACCCTTCTCGCGCATCCAGGCGACTGCGACAGAGGTGTCGAGGCCGCCGGAGAACGCGATTCCGACGCGTTCGCCCGTGGGAAGTGAGGTCAGGACCTTGCTCACGTGATGGGTTCCTTCAAGTTGTTGGGCTTCTGGTCTGGTTTGGTCAGGTCGTGCTTGGTGTCGCTGGCCAGGGCCAGGAATCGGCGGGCGAGTTCCTCGCCCCCGGCCGGGTCGCGGCTGATGACCAGCACGGTGTCGTCCCCGGCGATGGTGCCGAGGACCTCGGGCAGTTCGACCTTGTCGAAGGACGAGGCGAGTAGTTGGGCTGCTCCGGGCGGGGTACGGAGCACGACGAGGTTGGCGCTGGCGTCGGCGCTGACGAGCAACTCACCGCACCAGCGCGCGAGGCGCTGCATGGCGGCGTCGGTGCCGGTCGGCGCCGAGGGTCGTCGGTCACCGCCCTCGGCGGGAACGGCGTAGACCATCCCGCCCCCGGCGGAGCGCACCTTGAGGGCGTCGAGTTCGACCAGGTCCCGGGACAGCGTGGCCTGGGTGACCTCGATGCCGTCGGCGCGCAGCAACTCGGAGAGCTCGCTCTGCGAGTGCACCTCGTGCCTGGCGACGAGGTCGATGATCAGCTGCAACCGGGCGTTCTTGGTGGTGGGGCGCACTGCTCCTTCGGTCATGGCGTCCGCACCTCCTCCCCTGACGGGGCTGACGGGGATGACGGGGCAGAACCCAGCACGAAGGCGAGAATCGCCTTCTGAGCGTGTCGGCGGTTCTCCGCCTCGTCCCAGACGACGCTCTGCGGCCCGTCGAGAACCTCGGCGGCGATCTCCTTGCCGCGGTAGGCCGGCAGACAGTGCAGCGCGATCGCCTCGTCGTGGGCCAGGGCCATCAGGTCGGCGGTCAGGGAGTACGGCGCAAACACGTGCTCGCGGGCCCCCTGCTCGTCCTCCTTGCCCATGGAGATCCAGGTGTCGGTCACCACGACGTCGGCGCCTCGCACGACAGCCTGCGCATCGGTGTCGACCACGACGCTGCCGCCGGTGGTGGCGGCGATGCCGGACGCGGTCGCGTGGGTGGCGTCGTCGGGTAGGTAGTCGCCTGGGGCGCCGATGCGTACGTGCATCCCGGCCGTGGTCCCGGCGAGCATCCACGACTTGGCCATGTTGCAGGCGCCGTCACCGACGAAGGCCACCGTGCGTCCCGCGAGATCGCCGCGCTGTTCGCGGATGGTGAGCAGGTCGGCCACGACCTGGCAGGGGTGGAAGTCGTCGGTCAGTGCGTTGACGACCGGGACCCCGGCCCACTGCGCCATCAGTTCGAGATCCGACTGGTGGAAGGTCCGCCACACGATGGCCGCACTCTGACGGCCCAGGACCCGCGCCACGTCCTCGACGGACTCGCGGATGCCGATGCCCGCCAAACGTCCTTCGACGAGCATGGGGTTGCCGCCCAGTTCCGCGATACCGGCGGCGAACGAGGTCTGGGTCCGCAACGTGGGCTTGTCGAAGATCATGGCCACCGAACGCGGTCCCTCGAGGGGACGCGCGGCGTACGGCGAGGCCTTGAACGCCGCGGCCAGGTTCAGTACCTCGTGCTGTTCGGCAGGGCTCAGGTCATCGTCCCTCAGGAAGTGCCTCATCTGGGGCCTCATCCGGAGACCGCTACCTGGGCGACGTCGAGGAAGCCCGGCCACGCAGCCAAGAACTCGGCGACGTCGACGTCGGTGACCACCAGCGGCGGCGCGAGACGGATCCGGTCGGGTCCGGTGGCGTTGATGATCCACCCGGACTCCTGGGCCGCAGCGACCACCTCGGGAGCCTTGGCCTCGCTCAGGCTGATGCCGACCAGGACACCGACTCCACGGACCTCGGTGACCCGGGCGTCGGTCGACACTCCTGCGCGCAGGCGCTCTCCCACCGTGGTGGCGCGCTCGAGCAGACCCTCGTTCCGGATCGTCTCGATGACCGCCAATGCTGCCGCGCACGACAAGGGGTTGCCCCCGAAGGTCGTGCCGTGGTTGCCGGGGCCGAACAGGTGCGCCGCCGGACCGAAGCCCAGGCAGGCCCCGATGGGGACTCCCCCGCCCAGTCCCTTGGCCAGCGTGACGATGTCGGGGGTCACACCGGAGGGGTGACTGGCCAGCCAGTGTCCGGTGCGGCCCATGCCGCTCTGGACCTCGTCCAACCACAGCAGCGCGCCGTGCTCCTGGGTGATGCGACGGGCCGCCTGCAGGAACTCCTTCGAGGCGACGTTGACGCCGGCCTCACCCTGCAGCGGTTCGATGATCACCGCTGCGGTCTCGTCGGTCACGGCCGCAGCGAGCGCCTCTTCGTCCGCGAACGGCACCCACGTCACGTGACCGGGGAGCGGCTCGAACGGAGCCCGGTAGGCCTCCTTCGATGTCAGGGCGAGGCTGCCCATCGTGCGACCGTGGAACGCGTCCTCCATCGCGACGATGTGTGTCCGACCGGTGAGCCGGGTCATCTTCAGCGCAGCCTCGTTGGCCTCGGCACCGGAGTTGCAGAAGAACACCCGACCCTCGACCCCGTCGTACGCCGCGAGCGACAGCAGGGTCTCGGCCAGCTCCACCTGCAACGGAGTGGTGAAGAAGTTGGACACGTGGCTCAGGGTCGAGATCTGCTCGCTGACCGCCGAAATGAGGGCTGGGTGGGCGTGACCCAGGGTGTTCACGGCGATGCCGCCCAAGAAGTCGACGTACTCCTTACCGTTGGCGTCCCACACGTGGGCACCCTGCCCCCGGGTGAGCACCATCTTCGGCGGGCCGAAGGTGTTCATCAGGGAGTCCTGGTAGCGCTCGATCCACTCGGATCCAGCCGTGTCCGCAGCGTCGGTCATGAGATCTCCCGTGCCTTGCGGGTCTTGGTCTCCACCCCGGGCAGGACCTGGGTCCCGACGCCCTCGTCGGTGAAGAGCTCGAGGAGGACGGCGTGGGGCTCACGGCCGTCGACCACGGTGGCACGAGGTACGCCGCCCTGCAGCGCCTCGAGGCAGGCCTTCATCTTCGGGACCATGCCGGAGGCCAGGTCGGGCACGATCTTCTCGAGAGATTCGGGGCTGATCTCGCCGACCACCTCATCGGGGTCCGGCCAGTCGAGGTAGAGGCCTTCGACGTCGGTCAGGACGAGCAGCTTCTCCGCCTTCAACGCCACCGCCAGGGCCGCAGCCGCCGAGTCTGCGTTCACGTTGTGCACCAGCCCGTTGACGTCGGGAGCCACACTGGAGACCACGGGGATTCGACCGGCGTCGATGATGTCGATGACCGACTCGGGGCGCACGCGGGCGACCTCACCGACCAGGCCGAGATCCACCTCCTCGCCGTCGACGATCGTGTTGGTCGGTTCGGCGGTGAAGAGCCCGGCGTCCTCACCGGACAGGCCCACCGCGAGCGGACCGTGCTCGTTGATCAGGCCGACCAGTTCGCGCTGCACCTGACCGACCAGGACCATCCGGACGACGTCCATCGCCTCGGGGGTGGTGACTCGTAGGCCGCCCTTGAACTCGGACTCGATGCCCAACCGGTCCAGCATCTTCGAGATCTGGGGGCCGCCACCGTGCACGATGACGGGTCGGAATCCGGCGAAGCGGAGGAACGCGATGTCTTCGGCGAAGGCTCGCTTGAGGGTGTCGTCGGTCATGGCGTTACCGCCGTACTTCACCACGACGATCTTCCCGTGGTAGCGCTTGAGCCAGGGCAACGCCCCGGCCAGGATCCGCGCCTTGTTCTGATCCGGCTTGCCGGGCTCCGGGTTCGGCACGGCTGGCTTGATGGGTGCGGTGGGCTTGGTGTCTTCAGAATTCATGATGAGTACGCACTGTTCTCGTGGACGTAGGCATGGGTGAGGTCGTTGGTCCAGATCGTGGCCCGCTCGGATCCGGACTTGAGGTCGATGGTCACGCTGACCTCGCGGTCCTCGAGGTTCACTCCGGTGGGGTCCTCGGCGGGGGTGGAGGATCGACAGACCCAGACACCGTTCATCGCGACGTCGAGGTCGGCGGGGTCGAAGGCGGCCTGGGTGGTCCCGATGCTGGCCAGCACGCGGCCCCAGTTGGGGTCCTTGCCGAAGACGGCGGCCTTGAAAAGGTTGCTTCGTGCGACGCTGCGACCGACCTCGACGGCCTCGTCCTCGGACGCTGCGTTGAGGACCGTGATGGCGATCTCGTGATCGGCACCCTCGGCATCCTTGAGCAACTGCATGGCCAGGTCGGTGCAGGCCTGGGTGAGCGCTTCGGTGAAGTCCGGCAGCGAGGGTGTGATGCCGCTGGCCCCGCTGGCCAGGACGCTGACCGTGTCGTTGGTGGACATGCAACCGTCGGAGTCGAGTCGGTCGAAGCTGACCCGGGTCGCCGCACGCAAGGCGCGGTCGAGGTCGGCGGCGGGGACGATCGCGTCGGTGGTGATCACCACGAGCATCGTGGCCAACGCGGGGGCCAGCATGCCGGCTCCCTTGGCCATTCCGCCGATCGACCATCCGGCTCCTTCGACCACAACCTGCTTGCTCACCGAGTCGGTGGTCATGATGGCTTCCGCGGCGGCGTTGCCTGCGAGCTTCGCGTCGTCGGAGAGGGCCGCGTGGGCGCCGTCGACACCGTCGAGCACCTGCTGGCGCGGATTGGTCAGACCGATGAGACCGGTGGAACAGACCAACACGTCGAAGGCGTCGATCCCGACGAGTTCGGCGACGCGCTCGGCGACGGCGTGGGTGGTCTGGAACCCCTCGGGACCGGTGTAACAGTTGGCACCACCGGAGTTCAGCACGATGGCCCGGGCGACACCGTTCTTGGCGACCTCCTGGCTCCAGAGGATCGGGTTGGCCTTGCACCGGTTGCTGGTGAAGACACTGGCCGAGTCGAAGTGGGGGCCGTGATTGACGACCAGGGCGACGTCCTTGGCCCCAGTGGACTTCAGGCCCGCGGGCACTCCGGCAGCGGAGAAGCCTTGCGGTTGGGTGACGCTCACGACGCCACCCCCTGAGGATACGAGCGCAGCGAGGCCCGGAGGGGGGTGCGCTGAGGGAGCAATCCAGTGCAGCTCACTTGTTCTTGCCCTTCGTGACCGGTACGGCGGGAGCCACCGTGTGTCCCTGGTTGGTCCAGACCTCAGCGGCGTCGGCGGCGCGCGCGACCGGGATCAGGATCCAGTCGGTGTCGAACGTCGAGAGCGTGAAGACGCTGATGTCGGCCTCGGCCAGCGGCGCCAGTAGTCCGGCGAGGATGCCGGTCAGGCTGAAGTCCAGGGGGCCTTCCACGGCGAAGGCCGTGAAGGGCTTCTGGTGCACGGCCTTCGCCGGCACGCTGCGAGCCGCGCAGACCACCGAGGTCTCGGTGGCGGTCGCGGTGATCGAGAAGATCGACGACGACTCCGCCCAAGTGGGGATCTCGGCACCCGGTCCGAGGCGGACCACGGCGAGGGTCTCGGGGAACTGCTGGATGTTGAAGGTGGCGTTCGAGGATTCGGTCATGGTGCGACTCCCACTGTGGTGAGGCCCAAGGACTCTTCGAGTCCGAGCGCGAGGTTCATGCACTGGACCGCAGCGCCGCCGGTTCCCTTGGCGAGGTTGTCCACGGCGCCGACCGCGATCAGGCGGTTCGCCGTCGGGTCGACGGTGACCTGGAGGTGCACGGCGTTCGACCCGATGACCGACTGGGTCTGGGGCCATTGGCCCTGGGGCAGGACGTGGACGAACGGTTCTTCGGCGTACGCACTGAGATAGGCGGCGTAGGCGTCATCGGCGCTCACCGAGCCCGCCAGCGGAGCCGAGCAGGTCGCCAGGATGCCGCGAGACATCGGCACCAGCATCGGGGTGAAGCTGACTTTGAGGTCCGCGTCGGTGACCAGCCCGAGGTTCTGCGTGATCTCCGGAGTGTGCCGGTGGGTGCCGCCCACGGCGTACGCACTGGCGTTGCCCATGATCTCGCTGCCGAGCAGGTGCGTCTTGGCGGCCTTGCCGGCGCCGCTGGTGCCCGAGGCGGCCACGACGACCAGATCCGGCTCGACCAGACCCGCGGCCAGGGCGGGGAGCAGCGCCAGAGTGGACACCGTCGGGTAGCAACCGGGTACGGCGATGCGGGTGGCCGACCGGAGGACTTCCCGCTGGCCGGGGAGTTCAGGCAGACCGTAGGGCCAGGTGCCGGCATGGTCGCCGCCGTAGAAGCGCTCCCAGTCGGAGGGATCCAACAGTCGGAAGTCGGCGCCGCAGTCGATGACCAGGGTGTCGGGCCCCAACTGGGCCGCGATCTCGCCGGACTGTCCGTGCGGAAGCCCGAGGAAGACCACGTCATGACCGGCCAGGGTCTCGGCGTTGGTCGGCTCGAGAACCCGGTCGGCGAGCGGGACCAGGTGCGGCTGCAAGGTGCCCAGCAACTCCCCCGCGTTCGAGCCGCCCGTGAGGGCTCCGATCTCGACCCCGGGGTGGCTCAGCAGCAGGCGGAGCACCTCACCCCCGGCGTACCCGCTTGCTCCAGCGACCGCGATCCTTTTCAACGTCATGTGTATGACTATACAGCCGAGCGAATCTTTCGTGTATTCGGGTAGTTTCGGGCCATGTGGACCAGATGCTCACAAGGGCTTACCGCCAAGGTGCTGCGGCTCTGAGTCGGCTCCAACGGGAGCGATTCTGCGGCGCCGTGAGACTGGAAGTGGGCTGACCCGTCGGTAACCGCCACACTCGGAGCGTGATGTACAAGGTCCTGCACCGTGTCGTGCCTCCGATCGCCAAAGCCGTTTGGCGCCCCGACGTACGCGGCCTCGAGAACGTGCCCGCCACGGGCGGGGTGATCCTGGCGAGCAACCACCTCAGTTTCGTCGACTCCGCCGTCATCCCTGTGCTGTTGCCGCGCAAGGTTGTCTTCTTGGCCAAGTCCGACTACTTCGAGGGGCCCGGCATCAAGGGCTTCTTGACCAAGGCCTGGTTCGAGGGGCTCGGGATGCTGCCGGTGGACCGCGACGACACCAAGGCGGCTCTGGCCAGCCTCGACGTCGCACTCGAGGTGCTGGGACGCGGGGAGGCGTTCGGCATCTATCCCGAGGGCACCCGTTCACGCGACGGCCTTCTCTACCGGGGCCGCACCGGAGTCGCCCACCTCGCGCTCACCGCCGGCGTGCCGGTCGTCCCGGTCGGATTGATCGGCACCGAGAACATTCAGCCGGTGGGGACCTCGATTCCCCGCCGGGTTCCCGTCTCGGTCGCCTTCGGTGAACCCATCACGTCAGTCGGACGTTTCGACGGCGTACCCCTGGGCAAGGCCCGCCGGGTCCTGACCGACGAGATCATGACGGCCATCCAGAAGTTGTCGGGTCAGGAAGAAGCAGGGGCCTACAACGACCGGAGCGCGACCGCCCCCTGATCCACCGCGCAATCAAAGGCTGAGCTGCTTGCGCTCATCCTGATCGCGTTTTAGCGTGGCTCGGTGGGCACACTGAACGGAACTCGGACCGCGCTGCTCGTCGTCGACGTCCAGCAGGCCAACACCAACGACGGCTACGAGCGCACCGAGGTCTACGGACGCATCCGTGGGCTCATCAGCCGCGCCAAGGCCGTCGACGCACCTGTGCTGTGGATCCAGCACGAAACGCAGGGCGGTCCCATGGACCCGGGGTCCGACGGATGGCGCATCGTCCCCGAGGTGGCACCGACTGCCGGGGAGACGGTCATCGCGAAGCGCTACCTCGACGCCTTCACCGACACCCCATTGCGAGACACGCTCAACGAACTCGAGGTGGGGCGGCTCGTCATTTGTGGCGCGGCAACGGACGCCTGCATCCGCACCACGACGATGCGCGCCCTGATCGAGGGCTACGACACCACCCTGGTTTCCGACTCCCACACCACGGACGTCGGGCCGTGGGACCTGCCCCTTCCCGACGGCCGCACCGTTTCGGTCGGCGCGGAGCAGATGATCGCGTTCACCAACTTCTTCGTCGAGGACACGCAGTACCCCGGCGTCACAACCGAGGTCGTCCCTGCCGAACAGATCGAGTTCTGAGCACCGTTTATCAACACTTCTCCGACGACTCAGCCGTGTGCCTCAGTCCGACTCTTGCCTCGATCTCGGGCACACGACCAACTCGGGTGTCAGCCGATGCTGCGAGGCGGGTTTCAGGACACCCACCGGAGCTCCGGGATGCTCAGAGGGGTGCAACCGAGTTCCCATGGCAGATCGCTGCCAAGCGCTCTGACGATCCACCGCCCGACGTCAAAGGACCAGAGATGACTCAGCCACCACCTAGCCCGCCCACCATCCTGGTCGGCCGCAACCGGAACGGTGGGCGATGGTGAGCGACATGACGGGTCGAGCGCTGCTCAACGACCCACGGCGCAACAAGGGCACCGCATTCACCCGAGCCGAACGTAAAACCTACGCCCTCGAAGGCTTGTTGCCCGCGAGGGTGGAGACGATGGCCGAGCAGTGCGCGCGGTTGCGTAACAAGTTCGATCGGCTCCACGACGACCTGGAGCGGCACGTCTTTCTCCGCGCACTTCAAGACACCAACCAAACACTGTTCTACGGCTTCGTCGATGGCCAGTTGGACGAGATGCTTCCGATCCTCTACACCCCGACGGTGGGTCTGGCGTGCGAGGAATTCAGCCACATCTACCGTCGGCCACTCGGGCTGTTCGTGAGCTATCCGGATCGAGACCGGATGACCGCGCAGTTCGATGCGCTCGACGACGACGTCGACGTCATTGTCGTGACCGACGGCGAACGCATCCTCGGCCTCGGCGACCAAGGCCTTGGGGGAATGGGCATCCCGATCGGCAAACTTTCGCTGTACACCGCGGCCGGAGGTGTAGATCCCGGTCGCACCCTGCCGATCTTCCTCGACGCGGGGACCAACAATCAGCAACTCCTCGATGACCCGCTCTATCTCGGGTGGCGGCATGAGCGCATCGTCGGCGCGGACTACGACGAGTTCGTCGAACGATTCGTCGAGGCGCTCGTTGCTCGATTCCCTCGTGTTCTCTTGCAGTGGGAGGACTTTGCCGGCCATCACGCCACCACGCTGCTGAACCGCTACCGGGATCGCGTGCTCAGCTTCAACGACGACATTCAAGGGACGGCAGCAGTGACCCTCGCCGCCATCCACTCCGCGGCAGCAGTCACCGGCTCGACGCTCGCCGACCAGCGAATCTGCATCGTCGGCGCTGGATCCGCCGGAACCGGTATTGCCGGAATGCTGGCCGACGCGATCGCGGCAGAGGGCGTCGATGATCCCGAGTCGCAGTTGTTCCTGACCGATGCCTCCGGGTTACTGCACGATCGACGAGATGACCTGGTCGACTTCCAACAACGGTTCGCCCAGCCATGGGCGCGCGTCGCCGAGTGGGCGACGGCCGAAGGCCCGACGACCCTCGAAACGGTCGTGACCCACGCTCGCCCCACGGTCTTGATCGGTGTTTCCGGCCAAGGAGGGCTGTTCAGTCGGTCCGTCATCATGGCGATGGCCGACGCCACTGAACGACCGATCGTCATGCCCCTGTCCAACCCGACCAGCCACGCCGAGGCCACGCCCGCGGACCTCATGAAGTGGACCGATGGACGCGCACTGATCGCTACTGGCAGCCCGTTCGAGCCTGTTGTCCACGACGGGGTGACCCACACGATCTCGCAGTCGAACAACATCTACGTCTTCCCAGGAATCGGCCAGGGCGCCCGCATCTCCAACGCAACCACGATCACCGATGCCATGCTCCGCGCCGCTGCGATCGGAGTCGCCGATCAAAGCCCGTGCCGATCCGGCGCGAGCGCTGAGGGTGTGCTGCCCGCCCTCGACCAGGTGCAGGCCGTGAGTAAGCGAATAGCGCTGGCCGTGGCTCAGGCCGCGCGCGCTGAAGGTGTCGGCGACGACGTCGCGGACAGCGAGCTCGAGCGCCGGCTCGACCGTGCCTGGTGGACTCCCGTCTACCAACCCTTCGGCGAGGAAGCGCTGCGATGACCGATGGGTCCCGCATCCCCGGCGCCGCTCTGCTGCTCGAGACCATGTCGCATCGTTTCAGTTCGTCGATGTCGTAGCCGGCATCCGCCCTCCTCTGCCCCCAGATTCGCTTCGATTCCTTGTTTGAATACTGTTACTCTCTTGTTGGTGTTCTGTTTGTGGATAACCCCGATTTCGGGGTCGGAGTGTCGGTGCTCAGTGCTGGAATAGACACATGGCCAAGGACACCAGCACTCTGAATCGGGATCACCCGATCGTGGCTGCTGCGTGCGATATCCAGGCCAATCTGGCGTCCGTGACCGGTCACACGACGTGGTCGATGAGGGACGATGACGCCCGCGAAGCAGTTCTCCTCCTCACCGAGTTGGAGGCCCAGGTCGCTGAACTCGGCAGCCGGGTCCTGGCTGAGGCCGACCGCCGTGACGTCGCCGGCGACACCGGCGGGACTTCCACGGCGAACTGGTTGGCTCACACCACGAAACTCACCCGAAGCGAAGCGAACCGGCGGGTCAAGCAGGCGAAGGCACTCGACACCCACGAGCAGACCCGCTGCGCGTTGGCCACCGGTGACCTTCACGTCGAACAAGCAGAAGTCATCGCCCGTGCCGTGGATTCCCTGCCCACCGACAAGTGCCCACCCGAAACCGTGGCTGAGGTCGAGAAGGTCCTGATCGAGAACGCGTCCGAGTTCGACGCCAAGACGTTGAAGATCCTCGGCTGGCGGGTCTGGGAGGTCCTGGACCCCGAAGGTGCCGAAGCCTATGAGGCAGAACAGTTGGGGAAAGAGGAAGACTCAGCCCGCGACAAGACAAAGCTCACCATGCACGACGACGGCACCGGGGCCGTGCGGGGCAGGTTCGTGATCCCCTCCGCCCAAGGAGCAATGTTCCGCAAACTCCTCCTCGCCTTCGCCGCCCCAAAACACCGGGCCTCTAAGGACAAGGCCGAGGAGACCGACGACGTCGAGGAACTGACCGAACGGATCGCGACCCCGAAACGCATGGGTGAAGCGTTCTGTGAACTCATCGAATCCTTCCGAGCTGAAGACGCACCCCGCTCCGGTGGCGTCTCTGCGACCGCGGTCATCCACCTCGACTACGACACCCTCATCGGCGGCCTGAAGCCCGCGCACCTCGACACCGGGGAACCCATCAGCCCCGGCCAGGCCC